>CAXSEF010000001.1:0-33491 GCA_964236535.1 uncultured Acetobacteraceae bacterium
GACCGGCGGCGGCGCGATTGCATAGCCGAGTGCCGCACCACCGGCGATGCCGAGCAGGGCGCCGGCGACGATGCCCGGGCCGAAGAAGCCGCGATGGTAGCCGCCATAGCCGTGGCCGTACCCACCATAGCCGTGGCCATACCCACCGTAACCGTGGCCATACCCGCCATAGCCGTAGCCGCCGCGATACTGGGCGCTGGCGGGCGCCGCGGTCGCGAGAGCGAGACCGGCAAGCACGGGAACGATCACGAGAAGACGCGGAGCGCGAATCATGTCCGATGTCCCAGAACAGGCGCGGAGGAACCCGCAGCCGACCCTGCCAAGATGGGCGCTCGCTGTGGCAAAACCGGGGCAGGCGAAGGCGGAAGATTTCACGGTTTCGGGAACAAGGGCGGGGAGTTGCGACAGGCGGCACGGCCGGTTGCGGTGCTCAGGCGCCGCCGCGGTCCAGCACCGGTCCCGACAGCCCAAGCCCGGTGTTGACGACGGCGAGGTGGGTGAGCGCCTGCGGGAAGTTGCCGGCGAGATGGCGGCCGGGCACGTTGTACTCCTCGGACAGCAGCCCGACATCGTTGCGCAGGGCCAGCACCCGCTCGAACTGTGCCACCGCCGCCTCGGCGCGGCCCTGCAGGTTCAGGCAGTCCGCCATCCAGCAGGAGCAGGCCAGGAAGGCGCCCTCCGGCGTCCCACCGCCCTGGTGGCGGGTGCGGCGGATCAGCCCGCCTTCGTCGAGGTCGCGGCCGATCGCGGCAATGGTGGCGGCCATGCGCGGATCGTCAGCCGGGAGGAAGCCCACGAGCGGCAGCAGAAGCAGGCTGGCGTCGAGCTCCTGGCCGCCGAAGTACTGGGTGAAGGTGCCGAGGCCCTCGTTCCAGCCCTGGTCGCAAACCTCGCGGTGGATGCGGTCGCGCAGGGTGGTCATGCGGTGCAGCGTGTCGACCGCTACGTCCGCACCGTGCGAGCGGACGTAGCGGTCGATGCCGACCCAGGCCATGGCCTGGGAGTAGGTGTAGTGCCGGGGCTCGCCTCGGGACTCCCAGACCCCGGCGCCGGGCTGGCGCCAGATGCCGGCCAGGTGCTCGGCGAGCTGGTCGCGCACCACGTCCGCCTGGCGGGAGTGCGGCAGCCCGGCGCGCTCGGCCAAATGCAGGGTGTCGAGCACCTCGCCCCAGACGTCGATCTGCGTCTGGGTCGAGGCCGCGTTGCCGATCCGCACCGGTCGGGCGTGCCGGCATCCAGGCAGGCCGGCGACGCTCCACTCGTCGAGATGCCGGTCGCCGTCGACGCGGTACATGATGCGCAGGTCGCCGGGCGCGCCACCGATCGCACGCAGCAGCCAGTCGCGCCAGCCTGCCGCCTCATCGTGGTAGCCGGCGTTGATCAGCGCACCGAGGGTGAAGGTCGAATCGCGCAGCCAGCAGTAGCGGTAGTCCCAGTTCATCGTGCCGCCCGGGGCCTCGGGCAGCGAGGTGGTGGGGGCCGCGACCAGGCCGCCGGTCGGCCGGTAGATCATGGCCTTGAGCGTGATCAGCGAGCGGCGGACCGCGTCAGGCCAGCGGGTGCGGCCGGCGTCGAAGCGGCCGATCCAGTCGCGCCAGAATGCCTGCGTGCGCGCGAGTGCCGCTTCGGCGTCGAGCGGCGGCGGTACCGGGCGGCTCGACTCGTGCTGGCGCAGCACGAACGCGAGCCGCTGGCCCGCGGCCACGGAGAACTCGGCGGTTGCCGCGTGCCCGTGCAGCTGCAGCGGGACCGGCGCGTGCAGCGCGATGCGGTCCGGGCCCACGGTCGCCGTGCAGCCGTCAGCGGCGGGCTCGGTCCAGGGCGGCAGCTGGCCGTAGTCGAAGCGCAGGCGCAGGTCCATGCGCATGCGGCACTCGCCCTCGATGCCCTCGACAATGCGCACCAGGGCCGCGACATCCTCGCGGATCGGCATGAAATCGGTCAGCCGGATACGGCCGCCGGGAGCTGCGAACTCGGTCTGCACGACCAGCGTGTCCCGGTCGTAGCGCCGGGCCACGGTGTGTCCGGCGCCCTCCGCGGGGGCGATCAGCCAGCGTCCGTGGCCGGGCTCGCCGAGCAGGGCGGCGAGGCAGGCCGGGCTGTCGAACCGAGGCCAGCACAGCCAGTCGATCGAGCCGTCGCGGCCGACCAGGGCGGCGCTCTCGCCGTCGCCGATCAGCGCGTAGTCCTCGATCCTCGTGCTCATCCGAGTTCTCCCGCCGGCTCAGATGTCCAGCCGCTTGGCCAGGCGGTGCACGCCGAACACCGTGCCGGCCGCGACCGCCGCCCACATCGCGGTGCGGTGGCGGCTGGTGAACACCTCCCAGCTCCAGCTGTACGCCTTGGCATCGAACCGACCATGGGCCGCATAGGCGCCCGGCACAGGCTCGAAAAGGTTGTCTGGCGCGTCGGGTTTGGTCGGCTCGCTGCTCATCTGTCCGCTGTAGCCCGCCGAGGCGAGATAGCGGTCGATCAGCCCGGGCGCGATGCGATTGGCCATCACTGCCACGACGGTCGAGAAGCCGATCCAGGTCTGGCGGCGCGGGTTGAAGGCCGCGAAGTAGATGGCGCGCGCCGGGATCTCCGGCTGGAAGATCGGCGGCACCGGCAGCGCCCGGCGTCCGGTCTTGTTGCGCGCCCAGCTGAACTGCGGGGTGTTGACCGCAGGCAGATCGACCATGCTGACCGAGATGTCGAGCTTGTCGTGCAGAAGTTCCGAGCGCAGCGAGTCGGTGAAGCCGCGGATCGCGAACTTGGCGCCGCAGTAGATCGACTGCAGCGGCACCGAGCGGTAGGCGAGCGCCGAGCCGACGTTGACGATCGAGCCGCGGTTGCGTGGCGTCATGCGTTTCAGCGCCGACATCATCCCGTGCACCTGGCCCAGGTAGGTGACCTCGGTGCCGCGCTTGACCTCGGCCGCCGTCAGCTTGGAGACGGGCGAGAACACCGTGGCCATCGCCACGTTGACCCAGACGTCGATCGGGCCGAGCTCGGCCTCGACGCGCGAGGCCGCGGCGTCGACCGCGTCCGGGTCGGCGACGTCGGTGGGGATGGGCAGCGCGCGCACGCCGAAGCCGCGTGCCTCGGCGGCGGCGGCTTCCAGCCGGGCGGGATCGCGCGACAGCAGGGCGACATCGCAGCCGTTGCGGGCGAACTCGGTGGCGGTCGCCCGGCCGACGCCGGCGCCGGCGCCCGTGATCACGACGACCTTGCGCATGGTGTTCCCCTTTGATGCCTGGGCACAACGGCGGCTGCGTCCAGGTGTTCCGGGTGCGGGCAGCTCCGCATGAAGCAAGGCGGGCTCTACCAGAACCCGCAAAGGGCTCCTCCTGCAACGGTTGGTCCGCTTTGTTCCCGTCACGTCAGCAACAGGGTTCCAGAGGCTTGCCTCTGGCGGACTCCAGAGGCAGAGCCTCTGGGCTTGCTATCCGGCCAGCGTCGACCGGCTGCCGCGCAACAGAAACCGCGCCATGCCCGCGGCAGCACCGAGGGCGAGCCAAGCCAGCGCCAGCACCCAGCCGGCCGGCTGGTCCGGCAGCGAGTCTCCGCCGAGCGAGAATGTCCACACCACGAGCAGCATCAGCAGCGCTGCACCAGAGGAGAATGCTGCATCGCGCGCCGCGAGCGCGGGCCCGGAGCGGCTGTCCGGCGCGAGCGTGACGCGGCGCAGGACGACCGCGAGCAGGACGGCGAGCCCCAGCATCAGGATCTGCCCGGCCGGGTGCGGGCCGTAGTCGAGGTCGAGCTCACCACCCAGCACGCGGCCTGGCGGGATGTGGGTGGCGAGGCCGTACCAGGCGTATTCCAGGCCGGCGGTGAGCAGGGCGGCCACGAGCGCCAGGCCAGCCAGCGCCGGCAGCGAGCGACGGAACCGGTCCGGCAGCGTGCGCCACAGCATCGCCCAGACGAACACCCCGCCGTAGAGCACCGCCTCGCCGACATTCGCCTTGGACTGCAGGAAGAAGTGGAATACCGCGAGCGCGGCCAGCGCGTAGGCCAGGCGGTGCAGCAGCTTCCAGCGGGTGCCGAGCCGGCGCATCGAGGCGTTGGTCGAGGTCGCCGCGAGCACCACGAGCCCGGCCAGCGCCACGAAGCCGACGGTAAGATAGAAGCGGCGGACGATTTCGGCGGCGGCGTGCAGCAGGTGCCAGTTCTGCTCGCTGACCCACAGGACGAGGTGGGCCGCGGCGTAGGTCGCCGCGGCAACGCCGATCATGCGCCGCACCGCCAGCACGCCGGGCCAGGCGAGCAGCGCGCGGGCGGGAGTGACCAGCAGCGACATCAGGAGCAGCCGGCAGGCCATCAGCCCGCTCTGGTGGATCGCCTCCTTGAGCGGGCGGGCGCCGAGGTCGTCAAGGCAGAACGCGAGCGCCAGCCACAGTGCCGGCACGAACAGCAGGGCGAACACCGAGGCCTTGAACGGCGAGAAACTGCCGCCGCGGTCGGTCCATGGCCGTCCGGGCGTGACCGGTTGCCGGGGCGTCGGGGCGGCAGGTCGGCCGGCAGGCTTGGTCGGCACGGTGGTGACGCTCATCGCGGGAGTGCCTTCATCGGGGTGGTCCGGTCATCGTGGCGGGTTCACCTGGGCGCGGTCACTGCAGGGCGCCAGGCGGCACGGCCCTGGGCGGGGCGAGGTGGCGGAAGTCCTGCGGCACTTCGAACAAAGCGGGGTCCTGCGGGCCGTAGCGGACGCTGCTGGCCTCGATCAGGCCGCGGCGAGGCTCTCCTGCACGCAGCAGCACGCCATCACGGGTGAGACATACGACTGCTGGCTGACCGGACAGGTCGGCGGTGCGCCACACGGTGCACGGCGTGTCCGCAATGCGGTCCTCGCCAAGGCGTTCGTAGCGGGCGTCGGGCGCAGGCTTACCGAGCTCGGGCGGAGCGGCCATGTCGACCACCGCACGCGCAGCGGTCTCGACCATCTGCATGCGCGCGTCAGCATAGTCAATAATCATGAAGACGCCGCTACCGGGCGGATCGACGCGCATCAGCCGCCGTGCCGCGAGCCAGCGCAGCCGCTGCGTCGGCTCGGCAGCCGTGGGCGGGCTTGCCGGCTGCCCTGCGGGCTGGCTGCCGGCGTCCGGCGGGGTAGGGCGCGGCGCGGCGGGCATGCGGTAGAGCACATCAACGTCGCGTTGCGGCACCAGCAACGGACGGTCCTGCCCCCGTGCGGCCTGATCCGCACCCGACCCGGCCAGCGCGAGTGCGGCGCAGAGCAGCACCGCGCCGGCTTTGTGGCTCACGGGCTCGATCCCGCGAATGCGCCAGGAAAGGAGAGCGCGTGGAAATCGGCAGGCGGCACGAACAGCGACGGCGCGAGCGGGCCGTATTGCACCGCGCTCGCCACCAGCGAGCCCTGCCGATCGCGGTTGTCGGTGCCGGCGAAGCGTAGCAGCACGCCGTCCGCGGTGACGCAGCCGGTGCCGGTGCCGCGCGGCGCGGTGACCCGCCACTCGGTGCAGGCCAGCCCGGCGACGATGGCGCTGCCGGCACGGGAGAACCGCATCGCAGGGTCGAGCAGGTAGTCCTCAAGGTCGCGGCCGCGACCCGGCAGGCGCGAATAGACGTGCAGCCCGTTGAGCATGACGACGCCCTGGCCTGCCACCGGGTCGAGCAGCAGCGAGGTCGCGTCGCCGGCGTCGATCCTGGCGCGGCGCAGGCCGGCGGCGATCTCGACGCGGACCTCGCGGACCGGCACCTGCGGCGCGTCCACTTGGTAGGTCACGGTGACGTCACGTGTCGGTTGCAGCAACGGGCGGTCCGGGCCGGATTGGGCCAAAGCGGGCCGGGGCGAAACGGCGGCCGCGAGGCCGGCGGCGAGACAGGCCGGGCGCGTGAGCCTTGCCGCTTGTTGCGCGATGGGTGTGATTTTCATGCTTCCGCAGGTGTGCCAACGCGTCACGCGCGTCAAGAACTTCGCGGCTGCCCGGCCAAGGTTACGTGCATGGTTACAGGCAGTGGGACGGGTGGGCCTTGATCGCAAGGCTGGCTGCATCTACGCAGGCGCTTCCCGAACCGAGCGCCCGATTGACCCAAGCCAGTTCCACCCCGCCGCGCCTGCCGATCGGCCCACGGCTCACCCCGCACAAGGCGCTTGATGCCGACGACGTGCGCGCGGCCTACCGGCGCTGGGCGGGCGTCTACGACCAGGCGTTCGGCGGCATCTCCGCGCATGGCCGCAGACAGGCGGTCGCCGCGGTCAACGCGCTGCCGGGCGTGCGGGTGCTGGAAGTCGGCGTCGGCACTGGACTTGCGCTGCCGCACTACACGCATGCCAAGCGCATCACCGGGATCGATCTGTCTTCGGAGATGCTGGGCCGGGCGCATGCCCGCGTGGCCGAGCACCGTCTGGGCCACGTAGAGCAGCTGATCGTAGGCGACGCCGAGGCGACCGGCCTGCCGGAGGGTTCGTTCGACATCGCGGTGGCGATGTTCGTGGCCTCAGTGGTGCCAAACCCGCGTCGGCTGATGGCCGAGATGCGCCGGGTGGTGCGCCCGGGCGGGCACATCCTGTTCGTCAACCACTTCGCCGCCGAGCGCGGGCCGCGCTGGTGGGTCGAGAAGGCGCTGGTACCGGCGTCGCGCGCGCTAGGCTGGCACCCGGACTTCTCGATCGCGGCGCTGCTGTCGGCCGAGCAGCGCCGGTGCGCCACGCTGTCGCCGGTGCCGCCGCTCGGGCTGTTCACGCTGGTGCAGCTAGACAATCCCACCGCCAGCCTGCCCGCGAACTCTGCTGTGCCGGTCATCTGACGCGCTTGTGCTGCGCTCCGGTGCTAACGGCCGTAATGGCCGCTCCGCTCCGGGGCTCGCACAAGCCTGCCCGCTGACTCGGCACAGCAAGTTCGCGCACAGTTGTCGGGGGGGGGGGGCGAAAGCAAGCTGCCGGCTCCTTCGCCTGGCTCTCGAAGGTTTTTCGCCTTCTAACGCCGGGACAGTTGATGCAGGTCTTTAAGCATAGGAATTCTCAACGCCTGTCTTGAGCGGAGTCCAGAGACAGAGCCTCTGGACTTGCCTGCTAGCCTTTCTGCCTTGCGACCTCGCGGCGGTGCTGCGCCACCGAGTGGCGCAGGTCGATCGCGGGTGCGGGCACCGTGTCGGCGTAGGCGTGACCGTCCCACACCCAGCGATCGTCGCCGCTGACCAGCAGGTCGGCCATGCCGAGGTGATGCTGGGCCGCCACGCGGATCGGCCCGCTCACGCTGTCGAGCACCCGACGCCAGCCGCTCTCCTCGCCGCCTGGAGCGGCGCCGCCTGGCGCGTTCACGTAGACCGAGGTCGAGCACCCGGCCGAGCCGCACAGATCGGCCGACTGCAGCTGGACGAACAGCGCCGCCGGCGCGTGCGGGCCGGCGAGCCGGGCGCTGCCGACCAGAACCAGAGGTGGCTCGCTCTTGCTGTCCGAAGCGGCGACGTCGCGCGCGGTCAGCGCCCGGGCGGTGAGGTCCTCGGCACTGCCCGGTCGGGCGCTCAGCACCACCGGGCCTACGGCACCCGGCGTCCTGCGCATGATCGCATGGGGCATGATGGGGTGGGATCGGTGAGCCGGTGCTGCTGGAGCGGACGCGGCGGGGGCGGGGCTCTCGGGAGCATCCGTCGCGAGCGGCGGGGCCGCAGCCGCCAGCCACAGCAGCGCCACCGCCCCGACCCGTGCCTTCGTGTTCATCCGCCGCCTCCGTTCTGAGGACCGCAGCCTAGCGCAGGCCGGGGTGCGGGGGGAGACCACGCTCGACCTTCAAGCCGGCCTGACACACCACGGCGCACGTTGCAGCTTGCCAGGAGCGCCCGGCTTTGCGAGCGAGCGCCATGCGCATCGTCACCTGGAACATCAACTCCCTTCGCCTGCGCCTGAAGCTGCTGGAGCGGCTGGCGGGTGCACTCGACCCCGACGTGATCTGCCTGCAGGAGACCAAGGTCCCGGACCCGCTGTTTCCTGACGCGGCCCCTGCGGAGTTCGGCTACCCGCACGTGGCCCGGCGCGGGATGAAGGGATACAACGGGGTGGCGGTGCTCTCGCGCATCCCGCTCACGCTGAACGCGGACACGCCGGACTGGTGCGGGCGCGGCGACTGCCGGCACCTGCACGTGACGCTGCACGCGGCGTCCGGGTCCGTCGAGCTGCACGACTTCTACGTGCCTGCCGGCGGCGACGTGCCCGATCGCGGGCTGAACGCGAAGTTCGCGCACAAGCTCGACTTCGTGGCCGAGGCGACGCGGTGGTTTGCCGAGCGGCCCGGGTTCCGGCGCACGGTGCTGGTGGGCGACCTGAACATCGCCCCGCTCGAGCACGACGTGTGGAGCCACCGCCAGCTGCTCGACGTGGTCAGCCACACGCCGGTCGAGGTGGAGGCGCTGCTGGCTTGGCAGGCGACGGGGTTCGCCGACGCGCTGCGCCACTTCGTGCCGGCCGATCAGAAGCTCTACACTTGGTGGTCGTATCGCAATCACGACTGGCGGGTGGCCAACCGGGGGCGGCGGCTCGACCATGTCTGGGTGTCGCCCGACCTGGTGCCGGCGCTGCGCAGCCACGTGGTGCTGACCGAGGCGCGGGACTGGGAGCGGACGTCGGATCATGTCCCGGTCGCGGTGTCGCTCGACATTTGAGGGCGACAAGGCAGACCAGGATTTCGCACCATTGCCTGGAAGTGAGCACCACCGGAAGCATAGCCTCTCAGGCTCTCAGTAATCGGGAGTCACCGACCGCAGGGATGTCCCCAGCAAATGGCACCAACGGCCGCGGACCCTGTGCGGGCCTGAACACAGCCCAGCCCTGCTTTCTGCCATCCGCTACTCAAGAAACTTGTGACTTCTTATCCCTGAAGGCAGCAGTACATGCAGTCGAGTAATCCAGGGCTGCATGGACAACACGCAAGACTCTGCCGCTGGCGCAGGCGTTCCCATCGGCTTGGTCAACAGCCTGCTGGCGAACTTCCCGGACGGCTCGGAGGAGCAGTTCTCCGGTGCACTGATTGCATCTGGCGAGGTGCTGACCGCGGCGCATGGCGTCTACCAGCAAGGCGTCGGCGAAGTCATGGAAGTGATCGCGCCGGCTGGCGGAATGCCTATCGACCTGTCGCTTGCCGGCAGCGAGCCGGTGTTCCAGACCGGCACCCATGCCGCGAGCATCCACGCCAACCCGGTGCCGGACGCAGGCGGCGCGCTTGGGGTGGACGGGACCCAGGATGACGAGGTGCTGCTCGGGTTTGGCACGCCGCTCGGCGCCGGGCCAGTTTTCGCGCTCGACCCCGGCGCTGCCTCGGCCGCGGTGACGATCGCGGGCTTCCCGGCCGACAGGGCTGGGCAGGGGCTCGTGGCGAGCGGAACCGTGACCCGGGCGCCCGGCACCACCGCCTATGTCGGCGAGACCGGGCTCGGCGCGGGCAGCAGCGGCGGCCCGCTGTTCATCGACGCGAGCGGCCAGGCCGAACTGGTCGGTACCGTCTCGGCCAGCGCCTAGGCAACTCAGCTTGCGGCCGGGCTGCGGGCGCAGATTGAGACGTGGCAGGCGGCGGAAGCGTTCACCACGCTCGGGACGGGCAGTTCGACGGCCGCGGGGTCGGCCGGGCTGTATCGCCGCTATGCCGGCCTGCTGTTCAGCCAGGGTGGCGACACCGTGCAGGCGGGCGATGGCGACGCGATCATCTACACGTCGGCAGCCGGCGACTCGATCCTGGGCGGGTCGGAGACGCTGACGGTCGTGGGCGGCATCGGCACCGACACGGTGCGACCAGGTAACGCCGTCTCGGTGCTGTATGGCGGCAGCGGCGGCGGGGTGTTCGAGGCGTCGAAGGCCGGCGGCTCGACGCTGGTCGCGGGGTCGGGCAACACCACGCTGGTCGGCAGCGGCGACGCGCTGTTCTGCGCGCCGACGCAGGAACGGCTGCGTGGCGGCAGGCGGGCCTGGCGCCGGGGTGATCGTCGCCGGGCAGGATGCGACGACGATCCTGGGCGGAAGTGGCACCGCCACCGTGTTCGTGGGGTCGGGCATCGACACGTTCCAGCTGTGGGATGAGCTCGGCGGCACGCTGCAGATCGTGGGCTTCACCGCGCAGGACGTGCTGCAGATCTCCGCGGCCGACCCGGTGGTTGCAAAGTGGTCGGGCAGCCGGGGCACGATGCTGGGCCTCGCTGACGGCAGCCGTGCGGTGCTGTTCGGCGTGCCGGGTGGAGGACTTTCAGGGACAAGCTGAGGCCAGGGCTCTGCTCCCCGCTTGACGGCGGGGTCCTGCTGGGTCCTGAAGCGCAATCCAGCACCTTTGTACGGCACCAGCCGCGGGTCGATGCCTGCACAGAGTGGGATTAGAGGGCCGGCGGCCCTTTGCGGGGGCTGGTTAGAGCCCGGCCTTGCTTGCCGGCTTCCGCTGGCGACAGAGACCCCCTAAACCACCGCCATGTCGATCCCGGGCCTGCTCGTCTCCGTCGTCTCCCGCTGCGCGCGTCATGCCGGCGCCGTCTTTGCCGCGGGGCTGGTGCTAGCCGGGCTGTGCGGCTGGTATGCGTCTGGGCATCTCGGCGTCTCGACCGACGTGGACCGGCTGTTCTCCAACCAGCTGGGCTGGAAGCAGCGCCAGCTCGCGCTCAATGCCGAGTTCCCGCAATTCAACGATCTGATCGTGGCGGTCGTCGACGGCGCGACACCAGAGGCCGCGGAGATCACCGCGTCCGGCCTGGCAGGCGCGCTGGCGCAGGACCACGGGCATTTCACCGCCGTGCGCCAGCCCGACAGCAGCCCTTACTTCGACCAGGAGGGGCTACTGTTCCTCGACCGGGCCAAGCTGGAGCCGCTGCTGAACCAGACGATCGACGCCCAGCCGTTCCTTGGGCAGCTGGTGGCCGACCCGTCCGCCCGCGGGCTGTTCGCGGCGCTCGCTCTGGTGGCGATGGGGATCGAGCGTGGGCAGGGCAACCTCTCTGGCTTCGCCCCGGCGCTGCGCGGCTTTCACGACAGCCTGGCCGCCGCCGCGGCCGGACACCCGACGCCGCTGTCTTGGGAGCGGCTGCTGTCCGGCTCGCTCGCCGATCAGGGTGGCAAGTACCACTTCGTGTTGATCCACCCGATACTGGACTATGGGGTGCTGCAGCCGGGGGGGGCCGCGACCGCGGCGGTGCGCGCGGCAGCGGCGAAGCTCCCGTTCGTGGCGGACGGCACCGCGCACGTGCGCATCACCGGCGCCATCCCGCTCGCCGACGAGGAGTTCGCCACCGTGGCGCAGGGTGCGCTGGTGGGCGCGATCGGCTCGCTGCTGCTGGTGCTGCTGTGGCTGTACCTCGCGGTTCGCAGCTGGCGGCTGATCGTGCCGATCGTGCTGACGCTGTTCCTTGGCCTGCTGCTCACGACGGCCTGGGCGGCGCTCGCGGTGGGGACGTTGAACCTGATCTCGGTGGGCTTCGCGATCCTGTTCATCGGCATCGCGGTCGACTTCTCGATCCAGTTTAGCGTGCGGTTCCGCGACATGCGGCGCACCTCGCCCGATGCCGAGGCAGCGCTGGTGGCGACGGCGCGGCGGATGGGCATCCAGGTCGCGATCGCCGCGGCGGCCACCGCGATCGGTTTCCTGGCGTTCGTGCCGACGGCGTTCACCGGGGTGGCCGAGCTGGGGGTGATCGCGGGCAGCGGCATGCTGATCGCGCTCGCCTGCACGCTGACCTTCCTGCCGGCGGCGCTGCGGCTGTTCCGCCCGCACGGCGAGGCGGACGAGGTGGGGTTCACCTGGGCGCAGCCGCTCGACCGCGGGATCGCGCGCTTGCACCGCACGCTGCTGGCCAGCTTCGCGCTGCTGTTCGTGGGCGGGATCGTCGCCCTGCCCTTCCTGCGCTTCGACGCCGACACGCTCGACACCAAGAAGCAGGACACCGAGGCGATGCGCACGCTGCAGGACCTGCTTGGCGACCCGGTGACCAACCCGTTCACCATTGACATCATGCGCCCCGACCTCGTGCAGGCCGTGCAGGCCGCGACCGGGCTGACCGGGCTGTCGCAGGTCGGCACCACGCTGACGCTGCAGAGCTTCGTGCCGCAGGACCAGCCGCCCAAGCTGGCGCTGGTCGCCGACGCCGCCGGCATCCTCATGCCGACGCTGACCGCAAGCCCGACCGCAGTGCCGGTGACCGCTGCCGGGCTGCGCATGGCGCTCGACGGCACAGCGGGCCAGCTCGCGCGGGTGGCCGACAAGCTGCCGCTGGACTCGCCGATGCGGCCGATCATCGCCGACTTGCACGCGCTGCACGGCGCGTCCGACGCGGCGCTGCTGGCGATGAACGGAGCGCTAGTACGCTTCCTGCCGATGCAGCTCGACCGGCTGCGTACCCTGCTCGGCGCCCATGCGGTGACTGCGGTCGACGTGCCGCCCTCGATCGCGCGGGACTGGGTGCTGCCCGATGGCCGGGCTAGGCTGCAGGTGATGCCCAAGGCCGGGGTGGCGCGCGGCAGCCGCAACCTGCATGTCTTCGTCACCGAGGTGCAGGGAGTCGACCCCGATGCCGGCGGTTCCGCGGTGACCATCGTGGCGACCAGCGACACCATCATCGCCGCGTTCCGGCGCGCGGCGATCGGTGCGATCATCGTGATCGCGGTGATTCTGTTCGTGGCACTGCGGCGGGTGCTCGACGTAGTGCTCGTGCTGGCGCCGCTGCTGCTGTCGGCGTCGATGACAGCGCTGGTGATGGTGCTCGCGGGAATGCAGCTCAACTACGCCAACATTATCGCCCTGCCGCTGCTGCTGGGCGTCGGCGTGTCGTTCAACATCTATTTCGTTATGAACTGGCGCGCCGGCGAGATGTCGCGGCTGTCGTCGCCTACCGCGCGAGCGGTGGTGTTCTCGGCATTGACCACCGGCACGGCGTTCGGCTCGCTCGCGCTGTCGCAGCATCCGGGAACCGCAAGCATGGGCGACGTGCTGCTGCTGAGCCTGGCGTGCACGCTGGTCGCGACGCTGGTGTTCGTGCCGGCGCTGCTGTCGACGCTGCGGCAGCCGCGACAAGGGTAAGAAGACAAGGAGCTTCGTCCCCTTTGATCCCGCTGGGGGCAGCGCCCCTAGAACCGCATTGGCTAGGGTAAAGAGCAATCATGATCTTCTAAAGATCGTTAAAATTTTTATAAGCGCGGCGCCTCTCTCTTACACTCTCCTTCAAATTTCCTCAGAACCTCCTGCCAACGGACTCCTGTGTCTGTTATTTTCTGCGGGCCTGTAATAGAAAACTCGGCTCTACCTGAATTTCTGTCTATGAATATATTCATAAAGACGGTTGATTTCGATATTTATCTACTTCAATACTTATGGATATTTTTATTGATTCTTGGTTATATGTTTTAACATCTACTTCGGTTGTCTTCCCAGGTGCCGTTATAATCCTCGTATAAGGCATGAGATAGGGGTTCCACCTTTCTCGGACTGTTAGCAGGACTTCAGTTCCGCTCCCATTGCACTTAAGATTATAAGAGTCCGCCAACACAGGAGCATTCGACATCGCTAAAACAAATATTGAGGCAAGACAGGTCCGCATCACAGCGTTCACTCCGGTCATCTGCCGATGCAGTGGTGTCACGGCTTCCGTTGTAGCTCATAGATTTGAGACCGGCCCAATCGCTCGCATGAATCAGCATTAAGGTCTTACCTACCAAGCACAGGATGGGGCTCGTCCCATTTCATCCTCCGACACACCGGCTCGGCATTCGTGGGGCGCATCCCGGCCCTTACCCTGGCAGCCGCTAGACCGTTCCCACCAGCACCAAGTATGACGGTACACCCAGCAGGGCTATGCCGGCGACGAACAACGTCGGCAGGGTGAAGTCGTCGGCTGACACCAGGAGGCCGATCACGATCGGCAGGGTGATCGCGGCGAGGGTGCCGCACGGGTTGAACGTGCCGCCGGTCAGCCTAATCAGCCGCGCCGGCGCCGACACGAGCCGGATCACGCGCCACGGCTGGCAGGTCCGTAGGTGGTCAGGGCGACGTCATTGAACGCCTGTCGCAGCGCGGGGTCCAGCAGCGCGGCCAGCTCCGCCGCATGCTCGTATTCCGGCATGCGCTCATGCAGCGCGCCGTGGGTTCGGGTCGCGGGGTGGAAGTAGATCTCGCTCAGCCCGTCCGGGAGGGATGCGGCCAACCGGGTCACGCGGGCGGCCGTCATGTGTCCGCTCCAGGCCAGGCCGAACGCGTGGTCGTTCACCCGCAGCCCGGCCCGCAGCGCCTGCCGCCGCAGCACCCTGGACCAGCGGCGCAGCGCCCGGCCGCCGGCGCCGACCCGCGTGCCGCACGCCGCCAGCACACTCGGCGGCTCGCTCGGCACCCGTATCGCCCGCAGCCCGTGTCGCAGCCCGGTCTCGATCAGCAACCGCCCGACGGTCGGGTGCAGGTGCATGTGCTTGTGCGCGTTGGCGTGGTCCAGCGTCAGCCCGGTGGCTGCGAACGCTGTGAACTGGGCCTCGATCTCCGCAGCAAGCTGGCGGCGCACGCCCGGGCGGAAGAAATAGTCCACGCCAAGCCGCAGCTGGTGCGCGGGAAACTGTCCGGTCGCGTCCACCAGGCTGGGGATCGCCGCCGGCGAAAGCGCCGCCGGCCCTTCAATCACCACAAGGTGCAGCCCGACCCGGAGCTCAGGCAGCGCCTTGGCGCGTCGCACGGCGTCATCGGCCGACTTGCCGGCCACCATCAGGCTAGCGGTGGACAGCAATCCGTCCCGATGTGCCCGTTCGACAGCCTCGTTGACCTCGGGGCTGAGGCCGAAGTCGTCCGCGGTTATGATCGCGTATTTCATTATACAAGCAAGGCCGGGTGCAAGCAAGGCTGGAAGTTGCCCAGACCCGCCAAAGGCCGGGGGCTTTTGGGAACCATCCGCTCTGGTTTGGTGGCACGACCCTCCGGGCTGGGCCGCAACGCCTTTCATGCATGGGTTTGGCGCCTCAGGCCTCAGCGGGTCCAGGGCACAGTCCTAGCCTTGCCTTTCCCTAAGCTGCCTTGTTGCGCTCGCGCAGGAATTGGAAGAACTCGACGCCCTCGCGCAGACGGCGCTTCATCATCTGCGGGCTACGCACCATTTCGTTCATGATCGAGGCGATCTTCGGCGCGCGGAAGTAGAACTTGCGGTAGAAGGTCTCGACGCTGTCGAAGATCTCGGTGTGCGACAGGTGCGGATAGTGCAGCGGCGCGATCTGCACGCCGTGGTCGTCGATCAGCTCGGCATTGCCTTCGTCAAGCCAGCCGTTCTCCACCGCCTGCTTGTGCAGGAAGGTACCGGGATAGGGTGCAGCAAGCGAAACCTGCAGGGTGTGCGGGTTGATCTCGGTGGCAAAGCGGATGGTCTCCTGGATCGTTTCCTTGGTCTCGCCGGGCAGGCCGAGGATGAAGGTACCGTGGATCTTGATGCCGAGTTCGTGACAGTCGCGGGTGAACTGCTTCGCCACCTCGATTCGCATACCCTTCTTGATGTTGTAGAGGATCTGCTGGTTGCCGGTCTCGTAGCCCACGAGGAGCAAACGCAGACCGTTGTCGCGCAGCACCTTTAGCGTCTCGCGCGGGACATTAGCCTTGGCGTTGCAGGACCAAGTAACGCCCATCCTGCCAAGCTCGCGGGCAATCGCCTCGGCGCGCGGCAGGTCGTCGGTGAAGGTGTCGTCGTCGAAGAAGAACTCGCGCACCTGCGGGAACATCGCACGCGCATGGCGGATCTCGGCGGCGACGTGCTCGGGGCTGCGGGTGCGGTACTTGTGCCCGCCTACGGTCTGCGGCCACAGGCAGAAGGTGCAGTGCGACTTGCAGCCGCGCCCGGTGTAGAGCGACAGGTAAGGATGCAGCAGGTAGCCAATGAAGTAGTCCTCGATACGCAAGTCGCGCTTGTAGACGTCGGAGACGAATGGAAGCGTGTCCATGTCCTCGATGACCGCGCGCTCCTTGTTGTGCACGATCGTGTCGTTGTGGCTGCGGTAGGAGATGCCGTCGACGCCGGCGAGGTCGCGCCCCTCGGCAACCTCCTGGATGGTGAAGTCGAACTCGTTGCGGGCAACAAAGTCGATCACGTCCGCGGCGAGCAGGCTCTGCTCCGGCTGCACCGCAACCTTCGCGCCGACCATGCCGATCTTGAGCGAGGGGTTGGCGTCCCGCAGCGCGCGGGCGACCCGCACGTCTGAGGCAAAGGACGGAGTGGAAGTGTGTATGACGCAAAGGTCACGGCCCTTGACATCGGCAATCACGTCCTCGAGCGAGGTGCGCGATGGCGGGGCGTCGATCAAACGCGCGCCAGGCACCATCGCCGCCGGCTGCGCGAGCCAGGTTGGATACCAGAACGACTTGATCTCGCGCTTGGCCTGGTATCGCGAGCCGGCGCCGCCGTCGAAGCCGTCGAACGACGGCGGCTGCAGGAAGAGCGTGTTCATCGTCATGTCAGGCTTTATCCCTCTTCCGGAGCGAAGTGTCCGCCTGCCGGTCTCAGTATCGCCTTCGGCGATGCGCGCAGCACTTGGCCGCGCCAGGCGACGGTATTATCGGCGTAGCTCGCGACCATGACCAGGATGGAAAGCAGGTCGCGCAACGGCACGAGCCATAGCGGCGAAGCGGCACGCTGCGGTAGCGCGCCGCTGGCCTGCAACTCGCGATCGACAGCCCGGGCAAGCATGGCGCGGATCGACCAAACCGACGCGAGCCCGGCAAGCGACCAGACCGTGGCTCCAGATAACGCTACCGCAAGCAGCGCCCAGGCGGTCGGGTATTGCACCGCGGACAGCACGAAGCCAACCGGGGCCAGCGCGCGGATGGTGCGCGCCCAGCGCAGTTCGTGCTGGAACAGTCGCAGCATCTGCGCCTCAGGCACCGTGGTCGACGGGATGGTGGCAGCGAGGCGGACCCTGAGGCCCTGCGCGGTGACCAGCTGGCCGAGCACCGCGTCGTCGGCGAGGTGGGCGGACAGCGCGGGCAGCCCACCCACACTCTCGAGCGTGGCGCGCGATAGCGCCATGGTGGCGCCAAGGCAGTCTTGCCGGCCGAGAGCGCGCGCCATCAACGCGCCGGGCAGGAAGCTGTGGTTGATGTAGGAGGCACCAAGACGGCCCGGCAGGCCGGGACTCGCCGGCAGGCCGACGTAGAGCGTCGTCACAAGGCCGGTATGCGCTTGGCCAAGAGCGTCGGCGAGCTTGCGCAGGTAGTCAGGTGCGGCATGAATATCGGAGTCAGTGATGACCAGCACGTCGTGACGCGCGATCGGATACATGTTGATAAGGTTGGCGATCTTGCGATTGGCGCCGTGCGGCCGCGGGTCGACCACAACGCTCATGTCGAGATCGGGAAAGCGGGCGCGCAGGCGGCGCAGCACGTGCAGCGCCGGATCGGCGGGGTCCTGCAAGCCGAACACCAGCTGGAAGCACGGATAGTCCTGTGCGCAAAACGAGGCGAGTGCCTGCTCGAGCATCGGTTCGTCGCCATGCAGCGGCTTGAGCACGGTGATCGGCGGCAGTGGACGGGCTGCGATGTCCGGACGGCGGGCACGAAACCGGCGCAGTGCGGCCCAGCCCGCGAGCGCTTGCAGCAAGCCGCACGCCGCGAGGCCCGCCACCACCAGACTGGCGCCGGTCAGCGCTGACATCCAGCCATCGGGCATGTTCAGGGCTTCACCGCGCCGCCGGAAAGATCGCTGACCTTCCTCTGAAGACTTGCGATCAGCGCGTCCGCATTGCCGGAGCCCAGCAGGGCGCGGAAGTCCGAGCGCTGCACCGCGACCCGGCTGATCGAGCCGTCTAGCAGGACATCCACCGCCTGCCAGCCCTCCTGGCCCTGGCGCATCACGTAATCGATGCGGATGGCCTTGCCGCCGCTGGGCACGATCTCGGTCTCGACCACCTGGTCCTGGCCAACCGCACGGGTCTCCGGCAGCAGGTTGATCTGCTCGCCGTTGTAGCTGTTGAAGTTGGCGACGTAGGAGGCGACGGTGAAGGCGCGGAACACCGAGAGCAGTTGCTGCTGCTGCTCCACCGGCAGCTCGGACCAGTGCGGACCCACCGAGGTCTGCAGGATCGCCGGCAGGTCCAGTGCGCGTTCCACCACCGGGGCGAGCGCGTTGTAGCGCTCCTGAAACGGCTGGCGACCGCTGCGCGCGGCATCGAGCAGCCCGGTATCCAGCGCGCTGATCCGGGCGCCAACTGCTTCCTGTGCGCGTGCTCCCTCCCCGCCGCCCAGCGTCAGTAGGACGGTCAATGTCATCAGGACGGTCATGGGAGCAAAAAACCGGGCCCGCGCGGCCATAAGGCAAGGGAGGCGAGTCATCGCGAGGGTATCACCTGGGAGAAGGTCTGTCCGAGAGCGGTCATGACAGTGTCGACGATGTCCCGGTGTCCGATACCGGCGTCGGCGATCTGCGCAGGATGGGTGTTGTGCTCGATAAGCCGGTCCGGCAGCGTCATCGGCCGCAGCTTCAGGCTGGTGCCGCCGCCGAGCAGGCCGCGGCGGACGAGATGGGTCATGACGCTGGTGCCGAAACCGCCGGAGGCTTCCTCGATGGTGACAAGCACCTCGTGGTGGCGGGCCAGCTGTTCGATCAGCGCCGTGTCCAGCGGCTTGGCAAAGCGGGCGTCGGCAACGGTGGTGGGAAGTCCGCGCGCAGCAAGCTCGTCGGCGGCACGCAGCGCGTCGGCCAGTCGGGTGCCGAGCGAGAGGATCGCCACCGAGCCGCGCCGCGGGCCGCCTTCGCGCAGGATGCGGCCGCGGCCGATCTCCAGCACCTCGCCCACGGCGGGCAGCGCCACGCCGGTACCTTCGCCACGTGGGTAGCGCAGCGCCGAGGGCCCGTCGTCGATGGCGCGCGCTGTCGCGACCATGTGCACCAGCTCCGCCTCGTCGGACGGCGCCATGATCACCATTCCCGGCAGGCAGCCGAGGAAGGCCAGGTCGTATGCCCCGGCATGCGTCGCGCCGTCGGCACCCACTAGGCCGGCGCGGTCGAGCGCGAAGCGCACCGGCAGCTTCTGCAGCACCACATCGTGGATCACCTGGTCGTAGGCACGCTGCAGGAAGGTTGAATAGATCGCGCAGAACGGCGCCATGCCTTCGGTCGCCATGCCGGCGGCAAAGGTCACCGCGTGCTGCTCGGCGATGCCCACGTCGAACATCCGGTCTGGGAAGCGCTTGGCGAAACGGTCGAGCCCGGTGCCGGACGGCATCGCCGCGGTGATCGCGACGATGCGGCTGTCGCGCTCGGCCTCGCCAGTCAGCGCGTCGGCGAACACGCGGGTGTAGGAGGGCGGACCGGCTGGCGCCTTGACCTGCTCGCCGGTGACCACGTTGAACCGGCTGACGGCGTGGAACTTGTCTCCCGCCGCCTCGGCAGGCGCGTAACCGTGCCCCTTGTGGGTGATCACGTGCAGCAGCACCGGGCCCGCGTCCTCGGCATCGCGCAGATTGCGCAGCACCGGCAGCAGATGGTCCAGGTTGTGGCCGTCGATCGGGCCAAGGTAGTAGAAGCCAAGCTCCTCGAACAGCGTGCCGCCGGTCAGGATGCCGCGCGCATACTCCTCGGCGCGACGCGCCGTGCGCTCCAGCCCGCGCGGGAAGCGGCGCGCCACCTTACCCGCGAGATCGCGCAGGTTGAGGAACGAGCGCGAACTCATCAGTCGCGACAGGTAGGCGCTCATCGCCCCCACCGGCGGCGCGATCGACATGTCGTTGTCGTTGAGCACGACGATCAGCCGTGAGCCGAGCGCGCCCGCGTTGTTCATCGCCTCGTAGGCCATGCCGGCGCTCATCGACCCGTCGCCGATCACCGCAACCACGTGACGGTCCGGCTCCACGCCGCCGGCGCGCGCCTGCAGCTCGTGTGCCACCGCCATGCCGAGGCCGGCCGAGATCGAGGTCGAGCTGTGCGCCGCGCCGAACGGGTCGTACTCGCTCTCGCTGCGGCGAGTGAAGCCGCTCAGGCCGCCGGGCTGGCGCAGGGTGCGGATTCGGTCACGCCGTCCGGTCAGGATCTTGTGCGGGTAGGTCTGGTGGCCGACGTCCCAGATCAGCCGGTCGCGCGGGGTGTCGAATACTGCGTGCAGCGCGACCGTCAGCTCCACCACGCCCAGGCTCGCGCCCAGGTGGCCACCGGTCACCGACACTGCGTCGATCGTCTCGGCACGCAGTTCGTCGGCCAGCTGCCGAAGCTGCTCGGCTGACAGGTTGCGCATGTCCGATGGAACACGGACACGATCCAGGACAGGCGTCACACAGACCAAACCAACACCCGATCAAACCTCCGACACCATGAAAGCCTCAGACGCTGCCCGTTGATATGGCACCGTGCCCCGGCCCGGGAAAGCGCCGCACGGCTATCCAGGGGCCAGCCCGAGCCACCACGCCCCTGTTTCGACTGGCACGAACGTCACCGGCAAGACCTCGTTCGCCCCTCGGGGCGCAACGCTGCCACGCTGGACGGGCATCTGATGCTGGATTGCAACAGGTCGCGCTGATCTGCGGCGCGAGCATGGCCAGGCGCGCTGCATCAGACCTGGATCAATCGAGGCGCAGCAAACATGCCCGGCGCGGGAACACAACCCGTTCCGAGTTGTCGCTGCCGCCTGCAGGTCGTCACGTTCCTGCGCGTGCCCGGGTCCTGCGGCGATGACGGGCGCGGGTGCCGGGATTGCTGACGCCGCCGGCGACTGTCATACACGGCGACACCAGACGCAGGTTCGCGCAACCTGCGTCGCTTGGTGCAACCAGGGGCGCCCGGCCCTGGGGCGGCCTTGAGGACATGTCGGGCGGTTCGCGCGCGACGGCCCTCGCGCAAACGCTCCACCATGGCGGGCCGAGCCTAGGAGAATACCGTGTCCGTTCCCATGAAGCAGGTTATGCGCGTCGGCGCCTATGTGGTCCGCCAGCACCTGGCCGGGCGCAAGCGCTATCCGCTGGTGCTGATGCTGGAGCCGCTGTTCCGCTGCAACCTCGCCTGCTCCGGCTGCGGCAAGATCGATTACCCGGCCGAGATCCTGAACCAGCGGGTTTCGGTGGCCGACGCGCTCGGCGCGGTCGACGAGTGCGGCGCGCCGGTGGTGGCGATCGCCGGCGGCGAGCCGCTGCTGCACAAGGAGATGCCGGAGATCGTCCGCGGAATCCTAGCCAAGAAGAAGTTCGTCTATCTGTGCACCAACGCGCTGCTCCTAGAGAAGAAGATGGACCAGTACAAGCCCCACCCGTACTTCTCCTGGGACATCCATCTCGACGGCGACCGGGCGATGCACGACGCCGCGGTTGACCAGGACGGCGTGTACGACCGGGCGGTGGCCGCGATCAGGAAGGCGAAGGAGCGCGGCTTCCGCATGTCGATCAACTGCACCCTGTTCGACGGCGCGCAACCGGAGCGAGTGGCGAAGTTCTTCGACGAGGTGATGGCGATGGGCGTGGACGGCATCATGACCTCCCCCGGCTACGCCTATGAGCGCGCCCCGGACCAGGCGCATTTCCTGTCGCGGCAGAAGACCAAGCAGCTGTTCCGCGACATCCTGGCGCGCGGCAAGGGGCGCGGCTGGAAGTTCACCCAGTCGCCGCTGTTCATGAATTTCCTGGCCGGTAACGAGACCTATCACTGCACGCCGTGGGGCAAGCCGACGCGCAACGTGTTCGGCTGGCAGCGGCCCTGCTATCTGCTCGGCGAGGGCTATGCCAGCACGTTCCGCGAGCTGATGGACACCACGGACTGGGACAAGTACGGGACCGGCAACTACGAGAAGTGCGCCGACTGCATGGTGCACTCGGGCTACGAGAGCACCGCGGTGATGGATGCCGTGAAGAGTCCGATCAAGACCATGATGGTGGCAATGCGTGGTCCGCGCACCGACGGGCCCATGGCGTCGGAGATCAGCCTGGAGAACCAGCGCCCGGCGGAGTTCGTGTTCAGCCGTCACGTGCAAGAGAAGATGGCTGAGCTTCGCCACAAGAAGGCGCCGGTCGAGGCCGCAGAGTAGCTTCGGCCGCTGCTCCCGGATGGGCACGGCGCCGCATCCTTTCATTTGGGCGCTGGCCGGCTGCCTGGCCGCTTCGCACCTGCAAAAACTTGATGGTGCCGGGGAGCAGTGAAGCTTGCTCCGAATGGTTCGGTTGTGCCTTGGTGACGGCACAACCGAGGCATTGCCGATGCGGCGACGTGGGTTCCTGGCAGGTGGCGTAATCTCCGGCCTGGCATGTGGTGTCGCACCGCGGGCTGGGCGGGCCACGACGGAAGACCGCAGCGTGCCGGGCGATGAAACCATCCGCGCGATCCTGGGCGAGCGGATCGAGGCCGACCGACGCAGCGTCGGCATGGTCGCGGGGGTGATCACCAGGGCCGGGGATCGCTACATCGCCGGCATGGGGCAGCTTGATCAGGCCGACCCGCGCACCCCAGACATCGACACCGTGTTCGAGATTGGCTCGATCACCAAGGTGTTCACCGCGCTGCTGCTCGCCGACATGGTGCTGCGCGGCCAGGCTGCCTGGGACGAGCCGGTGTCGCGCCTGTTGCCTGCCGCGGTGCACGTCCCGATGTTTGGCGGCACGTCGATCACGCTGCTCGATTTGGCGACCTACACCTCCGGCCTGCCGCGCATGCCGGGCAATTTCCACCCGGCCGACCCAGGCGACCCCTACGCAGACTACAGCGTCGACCAGCTGTATGAATTCCTCGACGGCTATGTGCTGACCCGCACCCCGGGGACCGAGTACGAGTACAGCAATTTGGGCTACGGGCTGCTCGGCCACGCGCTGGCGGAGCGCGCGGGGACCTCGTTCGAAGCGCTGCTGTGCGGACGGGTCTGTGCGCCGCTCGGGCTGGAGAGCACCCGGATCACGCTGGATGCCGAGATGCGGGGACGGCGGGCGGTCGGGCACGACGCCGCCCTGACACCGGTGGAGCCGTGGTCGATGCCGACGCTGGCCGGTGCGGGTGCCTTTCGCTCGACAATGCGCGACCTGCTGGCCTTTCTCTCCGCCGCCAGCGGCCGCAGTTCCGGCCCGCTGACTCCGGCGTTCGAGGCGTTGCTCGCGGTGCGGCGGCGCAGCGACACGGCCGGTGTGGACGCGGCAGCGGGCTGGCTGGTGACGCAGCGGCTGGGCGGCGAGGTCGCGTGGAAGAACGGCGGCACCGGAGGGTTCTCGTCCTATGCCGGGTGGTCGGCCCGCGGCGGGCGGGCGGCGGTGGTGCTGTCCAACGCCCAGGTGCCGCCGGGGCTCGACGACATCGGCCTGCACCTGATCGATCCGTTGTCGCCGCTCGCGTCGCTGCCGCGCCAGGCGCCGATCGATCCGGCACGGCTCGACGCCTACGTCGGGCTGTACTCGGTGGCGCCGCTGTTCATGCTGGACGTCGCGCGTATGGGTGATCGGCTGTTCGTGCAGACCACCGGGCAGCAGCCACTCGAGATCTTCTACGCGGGTGACGGCGGGTTCTTCTTCAAGCAGGTCAACGCACGACTGGATTTCGCCTTCGATTCGTCCGGCCGAGCGGTGTCCCTGGTGCTGGACCAGAACGGGCGCAATCTGCACGGGCACCGGATCCAGTAGGCAGCAAATCCGGCGGTCGCAGCGATCAGCGATCAGGCCACTGTGCTAGGAGCATCGCCTGCCTGGGAAAGCGCCGGGACGGGGGGCGGGCCGGCGGCCTTTGCGCCCGTGGCGGAGGCGGGATGGCAGAGCAGGGCCGACAGTGCGGCGTATCCCGGCGCCACGGTCGGATAGGCTCCGCCAGCGAGGCTTCCTGACATGATGCACGTTCCGTCCATTCGCCCGGGCCAGCGTTGCCCGCGCGGGTTCCGGCTGCAGGATGGCACCACCTGGTTGCGCGAAGCTTAACGGGGCGGGGAACGCCAGCCGCATCATTGCTGGCGTGCCGCAATGCCTGCATGTGCTGGTCCGAGCCCAGGCCTCCGGCGGGTGCGGCGGCACTGGTCGGCCCGCGTCCGCTCCCTTGAACTCCGGGGTGCGCTCTTGCATACCCCGCCCCCTGGCCGGCGCCCGAGGCAGGGTGGGCAGCCAGGTCCGACCGGAGGATCCGCAGTGTCCGACTTGCCCCCGACCCGACCCACCCGCGAGGCGGCGGAAGAGGCGGTGCGAACGCTGATCCGCTGGGCCGGCGACGACCCGGCGCGCGAAGGCCTGATCGACACGCCGTCGCGGGTCGTACGGTCGTACGAGGAGTTCTACCAGGGCTATACCCAGGACCCGGTGGCGCTGCTGGAGCGCACCTTTGCCGAGGTGGAAGGCTATGACGAGATCGTGCTGCTGCGCGACATTCGGCTGGAGAGCCACTGCGAGCATCACATGGTGCCGATCGTCGGCCGCGCACATGTCGCCTATCTGCCGGATCGCCGCGTGGTGGGGATCAGCAAGCTGGCCCGCCTGGTGGACGCGTTCGCGCACCGGCTGCAGATCCAGGAAAAGCTGACGGCGCAGATTGCCGACACCATCCAGGCGGTGCTGCGCCCGCATGGTACCGCGGTGATCATCGAGGCGGTGCACGAGTGCATGAGCTGCCGCGGGGTGCACAAGACCGGAGTCAGCATGGTGACGAGCCGCATGCTCGGCATCTTCCGGGAGAACCGGTCGACACGGCAGGAGCTGATGGCGATGGTGCAGGCGCCGAGGCTGGGCGACGGCTGAGCGCAACGCCAGGGCTCGCCCTGGACCGGCCGTCGAAAGGCACCTGTCTCGCGATGTGCTTTCATCTGTGTGTCTGCGGGCTTAGCCCCCGGCGGGACCGGGCAGAGCCCAGCCTGGCTTCCTCTAAGCCAGCAGCTCGCGCACCAGCCTGGCCGCCTCCGGCGTTCCCCAATCCGCAGAGCCCTCCATGCGGGCCCGCTCCAGCCCGTCCGGCCCGACCAGCACCGTCGTCGGCAGGCCACCAAGCTGCAACGCGTGCACCGCGGTGCTGCCCGGGTCGAGCAGCACCGGGAGCCCCTCGATGTCGTGGTTGCGAAAGAACGAAGTGACGACCCCCGCGCCGCCACGGTCCGCCGAGACCGGCAGCACCGCGATGCGGTCCGGCTCCAGCGCATGGGCGAGTGCGGCGAGCGCCGGCATCTCGGCGACGCACGGGGCGCACCAGGTCGCCCAGAAGTTGATGACCGCGCCGCGCCCGTTGGCACCGGTGTAGTCGGCGAGGTGCAGCGTGCGGCCGTCCGCGGCGGTGAAGGTGAAGGCGGGCAGCGGCACCGGCGGATCGAGCCGCGCCAGGGTCGACAGACCACGCAGCCCGGGCGCGTCGGCAGCACCGCCGGTGCCGGAGATCGGCAGCTCGGCCTTGGCGGGGGCGATGCGGAGCTCGGCCAGTTTGCGCCCGACCAGGACGCCGAGTACCGTCCCGCCAGCCGCCATAACGGTGCGGCGCATGATCCGAGCCATGGTGCGATGTCCCCAAACAATGCCGCGCGCGCGCCGAACGACCCCCTGCCCGCCCCTGGCGTCCCGGCCGAGGGTGCCGGCGCCCGAGGCGCGCGAGCGGATGGGCCGTCCGGCGCCGGGCGTGACGCAGATGTGGAGGCAGGCCCGGGCGGCCGCAACCCGGATGGCAGTGCTGTGGGCGAGCCGGGCAATACCAACGCGCAGTGGGGCGGCCGCTTCACCGGCAGCTCGGCGGCGATCATGCAGGAGATCAACGCTTCGGTGGGCTTCGACCGGCGGCTGTGGCGCCAGGACATCAGCGGCTCGCTTGCCCATGCGGCGATGCTGGCGCGGGTGGGGATCATCGGGGCGGACGACGCGGCGGCGATCCGCGGCGGGCTTGGCGCGATCGGCGCCGAGATCGAGGCTGGGCGCTTCGACTGGCAGTGTGCGCTGGAAGACGTGCACATGAACATCGAGGCGCGGCTCTCCGAGCGGATCGGCGATGCCGGGCGGCGGCTGCACACCGCGCGCAGCCGGAACGACCAGGTGGCGACCGACTTCCGGCTGTGGGTGCGCGACGTGATCGACGGGCTGGACATGCAGCTTGCGGACGCGATGCGGGCGCTGGCCGACCGGGCGGCGGAACACGCGGCCGACCCGATGCCGGGCTTCACCCACCTGCAGACCGCACAGCCCGTCACCTTCGGCCATCATCTGCTGGCCTACGTCGAGATGCTGGCGCGCGACCGCGGCCGTTTCGCCGATGCGCGCCGCCGGCTGAACGAGTGCCCGCTGGGGGCGGCGGCGCTGGCCGGCACTTCGTTCCCGATCGACCGCGCGATGACGGCACAGGCTCTGGGGTTCGACCGTCCGGCAGCCAATTCTCTCGACGCCGTGTCGGACCGTGATTTTGCCCTCGAGTTCCTGGCCGCGGCGTCGATCTGCGCGGTCCACCTTTCGCGTCTCGCGGAGGAGATCGTGCTGTGGTGCTCGGCGCCGTTCGGCTTCGTGCGGCTGTCGGACGCATTCACCACTGGCTCGTCGATCATGCCGCAGAAGCGCAACCCGGACGCGGCCGAGCTGGCGCGCGCCAAGTCCGGGCGAGTCGTTGGCAGCTTGGTCGGGCTGCTGATGGTGATGAAGGGACTGCCGCTCGCCTATGCCAAGGACACCCAGGAAGACAAGGAGGGGGTGTTCGACGCGGCCGACGCGCTGGCGCTGGCGCTGGCGGCTACGGCGGGAATGGTGCGCGACCTGCGGCCGGACACCGCGCGGATGCGCGCACTTGCCGGGTCGGGGTATTCGACGGCGACCGACCTCGCGGACTGGCTGGTACGGGTGCTGCGGCTGCCGTTCCGCACCGCGCACCACGTCACCGGGCGGCTGGTGGCGCGGGCGGAGGAGCTGGGCGTAGAGCTGGCGGGGCTGAGCCTGGCCGAGATGCAGGCGGAGGAGGCGGGGATCACCGAGGATGTGTTCGGCGTGCTGAGCGTCGAGGCATCGCTGGCGTCGCGGACCAGCCAGGGCGGCACGGCGCCGGACAACGTGGCGCGCGAGGCGGCGCACTGGCGGGCCGCGCTGGCCGCCGGGGCGGCATGAGGATGCGACCGGTGTGGCTGGCGGCGCTACTCGGTCTCGCGCTGCTGGCGGGCTGCGGCAAGAAGGGGGCGCCGCGCGCGCCGGGACCGGCCGACCAGATCACCTATCCGAAGATGTACCCAAGCTCCTGAACGGGCGGCAGACAGCAAGTCTGGGCTCTGGCCAGACCCGCCAAAGGGCAGAGCCCTCTGGACACATGTCCGGCAGGCACGCCGATGCTCCAGGCTCAGACCGAAGCGGGCGCTGAGGCGCAGAGTCTCCGGCTCTGGCTGCAAGGCGATTTCGTACGACCTTTGGGGGAGAGCCGGCGCACGACGGCGGTGCGCCGTGGCTCATGCGGGCAAAACCGCGAAGCTTTGCAGCACATTGGCGATTTGCGGACAGGCACGGTGCCGGTTGTCCACAGGCGATGTTGCCGGGCTGTTCCGGTCGCGCTGTCGCGGGCGTATTTTGCAGGCTGCCGGACCGGATACCGGCCGCCGCCCTGTCGGTGGGAGGACAGGTGTTTTTTAACAACAGGTTAGACATGCATCACCCTGCTCTGCGCTGCCAGGAAGCGCAAACCATGAGGCAAGCGGCGGCGGCTGGAAGCGGTGTCGCATCAGGGTCTTAGGGCAGTGAGCTGCGGCCTCGCACCGATTCGTCGTGGATTGCTCACAGAGTTGTCCACAGCCGAGCCGGCCCTGCCGCGCAGTCACCTGAGGGGGTGCGCCGGAGCCCACCGAAGCAGCATCAGGCGCCGAGCAGGGTGCGCAGCAGCAGCCTCATCCCGCGGCCATGCGGCGGGGTGAGCAGCATTGCCCCGTTCAGCCGGCCGGCGGCGAACACCCCGCGGCTGTGCGACAGGCGACGGAAGCCCTCCTCGCCATGGTAGGCGCCTGTCCCGGAAGCACCGATGCCGCCGAACGGCAGCGAGGGCTGGGCGCCGTGCAGCAGCGTGCAGTTGACGCCGACGCCGCCGGAGGCGGTGCCGTCCAGGACCCGGCGTAGCGTCGCGCGGTCATCGGTCAGGCAGTACAGCGCCAGCGGGTGCGGGCGCGCTGCCACGAAGCGGCAGGCGGCGTCGAGGTCGGCGACACCGACGACGGGCAGGATGGGGCCGAAGATCTCGTCGCGCATCAGCTTGCCGTGGAGGGGCGGGTCGAGCACGACGACCGGGCCCATGCGACGGGCGATGGTATCGTCTGGGGCGGGATGGCGCAGCAGGCGGGCGCCGTCGGACGCGGCCTCGTCGAGCATTGCCTGCAGCCGCGCCTGGTGAGCGTCGGAGATGATGCTCGTGCAGTCCGGGTTGGCGGCGAGCGCGGGGAGCATGCGCGCCGCCTCGCGGGCCACCAGCGTCGCGAACGCCGCGGCACGGTCGTTGCGGACCAGCGCGTAGTCCGGAGCGATGCAGGTCTGGCCGGCGCTGAACAGCTTGCCGACGGCGACGATGCGCGCGGCCCGGGCCAAGTCGATATCATCGCCTACGATCACCGGCGACTTGCCACCGAGCTCGAGTGTCACCGGGGTCATGCGTTCCGCCGCCGCGCGCGCCACCGCCTGGCCGACACTGTTCGAGCCGGTGAACACCAGGTGATCGAATGGCAGGCGGGAGAACGCCTCGCCAACGTCGCGACCGCCCTGCGCCACCGCGACCTGGATGGCGGGAAAGGTCTCGCCCAGGCTGCGTTCCAGCTCGGCGGCGAAGCCCGGCGTCAGCTCGGACGGCTTGAGCATCACCCGGTTGCCGGCGGCGAGCGCGTCGACCAGCGGCGACAGGCTGAGCAGCAGCGGGTAGTTCCAGGGCGAGACGATGCCGACGCAGCCGAGCGGCTCGGGGCGGACCCAGGCGCGGCCGGCACGGAACGCCATCGCCACCTCGCGCCGGCGGGGCCGCATCCAGCGCGCGAGATTGCGGCGGGCGTAGACGATCGCGGCGTGCAGCGGCACCAGCTCGGCCAGCATGGTCTCCGGCCGGGAGCGGTTGCCGAAATCGGCCGAGATCGCGGCGGCGAACGGCTCGCGGCGGCGCATCAGCATGGCGTCAAGCCGGGCCAGCGTGTCGAGCCGCTCGGCGAGGCCAGGGGCGGAGGAAGCCGCACGTTGCGCGGCCAGGAGGTTGTCGAGCCAGGTCATGCAGGGTGCTTGGGCGCGGCGCGTGCGTCAGGCAAGGCCAGAGGCTCCGCCTCTGGACTCCGCCAAAGGCTAGCCTTTGGAATCCCTATGCTTAAGGAAGGGGTTTCCAAAGGCCTCGGGCCTTTGGCGGGTCTGGGCAGAGCCCAGCCTTGCTCCGCGTTTAGAGCAGTATCTGCGCTGCCGGTATCGCTGGGATCGAGGGCGTCCTGCTTGAGGAAAAGTGCCCTTTGCACGCCTGGGCGCAGCCCGCGCAGTCTTCCGGCAGCCCGCTTGGGCCGTTGGACCGCGGGTGGACGACGAGCACAGCCTCGCGTCCGGTCAGCCTGTTGCAGTGGGTCAAGGTCGCCAAACCGTGGTCGATCGTCCATTTTTCTAGACATTATCATGAAAATGGTTAACGCTGCGTTGACAGGGACTGGAGTGGATCATGATCGTCGAGATGGTGATGACGCGGGCAATGGTGCTGGGCATGGCAGCGGCGGTGCTGGGCAGCGAGTTGCCGCGGGCGGTTCATCCCTACCAGGAGCGGATCGTGGCACTGACGGCGCGGCTGGGCGACGCGGATAGCGCGCGCGTCTTCAGGGTGTCGGTGCAGTCGGCGCTGGAGCTGCGTTGAGTCCGGCGGCGCGGGTGGGCGACGATCCCGGCCATTGCGAGAGATGGGCCAGCCAGAGGCGGACCAGCAGCCACTTGGTGTACTCCGTGGCCAGCAGACGCATCGTGCCGAGCCGGCCGGGCGTCCGTAGCGCCGGGGGCAGCACGGCGCTTGGGTAGAGCCTGACGCTGGGCAGGGCGCGGCCCAGCTCGGTCATCGCGCGCGGCATGTGGTAGGCTGCAGTCACCACGATCAGCGAGTGCAGGTCGTTCGCCTGCACCCAGATCGCGGTCTCGGCGGCATTGCCCTGCGTGGTTTGCGCGTCACGGCCGAGCGTGATCCGGGCGGCGAGCGGCTCGGGGGCGATCCCTGCAAGGTAAGCCAGTTCGGCGAGCGCGGTGTTGCGCGACACGCCGGAGACCAACAGCAGGCGCGCCTGGTCCTGCGCCAGCAACTGCAGCGCGGTCTCGATGCGGCCTGCTCCGCCGGTCAGCACGACGATGCCGTCGGTGCGCGGGGGTGACTCGCACGGGGTAAATGTGGCGTGCACGAACCAGACGAGCCCGGCGCTCCAGGCCAAGAACGGGACGAGCAGGATCGCCAAGACTACGCGCAGCAGCCGGCGGTGCCGGTGCGCAGGGCGGGGTCGAAGCGCAAGGGGGGGTTCTGCGCCCGGCATCATGCCGGGTATGATGCCCGGGCTCATGGCAGCCGACGCAGCCAGCGGTGCACCGTGGCCTGTGCGGTCGTCCAGCCGATCGCCGCGGCGACCACCGGCAGCATCGGCAGCGCCGCCCACAGTGTCGGCGGCAGCACGGCGAGGCCGGAGCGCGGCGCATCGGACGTGGCGAATGGGGCCGCGAGCGATGCCATGGCCACCAGCACCGGCAGTGCCGCCAGCGCGCCCAGACTGGCGCCGCAGCAGGCCAGCACGGTGGCGCGTGCGGCGAAGCGGCCGGCGATGTAGGCGTCGGTGGCGCCGAGCCCGTGCACGATCTCGATCGCGTCGCGGCGCGCCGATAGGCCGGCGCGGATGGCGACCGCGACCACGGCCGCCGCCACGCCGGCCACGACCAGCAGGGCGGTGCCGGCGCAGGCCTGCAGCGACCAGGCCAGCGCCGCGAGCCGGCGCATCCAGTCGCCGTTGCGTTCCGTGATCGTGCCGGGTGCCGCCTGCGCCAGTGCACGTTCGAGCGCGTCCGGGTCCGGGTCGCCGCGCAGCCGCACCTCGATGACCGCGGGCAGCGGCAGCGACAACGCGCCCTCGGTGCCGAGCCAGGGCCGCAGCAGCTCCGACAGCTCGGCCGCGTCCAGCAGGTGGGCGTCGGCGATCGCGGACTGGCCAAGCAGCACGGCGCGCACCGCCTCGGCCCGGGAGGCACCGCCGCTGGCCGCCGGCGAGCCGGGGTCAGGGACCTGCACCGTCAGCATCGATCCGGCACCGCTGCGCCAGTGCGCGGCAAGCGAGGCGGCGGCGACGGCACCCCCCATCGCCAGCGCGGCGAGGAACGCCATCGCGGCGACCAGCCCGGGCAGCAGCCGGTCCGACAGCGCACGACGCAGGCCCAGCGGGTCCAGCCCGGTGCGGCGCCGCTCAGCCATCGCTGACCAGCCGCCCCTGCTGCAGGCAAATGGATCGGGCGGGATGGCGCTCGACCAGCGCCTCGTTGTGGGTGGCGACCATGATCGTGGTGCCGCGCCGGCGCATCTCGCCCAGCAGCTGCATCAGTCGCCGCGCCTGGGCGTCGTCGAGGTTGCCGGTCGGCTCGTCGGCGAGCAGCAGCTCCGGCCGGCCGATCACCGCGCGCGCGATCGCCACGCGCTGCTGCTCGCCGCCGGAGAGCTGGGCGGGGCGGGCGGCGGCGCGGCGCGACAGCCCGACCCAGGTCAGCATGTCGCGCACGTCGGCGGCGACGTCGGCCTCCGGACGTCCGGCGAGGCGCAGCGGCAGTGCCACGTTGTCGTGCGCCGAGAGGTGCGGCAGCAGGCGGAAGTCCTGGAACACCACGCCGATGCGGCGGCGCAGCCTCGGCAGCAGCCGGCGCGGCGCCTGGCCGGGGCCGATCTCGTGGCCGAGCAGGTGCAGCCGGCCGCGGCTCGGGCGGACGGCGAGGTAGAGCAGCCGCAGCAGGCTGGACTTGCCGGCGCCGGACGGCCCGAGCAGCCAGCGGAAGCCGCCAGCCGGGATCGCGAAGCTGATATCCTCGAGCACGGCGTCGTCGCGTGCGCCGGGCCGCGCGTCTGGCGCCGCGTAGCTCAACCCGACCTGTTCCAGACGCACCATGCAGCAAGACCCCCTGCCCGCTCCTGCCCCTGCTCCGGCCCTGGCCGGCGCGGCGTCGCAACGCGCACCGGCGCACGGAGCCGGCGCATGCTAGCCCGGTTTGCCGGCTGGCGACCGCAAGATGTGCCCACGACGGCGGTGGCGCGGCACCGGCCCGGCGGGTGCAGGAGTCCGGGCGGCTTCAACCGGTGAGCGCGACATGGATTGCCAAGCGGCGAAACTATGGCCGACACTCGCGCAGGATGCGCATCACCTGCCCTGCGTGCAACGCCAGCTATGACGTGCCGGAGATCATGCTCGGCCGTCGCCAGGCGGTATGCTGTGCGCGCTGCGCCGAGGAGTGGGTGCCGTCGATCGCGGCTGGCGATTCGGCATGGACCGCGCCGAGCGCTGGCGGACTCGGACCCGTCGGCCAGGACGCGGCGTTGGGGGCACCGGTCGGGCCGGATGATACGGGAACGGCCCTCACAGCGGAATTCGAGCCGTCGGGCGAAGCGACGGCAGAGCCGGCGGCCGGCAGCAGGGTGCAGACCGGGCCTATCCCGAACCTTGCGCGGCCCGGTTCGGCCTCGCTGTCGGCGACACCTGCGCCCGGGGCTGGCACGGCGATGCAGGAGCGCCGGCCGGCGGACAGCCAGGCGTGGCTCGGCTGGCTGGGCAGCGTGGTGCTGCTGTGCGGGCTGACGGCTGGGATGATCTTCTGGCGCGGCGGAGTGGAGCGCACATGGCCGCCAAGCATACGGCTCTATGCAGCGCTGGGGCTGCGTTAGGTCCTGCAGACGGCTTATGGTTGGCCCGGCGCGGCGCACCCTGAGCGGGGCGGATCAGAACGGCTTAAGCAACCGGCCGATGTAGTCGAGCTCCGGCTGCGGGCGGGCGCGGTCGGCGCTACGGCGGCGAAGCTCGTCCTGGATGTCGCGCGAGCGGGCCTGCTCGATCTGATCCGGCACGTGGACGTCGTCGCCGTCGCTGACTCCGTGCCCGCCATCCTGGGTGAGCCGGCCAAGCGGGTCGCGCTGCGCTCCCTTGGCTTGCCCACTCTGTCCAGGCGTGGTGCCGCTGCCGCCCTCACCCTCCGGCGTGCTTTCGCCCTCGCCCTCCGGCGTGCCCTTGCCCTTGCCGGGCTGGCCGTCGCGGGCATCGGACAGGCCGAACTGACGCTGCATGGTCTGCCCCATTTCCTGGCCGCCTTTGCGCAGGTCGGCGACGGCGCGCTGCTCGGCGTCGCGGGCCTCGCCGTCGCGGCCGGCCTTGAGCGCGCTCTCCGCCTGCTGCATGGACTGATCGGCGTCGCCGAGGCTCTTGGGCACGCTGCCGGCGGAGTCGCCGAACTGCTGCATCAGCTCGCCCAGGGCGCGGCGCATTGCCCGCTGGGTGCGGCCCTCCCTTTCGCCCGGGGATTGCGGCTGTGCGGCCTCGCGGCGCGAGTCCGGCGTGGACTGCCTGGGCTTGCCGCCGGAGGGGCTGGCGCCATCGACGCCGGGCTGGCCATGCATGGTGGAAGGCGGTGCTCCAGCCCCGCCCTGGCTCTTGCTCGACTGGCCCTCGTCGGACGACGGGTCGCCTGCCTGCCGGTCGC
>CAXSEF010000001.1:33591-144229 GCA_964236535.1 uncultured Acetobacteraceae bacterium
TGGCTCTTGCTCGACTGGCCCTCGTCGGACGACGGGTCGCCTGCCTGCCGGTCGCTCTGCTGCGCATCGCCCTGCTGCTGATCACCCTGCTGCTGATCATCGGGACCGGATGCCTGCGGGTCTTGCGGCGGCTGGCGCATGACATCGGGCAAGCCGGACTGGTCGCCGTCCTGGTCGTCCGGAGAGAGCGCGCCGGTCTGGCTGCGGTCGCGGCTCTGCGCGTGGTCGAGCAGGCCGCCCTCGCGCTTGAGCAGGTCCTGCACCGCGTCGCGCGCGGTCTGTGCCCGCTCCTCACCCGGCTTGGCCGGCTGCTTGCCGTGCGCCTGCTGCGAGGAGGACTTCGCCGCGTCGTCGAGCGCCTGCATCTGCTTCTGCAGCTCGTCCATCGCCCGGGCGGCGTCGTCCATGCGCCCCTCCCTTGCCGCGTCCTCCATCTCCTGCATCAGCCGGTCCAGGTCGCTGGCGTCCTGATGCTCGGCCTGCGGGTCCTGCGGCTGCAGCGTTCCGTCCTTGCGCGCCTGTTCCAGCACGTCCTGCAGGTGCTGCTTCACCGCTTCCTGCATTGCCTGGATGCGCGCCTTCAGCTCCGCCTGCTGCTTCGGGTCGGCCTGCTTGGCGGGATCGCGGCGCATCTCGTCGAGCTGCTGGCGGACCTGCTCGCGTTTCTGCTCGACCAGCCGCGACGAGCGTTCCGCATCGCCGGCGTCAAGTGCCAGCGCCATCTCCCATAGCCGTGCCTGCGCCTGGGCCGCGGCGTCGTTCGGGCCGTCCTCCTCCTCAAGCAGCGATCCGATGGTGCTGATGCCGAGGTAGGACCCGGTGCGGCCGTCCGACGCCAGCGGAAGCGCCAGCGCGCGCAACTCGGCGGCGACGGTGTCGCGCTGCTCCGGCGCCAGGGTCAGGCGGCGGCGTTCGGCGATCAGCGCGCGGGCCAGCGGATCGTGGAAGGCGCGTTCGGGCAGGGTGAAGCGGGCCGTCTCGCTGCGCCCGGTGGTGCCCTGGCCGTCATGACCGACCAGCGTCGCGGTGACCGGCAGTCCGGCCCAGGGCAGCGCGGCAAGGTCGGGTGTAGCGATGCCGTGCGCCTGGCGCGGCGCCCCCGGCAGCGGAACCGGTATCGACACCGAAGCATCGCCGGGCCGCGCGTCGAGCCGCATCTCCATCGTCAGACCGGCCACGCCATACGGGTGCGATACCCGCCAGGGCAGCCGGGTGCGGGTGTCGCCCGGCCGGCCGCCACTCGCGTCGGCGGCCGGACCCGGCGGCTCGGCCCAGGCGACCACGGGGGCTGCGTCGGCAACCACCGCAAGCGTCCAGGCGGCAATCTCGCTGCGACCACGACGCACCGATAGCCGCCCGCCTTCGGCAAGGGTGCGCTCGACGTGCCAGCTGGTGGGGTCGAGCGCCGCGAACGGCTGCGACGCCTTGCCCAGCAACAGGCTCGGCGCCGTGCTGCCGCCGGTCAGGCTGACCTGGAGCTTCGAGCCGGCCGGTATCGATACCAGGGCAGGCGCGCCAGGGTGCAGGAACACCGGCGCCATTCCTGTCGAGGGCGGAGGCGTGATCCAGGCCTGCAGCACCGGCGGCGGCGGTGGCGGCCCGGACGGCAGCGCGGGGGTGAACGCGGCGGCGAGGCGGGGCACGGCGTCCGGCCCGGCGATCACCAGGGCGGCGACGAGCGAGACGGCGAGCAGGCCGCGAAGGGCACGCCGGTCGCGGGCCGGCAGGCCGGGTCGTGGCAGCCCGGTGCGCAGGCGGCCGAGCTGGGCTACCACGCGCGCGACATGGGCCTGCCATACCGGGTCAAAGTCGGCCGGGTCGGGACCAGCGAGGTCCCGGCCAGAGAAGGGACTGAAGGTGACGCCGGCGACGGCAGGGCGGTCGGCAAGCACGAGCAGCGGGCGGTGGCGCAGGCCGGACGCGGTCTCCAGCCGGCGGTCAACCGCGGCAGCACCGGGTCGTCGCACCGGGCGGAGGCCTCGCCAAAGCAGCAGCACCGCCAGCAATGGCACCAGCAGGCCCAGGATCTCGCGCGCAGCGAGCGACAGCAGCGCCGGCAGCCCGAGCAGTGCGGCGATGGCGTAGGCGGCAAGCGCCCCGAGCGCCGGCCAAGCGGCAGGCCAGAGCTGCTCGAACCACAGCATCGCGCGGACCTGGCCACGCTTGCGTCGCAGCGCGGCGAGTCCGGCCTGCGGCAGCGACGTCGGGCGCGGCGTCTGGCCCGTGACCGTGTCGACGTCCGGGGCGGGGCCGCTCATCGCTGCCCGGCGGCAGCGCGGAGTGGCGGGGAAGCGCGGCCAGGCACGATCTCACGCGCCCACAGACTCTCGGTGGTGGCGCGCGGGGTGATCGACTCGAAGCCGCCATCGCGCACCATCGCCGCCGCGGCCAAAGGGCGGGCGTTGTAGGCCGAACTCATCGTCGCGCCGTAGGCGCCGGCGTCAAGAATCGCCACCCGCGCGCCTGGTGCGAGCGGCGGCAGCGCGCGGGCGCGGGCGAAGATGTCCGCGCTCTCGCAGACCGGGCCCACCACGTCGGCCAGGGTCGACAGGCCGGCCGCATCGACGGCGGAGAGCGGCATGATGCCGTGCCACACGCCGTAGAGCGACGGGCGGGCAAGGTCGTTCATGCCGGCGTCGAGGATCACGAACCTCCTGGACGGCGACTGTCGCGCGCGCACCACCGAAGCGAGCAACACCCCTGCCGGACCGGCCAGCCAGCGCCCCGGCTCGACCATCAGCCGCAGACCGAGTCCGCCCAGGGTCGCCCGGATCACCCCGGCAAGTGCGGCCGGCGAGCCCTCCGCCTCGTGGCGGTAGGGAATACCAAGGCCACCGCCGCAATCCACTGCCTCGACCGTGTGGCCGGCGGCGCGCAGTTCCATGACCAGGCCGGCGATACGGGCGTAGGCGGCGCGATACGGGCCGGTGGCTGCGATCTGGCTGCCGATATGCACCGCAAGGCCAACCGGGCGAATGCCGGGTAGCGACGCGGCACGGGCGTAGAGGGCGGCCACCTCGTCATGGGCGATGCCGAACTTGTCGCCGGCGCGGCCGGTCGCGATCTTGTCGTGGGTGCCGGCGTCGATGTCGGGGTTGACCCGCAGGCAGACGCGCGCGGCGGCTCCGATCGCCGCCGCGATCGCCGACAGGGCGTCCAGTTCCTCGGCGCTTTCCACGTTGATCTGACCGATTCCCTCAACGAGCGCCAGGCGCAGCTCGTCGTCGGTCTTGCCCACGCCCGAGAACACGATGTCGCTCGCAGGCATGCCGGCGCGCCGGGCGCGCAGCAACTCGCCGGCGCTGACCACGTCGGCACCCAGTCCTGCCTCGTGCATCAGGCGAAGCACGGCGAGGTGGTCGTTGGCCTTGACCGCGTAGTGCACCGTGACGTCGAGTCCGGCCTGTTCGAACGCGGCCCGCAGGGCAGCGGCCCGGCGGCGGAACGTCGCCTGGGAGTACACCCAGCACGGGGTGCCGAACGCGTCGGCGACTGCGGCCAACGGCACGCCGTCGAGCAGCAGGCCGTCCATCGCGTGCATGCGCAGCTGGGGCCGCGCCGCGAGCAGCTCCGCCGGTGTCGGGTCGGTCGCAGGGTCGTGCGGAACGGCATCCATCGCACAGAGATAACGGGATGGCCGCGACGGCTACAAGGTGGAAGGCAAAGCCATGGCGATGCCTTTCCTTCAAGGCGGCGACCTGCTGGAGGCTGAGCTTCCAGACGCACCTGCCTAGGGGGGACCCCCCGTGGGGGTTTGCCGGCAAAGGAGTGGGCTCAAAAAGCCCCATGCTTGAACGAGAGGCCCTTTGCCGGTTCGGACAGAGCCCGGCCTTGCTCGCTCCTACGGCTGCGGCACGGTTCCCGGGACGAACGGCGGCGTGGTCGGCAGCCCGCTCGAAGGGTCGGTCGTGGTGAACGGCTTGCCGAAGGAATCGAGGTTCTGCGCGCGTGGCAACGGTGGCGGCGCGCGGAACTGCGGCGCCGGGCCTGTCGCCTGGGCGGGCCCGGACAGGCCGCTGCCGAACGGGCCCGCACCCGGTGCGGGGGCGTTCACCTGCGGCGGCGGCACGACCTGCGCCCCGGCTGGCATGGCTGCCAGCAAGACAGTGGCCAGGATTGCGGCGGTGCACGCGCGCCGCGGGGCTTCTCGGTCGCTCACGCCGCGGCCTCCAGCTTCGCCAGGAAGCCGGCGGCCCAGGCGGCGGCGGTGTCGGTGTGCACCGCGCGATGCATGCTGCCCCAGCGCTGCCGACGCTCGGCCTCGTCGAGTCCGAGCGCCAGGTGGATCGCCTCGGCGATCTCGTCGGGATCGTAGGGGTTGACCAGGATGGCGCCCTTCATCTCGGACGCGGCGCCGGCGAACCTCGACAGCACCAGTGCGCCGGGGTCGGCGGGGTCCTGGGCGGCGACGTATTCCTTGGCAACCAGGTTCATGCCGTCACGCAGCGGGGTTACCAACCCGACACGGGCGCGGCGGTGGAAGCCGGCCAGCGTGGTGCGCTGCATCGAACGAGTGATATAGTGCAGCGGCACCCAATCGAACTCGGCGTGCTCGCCGTTGATCCAGCCGGCGAGTTCGTCCAGCTCGCGGCGCAGCGCGCGGTACTGCGAGACGTCGCCGCGCGAGACCGGGGCAACCTGCAGGTAGCTGACATGGCCGCGGTGCTCGGGAAAGCGGGCGAGCAACTGGGCGAAGCCGCGCAGGCGCTGCGGCAGGCCCTTGGAGTAGTCGAGCCGGTCGACGCCCAGGATCAGCATGCGACCGGACAGGCTGTCGTGCAGGCGGCGGTCCTCGGCGCCACCCTCGGCGCGCTCGGCGTCGCGGGCGAAGCTGTCCGGGTCGATACCGATCGGGAACGCCTTGGCCCGCGCCGCGACGCCGACCGCCTTGAGGCAGGCGTTGAGATTGGCGGCGTCGTCCCGGGTCTGGGTGCCGATCACGTCGTAGGCCGCGAACCCGCGCAACAGGCGGTCGGCCTGCGGCAGGGTGTCGAACAGGAACGGCGGCGGGAACGGCGTATGCAGGAAGAAGCCGAGTCGCTGGGTGGCGCCGGTGTCGCGCAGCGCCTGGCCCATCGTCATCAGGTGGTAGTCATGCACCCAGACCACGTCGTCGGAGCGCAGAAGCTCCGCCAGGGTCCGGGCGAACAGGGTGTTGACCGCGAGATAGGCCTCGAGGTCGGCGCGGCGGAACTCCGACAGTCCGAGCCTGCCGTGCAGCAGCGGCCACAGCACGCCGTTGCTGAAGCCGCGGTAGAAGCCGCGGTACTGCGTCTCGGTCAGGTCGATGGTGGCGAAACCGAGCCGGCCGGACTGCGAGGTGGCGAGCTTCGTGCTGTTGGACTGCTTGCCGGACCAGCCGAACCACAGCGTGTCGCGCTCGGCAATGGCATCCCTGAGGCCGATCGCCAGGCCACCAGCGAGCTGGCTGCGCTCGCGCGGCGGCGGCACCCGGTTGGAGACGACGACTAGCCGTCCCATCGGTCCTCTGCAGGGTTGGCCGCCGCTAGACGGGCAATCCAGGCGCGCACGTCCGTCGGTTCGCCGAACGCCTCGGGCACGCGCAGGCCGACGCCACCCAGCGCCACCGCAGCCGCGATGCCATCCTCGTCGGTCACGTCATCACCCACGAACACCGGGAGACGCCCGGCGAAGGGCGGGTGGGCCATCAACGCGCGCACTGCGCCGCCCTTGTCGATGCCGTCGGGGCGGATTTCCCATGCCATCTTGGCGCCGAGCATGCGGAAGCGCCCGTCGGCGGGCGCGATCAGCGCCGAGAGCACCTCGTGGAGGGCAGTGCCATGCTGCGGGGCCGTGCGGTAGTGCAGCACGAAGCCGTGCCGCTTGCTCTCCAGCAGCGTCCCGGGATGGGACGCGGCGATCGCCTCGGACGCCTCGCGCCAGCCGTCGAGCAGCTCGGGCAGCGGCGGCACGTGCACCGCGGCGCCGGGGGCGTGGCGGCTGGCCCCGCCGTGCTCCCCGGCGACGGCGTACGGGATGTCGGGCAGCAGGGCGTCGATCTGCGCGATCGGCCGGCCGGTGACGATGGCGAGCGCGCCGCCCACCCGGTCCCGCAACCGGGCGAGCGCGTCCGCGAGGCCTGCCGGGACCACGACCTGTTCCGGGGTCGGCGCGATATCGACGAGCGTGCCGTCGAAGTCGAGCAGGAATGCCGCCCGGCCCGGGGACGGCAGCGCAAGACGTGCTGGGGGGTAGGTCATCGCCGTGCACAACCGTATCGACGAAGCACAGTTCCTCGCCTGGAGGCTGTGCTCATCGCAGGTGGGCGCTCATCCGGGCTGCCGTGGCGGAACGGCCGCGGGCGGCACGGAGCTGGCGGGTGCTGCGGAACCCGGCAGTGCAAGTTCGGGCGCCGGTCCTGCCGGCGGCGCGGGTGCGCCCTGGCAGGACAGCAGGAGCACGTCGTAGAGCGGGTTCTCCAGCATGCCGAGCTGCGGCTCGCCCGAGAACATCCAGCCGTGAAAGCCCGGCGCGCCCTCGTGGCTGTCGGTGATGTCGAGGAAGGCCGCGGCGTCGGCCGGCAGCTCGGGCGGGTGCACGACGCAGGCCTTCAGCGTGAGGGTCAGCGAGTGGAACGCGGCGGCGTGCCCGACCGCGAGCACCAGCGGGCTCGCCTGCGCGCCGATCTTGTCCAGCACCCGCAGCTCAGCTTGCTGGCGGGGCAGCCAGGTATTGGCGTTGGGCAGCACCGGCGGGGCCACCGTGGTCGCGGCCGCGGCACCCCGCAGCGCGGCCCAGGCGAATGCCGTTGCCAGTGCCGCGACCGGCGCCGCGCAGGTTGCGACGAGGCGTGGGGTCGCCGGCGCACTCACCCGGCGCCGGGCCGGCGCAGGTTCCTCACCACGGACACGAGCAGGTCGCGCATCGCGTGCTCGTCGACGCCCATCAGCACGGCGTCCTCGAAGGCGTCCTGCATCACCTGCGCCAGCTCGGCCTGGTTCTCGGCCAACACCCGCAGCTTCTCGCGGCAGGAGACGGGGTTGCCGTCGGGCTGGCGCCAGACGATGCCGGCCGCAGCGCTGGCCTGCCTGGCCGCGGCGTCGCTCATTTCAGGCCCGACGACGCGCCGCCCTTGCCGGGCGGGGCCTTCACCGCGTTGACCATGTCGGTCACGCTGAAGATGAACTTGCCGAGCAGCTGCTCCAGGCTGACCGAGCCCTGGGTCACGGTGATCTTACCATTGGCGGGAAGCATGGTGTCGGCGCCGCCCGGGGCGAGTGCCAGGTACTTGCCGCCAAGCAGCCCGTCGCTGGTGATCTCGGCGCTGGTGTCGCTGGGCAGCTTCACGTCGCGGCGCACCGAGAGGGTGACGTCGGCGAGGTAGGTCCTGGGGTCGACGCTGGCGCCGAGCACGCTGCCGATCTTGACCCCGGCAAGGCGGACGTCCGATCCGGTGGCGAGCCCGTCGATGTGGTCGAAGTCGGCGTGCAGCACGTAGCCGCTGCCGCCGCCGGTGCCGGTGTTGGCGACCGCGTAGGCGAGGAAGCCGCCGGCGATCACCAGCACCGCGGCGCCGGTCAGCAGCTCGACGGGGTTGCGCCTGGTCATGCTCATGCTCCGGGGGTCCAGGCCTCGTAGTCGCCGGTCGCGGCCGCGGTGCGGCCGCCGCGGTACTCGCTGCCCGAGGGGCGATACCCGTCAGGTGTGCCGGTCATGTTGGACAGATGCGGCTTCTCCCAGACCCGGCGAGGCACGGCGGTCAGCGGCGAGTCCGTGGTGTAGTGCAGCCAGGCGTGCCACTCGGCCGGGACTGCGCTGCCCTCGGCGAGGCCGGCGAACATCACCCAGCGGCGGCGACGGAAGCCCGCGCGTTGCCGGCGTTCCTCGAAGTAGCGGTTGCCAGCCCCGTCGGTACCGACGGGCGTGCCGCGCAACCAGGTGAACAGCCGCGTGCCTAGGGTCATGGGAGGGATATACGCAGCGCACGGCGCGCGGTCCATCCGTTGGCGGGACGAGCGGCGGGAAGCAAGCAGGATTGGGCTCTGCCCAGACCCGCAAAGGGCCGGTGGCCTTTTCATTCTGTATGTCTGGGGGCGCGCCGCCACAAGTGCGCCCCAGGCATGCGCGGGTCCGGAGCCTCAGGCCCCAGCGGGTCCAAGGCAGTGCCCTGGCCCTTCGCCCCTGCACCGGCGCCGCCAACCTTGCTGCCCAGTGGTTATCCACAAGATTGTGTGGGTGTTCTCCTGTTGTACCACAAAATCTGGTTTGCGAAGCCGGCTACGCGGCATAGCGTCGGGTCCATGAGAACAAGCCCGACCTGGCACGGCGTACGGATGCGGACTCTGAACGCCGGGGCGGAGCCGGACGCAGCCACGCGGCGGGTCACGCTGCCGGCGTCGTGGGGCGAGCCCGCCGCCGCGGCGCTGGCAGCGTTGGCGCCAGGGACGCGCGCCGTGTCGCTTGCGGAGGCGGCGGAGGCCTGGATCCGGCCGCTCGCGCGTCGGGCGTGGCAGTTCGGCGGCACGGCGCACCTCGATGTGCGGTTGCACGGGCTGCTGCTGCGTCGTCAGGCGGCGCCGAACGCGGTGGTGTGGGCGTCCGGTTCCGGGCCGGGGGTTGCGGCGCCCGCTCCTGCAGCCGACAGGTCGGCGCCCGACGTGGCCGGGCCCGTGCCAGGCTTCGTGCTGTCGCTGCCGGCGTTCCACGAGGGCATGACCGCCGGCTGGACCGTCGCGGGCGCTGGTCGGGACGGCGGAGGCGAGGAGCGCGAGGCGGGCGGCTTTGATGTCGCGGGGTTCGTGGCCGCGGTGGAGACGGTCGCGGAGGCGCTGCGGCTGCTCGGGGCCGAGGGTGGCACGGTCGCGATGTCCGGGCTCGACGCGCTGCTGGCGGCGCTGGGGGTGGATTACGCCTCGCAGCAGGCACGCGACGTGGCGTCTTGCCTCGCGGCGCTGCTGCGGGCGCGGCTCGACGCGACGCTTTCCGATGGGCAGCGCGACCTGCTGCGCGCCGAGCCGTCGTGGCCGGAGCCTCCCGGCTGCGTGGTGCAGGGCCTCGCCGAGGCGGCGCGGTCGTGGCGGGTGGCGGCGGGCGGGCTGCCGGAGCTCGCGGCCGGCGCGGTGGGCGAGGTTGGGGCGGCCGACGCGCTGCTGGGGTTGGAGACCGGCGGCATCGCACCGGCGTTCTCCGCGGTCACCGCAGAGGGCGCACTGACCCAGGCGACGCAGGCGCGGCTGGCGGCACGCGGGATGTCGCCCGAGGCGGCGCTGGCGGCGGTGCTGCAGGGCGAGACGCTGCTGGTGCCGGCCGGGGCCGAAGCGCATGCGGCGATGCACGACGCGGTCGCGCGCTTCCTGCCGGTGATGCCGACGCGGCCGGTCGCGGTCGTGCGGTTGCCTGCGGGACAGGCCGGGCGACGTCGGCTTCCGGCGCGCCATGCGGGGGCGATGCAGCGGGCGAGCCTGGGCGGGCATCGGCTGTTCCTGCGCACCGGCGAGTATGCCGACGGCGCACTGGGCGAGATCGCGGTGAGCCTGCCGCGCGAGTCGGCGATGGCGCGCGGGTTAATGGATGGCTTCGCGGAGGCGGTGAGCCTGGGACTGCAGCACGGCGTGCCGCTGCAGTCATTCGTCGAAGCGTTTGCGGGCACCCGGTTCGGGCCGGCCGGAGCGGTCGAGGACGACCACGCGATCGGCTTCGCGACCTCGCCGCTCGACTACATCGCGCGCACGCTGTCGGCGCACTACCTGGGTGCCGCGCTGCCGGCGGTGGGGCCGGTGGCGGCCACGCCGCGGCCGAGCGAGCCGGAGCTGCCGCTTGAGCTGCCGCCGGAGCGGCCGCGCGAGCCGCGACGGGCGCGGCTGCGCCTGGTGGCGTGACCGGGACGGGCTGACAGGAAGCAAGATCGAGCTCTGCCCGGACCCGCAAAGGGCCCGAGGTCCATTGATTCCGTTTTGGAAGCAGGAATATCTGCTGTGGCGGATTTCAGAGGCAGACGCTCCGGCGTGCTTGCCTGATTTCTCCCGCACGGGAGCCTGCCCGCGAACTCGTTCCTGAGAGTAGGCTGGCGTTTCGCCGGCACCGGAGCAGAGCGGCCCCTGGCCGTGAGCAGCAGACCGCCGCGAAAGCACGTTGGATGACCGCTGGAATAGAGCGCCCGGGCAGGTTGGCTCAGTTTTCGAGCTCGCTGTCCCAGTAAAGATAGTCGCGCCAGCTCTCGTGGAGGTAGTTAGGGGGGAAAGCGCGGCCATTGTCCTGCAGCTCCCAGGTCGAGGGCTGCGCAGGGGTCTGGCGCGGGTGCATGTGGCACTCGCGTGGCAGGCGGGAGCCCTTGACCAGGTTGCAGTCGCCGCAGGCGGTGACAACATTCTCCCAGGTGGTGCGGCCGCCGCGGCTGCGTGGGACCACGTGGTCGAAGGTCAGGTCGTGGGTGGGCAGGCGCTCGCCGCAGTATTGGCAGGCGAAGGCATCGCGCAGGAACACGTTAAATCGGGTGAAGGCGGGGCGACGGGCGGCGGGAATGTAGTCCTTGAGCGCAATGACGCTGGGCAGGCGCATGGCCATCGAGGGCGAGCGCACGACGAACTCGTATTCGCTGAGCACCGAGACGCGGTCGAGGAACACTGCCTTGACCGCGTCCTGCCATGCCCAGGTGGAGAGCGGGAAGTAGGAGAGCGGGCGGAAATCCGCGTTGAGCACCAGGGCCGGGAAGTGCAGACCGCCGTCTTGCAACGCGTGCTCCTGTACGGGAGCCGAACGACGACGGGGGCACTTCGCGAGAGACTTGCCACCGAACGCAGCACGACGCCGAAATCCTCTAGCTGATTATGGTCCGGAGCGGCGGGCCGAACAAGGCGGGGGTGGCGGTTTCACAATCCGATCATTGGTCGGCCGTTCGCGTCGGCGCGAGCCATCTCCTCGCCTTCTCACTCCCCTATCCGTTTGACCAGTACGGTCGTCATTGCAAATGCGATGGGACTAGCACCTTCGGCAGCATTGTCGAGGCTCTGCCATTCGACGCAAAATAGCTCAAGAAGGATACTCAGGGCTCGGCCTTGAGCGGAGTCCAGAGGCAGAGTCTGTGGCCTTGCTTGCCATGTCGCCCGCCAGCCCGACCTGGCGTCAAACCCGATCGCGCAGTGGCGGCGAGCAGCACGGCGGTGACGCAGGTCACCCGGGCGAGATGCCGGTGCCGGGAGCCGGAACCGTCCGGCGGGGCTGGTCACGGCCGCGGATGCACGCCATGGTTGCTGCCGATGCCTGCCTACTGGTCCGGCTCCGTTCCCACCCTGCTCGCCGCGCGTCATGCAAACCTCGTGGCGGTGCTGGCGCATGCGCAGGCAGCGGCGTTCCGGGTCAACGAGGCGACGCAGCTGCGGGCGTGGCGTACGACACTCGACGTACTGCGCAACGCGCTGGCCGAGTGCAGCAATGCCGTGGGGTGGCGGGTGCTGCTGGAGTATCCGCTGCTGCGGCTGGGACGACGCGCCGACGTGGTGCTGGTCACCGCGAGCGCGATCCTGGTGCTGGAGTTCAAGGTCGGCGCCGAGCAGTTCCACCCGGCCGATCGCGAGCAGGCCGAAGATTTTGCCCTCGACCTGCAGGATTTCCACGCGGGGTCGCGGCGCCACCCGATCGTCCCGGTGCTGGTGGCGACCGAAGCCCCTGCCCCGTCGCGCCAGCGCCCGCTGTTCCTGCCGGGTGCGGTCAGTGCGGTGCTGGAGGCCAATGCGGCGACACTGCCGGCACTGCTGGCCGAGCTGGCGGCGATCCCCGCGGGGCTGCCGCTCGATGTCGCGGGCTGGGAACACGCGCCGTATCGGCCGGTGCCCACGATCATCGAGGCGGCACGCATGCTCTATGGCCGGCACGACGTGGCGGACATCGCCAGTGCCCGGGCCGACGTGCAGAGCCTGCGCGCCACCACCACGGCGGTGCGGGGCGAGATCGACGCGGCACGTACGGCCGGGCGGCGCAGGGTGGTGTTCGTCACCGGTATTCCGGGGGCCGGCAAGACGCTATGCGGGCTGAATGCCTGCTTCGGCACCAGCGCGGCCTGCTTCGGCGGGGGCGGGGCGGATGCGACGTTCCTGACCGGCAATCCGTCGCTGGTGCACGTGCTGCGCGAGGCGCTGGCGCGCGACTCGGCGGGCCAGGGGCATGACGGACGGGCGGCGCGGCAGCGGATGGAGGGCGTGATCCAGGCGCTGCCGCGGTTCCGTGACCACCACGTGGCGACTGGCGAGGTACCGGCCGAGCGCGTCGTGGTGATCGACGAGGCGCAGCGCTGCTGGTCGCGCGATTATGCGGTGCGCAAGACCCTGGACCGTCCGGTGCGGCTCAGCGACTCCGAGCCGGGCCACCTGCTGGACATCCTCGCTCGCCATGACGGCTGGGCGGCGATCATCTGCCTGGTCGGCGGCGGGCAGGAGATCCACGCCGGCGAAGGCGGGCTCGCGGAGTGGGGGGCGGCGCTGGCGCTGCGTTCGGAGTGGGACGTCGTGGCCGCGCCCGACACGCTGGCCGCGACCGGCCGCCGGCAGCGGCTGGCGGCGCTTCCGGGCCTGCGCACCTGTGCCGCGTTGCACCTCGACGTGCCGGTGCGCCAGATCCGCAATGCGTCAGCTGCGGGCTGGGTGGATGCGGTGCTGGTCGGCGACGCCGGCAAGGCCCGACGGGTGGCGCCGGATGCGCCATTCCTGCTGACGCGCGATCTCGCGGCGATGCGGAGGCACCTGCGCGCCGCCTGCCGCGGGACGCGTCGGGCCGGCCTGCTCGCCAGCTCCGGGGCGCAGCGGCTACGCGCCGAGGGGCTCGGCGTCGAGCTGGCGCACATGGATGCCAAGGCGGTGGCGCGCTGGTTCCTGGACCGGTGGCCGGACGTGCGCGCCTCCGACGCGCTTGAGGTCGTGGCGACCGAGTTCTCGGTGCAGGGGCTGGAGCTGGACCATGTCGGGCTGTGCTGGGACGCGGACCTGGTTCGCCAGCCGGGCCAGGCGGCGTGGCGGGTGCGCAGCTTCCGCGGCACGAAATGGCAGATGGTGCGCGAGGAGGACGCCATCGCGAACCGGATCAACACCTATCGGGTGCTGCTGAGCCGGGCGCGCTACGGGACGGTGATCTGGGTCCCGCGCGGAGACCCGCGGGACGCGACGCGCAGCCCCGAGGTGCTCGACGGCGTCGCGGTGTTCCTGGCCGAGTGCGGGGCACGGGCGCTGCCGGTGCTTGCGGCGACGCCGGCCGGGGCGACGGAACGGGTGCTGCTGTGAGGGGGTGCTGCCGCCAGCAAGCCAGGCTGGGCTCTGCCCAGACCCGCCAAAGGCCGGCGGCCTTCGGAAACCATCACCCTGGGCCGGCGGCACCGCAGCCGCGGTCGGTGCCCGCAGCATGTGCGGGTCTGGGAGCTCAGCCCCCAGCGGAGTCTAGAGGCAGAGCCTCTGGCCTTGCCTGGCTTTCGCTGTTGTGTGTGGCACTGGCCCTGCCCGCCACGGCGCGCGAGTTGAAGCTCGCGACCTGGAATCTCGAATGGGCGACTCAGCTGGCAGCAGGCGACCCCGAGCTGCCGGGCGACGTGCGGCCGAAGACGGCGGCGGACTACGCGGTGCTGCGCGGCTATGCCGACCGGCTCGACGCCGACGTGGTGGCGCTGCAGGAGGTGGACGGGCCGGAGATCGCGGGGCTGCTGTTCCCGCCAGAGCGTTACGCGCTGACGTTCATCGACGAGGACGTCGTGCAGAAGGTGGGACTTGCGGTGCGGCGCGGCATCATGGTGACGCGCAACCCCGACCTGGCGGCGCTGGAGCTCGATCCGAGGGCGCGGCACAAGCTGCGGCGCGGGCTCGACGTCACGCTGGGAGTGGGTGGGACGAGCCTGCGAGTGCTGGCGGTGCACCTCAAGACCGGCTGCCGCGAGGACCCGCCAGCGAGCAGCGACCGACCGGGCTGCGCGGCGCTGGCACGGCAGGTGCCGGCGCTGGTGGGGTGGATCGCGCAGCGCCGGGCCGAGGGGGTGGCGTTCGTGGTGCTGGGCGACTTCAACCGCTGGATGGGGCCAGGGGACCCGGTGCTGGGGGCGCTGGAGGCGGCGGCGCCGCTGCTGCGGGCGACCGAGGGGCGGGCCAGCCCGTGCTGGGGCGGAGAGAACTTCATCGACCACATCCTGGCGGGTGGGGCGGCACAGGGATGGATGCAGCCGGGAACGTTGCGGGTGATGACGTACCGCGAGACGGGGCCGGGAGCGCAGGAGCGGCTGTCGGATCACTGCCCGGTGTCGGTGCGGCTGCGGGTGCCGGAGTAGCAGGCTGGGCGCTCCCGGCGCCCCGGCCGGCGAAGGTGTCGCCGGTGAGGCAGCAAGACCAGAGGCTCTGCCTCTGGACTCCGCCAAGGGCCGAGCCTTTGGAATCCATCTTTTTAGGGCGTCAGCGCTGCCGGTGTCGGCCATTCGTGTGTGGGTCTGGGGGCTCAGCCCCCAGCGGAGTCCAGAGGCGGAGCCTCTGGCCTTGCTGGCTCGCCCGGCATCCTTTGCAGCCCCTGGCGCGTTGCGCCCGGCGAATGCTTTGACGGAGATGACGATGGCCTACACCGCGATTGCCACGACCACCGCCGGCCGCAACGGCCACGTACGCACCGACGACGGCGTGATCGACCTCGATCTGCGCCTGCCCAAGGAGCTGGGCGGGCCGGGCGGGGACAACGTCACCAACCCGGAGGCGCTGTTTGCCGCCGGCTACTCCGCCTGTTTCGGCCAGGCGCTGATCGCGATCGCGGGTGCGGAGAAAATCAAGCCGGAGGCGGTGCATGTCACGGCTGCGGTGACCATCGACAAGAACGACGGCGGGTTCTTCCTGGCGGTCAAGCTGACGGCGAAGCTGGACGGCGTCGAGCATGCCGCTGCCGAGCAGATGGTGCGGCGTGCCCACGAGGAGGTCTGTCCCTACTCGAAAGCGACGCGCGGCAACATCGACGTCACAGTCGAGGCGCGATGAGCCGGGTTGCACTGGTCACCGGGGCTACAGCCGGGTTCGGCACCGCGATCACGCGGCGCCTGGTGCGCGACGGGTTCCGGGTCATCGCCGCCGCGCGGCGGGCAGACCGGCTCGAGGCGTTGCGGGCCGAGCTGGGCGACGACGTGCTGGCGATGCCGCTCGATGTGACCGATGCGGCGGCTGTGGCAGGCCTGCCAGGCAGCCTGCCCGAGGGCTGGCGCGAGGTCGAGGTTCTGGTCAACAACGCCGGGCTGGCGCTGGGACTGGATCCAGCGCAGCAGGCCACGCTCAGCGATTGGGATACCATGGTGGCCACCAACGTCACCGGCCTGATCCACCTGACCCACGCGCTGCTGCCCGGGATGGTGGAGCGGAACCTCGGTCACGTGGTCAATCTCGGCAGCATCGCCGGCAGCTATCCTTATCCGGGCGGACACGTGTACGGGGCGACCAAGGCTTTCGTGAAGCAGTTCACGCTGAACCTGAAGGCCGACCTGGTGGGCACCTTCGTGCGGGTGACCGACGTCGAGCCGGGGCTGTGCGGCGGCACCGAGTTCAGCACCGTGCGTTTCGACGGCGACGCGGCCAAGGCGGCGAAGGTCTACGAAGGCACCGAGCCGCTGACCTCCGAGGACATCGCCGAGGCGGTCGGCTGGGTGGTCGGGTTGCCGCGCCATGTCAACATCAACCGCGTCGAAATGATGCCGACCTGCCAGGGACCGTCCGGGCTGGCGGTCAAGCGGCAGGGCGGCTGACGCCCGTGCCGGTCCGTAGTGGCCTCGCCAAGCCGGGCTTGACCGGCAGGTGACCGGGGGCGTCGGCGATCTGACGCGACGCTACCGGGTGGCAAGCGGGGTGTTCAGCCTGGCCAACCACGACCCGGGCGAGATTGCCGCCGGGCTGGACAAGCAACGCGGTGAAGCGCTGCTGGCGCGGTCGGTCAAGCGGCTCGCGCGACTGCAGCGGGTGCTCGCCGCCGATGCAAGCCGGTCGCTGCTGCTGGTGCTGCAGGCGATGGACACCGGCGGCAAGGATGGCGCCATCCGGCACGTGATGTCAGGCATTAATCCGCAAGGCGTGCGCGTCACCTCGTTCAAGCAGCCCAGCGCTGCCGAACAGGGCGAGGACTTCCTGCGCCGCGTGCACGCCGCGGCGCCGTCGGCGGGCGAGATCGGACTGTTCAACCGCAGCCACTACGAGGACGTGCTGGTGGCGCGGGTACATCCCGACCGGCTCGCCGCTCGGCTCCGCGAGCCCGCCGCGCACGCGTCGTTCTGGGGCGGACGGCTCGCCGACATCGCGGCGTTCGAGACCTACCTGACGCACCAGGGCGTGGCGGTGCGCAAGGTGTTCCTGCACATCTCGAAGGAGGAACAACGGCGTCGGCTGCTGGCCCGGCTCGATGATCCGCGGAAAACCTGGAAGCTTAGCGCCGCCGATCTGGCAGAGCGGGCCTGCTGGGACAACTACCAGCAGGCCTACGAAGCGGCGATCGGCGCGACGTCGACGGAAGAGGCGCCGTGGTTTGTAGTACCCGGCGACCACAAGTGGTTTGCACGTCTGGTGGTGGTGCAGGTCATCGTGGAGGCGTTAAAGGGAATGGCGCTGAAGACGCCGCAACCGGACCCAGAGGACGCGGCGACGCTGCGGGAGGCGCGAGCGACGCTGGAGGCGGAGGGGGACCAGCCCAGGCACGGCGGGTCGGCCTAGGCCCACGACGGCAAGACCGGAAAGGACTGACAACCAGTCCAAGGCCGCCTGCTTAGGCGGTGACGCTCACACCTTTCCAGAATGCGATGCGGCCTCTGATTTCCGCGGCAGCTTCCTTGGGCTCCGGATAGAACCAGGCGGCGTCGGAATTTGCATCACCGCCCACTTCGAGGCTGTGGTACTGCGCCGTGCCCTTCCACGGACACTGGCTGGTGTGGCTGCTCGGACGCAGGTACTCCGAGTTCACCGAAGCAGCCGGGAAATAGGCATTGCCCTCCACGGTGACGATGTCGTCACTGTCGGCAATGACCTTGCCGTTCCACATGGCCTTCATTGCACCGCCCCTTGGAAAAGAAGGCGAGGGACTTGCCCTCGACTGGCAGGGCCTTCAGCCCCAGCCCTCTTTCGATGACATCTTCTTTTCAGAAGGCTAGACGGGACAGGGGCAAAGCCCCTTGTTCTGCCGCCAGTCCGCGCCCTGCCCTAGTCGACGATCTCTGGCTCACGCTCGGAGCTGCCCTCGTCGGTGGCGCCCGGCGTGGGCGTGTCCCCGTTCGATGTATAGGCGAACTCCAGCTTGCTGTCCTTGAGGGTGACGTTGACCGCGCCGCCCTTGACCAGTCGGCCGAACAGCAGTTCCTCAGCCAGCGGCTTCTTGATGTACTCCTGGATCACCCGACCGAGCGGGCGAGCGCCGTAGAGCCGGTCGTAGCCGCGCTCGGCCAGCCACTCCTTGGCCGCCGAGGTCAGCTCGATGGTGACGTTGCGGTCGGCAAGCTGGGCCTCAAGCTGCATCACGAACTTCTCGACCACCCGGCCGACGATCTCGGGCGTGAGGCCGGCGAAGGTCACGGTGGCGTCCAGCCGGTTGCGGAACTCCGGGGTGAACAGCCGCTTGATCGCCTCGTCGTCCTCGCCTTCGCGGACCTCGCGGCCGAAACCGATCGCCTCCTTGGCCATGTCCGAAGCACCGGCATTGGTGGTCATGATCAGGATGACGTTCCGGAAATCCACGGTCTTGCCGTTGTGGTCGGTGAGCTTCCCGTGATCCATGACCTGCAGCAGGATATTGTAGAGATCCTGGTGCGCCTTCTCGATCTCGTCGAGCAGCAGGACCGCGTGCGGGTGCTGATCGATGCCGTCGGTCAGCAGCCCACCCTGGTCGAAGCCCACGTAGCCGGGCGGTGCACCGATCAGCCGGCTGATGCTGTGCCGCTCCATGTACTCGCTCATGTCGAAGCGGATCAGCTCGATGCCGAGCGTGGAGGCGAGCTGCTTGGCGACCTCGGTCTTGCCGACACCGGTCGGCCCGCTGAACAGGTAGTTGCCGATCGGCTTCTCCGCGTCGCGCAACCCGGCACGCGACAGCTTGATCGCGGCCGAGAGCGCGTCGATGGCCTTGTCCTGGCCGAATACCATCGACTTCAAGTCGCGCTCCAGGTTGCGCAGCACCTCCTTGTCGTCGGTGCTGACCGACTTCGGCGGAATGCGGGCGATCTTGGCGACGATGTCCTCGACGTCCTTGAGCGTCACCGTCTTGCGGCGCTTGCCCTCGGGAAGCAGCATCCGCGAGGCACCAACCTCGTCGATGACATCGATCGCCTTGTCGGGCAGCTTGCGGTCGTTGATGTACTTGGCGGAAAGCTCGACCGCGGCGCGGATCGCCTCGTCGGTGTAGCGGACCTTGTGGTGCTTTTCGTAGTTGGTCTTGAGGCCGCGCAGGATCTTGACGGTGTCCTCGATCGACGGCTCGGCGACGTCGATCTTCTGGAATCGCCGGACCAGCGCGCGGTCCTTCTCGAAGTAGTTGCGGAATTCCTTGTAGGTGGTCGAGCCGATGCAGCGCAGGGTGCCCTGGGCCAGCGCCGGCTTGAGCAGGTTCGATGCGTCCATCGCGCCGCCGCTGGTGGCGCCGGCGCCGATCACCGTGTGGATCTCGTCGATGAACAGCACCGCGGCGGGCTGCGCCTCGAGTTCGGTGACGACGGCCTTGAGCCGCTCCTCGAAGTCGCCGCGGTAGCGCGTGCCGGCAAGCAGCGCGCCCATGTCGAGCGCGTAGATGGTGCTCTTGGCGAGAACCTCGGGGACGTCGCCCTCGACGATGCGCTTGGCCAGCCCCTCGGCGATCGCGGTCTTTCCTACGCCGGGATCACCGACATAGAGCGGGTTGTTCTTGGTGCGGCGGCACAGGATCTGGATGGTGCGCTCGACCTCGCTGTCGCGGCCGATCAGCGGATCGATCTTTCCTGAGGTCGCCTTCTTGTTGAGGTTCACGCAGTAGGTGCTGAGCGCGTCCTGGGCGCGGCGGCTACCCTTCTCCTCGCGATCGGCTTCCGGGCTGCCGCCACCCTCGGGGGGAGTTGCGCTCGAGGTGGGGCGGCCCGAGGCGCGGCCGGGTGCCTTGGCGATGCCGTGGCTGATGAAGTTGACCGCATCCAGCCGGGTCATGTCCTGGAGCTGGAGGTAGTAGACGGCGTGGCTCTCACGCTCGCTGAACAGGGCGACCAGCACGTTGGCGCCGGTCACCTCGTCGCGGCCGGAGGACTGCACGTGGATCGCAGCGCGCTGCACCACGCGCTGGAACCCGGCGGTGGGCTTGGGCTCGCCCGAGCGGTCGGTGGCGAGGCCGGAAAGCTCCTTGTCGAGAAACTCGTTCAGCTCGACACGGAGCTTGTCGAGATCGACACCGCAGGCGCGCAATACGGTTGCCGCGTCGGTATCATCGGCGAGGCCAAGCAGCAGGTGCTCCAGCGTCGCATATTCGTGGTGGCGGTCGCTGGCAAGCGAGAGTGCGCGGTGCAGCGTCTGTTCCAGGTTACGTGACAGCATCGGACGTACGCTCCTTCACGCTCGACCCGCCGCATCGCCGGGCCATCCCTAGAGGATGGTGCCGAAGGATGCGGTGGCCGCATAGAGAATTATGGGGGCGGACGGTCGGGCCGGGCAGCGTGTCCGGTCCGACGTACGCGTGGTTCGAACATGAGCATCGCGCGGCAGGTTTCCAGAGAGCGGACCGGGCGGGCGCAGGACCAGCGCGGCGCCCCTGCCATCAGGGCAGGAATCCTTCTGGGCCTGAGGCCGCAAGCGCAGGCATGAACGGTGACCGCATACTGCAGGGCACTGTGCCGCAGGATGAACGACATGGCTTCGCGAGGCCTGCGGCTGTGACGCCCCCCGCTGGCCGCACAAGGTTCCGAGGCCCGCCTTCGCCGTCGTGCTATGTGGCCGAAGAGAGAACGGCGCCGCTTCGCGTCAGCCCCCTGGGCTATTCCTTCTCGATCGTGCACTGCAGCGGGTGCTGGTTCTGCCGGGCGAGGTCCATCACCTGGGTCACCTTGGTCTCGGCGACCTCGTAGGTGAACACGCCACAGACGCCGACGCCGCGCCGGTGCACGTGGAGCATGATCCGGGTGGCTTCCTCACGGGTCTTCTGAAAGAATCGCTCGAGCACGTGGACGACGAACTCCATCGGCGTGTAGTCGTCGTTGAGCATCAGCACCTTGTACATCGCAGGCTTGCGGGTCTTCGGACGCGCCTTGACCACCACCCCGATGTTGGGCGAGTCGCCGTCGCGCTTGTCGTTGTCGCTCATTGATCCGCCCATCTGCAGGCAGGGGCGCGATCGGTGCCGGCATCTCCAAGCGACCGGCAAGCCCCGCACCCTGTGTTGCAGCCTCCAAGCATATCGGAAGCGAGGCGGTGGGGAAAAGGCCTGCCGCGTCGGGAGTGCGGCCGGAACGCCAGGCCACAGACCCGGGCGGTTCGGCGCGGCGCGGCGCGTCAACCGCCGCGCAAGAAAACGGGGCCCGAGCCGATGGCCTAGGCCCCGTCGGTCAGCCGCGCCGGTTCAGGCGCCGGCGGAGACCAGCTCGATCGCCGCGTTGACGCGCGCGGTGAGCGGCGCACTGGTCTGCTCGGCAAGCTTCATAGAGCTCTCGGCGAGGCGCGAACCCTCGGCCATCGCCTTTTCCAGGGTGGTGCGGGCGGTGCTGCTCTGCAGCGCCACGGCGTCCTGCAGCGAGCGGACCGAGCTCAGCGAGCGCAGCACCGAGACGTTGTCCTGGAACGAGGCCTGCGCCGTCTGGCTGACCTGGCGGGTCAGGTCCTGCATGCCGGTGGTCCAGATCTGGCCGGCCTTGACCATCGCCTCGACGTTGCCCTGCCCGAAGGCCATCATCTGCTCGATCTGCTTCATCGCGTGCTCCACTCCGATCTTCGCCTTGCCTTGTGCGCCGCTCACGCCAGCGGTGGCTGCCGCCTCGGCCTGGCGCGCCCCGGACGCCACCGCCTCGAAGCTGTGCACCGCGTGCTGGGTCGCCTCGCGGGCCACATCCTGCACCACTGCCATGCCGTCGATCATCGCCTTCTTGCCGCTCATCGCGCTTTCTCCTGCGGGACATGACCGCGACACGGTTGCCCGATTGTTTTTCTGTGGGGCACGCCGGCCACTTGCGGCCCTGCCCTTTGCTGCACTGCAGCATCGGCGTTGTACGGGCACGCCGATACGGCAGTCAAGGTGGATTGTGCACTGCAACATCGAAGGATATCGGCCGTTCGCAGGGTCGCAGAAGCCTCTTGTTGCAACCAGGACGGGAGGACAGGGAAAAGCTGGTCGCGATACGGGACAAACGTGCTGGACAATGTGCCGGGCTGCCCCATACGATCCGGCCCAGGCACAAGGGATACACGCGGATGGCTACTCGCTTTTGCCGGATTGCCGCGGGCGTGCGGTCGTGCCGCCCCGCCCGGGCCGTGCCGCTGCTGGTCGGGCTGGCGCTGCTCTGCCTGTCGTTCCGGCCGGCGGCGGCGCAGGTGTGGTCGGACCGCTACGCGTCGGTGGTGATCGATGCCGGCAGCGGCAACGTGCTCGAGCAGGTCAATGCCGACGAGCTGCGCTTTCCCGCCAGCCTGACCAAGCTGATGACTCTCTACATGGCGTTCGAGGCCCTGCGCGACCACCGCATCACGCTCGACCAGCCGGTGCCGGTGTCGTGGCACACCGCATCGATGAGCCCGGTGAAGCTGGGTCTGGTGCCGGGCACCTACCTGACCGTCGAGCAGGCGATGCTGGCGATGGTGACGCTGTCGGCCAACGATGCCGCGTGCGCGATGGGCGAGCTGCTGGGCGGCGACGAGGAGCGGTTCGCGCAGATGATGACGTTGCGCGCCCGCGCGCTGGGGATGACGCGCAGCACGTTCCGCAACGCTTCCGGCCTGCCCGATCCCGGCCAGGTCAGCACGGCGCGCGACCTCTCGGTGCTGGCGCTCCACCTGGTGCACGACTTTCCGGCGGACTACGCGCTGTTCAGCACGCCGTCCTTCGTGTTCCACGGCCGCGAGATCCTCAACCACGACACGATGCTGCGGACCTATCCGGGGGCCGACGGGCTCAAGACGGGGTACACTGAACTTTCGGGCCGCAACTTGGTCACGTCCGCGGTGCACGGCAGCGTTCGGCTGATTGGCGTGGTGTTAGGCATGCGCTCTAACGGCGAGCGCGACGTGCACATGACGTCGCTGCTCGACGACGGGTTCGAGAAGATGGACGTGCCGGTCCTGCGCCGCGCGCCCTCGCGGGTGCGGGTGCCGACGCTGATCGCTGCCGCCGAGGCCGCGAGCCTGCCGTTGCGCGTCGCACCGGTGCTGCCGTTCCGCTATGCCATGCACCGTGGGCCGGAGCCGATCGCGCACCGGATCGCGCATTCCGGTGCGGGGCCGGGCCGCTCGCTGCCGCCCCGCATGGGTCCGCAGCCGATCGAGTCGTTCGCACGGCTGCGGTTGATGCCGGCTGCCGCGCATGCCAGGGCGCCGGTCGAGAGCTGCACCCGACGTCACCCCTGCCTCCGCTGAGCCTGCGCACCACCTCGTTCGTGGCGATCATCTGACGCACCTGTGCTGGCCCCGGCGCTCACGGCTGCCTCCGGGGCGCTCAGCTCCGGTGCCCGCACAAGCGCTCCAGCCGGCTCGGCCCGGCGGGGTTTCAGGCAGGCTCGGGGGATGGCGGCTGGTGCGGCCGAGAACCGAGTGCGTCGCGGCTGGCGCGGCATTCTGCAGCGCCAGCGCCCGCTCTCTCGTCGGCAGCGGACGGGGCCCTTGTGCCGGGGCACGGTGTGCGCAATCTCGATGGCAGCCGGCTGCGATCCACGCCGGAGCCGAGCATACGGAGCGAGCATGGACGGCGGCGCCGACACGAAACGGATCATCATCCACGAGCCAGCGGACTTCATCGGCATGCGCGCCGCCGGCCGGCTGGCGGCGGAGACGCTCGACATGATCGGCCCGCACGTCCGGCCGGATGTCACCACAGGCGAGCTGGATGTGCTGATCCACGATTTCACCCTGGCGCACGGTGCGGTGCCGGCGACGCTGAACTATCGCGGCTATCCGAAGTCGTCGTGCATCTCGCTCAACCACGTGGTCTGCCACGGCATCCCGGGCGAGCGGCGGCTGGTCGACGGCGACGTGCTCAACATCGACGTCACGGTCATCGTGGACGGCTGGCACGGCGACACCAGCCGCATGTACGTGGCAGGCAAGCCGTCGACCCGGGCGCGCAACCTGATCGACGTCACCCACGAGGCGATGATGCGCGGCGTGCGCGCGGTGCGGCCGGGTGCGACGCTCGGCGACATCGGCCACGCCATCCAGTCCTACGTCGAGGCGAACCGGTTCAGCGTGGTGCGCGACTTCTGCGGCCACGGGATCGGCCAGCGATTCCACGAAGCGCCGAACGTGCTGCATTTCGGCAGGGCCGGCGACGGGCCGGTGCTGCGGCGGGGTATGTTCTTGACCATCGAGCCGATGGTCAACGCCGGGCGGCCGGAGGTGAAGGTGCTCGACGACGGCTGGACCGCGGTGACGCGTGACCGTTCGCTGTCGGCGCAGTTCGAGCACATGGTGGGCGTGACCGAGGACGGATGCGAGGTGTTCACCTACTCTCCGGAGGGGTTGCACCAGCCGGTCTTCGGGTAGGGCAAGGCTCTGCCCACGGTCTGGACCTAGGGCCGGCCGGCCAGGGGCGAGGCGCCCGCCGCGGAGGGCCACGACGGGGCCTGCGGCGTGACCGTCCAGGCAGGCAAGGCCAGAGGCTCTGCCTCTGGACTCCGCCAAAGGCCAAGCCTTTGGAATCCATTTGCTTCAGGAAGCGGTTTCCGAGGGCTCAGGCTTTTGGCGGGCTGGGCGTAGCCCGCAAGGTTCCGACGGTCCCGCTTGGGCCATTGGGATGCGGGCCGAGAAAAATCCCAGACTTGCTGCGCTTACGGGTCAATGCCTGGGAGCGCTGGTATCGACTGATGGATTCCACAGGGTTTCGTTCGGCGAAGTCCAGAGGAAGAATTTCTGGTCTTCCTATATCTGGCCGTCGAGCCCCATCTGGTAGAACTCGTGGGTGATGCTGTCCTGGTGCTCCAGGAGCCAGTCTATGCTGGGCTCGTTGCTCATCGCCTTGCGGATGGCCGCGGTGACGGCCTTGCGGTGGCTGTCGAACAGCGCCTTGTGGTCGAGCGTATCGGTCTCGGCGACCGACGGGTCGAGCCAGATCGAGCAGATGATGCCGAGTTCGTTGGCCTGCTCCTTGGGGATGTGGCCGGCGCGGACGGCGTCGAGCACGCCGTTGGCGACCGCGGCCTGCACGGTGCCCATCAGGATGTTGGTGTAGCGCGAGCTTTTCGCCGTGACCTTGGACACGCACAGGGTGACAGGGCGTACCTGGATGTCGCAGTTCAGGATCGCGAACACCTTGGAGTGGCCGGGGGACTGGTCGCCGACGAGGGTGGCGATCGCGGTGCCGACCGGGCCATCGAGCGCGCCGATGACGATCTCGGGCTCGGCCTCGGTACCGGGAGGACCGTCGGCGGAGAGCGCCTCGCCGGTGCGCAGGATGATCCGCTCGCTCATGGGTCGTGTTCTCCTTGGGTTCGTAGGGCCTGCTTAGCGGCGGGCGGCAGGAGGAGAAAGGCCGGCGTGGCACCTCCGTCATTCGGGCGCCTCTCAACACCGGGATGCCAGAGGCTCGGCCAGTGGCTGCGTCCAGAGGCAGGGCTTCTGGCCTTGCCTGCTCAATACCAGTGCGGCACCGGGACCGCGGCCAGCCAGGCGCCGACCTCGCCCCAGCCGTCGCGGATCATGCCGACGGCCACGAAGGCGACGATGGCGAGGCCGAGCCAGGCGATCCAGCGGGCGCGGTCGAGCAGGCGGATCAGCACGCCGGCGGCGATGCCGGTGAGCAGCACCGACAGGGCAAGGCCCGCGACCAGCACCCAGACCCGGTCGCGCGCCACGCCGGCGACGGCGAGCACGTTGTCAAGGCTCATCGAGGCGTCGGCCAGGATGATCTGGGCGACCGCGCGCAGGGTGCCGCCGCGGCCGGCGGCGGTGGCGGGATCCGGCTCGGAGTGGCGCAGCTCGCGGGCCATGCGGCTGCAGACCCAGAGCAGGAGCACGCCACCGGCGAAGGTGAGCCCGATGATTGCGAGCAGCTGCAGGGTGACCAGCGCGAGGGCGATGCGCATGGCGGTGGCGGCGGCGATGCCGGCCACCATGGCGCGCCGCCGGCGCTCGGGGGGCAGGCGGGCGACGGCGAGGCCGATGACGACGGCGTTGTCGCCGGCCAGGGTTACATCGATCAGCAGGACCTGGGCCAGGCCGGCGAGCTGGCCGAGCCAGTCGTGGCGCAGGGTGGCAGCCTGCAGGTGAGCGGCGATGGCGAGGACAGCGTGGGCGAGGGACGCGAGCTGGGCTAGAAGGTCGTGCATCGTGATGTCCCCCGGCCGGGCGCCGTGCTGCGGGTGCGCCGCGTCGCGGCCGCGCGACGGCTGGGCTCAGACCCTTGGAGGGGCCGAATGGTTCCACGCTATACCCGCCCGGCGATGGCGGCGATCTGGGCGCCGCTCAATCGCTATCGCATCTGGTTCGAGATCGAGGCGCTGGCCGCCGAGGCGATGGTGCGGACCGGGGAGGTTCCGCAGGCGGCGGCGCGGGTGATCCGCGAGCGCGGCGACGCGCGGATGGCGGCGATGGGCGAGGCGGACCTCGAGCGGATCGACGCGATCGAGCGCGAGGTGCGCCACGACGTGATCGCGTTCCTGACCTGGCTTGCCGAGGGAATCGGGCCGGAGAGCCGGTTCGTGCATCTGGGGCTGACCAGCAGCGACGTGCTGGACACCACGCTTTCGGTGCAGATGACCCAGGCGGCGGACCTGCTGATCGCGGATGTGGACGCGGTGCTGGCGGCGTTGAAGCGGCGGGCGTTCGAGCACAAGCACACGCTGACGATCGGGCGCAGCCACGGCATCCATGCCGAACCGACCAGCTTCGGGCTCAAGCTGGCCGGGCATTACGCCGAGTTCGCGCGAAACCGGGCGCGGCTGGTGGCGGCGCGGGCGGAGGTGGCGGTGTGCGCGATCAGCGGGGCGGTGGGGACGTATGCCCATGTCGATCCGGCGGTGGAGGCGTTCGTGGCGGAGCGGCTGGGGCTCGCGGCCGAGACGGTGTCCACGCAGGTGATCCCGCGCGACCGGCATGCGGCGTTCTTCTGCACGCTGGGGGTGGTGGCGTCGGGGGTGGAGCGGCTGGCGACCGAGGTGCGTCACCTGCAGCGCTCCGAGGTGCGCGAGGCGGAGGAATTCTTCCACCCGGGGCAGAAGGGGTCCTCGGCGATGCCGCACAAGCGCAACCCGGTGCTGAGCGAGAACCTGACCGGGCTGGCGCGGCTGGTGCGGGCGGCGGTGGTGCCGGCGCTGGAGAACGTGACGCTATGGCACGAGCGCGACATCAGCCACTCCAGCGTGGAGCGGGTGATCGGGCCGGACGCGACGCTGGCGCTGGATTTCGCGCTGGGGCGGCTCGCGGAGATGATGGACCACCTGGTGGTGTATCCGGAGCGGATGGCGGCAAACCTGGAGAGCCTGGGCGGCGTGGTGCACAGCGGCGAGGTGCTGCTGGCGCTGGCGCGCAGCGGGATCTCGCGCGAGGAGGCGTATGCGATCGTGCAGCGCAACGCGATGGCGACGTGGACCCGGCTCGGGGAACCGGACAGTCGGGGCTTCCGGGCGCACCTCGATGCCGATCCTCAGATGGCAGGCCGGGTGGAGCCGGCGGTGCTGGACGAGGCGATGCGGGCGGAGCGGCACCTGCGGTCGATCGACGTCAGCTTCGCGCGGGTGTTCGGGGCGGTGGAGGCAGGGTGAGCACGGTCGCGCGGTCGTGACGATCTGCCTTCACGGAGCCTTTATCTCGCCCCGATAAGGTCCCAGGCAGCCTCGATACCTGTCAGCGAGGCCACAGGGAGTCCGCTCATTATGCACAAGCTTCTGCTTACGTTCACTGCGCTGGGAGGGTTGGCGCTGGCCGTATCCGCTCCGGCGCAGGCGGCGCCGGTCATACCGCATCTCCAGGTCGCGCCTGCCGCAGTGCAGACGGTCCAGTACTACCCCGAGTACTATCACCGGCACGACTGGCGCGGGCACCGTTGGCACCGCTGGCACCACTGGCACCACGGTTACTGAGACAGAACTCAGGCGAAGCAAGGCTGGGCTGCGCCCAGACCCACCAAGGGCCAGGTGCCTACGGGAACCCTGTCTTAAACATCGGGATTCTCAAGGCTTGCCTTGAGCGGAGTCCAGAGGCGGCGCCTCTGGCCTTGCTTGCCTGACCGGTCACGTGTCAGACGGCCCTGCCTGCTTCATTTGGGCGACCGGGATGCCCAACTGATCGTGCCATGTGCACGCTCGTCCTGCTGCTGCGCCCCGGCGATCCCTGGCCGTTGCTGGTCGCGGCCAACCGCGACGAGATGCTGACCCGGCCGTGGCTGCCGCCGGCGGCGCACTGGGCGGGGCAGCCGGACGTGGTGGGCGGGCTCGACCAGCATGCGGGCGGGACCTGGATGGCGATGCGCGGCGGGATGCTGGCCGCAGTACTGAACCGGCGGCACAGCCTCGGGCCGTCGCCGGGCAGGCAAAGCCGGGGGGAGTTGCCGCTGGCCGCGCTGCGTCATGGGTCTGCGGCGGCTGCGGCGAGGGCGCTGGGCGGGCTGGACGCCTCGGCGTGGCGGCCGTTCAACCTGGTGGTGGCCGATGGCAGTGCGGCGTTCCTGGTGCGCGGTCTTGGGCACGGGGTTGCCGAGGCGACGCCGATGGCGCCTGGGCTGCACATGATTACGGCGTTCGACCCGGACGATCCGGCCAGCGCCCGGGTGGCGCGGCAGCTGCCCCGCTTTGCGCAGGCGGCGGCACCGCTGCCGCCGGACTGGGCGGCGTGGCAGGACATCCTGATGGACGGGAGCGGGCCGGCGGCGAGCGCGATCCACGTGACGGAGCGTGGCGGGTTCGGGACGGTGTGCTCGTCCCTGGTCGGCGTGGGCGCATACGGGACGCAGCGGTGGCTGTTCTCGCGGGACGGCAGGTTCGCCGAGGTCGCCGGCTGAGGCCGGATGTCCGGGCTGGGGTGGCGGAAAGTGTCCGGCCTGACCGGACAGCAGGGGTCGGCAGGGGGCGAAACTGTCCGGCCAAACCGGACAGTTTCGGACAAAACTGTCCGGTTTGGCCGGACACTTTCGGGGTCGGTGTCCGGCGTGGCGTGACAGGATGGGCGGCCGAGGCGGTGCTTCCTGAACCAGCCGCCGCTCAAGACATGCCTTGAGCGGAGTCCAGAGGCGGCGCCTGTGACCTTGCCTGCTAGGCCAGGCGTCGGTGGTCGAGAACCGGCATGTTGCGGCGGATGCGGGCGGTCAGCTCGGGGTCGATGCGGGCGGTGGCCCAGCCGGGACCGTCCGAGGTGCCGGCGACCACGCTGCCCCAGGGGTCGCAGATCAGGGCGTGGCCGAAGGTGGTGCGCGGGCCGGTGGGCTCGTGGTGCTGGCCCCAGGTGGCGGGGGCGGCGATCCAGCACTGGGTCTCGATGGCGCGGGCGCGGAGGAGCACCTCCCAGTGGTCGCGCCCGGTCTGCAGGGTGAATGCGGCGGGCACCAGGATCAGCTCGGCGCCGGCGCGGCGGAGTGCGAGATAGAGCTCCGGGAAGCGGAGGTCGTAGCAGATGGAGAGGCCGATGCGCAGGCCGCCGAGGTCGGCGGTGACGACGCGCTCGCCGGCGCCGTAGGTGGCGCTCTCGCGGTAGCCGGCGCCGTCCGGGGCCGTGATGTCGAACAGGTGGATCTTGCGGTAGCGGGCGATCTCGCGGCCGTCGCGGTCGAACAGCAGACTGGTGTTGTAGAGGCGGTCGCCGACGCGCTCGGCGATCGAGCCGCCGTGGATGGCGGCACCGAGCGCGCGGGCCGAGGTGCTGAGGAACTCGTAGCCCTCGCCGCCGGGGTCGCCGGAGCCTTCGACGGGCAGGGCTTCGGCGGCGGCGAATTTTGCCGCGTGGTCGCCGCCGAGGCAGCTCCACATCTCGGGCAAAGCGAGCAGGTCGGGGGTTTCGGCAGCATGGGCCTGTCCGAGCAGCCGGCGGGCCTGGGCGATGTTCTGCGCCTTGTCGGCGCAGGCGTTGATCTGGATGACGCTGATGCGCATTGGGGTGCTCGGGGCGGCCTGTAGCCCTGCCGCAGGGCGGGTCGGGCGCAGGGCGGGATGGAATGGTGGCGCTGGCCGTCCGCCACGGGTAGGCCAGGTGGCGAGCGATGACCAGGGCCCGGGGTCGTGTCGTGGCCTGGAAGGCCAGGGCTCGCCGTGGACCCGCTGGGGCCTGAGGGGCTCCGGACCCACACACGATGAAGCGGACTGCAGCACACTCTGGAGGGTGGTGGCTCTGGGTCCAGCCGAATGTTTGCCGGGCCGCCGGTGTCTGGCGGGTCTGGGCGTGGCCGCGCACGGTCCTGACGGACCGGTGGGCTACTGGAATGATGCCGGACGGGAGCCGGAGCTTGCTTTGCCAATGGCGTCGTCCGGCATCTCGGGCCGGGTTGGACGCTCAGGCGGCGGGTTCGGCGAGGGCTGGCTGCACGGGCATGACCGGCGATGCTGCGGCACGGGCTTCGGAGAGGCGCACCGTGCTCATGAACGAGAACCTCCGGCGCAGGCGAAGCACCGGCTTCTCGATGCAGTGCCAGGAGAATATCGAGAACAGCACGACGAGCGGCAGCGAGACCGCGAACAGGACCTCGTCACTGGTGATCGAGGGGAACATGCTGAGCGTGACCTGCTGGATCGGGAAGCCGTACAGGTAGACTCCATACGAGTAGTCGCCGTGGCGGAACACCGGCAGGGTCGGCAGGTCGGAGACGCCGATATAGGCGGTCAGGTAGGCCAGCGCGGGAGCGCCGAGCAGGTTGACGAGCGGGAAGCTCAGCCGCTCGGCGGGACCGCACAGCGCGAGAGCGACGCAGATCGCGAGGCAGGCGCAGAGCAGCCAGCGGCTGTAGGGAATGCGGTGCCGCCAGGCGTACATCGTGATGCCGAAGGTGAACCCCACGAAGACCCGGGAGTGATCGCCGGTAAAGACGCGGCGGAACACCTGAGGGGCGAGGCCGGGCTGGTCGAGCGGCGCCGAGGCGAGGGTTGCGGCGAGGCCGATTGCGATCACGGCCAGGCCGGAGAAGAGCACGATGCCGGGCCGTCTGGCGAAGCCCACGGCCATGGCGAGCGTCATGAACGCGTAGCAGGCCAGCTCGTAGGGGATCGTCCACAGCGACAGATTGACGAAGTTGCTGGGGTGGGCGGTGAAGACTCCCGGCAGCTGGAAGTTGATCAGACCCACGATGTTGGTCAGGTAGTGCCAGGTGCCGGCGCTAGAGAAGTAGAACGATGGTGTGTGCGTCGTGAACACCGGCCCAAGAAGGAAGGCGCACAGCACGACTTCGACGATCAGGGCCGGGAAGATGCGCAACCCTCGGTTGGCAAGGAAGGTCGCGGGGCTGTGCCGCAGGGCGGAGCCGGCGATCAGGAAGCCGCTGAGCGCGAAGAACATCGTCAGGATCGCGTAGCCGAGGAACCAGACCGGCCAGGCCTGGTCGAACCGACCGGCCCCCCCGTGGAGCAACGGGTCGCAGTGCCAGGCGACTACGCTGACCGCGAGGGCGACGCGGAGCAGGTCAAAGCCCGGCCCGACACCTTTGCGCGACTCCAGCTTCGCTCCCAGAGACACCATGAGGCATTCCACGTTTTGTTGATGCACTGCCTATACGGCGTCTAAAATTCTCGCACAATGTTGTTTTTTTATCATACCCTTGTAGGCGTTAAATTTGACACAGTGGGCACAGCGTCGCCTGGAATGCGGTCGTGCTGCATCGCTGAAGTCCCGGGTGGTTGTTACTTGCCCGTGATCCTGCCGGATCGGACGTCTGCACGTTGCGGGTCGTGGCGCGGGGTGCAGCGACCTGATACCGGCGGGACCGGGAATTGACCGGCGGGCGGAGCAAGGCTGGGTTCTCCTGCCCCCCGCATTTCAAGCGTCCAAGCGGGGTCGTCGGAACCTTTCGCCGGCTACGCCCGGACCCCGCCGAAGGCCTAGTATCAACCCGCCTTGCGGGTGACCGGCAGGCAAGCAAGGCCTGTCGGCGTCAGGCCGCGGCAGTTCCCGACGGGCGGCTGAAGTGCGGCGACGCCGGCCGTGCTGCTTCGTGCCGGCTACGGCTCGTCGATGAGCTCCTTGATGCGTCGGGCCAGCGCATCCATGGCGAACGGCTTGGTCAGCACGTGCATGCCGGGTTCCAGGTGGCCGTCGCTGAGCACGGCGTTCTCGGCATAGCCGGTGATGAACAGCACCTTCAGGCCGGGACGGGCGATCCGGGCAGCATCGGCGACCTGGCGGCCGTTCATGCCGCCGGGCAGGCCCACGTCGGTCACCAGGAGGTCGATCCGGCTGGCGGATTCCAGCGCCCTGAGGCCGGCGGCGCCGTCGGCGGCCTCGATGGCGGTGTAGCCCAGGTCCTCGAGCGTCTCGGTGACCAGCATGCGGACCGTCGGTTCGTCGTCCACCACGAGGACGGTCTCGTCGCGGCCGGCGCGCGGGGCGGCGGCCGGGCTGAGCTCGATCTCGCCGGGTTCCGCGATGCCGGCGTGGCGGGGCAGGTGGATGCAGACCGTGGTGCCGCGCCCCACCTCGGTCTCGATGCGGGCCTGACCGCCGGACTGGCGGGCGAACCCGTAGATCATCGACAGGCCGAGGCCGGTGCCCATGCCGATGGGTTTGGTGGTGAAGAACGGATCGAAGGCGCGCGCGGCAACGTCGGGCGGCATGCCGCTGCCGTCGTCGGAGACGCAGAGCGAGACGTAGGGTCCGGGTGACAGCTCCAGCTCGTGGGCCGCGCGGGGGTCGAGCCGGCGGTTTGCGGTCCGGATGGTGAGACGGCCGCCGTCCGGCATGGCGTCGCGCGCGTTGATGCACAGGTTGAGCAGCGCGTTCTCGAGCTGGCTGGGGTCGACGAGCGTGGTCCACAGGTCGGGGTCGGCCACCAGCTCGACGGCGATCGACGGGCCGGTGGTGCGCTCGATCAGCTCGTGCAGGCCGGCGACGAGGCGGTTGATGTCGGTGGGCCGCGGCGCGAGGGTCTGGCGGCGCGAAAAGGCGAGCAGGCGATGGGTGAGCGCCGCCGCGCGCCTGGCCGCGTCCTGGGCGGCGGCGACGTAGCGGTCCACCTCGCCGGTGCGGCCCTGGGCGATGCGGGCCTGCAGCAGTTCGAGGCTGCCGCTGATGCCGGCGAGCAGGTTGTTGAAGTCGTGCGCGAGGCCGCCGGTGAGCTGGCCCACCGCCTCCATCTTCTGGCTCTGGCGCAGCGCATCCTCGACCGTCTCGCGTTCGGCGAGAGCGGCCGAGATGCGACGTTCCAGCGTCCCGTTGCTCTCCAGCAGGGCGGTCTCGGCGCGTTTGCGGTCGGTGACGTCGCTGAACACGCCGAACATGCGCGACGTTTCGCCCGGATCGCCGCCCATGAAGTTGCCGACGCCGTGCACGACGCGTGCGGTGCCGTCCGGCAGGGCGATCTCGTAGGTGATGTCGAGCGGCACCCCGGCGGCGACGGCCTGCCGGGTGCGTTCGGTGACGCGGTCGAGGTCGACGGCGGCGATGCGGGCGAACACGTCGGCGGCGGTGACGACGCCCTGTCCCGGGGGGAAGCCGAAAATCTCGCGGCTGCGCGGGTTCATGTCGACGACGTCGGTGGCGACGTCCCACTCGAAGGTGCCGAGCCGGGCGATGTCGAGGGCGGCGGCGAGCCGGGCCTGGCTGCGGCGGGCGGCCTCCTCGGCCAGGCGCTGCTCGGTGCGGTCACGCAGGACCTTGACGAAGCCGGTGACGGCGCCGTCCGCCTCGGTCAGGGGGGTCATCTCGCCGAACGCCCAGAAGCGTTCGCCGTTGCGGCGCCGGTGCCAGCGCTCGTCCAGGCCGCGGCCGGTGTCGAGTGCGGCGCGCATCTCCTTCTGCGGCTGGCCGGCGGCGACATCCTCGGAGGTGAAGAAGCCGCTTACCGACTGGCCCAGCATCTCCGCCTCGGTCCAGCCGAGCACGCGGCGCGCGCCCTCGTTCCAGCGGGTGATGCGGCCTTCGAGGTCGGTGGCGACGATGGCGTAGTCGATCGCGCTGTCGAGGATCTGCTGGTTGCGCGTCTGCTGCTCGCGCAGCGCGACGTCGGCGTGGGTTCGCGTGGTGACGTCGACGCCCTCGACGAAGATGCCGGTGATCTTGCCCGCGGCGTCGGTGATGGGCTGGTAGACCAGATCCACGAAGCGCTCGACGACCGGGCCGCCCATGCTTGCCTGGACGGCGTATCTGGCGCCGGTGGCGGTATAGGCGCGGCCGCTGCGGTACACCTCGTCGAGCCAAGCGAGGTAGCCTTGCGCCACGGCGTCGGGCAGCGCCTCGGCAAACGTCAGCCCGACCAGCGGGCGATCGCCGACCAGGCTCAGATAGCCGGGGTTGGCCAGCTCGATGCGGTGCTCGGGGCCCTGCAGCATGGCCATGAAGCTGGGCGCCTGGTCGAACAGGCGGGCGAAGCGCTCGCGCTCCTCGGCGCGCCGGCGCTCGGCGAGGACCTGGTGCGTGGTCTCGCTGCACGGGCAGAACAGGCCGAGGACGGCGCCGTCCTGGTCGAAGACCGGGGTGTACGAGAAGGAGAAGTGCGCCTCCTGCCGTTCACCGCCGCGGTCGAGCATGAGGGTGATGTCATCCATGTGCACCGGGTGGCCGGCGAACACCCGTTCGAACAGGGGGGCCAAGGCCTCGCGCACCTCGGGCCACACCGCGAAGAACGGCCGGCCCAGGGCGTGGGGATGGCGTGCGGTCAGCAGGGGGGCGTAGGCGTCGTTGTAGATCAGCGTGCGGTTGGCGCCCCAGGCCACGAACATGGGCTGGCCGGCGGAGAGCATGACGGTCACCAGCGTGCGCAGCGGCTGCGGCCAGTCCGCCAGCGGGCCCAGCGCGGTGGCGTCCCAGTCGAGCGCCCGGATGCGGCCGGCCATGACGCTGTTGCCGACGACGAAGGCGTTGGCGTCGGGCGTGCTGCCGCAGCGGGCTGCGCGGTATTGGGGCGGTCGGCATGAAGCGGCGGTGGCAGGCATCTGGCGTGCGCTCATCCGGGTTGCAGGCGGACCGTGCGTTCGCACGTGTGTGCCGGAGAAAGGATCACGGTTGCAACGATCTAATCTATTGGCGAAGCGAGTTGCTTTCGCCGTGTGTCTGCTATGTCTAGGTTGTGGGCGTCTTGAGTTTATCGCGGGTGGGAACCTTCGCGCCTGACGCGGCAGTTGGTCAATGCGCGGTCGGCTGGCTGACGGGGGCGCATCTCCGGTGGTCCCCCGCCGGCATGCCGATGGCCGGGCGGATCATCGAACCTCGGCACGTGCGGTACCCGGATCCGCGGAGGCCGGCCTGCGCCGCACCGGGTTCCTGTTCGAATGGATCCTGGAGGCTCGGCCAATGGCTGTGTCCACAGGCGAAGCGTCCGGCCTCGCTAGACTTCCTCCACGCGCTCCACCCCGGCCAGTGCCTTGAGCGACTGGGCGAGGCGCGGGGTGATGGTGTAGCCGCCGGGCAGGGCGATCTCGACGTCCTGGGTGACGCCCATGCGGGGCAGCAGGGTGACCTTGCCGCGGCCCCTGCCCTCCCCGGCCTTGCCGTCGCGGTCGAGGATGGTGCGCAGCGCGGCGATCGAGGTGGCTTCGGTGAGCCAGACGCGCATGCCGGCGCCGGCGTCGGCGGCGGCGCTGTCGAGGCCGGTGAGGTCGTGGGCGGTGATGCGCAGGGCGTCGCCTTCCATGCGCAGGTCGGCGGTGACGATGACCGAGGTGCCGGCGGCGAGCAGGGGTCGGGCGCGGGCGAGGATCTCGCTGAACAGGGTGACCTCGAAGCTGCCGGCGCCGTCGGAGAGGCGGACCCAGGCCATGCGGCTGCCGGTGCGGGTGGAGCGCTCCTTGATGGCGACGACGCAGCCGGCGAGCTTGATGCGGCTGCCGCCGCCCTGGGACGCGCGCTCCTCCATGCGGTTGGAGGCGACGACGCCGAGGCGGCGCAGCAGGGGGGCGTAGCTGTCGAGCGGGTGGGCGGTGAGGTGGAAGCCCAGCGCCTCGGCCTCGAAACCCAGGCGCTCCATCTCCGGCCAGGGCTCGGTTTCGGGCAGGCGGAGGGCTTCGGGGGCGTGGGCGCCGGCGGGGGCGGCGAACAGGCCGGCCTGGCCGCTGCTGGCCTGCTCGGCGTTGGCCTGGGCGCGGCGGAGGATGGTCTCGCTGGCCGCGAAGATGCGGGCGCGGTCGGGGTCGAGACTGTCGAAGGCGCCGGCGCGGGCGAGGTTCTCGATCTGCATGCGGCTGAGCTGTCGGGGGTCGATGCGGGCGGCGAAATCGGCGATGGAGGCGAACGCGCGCTCGCCGCGGGCGGCGGTGAGCGAGGCCATCGCCTGGGCGCCGACCTTCCTGATCGCGGCGAGGGCGTAGCGGATGGCCGGCGTGCCGGCGGTGGCGTCGAGGGTGAAGTCGTGGCCGGAGCGGTTGATGTCGGGCGGCAGGACGCGGATGCCGGCGCGCTCGGCGTCCTGGCGCAGGGCGGCGAGCTTGTCGGTGTTGCCGATGGCGAGCGACATGCAGGCGGCGAAGAAGGCGGTGGGGTGGTTGGCCTTGAGCCAGGCGGTCTGGTAGCTGACCAGGGCGTAGGCGGCGGCGTGCGACTTGTTGAAGCCGTAGTCGGCGAACTTGGCCATCAGGTCGAACACCTCGACGGCCTTGGCGGGGGGGATGCCGCGGGCTTCGGCGCCGCTGGTGAAGGTCTCGCGCTGCTTCTCCATCTCGGCGCGGATCTTCTTGCCCATGGCGCGGCGGAGCAGGTCGGCGCCGCCGAGGCTGTAGCCGGCCATGGTCTGGGCGATCTGCATGACCTGCTCCTGGTAGACCATGATGCCGTAGGTCTCCTGCAGGATGTCGGCGACGTCCGGGTGCGGGGCCTGCCAGGGCTCGCCGTGCTTGCGGCTGCAGTACGAGGGGATGTTGGCCATCGGGCCGGGGCGGTAGAGGGCGACGGCGGCGATCAGGTCCTCGAAGCGGTCGGGGCGCATCTGGCGCAGCACGTCGCGCATGCCGGCGGATTCGAACTGGAACACCCCGCCGGCGTCGCCGCGGGAGAGCATCTCGTAGGTGCGGGCATCGTCGAGCGGGATTCGCGCGAGGTCGATCCCGATGCCGCCGGCCTGCAGCAGGGCCAGGGCGCGCTGCAGGATGGTGAGGGTGGTCAAACCGAGGAAGTCGAACTTCACCAGGCCGGCCTGCTCGACGTACTTCATGTTGTACTGGGTGACGAGGGTGTCGGTGCGCGGGTCGCGGTAGAGCGGCACGAGCTCGATGAGCTCGCGGTCGCCGATGACCAGGCCGGCGGCGTGGGTCGAGGCGTGGCGGTAGAGGCCTTCGAGCTGGAGGGCAGTTTCCATCAGGCGGCGGAAGCCCTCGTCGGTGTCGCGCATCTCCTGCAGGCGGGGCTCGCCGTCGATCGCCTGCTTCAGGGTGACCGGGTGGGCGGGGTTGTTGGGGATCAGCTCGGCGACCCTGTTGACCATGCCGAACGGCAGGCCGAGGACGCGGCCGACGTCGCGCACCGCGGCGCGGGCCTGCAGTTTCCCGAAGGTGATGATCTGGGCGACGCGGCCGTTGCCGTATTCGCGGCGCACGTAGTCGATCACCTCGTCGCGGCGGTCCTGGCAGAAGTCGATGTCGAAGTCCGGCATCGAGACGCGCTCGGGGTTGAGGAAGCGCTCGAACAGCAGGTTGAAGGGGAGCGGGTCGATGTCGGTGATGGTCAGGGCCCAGGCGGCGACCGAGCCGGCGCCGGAGCCGCGTCCGGGACCCACCGGGATCGCGTTCTGCTTGGCCCATTGGATGAAGTCGGCGACGATCAGGAAGTAGCCGGGGAAGCCCATCGCCTCGATGACGCCCAGCTCGTATTCCATGCGCTCGGCGTAGCGGGTTCGGGTGGGGGCGTCGGGGCCAAGCGCGTCCATGCGGGCGGCGAGGCCTTCGCGGGCCATGTCGCGCAGGGTCTCGGCCTCGGTCTGGCCGCTGCGCACCTTGGGGCAGATCGGCAGCAGCGGCTTGCGGGTCTCGGCCATCACCGCGCAGCGCTGCGCGATGGCCAGCGTGTTGTCGCAGGCGTCGGGCAGGTCGGCGAACAGGGCGCGCATGGCGGCAGCCGGCTTGAACCAGTGCTCGGCGGTGACGCGGCGGCGGTCGGGCTCGGCGAGGGTGCGGCCGGCGGCGATGCACAGCAGCGCGTCGTGGGCGGCGTGCATCCCGGGGGTTGCGAAGAAGCACTCGTTGGTGGCGACGAGCGGCAGGCCGGCCGCGTCGGCGAGGCGGATCAGTCCGGGCTCGATGGCGCGCTCGATGTCCAGGCCGTGGCGGTGCAGCTCCATCATCGTGCGGTCGGGGAAGGCCTCGCCGAGGCGGGCGAGCAGGGTGCGGGCCTCGGGCTCCTGGCCCTCGGCAAGCAGGCGGGCGATCGGGCCGCGGGTGCCGCCGGTGAGCAGGATCAGGCCCTCGGCGTGCTCGAGGATGCGGTCGAGCGGCAAGGCGGGCTCGGCGGCGTCGCCCTCGATGAAGCCGAGCGAGGACAGGCGCTGCAGATGGTCCAAACCCTGCGGGTTCTGCGCCAGCAGGACGATCTGGTCGGGCGGCAGGCCGGGGCGTGCGGTCCGGGCGATGCCGATCTGGCAGCCGATGATCGGCTGGACGCCCTTGGCGGTGCAGTACTGGGAGAACTCGAGCGCGCCGAACAGGTTGCCGGTGTCGGTGATGGCTGCGGCGGGCATGTGCTCGCGGCGCGCGAGGGCCGCGATGTCGGGCACGCGGATGGCGCCCTCGCTGAGCGAGAAGGCGGAGTGGACGCGGAGATGGACGAAATCGGCGTGCGGCATGGGGAGAGGATAGCAGGCCTGGGGTGCCGCGTCGGTCTTTCGTGCGCCGGTGCAGGGCTCCCAGGCTTGGCCGGCAAGCAAAGCAGGGCTGGGCTCTGCCCAGACCCGCCAAAGGCCTGAGGCCTCTGGAAACCCGTTTCTCAAGCATAGGGATTCCAAAGGCTAGCCTTTGGCGGAGTCCAGAGGCGGAGCCTCTGGCCTTGCCTGCCGGCCGGTCCCGCCCAAGGCCCGTCGGTGCTACAGATCCAGTCGGGCCAGGAGCCCGGCGGTCATCGCGGCGCGGTCGGCGTTGGACATCCACGCACCGGTCAGATGGAGGGTGGCGAGTGCCGGCTGCCCGGCGATGTGGCCGGCGCGGAGCAGGGTGCGGCCGGCGGGGCTGGCGAGCACGGGCTGCGTGGGCCCGAAGCCGGCGAGGCTGTCGAAGCCGATGGCGACGATGTTGCGGGGACGCATGGCGCGGACCATGCGCAGGACGCGCGCGGCGCAGAACTGCGCGATTTCGCGGCGCAGGGGGACGGGGACGGTGCGGCGCCAGGTGGCGAGGTCGGGCGCGCGCAGGAAGATCGCGTTGGTGCCGGTGCAGCCGGACAGCGCGGGGCCGAACATGCGGCGCATGTGGCGGGCCATCGGCCAGGGGGCGGTGGCGTATTCGCAGGTCTGTGGCCAGGAGCCGCCGAGGTCGGCGCCGTGCTCGCGGTGCTGGCTGATCTCGGTGCCGCCGGGCTGGAGCCCGACGAACAGGATGGGGGGTTCGTCGAGCGGCGGGCCGTAGAGGATCTCGTAGCCGCGGGCCGCGGAACCGAGGGCGGGGGCAAGGCGGGCGTAGCGGCGCGCGGTCTCGGCGTAGATGGCGCGGCAGGTGTGCGTGGGGTCGGGCATGGGCGGTGTGGCCGACGGTGCGTGCGGAGGGGCCGGACGCTGCGGGTCTGGCGTCCGGGAGGTTGGGGTCGGACGGCCGGGGCCGGGCGGCTTGTGCGTCGGAGGCAGGCTAGGCGTCGCAGCTGGGCGTGGAAAGCGCGCACGGGCCGCGTGACCTTTGGCGCGGCGGTCGGATGTTCATCGTGGATTCAGGTTTTGCGGCGATTGTCCATTCCGCGCCTAGGGACCAACAGCAAACGAGGCGGGGATGAGCGATCTGGCCGACGTGCCGAACCTGGCTGAGGGCGAGGGCCTCGCGCCGGCCCTGGCGGGGGACAGGCGCAGGCAGGGACGGCCGCAGTACGTCAAGCGGCACCTTGTGCCACTGCTGCGCGGGTCGGCTTCGCCCGGCACGGATGCGGCGCCGGCACCGCCGCCATTGCCTTTGCCGGCGACGGGAACCAGCGGGGCGCCTGCGCGCGACAAGGCTTGCGCGGCGTGCCGGGAGGGCCAGGACATCTTCCCGTTCACGATGGCGTTCCAGCCGATCGTCGACTTGCAGGAGAGCCGGATCGACGCCTACGAGGCCCTGGTGCGCGGGCCGGGCGGCGAGGGCGCGGGGCACGTGCTGGGCCAGGTCACCGCGGAGAACACCTACGCGTTCGACCAGGCGTGCCGGGTGAGGGCGATCGAGCTGGCGGCGCGACTCGGGATCGACCGGCAGCTCAGCATCAACTTCCTGCCCAATGCCGTCTACCAGCCGCGGGCGTGCATCCAGGCGACGCTGCGTGCAGCGGCGCGAACCGGCTTCCCGCGCGACCGGCTCACCTTCGAGATCCTGGAGTCGGAGTCCGTCGCCGAGACGGCACATCTGCTGGAGATCATCCACGAGTATCGCCAGCAGGGATTCAAGATCGCGCTCGACGATTTCGGCACCGGGTATTCCGGGCTGGCGCGCCTCGCCCTGCTGAAGCCGGACATCATCAAGGTCGACCGGGTGCTGGCGCAGGACTGCGACAAGGACCGGGTGAGGCTCGCCATCATCGCGAGCCTTGTCACGCTGGGCGCGGAGATCGGCTCGAAGGTGGTCGTGGAGGGGGTGGAACAGGAACCGGAAGTGCGGGCGCTGCTCTCGGTCGGCGCGCGGTTCATCCAGGGCTTCTATTTCGCCAAGCCGGCGTTCGAGGCTGTCGCGCGCGACAGCACGATCCGCTGGCCCGAGCCGGTGGCGTAGCGGCGGGGCGGCGCCGGAGTCGGCTTCGCGGCCGGGGCCGTTCCTGCTCGGCGAGGCGTTCTCGGCGGCGGACGTGCTGTGGGCGCTGCGCTGGGCTGGACGATGCAGTTCAAGGTGGTGTCCGGAGCGGCCGGAGCTCGTGGCCTGCGTGGCGCAGGTGGTAGCGCGACCGGGGTTGTGCGGCGCGGAAGAAGGCTGCGGCGCTGACGGGGCTGGCAAGGATTGCTGTCGGCGCGGCGCCGGGTGTGGTTGACAGCCTTGACCGGGGCCGTCTCGGGCCGCTGCAACCTGCGCCGGACCGTCATGCCCGCAAGCCCGAACTTCATGCGACGTTGATTCCGGGCGGCTCGCCGTCGCAGGTCCTCGCCCTGGACGAACGGTTCGGCTCCGCCGCCCAGCACAGGCCGCTTGTCGCACTGGCCGCGCTGCGCTAATCCCCGCGCCTTGTTCCAGTCTGCGGGCGTGGTGGAATTGGCAGACACGCCAGATTTAGGTTCTGGTGGCGCAAGCCGTGGGGGTTCAAGTCCCTCCGTCCGCACCATCCAGCCTGCGCAGCCGCGCAACCATGAAAGTCACGGCCGATGCAGGTCACCGAGACCCTCTCCGAAGGCCTCAAGCGCGCCTACACCGTCGTGGTGCCCGCCTCCGATATCGAGGGCAAGCGCGCGGCCAGGCTCGGGGAACTGGCTCGCACCCTGCGGCTGCCCGGTTTCCGACCCGGCAAGGTGCCCGCCGGCGTGGTGCGCCAGCGCTTCGGCCGCGAGGTGATGGCCGAGGTGCTGCAGCAGAGCGTCGACGACGCGACGCGCGCCGTGCTGACCGAGCGCGGCCTGCGCCCGGTGGGCCAGCCCAGCGTGGCGCTCAAGTCCATGCTGGAGCCCGGCACGGATGCCGCCGACCTCGAGTTCACCGTCGACATGGAACTGCTCCCCGAGATCGAACTGCCGGACTTCGCCTCGATCACCTTGGAGCGGCTACGGGCGGAGCCGTCGCCGGAGCAGATCGACGGCGCGCTGGCCGACATCGCGAAGCGCCAGCGCGAGCTGGTCGACGTCACCGAGGACCGAGGTGCCGCGACCGGCGACACCCTGGTCGTCGATTTCCTTGGCAAGGTCGATGGCGTCCCGTTCGACCGCGGCGACGGCAAGGACATGCCGATCGAGATCGGCGGCACCGGCTTCATCCCCGGCTTCTCCGAGCAGATGGAGGGCATGCGCCCCGGCGAGAGCCGCGTCATCGAGGTGACCTTTCCCGAGGCCTACCAGGAGGCCACCCTGGCCGGGAAGGCTGCCACCTTCGACATCGATGCCAAGGCGCTGAAAAGCCCGGTCGACGCGCCGCTCGACGACGCACTGGCACAGAAGCTCGGCTTCGACGAAGGCATCGCCAAGCTGCGCGAGGTCGTGGCCCAGCAGATGCAGCGCGAGTACGACGGGCTGTCGCGGATGCGCACGAAGCGCACTCTGCTCGACGCGCTTGCCGGGCGTGCGAGCTTCGCCGCCCCCGAGACGCTGGTCGAGTCCGAGTTCCGCCAGATCTGGGACCGCGTCGAGGCCGATCGCGCCGCCGGCAAGGCGGACGAGGAGGATGCGGGCAAGGACACCGACACTCTGCGCTCGGAATATCGCGCGATTGCCGAGCGCCGGGTCCGCCTGGGCCTGCTGCTCTCCGAGGTCGGCCGCGGCGCCGGCGTCACCGTGGGCCAGGACGAGATGGTGCGTGCCATGCGCCAGGAGGCCGGCCGCTACCCCGGGCAGGAGGCGCAGGTCATGGAGTTCTTCCGCAAGAACCCACAGGCTACCGACACGTTGCGCGGGCCGATCTTCGAGGACAAGGTGATCGACTACATTCTGGAGCTCGCCAAGATCGAGGAGCGTACCGTGTCCCCTGAGGAGCTGGCCAAGGACGCCGAGGCGGCCTGAAGCGAGCCGCCCCGGACCGGCCGCCCAAGGCCACAAACTCAGTTGTGGCGGTCCAGGGCGGCTCGCCCTGGCGGAGTCCTGGGGCAGAGTCTCTGGCCTTGCCGCCTTCTGCGGCCGTGCACTGGACGCAGGCCCTGCGTGGCGTAATCTGTGCAAGGTTCATGACGGCGGTCCCCGTTCCGGGTTCCCGCCTCTCTAGGGATGCAGACACATGAGGGATCGTGACCCCGTCGAGGTCTATGCCAGCTCGCTGGTGCCGATGGTGGTCGAGCAGACCGCCCGCGGCGAGCGTGCGTTTGACATCTATTCGCGCCTGCTCAAGGAGCGGATCATCTTCCTGACCGGACCGGTCTACGATCACGTGAGCGCGGTGATCTGCGCGCAGCTGCTGTTCCTGGAGAGCGAGAATCCGGCCAAGGACATCTCGTTCTACATCAACAGTCCGGGCGGCGTGGTCTCGGCCGGGCTCGCGATCTACGACACCATGCAGTACGTCCGCAGCCCGGTCAGCACCGTGTGCATCGGCCAGGCGGCGTCGATGGGCTCGCTGCTGCTCGCCGCCGGGCAAAAGGGCAAGCGTTACTGCCTGCCCAATGCGCGGGTGATGGTGCACCAGCCGTCCGGCGGCGCCCAGGGCCAGGCCTCCGACATCGAGATCCAGGCGGCCGAGATCCTCCACCTTCGCCAGCAGCTCAACGAGATCTATGAGCGCCACACCGGGCAGAGCCTGGAGGCGATCGAGCAGAAGCTGGAGCGCGACAGCTACATGTCGGCGCGCGAGGCGCTGGAGTTCGGCCTGATCGACGAGGTGGTGGAAAACCGCCCGGCCTCGGCCACCGACGAGGCGATCAAGGTCTGACGAGCGCGAGCCGGGCGCCGGGCTGACGCGCGGCCCGCATGTCAGCCCCGCTGGCATGCCTGGGTGCCGGGTGTGCGACACGGATGGCGACCTGTGACGTTGCAGCCGATCCGGCTCGCCCATATCTGCACGGCCCCGCTGCGGCGCGGGAGTGGCGTGGTCTCTTGTCCGTTTCACGGCCGGGAGCCTAGTATTGCCGGACGATCCCCGGCTGTGGCCGGGGGACGCCCGGGCAGGAGCGTGCATGAGCAAGTCGAGCGATTCCAAGAACACCCTGTACTGCTCGTTTTGCGGCAAGAGCCAGCACGAGGTCCGCAAGCTCATCGCCGGGCCGACCGTGTTCATCTGCGACGAGTGCGTCGAGCTTTGCATGGACATCATCCGCGAGGAGCACAAGACGCACCTCGTGAAGTCGCGCGACGGGGTGCCGACGCCGAAGGAAATCTGCAAGGTCCTCGACGACTACGTGATCGGCCAGGGCCACGCCAAGAAGGTGCTCTCGGTCGCCGTGCACAACCATTACAAGCGGCTCGCGCACGGGGCGAAGAACAACGACGTCGAGATCGCCAAGTCCAACATCATGCTGATCGGGCCGACCGGTTCAGGCAAGACGCTGCTTGCGCAGACGCTGGCGCGCATCCTTGACGTGCCGTTCACCATGGCCGACGCCACCACGCTGACCGAGGCCGGCTACGTCGGCGAGGACGTCGAGAACATCATCCTCAAGCTGCTGCAGTCGGCGGACTACAACGTCGAGCGGGCGCAGCGCGGCATCGTCTACATCGACGAGGTCGACAAGATCAGCCGCAAGTCGGACAACCCGTCGATCACCCGCGACGTCTCCGGCGAAGGCGTGCAGCAGGCCCTGCTCAAGATCATGGAGGGCACCGTCGCCTCGGTGCCGCCGCAGGGCGGGCGCAAACACCCGCAGCAGGAGTTCCTGCAGGTCGACACCACCAACATCCTGTTCATCTGCGGCGGCGCATTCTCCGGCCTGGAGAAGATCATCGGCGCCCGTGGCAAGGGCTCAGGGATCGGCTTCGGCGCCGAGGTGCGCGATCCGGACGAGCGGCGCGTCGGGCAACTGCTGCACGAGGTGGAGCCTGAGGACCTGCTGCGCTTCGGCCTGATCCCGGAGTTCATCGGCCGCCTGCCGGTGCTCGCCACCTTGGAGGATCTCGACGAGGCGGCGCTGATCGAGATCCTGACCAAGCCGAAGAACGCCCTGGTCAAGCAGTATGCGCGGCTGTTCGAGATGGAGGGCGTCAAGCTCGCCTTCACCGACGATGCGATGAAGTCTGTGGCCAAGCGTGCGATCGGCCGCAAGACCGGGGCGCGCGGGCTGCGCTCGATTATGGAAGCGATCCTGCTCGGCACCATGTTCGACCTGCCTGGCCTCGACGGCGTCGAGGAGGTCGTGATCAACCGCGAGGTGGCGGAAAACCGAGCCACTCCGGTGTTCGTCTACGGCAAGGAGCGGGCGGAGGGCGCCTGAGAGCCGCTGGCTCCGCCAGGCGGCAGGCCGCCCAGGCTGCACCGCCGCGGCGGCTGGTGTGCGAGGCTGTCCGGGTGCCGTGCGACATTGCCCGACCGCATGTCTCGTGCTTGGCATACCGGCGGGTTTCCGACCTCCGGGCGCGGACCTTGTCCGGCGAACCGTCGCTGACGATATCCCACTCCGCCGGGCGATTTGCCCGTTCCAGCCGCGGCCGTGCCAGAGTGGGCGGCCTGCGGTTCCGACTGTCCTGATGGAGGTCACCGATGACTCGTTCCGATCGTCCTGCGAAGCCCGTGAAGCCTGCGTCTTCGTCCAGCAAGCCGCGTGCCTCGCGTCCTGCCGCTGCACCCGAGGCCAAGCCCGACGCGGCTGACCCCGCTACGGTGACCCCGACCCGCGCGGTGCGGTCGCGCAAGCCGGCCGTTGCGCGTGACGCCAACCAGATGGCTCCTGCCGCTGCGAAATCCTCCACCCCGCCCGCGGAAGCCCAGTCCACTGGCGAGCTTCCCGCGGCGGCTGTCAGCGCCACGTCTCCCGTCGCCCGCCGTCGCAACGTGGCCGCAGCGCCGAGCGCCGTCTCCGCGTCTCGCGACGCGGCCACCGCGGTCGAGGATCCGGCCGCACGCGGCACGCTTGCCGTCCTGCCGTTGCGCGACATCGTCGTGTTCCCGCACATGATCGTGCCGCTGTTCGTCGGCCGCGAGAAGTCCGTGCGCGCGCTCGAGTCGGTGATGAAGGACAACAAGCAGATCCTGCTGGTGGCGCAGAAGAACGCCGCGCAGGACGACCCGGGTGCGGACGACATCTACCGTGTCGGCACGGTGTCGACGATCCTGCAGCTGCTCAAGCTGCCCGACAACACGGTCAAGGTGCTGGTCGAGGGCGGCACGCGGGCGCGGATCACGGATTTCGTCGAGACCGGGACCCACTTCGAGGCCCATGTCGAGCCGCTGGTCGCGAACGACCCCGAGGAGCGCGAGCTGGAGGCGCTCGGCCGCACCGTGGTTGGCCAGTTCGAGCAGTACATCAAGCTGAACAAGAAGATCGCGCCCGAGGTGCTGGTCTCGCTCAACCAGATCGAGGAGCCGTCCAAGCTTGCCGACACCATCGCCAGCCACCTGAACCTCAAGATCAGCGAGAAGCAGGAGCTGCTCGAGATCACCCGGGTCGGCGAGCGACTCGAGCGCGTGTTCGCGCACATGGAATCCGAGATCGGCGTGCTGCAGGTCGAGAAGCGCATCCGCAACCGCGTCAAGCGGCAGATGGAGAAGACGCAGCGCGAGTACTACCTGAACGAGCAGCTCAAGGCGATCCAGAAGGAGCTTGGCGAGGGCGAGGACGGCAAGGACGAGACGGCCGAACTCGAGGACCGCATCAAGAAGACCCGGTTCACCAAGGAGGCGCGCGAGAAGGCGCTGGGCGAGCTGAAGAAGCTGCGCACCATGAGCCCGATGAGCGCCGAGAGCACGGTGGTTCGCAACTACCTCGACTGGATGCTGAGCATCCCGTGGAAGAAGCGCAGCAAGGTCAGCAACGACGTGACCGAGGCCGAGGCGATCCTCAACGCCGACCATTACGGCCTGGAGAAGGTCAAGGAGCGCATCCTCGAGTATCTCGCGGTGCAGTCGCGCTCGACCAAGATACGCGGGCCGATCCTGTGCCTCGTTGGCCCGCCCGGCGTCGGCAAGACCTCGCTCGGCAAGTCGATTGCCAAGGCCACCGGCCGGACGTTCGTGCGCATGTCGCTGGGCGGCGTGCGCGACGAGGCGGAGATCCGCGGCCACCGCCGCACCTACATCGGCTCGATGCCCGGCAAGGTCATCCAGGGCATGAAGAAGGCCAAGACCAGCAACCCGCTGTTCCTGCTCGACGAGATCGACAAGCTGGGTGCCGACTGGCGCGGTGATCCCTCCTCGGCGCTGCTGGAGGTGCTCGACCCCGAGCAGAACGCGACCTTCGCCGACCACTACCTCGAGGTCGACTACGACCTGTCCGACGTGATGTTCGTCACCACGGCCAACAGCCTGCGCATGCCGCAGCCGCTGCTCGACCGCATGGAGATCATCCGCATCGCCGGCTACACCGAGGACGAGAAGGTCGAGATCGCCAAGCGCCACCTGCTTGCCAAGCAGGCCGAGGCCAACGGCCTGAAGCCCGAGGAGTGGTCGCTGAACGAGGATGCCCTGCGCGACCTGGTGCGCTACTACACCCGCGAGGCCGGGGTTCGCTCGCTGGAGCGCGAGATCGCCAATCTCGCGCGCAAGGCGGTCAAGGAGATCGTGACCTCCAAGACCCGTCGGGTCGCCATCACCCGCAAGAACCTTGAGAAGTACGCGGGCGTGAAGCGGTTCCGCTACGGCGAGACCGAAAGCGAGGACATGGTGGGCGTCGTCACCGGCCTGGCCTGGACCGAGGTCGGCGGCGAGATCCTCTCGATCGAGAGCGTGCTGCTGCCCGGCAAGGGCAACGTGAAGAACACCGGCAAGCTTGGCGACGTCATGCAGGAGAGCGTCTCCGCGGCGCTGTCCTACGTACGCAGCCGTGCAGCCAGCTTCGGCATCAAGCCGACGCTGTTCGAGAAGCGCGACGTCCACGTCCATGTCCCCGAGGGCGCCACGCCCAAGGACGGGCCGTCCGCCGGCGTGGCGATGGCGGTCAGCGTGGTCTCGATCATGACCGGGATCGCGGTGCGGCGCGACGTCGCGATGACCGGCGAGATCACCCTGCGCGGCCGCGTGCTGCCGATCGGTGGCCTGAAGGAAAAGCTGCTTGCGGCCCTGCGCGCCGGCATCACCACCGTGTTCTACCCCAAGGAGAACGAGAAGGATCTCGCCGACATTCCGGACTCGGTGAAGAAGGCGATCACCCTGATCGCGGTCAGCCATGCCGACGAGGTCATCAGCCAGGCCCTGGTGCGCAAGCCGGAGCCGATCGACTGGGTGGAGCCGCCCGAGCCTGCGGCGCTGCCTGCGTCGGCCCAGGCGGCGCCGCTGCCGCATTGACGTGGCGTGGGCGGACGGCTTTGCGCTAGAGGGGCGCCACGGATGCGGCGCCACACGGACGACGGGCCGGGACCCCAGGTTCCGCTCCGGGCGCGTGGGCAGGGGGCGGAATGAACAAGGCGGAGCTGGTCGACGCGGTGGCGGGAGCGGCCGAACTGCCGCGTACCAAGGCGGCCGAGGCGGTCGAGGCCGCACTGGCCGCGATCGAGGCGGCGCTGCAGCAGGGCAGCGAGGTGCGCCTGAGCGGCTTCGGCACCTTCATGCCGACCCGGCGCAAGGCCGCCAAGGGCCGCAACCCGCGCACCGGAGAGGTCATCGACCTGCCGGAGACCAGCTCGGTCCGCTTCAGGCCGGCGCGTATCTTCAAGCAGGTGGTCGCTCCCGCGGCTGCCGCTCCGGGCGGTTAGCTCAGCGGTAGAGCGTCTCGTTTACACCGAGAGGGTCGGCGGTTCGATCCCGTCACCGCCCATTCCACGCGCCTAAGCAACGCCAGGCTTTGCCCGGGCCGTCGAAGGCCCGCCGCTGGCGTAGGCTTTCGGAACCCTTCTTGGTGTTCTCTTCCTGCGGCCGGGGTGTCCGATGCGTGTGGGTCTGGGGCCTCAAGGGCCCAGCGGCGTCCAGGGGCAGAACCCCTGCCTATCCCGGCAACGCAAGCTTGACGCCCGCCCGCCCGGGCCGTATCTGGCGCCTCGCTGCGGGTGTAGCTCAGTTGGTTAGAGCGCCGGCCTGTCACGCCGGAGGTCGCGGGTTCGAGCCCCGTCACTCGCGCCATGCAGCCTGTTACCAGCCCGAGCCCTGGTCCGCGCCTGCCCTCGCCGGACTGCTTACGACTGCACAGATGCGGCTGCATGCCGGTGGCCCCCTCCTGGCGGGAAGCGCGGTTGCAGCGTAGGATTGTGGGTGCGGGCAGCACGCGGTTGGTGTCGCCTGCGCAATCCCGGACGTGCGGAGGCTGTCGTGCAGGACCTGCTGGCCAACTACTTTCCGATCGCGGTATTCCTGGGGCTGGCGGTGCTGATCGCGGGCGCCATGCTCGGTGGTTCGCTGCTCGCCGCGCGGCAGAAGCCCTACGCCGAGAAGCTTTCGGCCTACGAGTGCGGGTTCGAGCCGTTTGACGACGCGCGCCGGCGCTTCGACGTGCGGTTCTACCTGGTTGCCATCCTGTTCATCATCTTCGACCTGGAGGTGGCGTTCCTGTTCCCCTGGGCGGTCAGCCTCTCGCACATCGGGGTGTTCGGCTTCTTCTCGATGATGATGTTCCTTGCCGTCCTGACCGCCGGCTTCATCTACGAGTGGTGCAAGGGCGCGCTGGACTGGCAGTAGGAACGGCGCTCCGCACCGACATGGCTTCCGGCCGCCCGGCGCAGCATGTGCGGCTTGGCGCAACGATAGGACCCGCGCGATGAGTGCCTTCGAGACTGCCGCCTCGCCCGACGCCATGGCCTGGAACCGGGAGGCTCTGGCGCCCGGTTTGGAACAGGATGCCGTGGTGCGCGGAATCACCGGCGAGATCACCGACAAGGGCTTCGTGGTCGCCAATGTCGACAAGCTGGTGAACTGGGCGCGTACCGGCAGCCTGTGGCCGATGACCTTCGGCCTGGCCTGCTGCGCGGTGGAGATGATCCACGCCTACATGCCGCGCTTCGACCTCGATCGCTTCGGCGTCATCCCGCGCGCCAGCCCGCGCCAGAGCGACGTGATGATCGTGGCCGGCACGCTGACCAACAAGATGGCCCCCGCTTTGCGCAAGGTCTACGACCAGATGCCGGAGCCGCGCTGGGTGATCTCGATGGGCTCCTGCGCCAACGGCGGCGGCTACTACCACTACTCGTACTCGGTGGTCCGCGGCTGCGACCGCATCGTGCCGGTCGACATCTACGTCCCCGGCTGCCCACCCACCGCGGAGGCGCTGGTCTACGGCATCATGCAGCTGCAGAAGAAGATCCGCCGCACCGGGACCATCCTGCGTGGCTGATTCCGCGCCCGCCGCCGCCTCGGAGGCCGGCAAGCCGCCCGGGGTGCGCGCCATCGACCGCACCCTCACCGGCTTCGTCCCCGCAGCACCGCAGGGCGGCCTGTCCGCCGCGCAGGCCGCGAGGCTGGAGTCTCTGGCCGTCCTGCTCGCCACCGGCACTCCGGGCGTCTCGGCAGCGGCGCTGGAGCATGGCGAGCTGGTGGTGCATGCCTCGCGCGACGTGCTGATCCGGCTGATGCTGTTCCTGCGCGACGACCCGCGCTGCGCCTGCGAGCAGCTGATGGATCTGTGCGGCGTCGACTGGCCGGAGCGCGCCGAGCGCTTCGAGGTGGTCTACAACCTGCTCTCCGTCAGCCTGAACCAGCGGGTCCGTGTCATCGTCCGCACCGACGAGATCCAGCCGGTGCCCTCCGTCCACGAGCTGTGGCCCTGCGCCACCTGGTGGGAGCGCGAGGCCTGGGACCTGTTCGGCATCCGCTTCTCCGGCCAGCCCGACCTGCGCCGCATCCTCACCGACTACGGCTTCGAGGGCCATCCGCTGCGCAAGGACTTCCCGCTGACCGGGCATGTCGAGGTCCGCTACGACGAGGACCGCAAGGCGGTGATCAACGAGCGCGTCCGCCTGCCGCAGGATTTCCGCAACTTCGACGCCATATCCCCTTGGGAAGGCATGGTGACGCTGCCGGGAGACGAGAAGGCGCACGTGGCCCGCCAGGCCTCGGCCAGCGCGTCCGCCCCCGGCCTTGCCTCCCCTACGGCACCGATCCCTGGAGCCAAGCCATGAGCAGCGTCATCGAGCGCCCCGACCTTCCCGAGGTCACCGCCCCCAATCCGGGCGCGCATCCCGACTTCGTCCGCCCCGCCTCCGCTCCGGGTGCTGCCGGCCCGACACCGTCCGAGCAGGCCGCGGAGACCGGTTCGGGCTTGCGCAAGACCGTCGAGATCGACAGCCATGCGATGAACTTCGGCCCGCAGCACCCGGCCGCGCATGGCGTGCTGCGCCTGGTGATCGAGATGGACGGCGAGGTCGTCGAGCGGGCCGACCCGCATATCGGCCTGCTGCACCGCGGCACCGAGAAGCTGATCGAGTACAAGACCTACATGCAGGCGCTGCCGTATTTCGACCGTCTGGACTACGTGTCGCCGATGTGCATGGAGCACAGTTTCGCGCTGGCCACCGAGAAGCTGCTCGGCGTGGCGGCACCCGAGCGTGCGCAGTGGATCCGCACGATGTTCGCCGAGATTACCCGGGTGCTGAACCACCTGCTCAACATCACCACGTACGCGCTCGACGTCGGTGCCCTCACCCCGGTGCTCTGGGGCCACGAGGAGCGCGAGAAGCTGATGGAGTTCTACGAGCAGGCCTCTGGCGCACGGCTGCACGCCAACTACTTTCGCCCGGGCGGCGTCTCCAAGGACCTGCCCGCCGGTCTGGCGGACCGCATCGCGCAGTGGGCCGAGAGCTTCCCAAGGTTCATCGACGACCTGTCCAGCCTGCTGACCGGCAACCGCATCTGGAAGCAGCGCACCGTCGACATCGGCATCATGAGCGCCGAGCAGGCGCTCGCCTGGGGCTTTACCGGGCCCTGCCTGCGCGCCTCCGGCGTGCCGTGGGACCTGCGCCGCAGCCAGCCGTACGACAAGTACGCCGAGGTCGAGTTCGACATCCCGGTCACCCGCAACGGTGACTGCTACGACCGCTATCTCGTGCGCATGGAGGAGATGCGCGAGAGCGTGCGCATCATCCGCCAGTGCCTCGACCGCATGCGCCCCGGCCCGGTCAAGGTGCAGGACCACAAGATCTCGCCGCCGCGGCGCGAGGACATGAAGCGCTCGATGGAGGCGCTGATCCACCACTTCAAGCTGTTCACCGAGGGCTACCATGTTCCCGCCGGCGCCACCTACACTGCGACCGAGAGCCCGAAAGGCGAGTTCGGCGTCTACCTGGTGGCCGACGGCAGCAACCGCCCGTACCGCTGCAAGGTGCGCCCGACCGGCTTTGCCCACCTGCAGGCGCTCGAGTTCATGAGCCGCCGTCACATGCTCGCCGACGCGGTCGCCTGCATCGGGTCGCTCGACCTGGTGTTCGGCGAGATCGACCGCTGATGAGCGGCTCCGGCGTCGGCGGACCCCGCGACCCCGCCCGTCCCACCGAGGGCGGCCGCTCCGGCGGGGTCGGCAGCACCGCCACGGGCGGCAGCCCGCATCCGGGCGTTCCGGTCGGCGTCCCCGGCGGGGCGGTCATCGCCGATTCCGGCCTGCGCGGCCCGGCCCTCGGGGGCCTCGCCACCAACCCGCCGGGCCAGGCCGGCCCGCGCCCGGCGACGGGTGCGTTCTCCGCCGAGGTGATGGGCGGCGGCGCTCCCGGACCGCACCGCGACGAGCCCGACCACTTCGCCTTCGATGCCGAGAGCGAGGCGCATATCGGCCCGCTGCTCGCCAAGTACCCGCCGGGTCGCCAGGCCAGCGGCGTCATCCCGCTGCTGTACGAGGTGCAGAACCAGCTGCGTCGCCAGACCGGCAGCGCCTGGGTGCCACGCGCGGCCATGGACACGGTGGCGCACCGCCTCGGCATGGCGCCGATCCGCGTCTATGAGGTCGCGACCTTCTACCTGATGTTCAACACCACGCCGGTCGGCCGCTACCACCTGCAGGTCTGCACCACCGCGCCGTGCTGGCTGCGCGGCTCGGACGACGTCACCGACGCCTGCAAGCGCGTCGCCGGCATCGCGGGCTTCGGCGAGACCAGCGCCGACGGGCTGTTCACCATGACCTCGGTCGAGTGCCTCGGCGGCTGCGCCAACGCGCCCATCCTGCAGATCAACGACGACTACTACGAGGACGCCAGCGGCGCGCTTACCGAGGCGCTGCTGCTGTCGCTCAAGCGCGGCGACGCCCCGCCGCCCGCCGGCTCGCTGATCGGCCGCCAGGGCTCGGCGCCCGAAGGGGGGCCGCTCACCCTGCTCGAACTGACCGGCCCCGGCTACGAGGGACGCGGCCCCGCCGGCGACGGCGCCGGCACGCCGCACGGAAGGCAAGCCTGATGCTGAACGACCGCGACCGCATCTTCACCAACCTGTACGGCCTGCACGACTGGCACCTGGCGTCGGCGCGGAAACGCGGCGACTGGGACGGCACCGCCGCCATCCTCGCGCGCGGCCGCGATGCCATCGTCGACGAGATGAAGGCGTCCGGCCTGCGGGGTCGCGGCGGCGCCGGGTTCCCCACCGGCATGAAGTGGTCGTTCATGCCGAAGCAGTCCGACGGCCGCCCGCACTACCTCGTGGTCAACGCCGACGAGAGCGAGCCCGGCACCTGCAAGGACCGCGAGATCATGCGGCACGACCCGCAGAAGCTGGTCGAGGGCTGCCTGATCGCCTCGTTCGCGATGGGTGCGCACGCCTGCTACATCTACATCCGCGGCGAGTACTACAACGAGCACCTCAACCTGCAGGTCGCCGTCGACGAGGCGTACGCCTCCGGGCTGATCGGGCCGAACGCCTGCGGGTCGGGCTGGGATTTCGAGCTGTATCTGCACCGCGGCGCCGGCGCGTATATCTGTGGCGAGGAGACCGCGCTGCTGGAGAGCCTGGAGGGCAAGAAGGGCATGCCCCGGCTCAAGCCGCCGTTTCCCGCCGCCGTCGGCCTGTATGGCTGCCCGACCACCGTCAACAACGTCGAGACCATCGCCACCGCGCCCACCATCCTGCGTCGCGGCGCCGCCTGGTTCTCCGGCTTCGGGCGGCCGAAGAACACCGGCACCAAGATCTTCTCGATCTCCGGGCATGTGAACAGGCCGTGCAACGTCGAGGAGGAGATGAGCATCCCGTTGCGCGAGCTCATCGACCGCCACTGCGGCGGAGTGCGCGGCGGCTGGGACAACCTGCTGGGCATCATCCCCGGCGGCTCGTCCACTCCGATCCTTGCCGCGGACGCCTGCGACGACGTGCTGATGGACTTCGACAGCCTGCGCGACGCCAAGAGCGCGCTGGGTACCGCCGCCGTCATCGTGCTCGACAAGTCGACCGACGTCATCAAGGCCATCGCCAACCTCGCGCATTTCTACAAGCACGAGACCTGCGGGCAGTGCACCCCGTGCCGCGAGGGCCTGGGGTGGATGATGCGCATCCTCGACCGCATGGTGGAGGGGCGCGCCGAGGTCGAGGAGATCGACATGCTCGACCAGGTCAGCCGGCAGATCGAGGGCCACACCATCTGCGCGCTGGCCGACGGCGCCGCGTGGCCGGTGCAGGGGCTGATCCGCAACTTCCGCCCGGTGATCGAGGAGCGTATCGCGGCGCGCAAGGCGCGGCAGGGGGGCGTCCGGGTCGCGCCGACGCCGGCGAACCTGCCGATGGCGGCGGAGTAGGAAGCCAGGCCGGGCTCTGCCCGGACCCGCCAGGGCGCGCCGGCACACGTAGCGGCACCGCCCGAGGCGTCGTGCCGCAGGACTGAGATAGTGGTTTCCAAAGGCCTCGGGCCTTTGGTGGGTCCAGGGCAAAGCCCTGGCCTTTCTCCTGAGGGTCCAGACCAATGACCAGGCTCACGATCGACGGCACCGAGGTCGAGGTTCCCGCCGGCAGCTCGGTGCTGCAGGCCTGCGAGGCCGTCGGCCGCGAGATCCCGCGGTTCTGCTACCATGAGCTGCTGTCGGTCGCCGGCAACTGTCGGATGTGCCTGGTCGAGGTGGAAAAGGCGCCCAAGCCGGTTGCGTCGTGTTCCTATCCGGTTGCCGAGAACATGGTTGTCCACACCGACAGCGAGATGGTGCGCCGGGCGCGGCGCGGGGTGATGGAGTTCCTGCTCATCAACCACCCGCTGGACTGCCCGATCTGCGACCAGGGCGGCGAGTGCGACCTGCAGGACCAGGCCTACGGCTACGGCATGGACCATTCCCGCTACGCCGAGAACAAGCGCGTGGTGAAGGACAAGTACCTCGGCCCGATCGTGAAGACGATCATGACCCGCTGCATCCAGTGCACCCGCTGCGTGCGCTTCGCCACCGAGGTGGCCGGCGTGCCGGAGCTGGGCGCCACGTCGCGCGGCGAGGGCATGGAGATCGGCACCTACGTGGAAAAGGCGCTGACCTCGGAGCTGTCCGGCAACCTCGTCGACATCTGCCCGGTGGGCGCGCTCACCTCCAAGCCGTACGCCTTCGTGGCCAGACCCTGGGAGCTGACCCACGCCGACGGCGTCGACGCGCTCGACGCGGTGGGCTCGTCGATCCGCATCGACGCCCGCGGGCCGGAGGTGCTGCGCATCCTGCCGCGCACCAACGACGCGGTGAACGAGGAATGGCTCGGCGACAAGTCGCGCCACTCGATCGACGGGCTCAAGCGCCGCCGCCTCGATCGTCCCTGGGTGCGCCGCGACGGCACGCTGAAGCCTGCCGGCTGGGGCGAGGCGTTCGCGGCGATCGCCGCCCGCCTGCACGGCCTTGCCGGCGAGCGCATCGGCGCCATCGCCGGCGACCTGTGCGACGCCGAGAGCATGCTGGCGCTGCGCGACCTCATGCACGCGCTCGGCTCGTCCAACCTCGATTGCCGGCAGGACGGCGCGGCGCTCGATGCGAGCCGGCGCGAGTTCTACACCTTCAACACCACGATCGCCGGGATCGAGGAGGCCGACGCCATTCTCCTCGTCGGCACCAACCCGCGCCACGAGGCGCCGGTGCTCAACGCGCGCATCCGCAAGCGCTACCTTTCCGGCACCGGTGTCGCGATCGGCGCGATCGGCGCGCGCTGGGACCTGACCTACCCGGTCGCCTGGCTTGGCGACGGCCCGGGCGCGCTGGCGAACGTGCTCGACGCCTCGCAGCCTGACGGTGCCGGGGTATTCGCCAACGTGCTGCTCACCGCGAAGCGACCGATGATCATCGTGGGGCAGGCGGCCCTGGCGCGCCCCGACGGCGCGGCGATCCTTGCCGCCTGCTGGTCGCTCGCCGGTGCGATGGGGGCGCTGGAGCCGGACTGGCACGGCTTCAACGTGCTGCACACTGCGGCCGGCCGGGTGGGCGGGCTCGACCTCGGCTTCCTGCCGGGCAGCAGCACCGGCCTCGCCGCGGCAGGCGCCGCCGGCCGCGACCTCGCGGCGATGATGGGCGGCGGCGTCGACCTGCTGTGGCTGCTGGGTGCGGACGAGTTCGACACCGCGCGGATCGGGGCGGACACCTTCGTGGTCTACCAGGGCCACCACGGCGACCGCGGTGCCGCCCGCGCCGACGTCATCCTGCCCGGCGCCGCCTACGTCGAGAAGCCCGGCACCTGGGTCAACACCGAGGGCCGGGTGCAGCGCGGCCTGCGCTCGGTGTTCCCGCCCGGTGACGCCCGCGAGGACTGGCGCATCCTGCGCGCATTCAGCGAGGTGGCGGGCCACGCCCTGCCGTACGACGACATCGACGCGCTGCGCACCCGGCTTGCGGCGGTCAATCCGGTATTCGCCCGCGAGGGCCTGCCGCGGTTCGGCGCGGCGGAGCGCACCGGCCCGCATGCCGTATTGCCGGTGGGCGCGCAGCCGATCGGCACGGCGCCGTTCGTCCCCGCGATCGCCGACTACTACCAGACCAACCCGATCAGCCGCGCGAGCCCGACCATGGCCGAGTGCACCGAGACCCTGACCCGCCCGGCCCTCCGGCAGGCCGCGGAGTAGACCCGGCGTGGCGAACTTCTTCTATCACACCCTGCCCGGCCAGTTCGCGCTGACGCTGGCCGAGACAGTTGCCATCATGGTGCCGCTGATGGTCAGCGTCGCCTTCATGACCTACGCCGAGCGCAAGATCCTCGCCGGCATGCAGATGCGCAAGGGCCCGAACGTGGTCGGGCCGTTCGGGCTGTGGCAGCCGTTCGCCGACGCCATCAAGATGGTGATGAAGGAGACCGTCGTTCCCACCGGCGCCAACCGCGTGCTGTTCCTGCTCGCCCCGGTGCTGACCTTCGTCCTGGCGATGATCGCCTGGGCGGTGATCCCGCTGGGCGACGGCTGGGCGATCGCCAACATCAACGTGGGCGTGCTCTACCTGTTCGCGATCAGCTCGCTCGGCGTCTACGGCATCATCATCGCCGGCTGGGCCAGCAACTCCAAGTACGCCTTCCTCGGCGCGTTGCGCTCGGCGGCGCAGATGGTCAGCTACGAGGTGTCCATCGGCCTGGTGATCGTCTGCGTGCTGCTGTGTGTGGGCAGCCTCAACCTCAACGACATCGTCCGCGCGCAGTCCCGTGTGTGGTTCTGCATCCCGCTGCTGCCGATGTTCGTGGTGTTCTTCATCTCATCGCTGGCCGAGACCAACCGTGCGCCGTTCGACCTTGCCGAGGGCGAGAGCGAGATCGTCGCCGGCTTCATGGTCGAATACAGCGCCATGTCGTTCGGCCTGTTCTTCCTCGGCGAATACGCCAACATGTTCCTGATGAGCGCGATGACCTCGATCCTGTTCCTGGGCGGGTGGCAGGCGCCGCTGGGGCTCACCTTCGTGCCCGGGACGGTGTGGTTTTTGCTCAAGATCGCGTTCGTGATGTTCATGTTCGTCTGGGTGCGCGCCACGTTCCCGCGCTTCCGGTACGACCAGCTGATGCGGCTGGGCTGGAAGGTGTTCCTGCCGCTGTCGCTGTTCTGGCTCGTGCTGACCGCCAGCGTGCTGATGGCGATGGGGTGGCTGCCGGACGGGGCGTAGCAGGCAGGAAGGCCAGAGGCTCTGCCTCTGGACTCCGCTCAAGGCCAAGCCTTGAGAATCCTCATGAAAGAAGCTCGAAGCGCCAAGTTCCCGGGCGAGGCCTGAGAACAATGTCTATCTGGGTAAATGGTTTCCAAAGGCCTCCGGCCTTTGGCGGGTCTGGGCAGAGCCCACCCTTGCTTGCCTGCGGCTTGCTTGCCGGACGGTGCGGCGCGGTATATCCCGCCCGCAGGACGTAGGGGTTGACGATGGCGTTCCTGGATCGCACCGCGCGAAGCCTGCTGCTGGGCGAGCTGCTCGCCGGCATGGGGTTGACCTTCAGCTACCTGTTCAAGCCGAAGGTGACGATCAACTACCCGTTCGAGAAGAATCCGCTGAGCCCGCGCTTCAAGGGCGAGCACGCATTACGCCGCTACCCGAACGGCGAGGAGCGCTGCATCGCCTGCAAGCTGTGCGAGGCGGTGTGTCCGGCGCTGGCGATCACCATCGAGGCGGAGCCGCGCGAGGATGGCAGCAGGCGGACGACGCGCTACGACATCGACATGACCAAGTGCATCTACTGCGGGCTGTGCGAGGAGTCGTGCCCGGTCGACGCGATCGTCGAGGGGCCGAACCTCGAATTCGCCACCGAGACCCGCGAGGAGCTGCTCTACGACAAGACCAAGCTGCTCGCCAACGGCGACCGCTGGGAGGTCGAGCTGGCCAAGCGGCTCGAGCTCGACGCCCCGTATCGCTGAGATGACCCGCACGCCCGAGGACCCGCGCCGTTGATCGCCACGCTGTTCTGGTATGTTTTCGCGACGATCCTGGTACTGTCGGCTGCGGCGGTCGTCACCTCGCGCAATCCCGTCCACTCGGTGCTGTTCCTGATCCTCGCGTTCTTCAACGCGGCCGGGCTCTTCCTACTTGCCGGCGCCGAGTTCCTCGCCTTCATCCTGGTGATCGTCTACGTCGGCGCGGTGGCGGTGCTGTTCCTGTTCGTCGTGATGATGCTCGACGTGAACTTCACCGAGTTGCGCGAGGGCTTCCAGCGCTACACACCGGTCGGCGCCGCCGTCGGCGTCATCCTGCTGGTCGAGCTGGGGATATTCCTGCTCGGCTGGCAGATCTCGCCCAGCAACGCCGCACTCCGCCTGTCGGCGATGCCGGCGGGCGTGTCGAATACCGCGGCGATCGGCCGGGTGCTGTATACCGACTATGCGTTCCTGTTCCAGGTGAGCGGGCTGATCCTGCTGGTCGCGATGATCGGCGCCATCGTGCTTACCCTGCGCGAGCGCAACACGTCGCGCCACCAGGACATCGCCCGCCAGCAGGCCCGCGACCCCGCCACCACGCTGTCGATGGTCCGCGCGCCGATCGGCGAGGGCGTGGGCACGATCCTGCGCCCGCTGCCTGAACCCGAACGGCAGCGCCACCCGGCGATCCTCGCACCCCACGGCGACGCCCATGGCGACCACCCTACCCCGGAGGCCGTCGTCGCCGACCACGAGCGGCATGGAGGCCACACCTGATGCCTGGTGCCGTGATGACAGTGACGCTGGGCCACTATCTCGCGGTCGGCGCGATCCTGCTGGTGCTGGGCATATTCGGCATCTTCCTCAACCGGAAGAACGTCATCGTCATCCTGATGTCGATCGAGCTGATCCTGCTCGCGGTCAACATCAACCTGGTGGCGTTCTCCGCGGCGCTCGGCGACCTCGCCGGCCAGGTGTTCGCGATGTTCGTGCTCACCGTCGCCGCCGCCGAGGCCGCGATCGGCCTGGCCATCGTCGTGACCTACTTCCGCAACCGCGGCTCGATCCAGGTCGAGGACGTGAACCTGATGAAGGGCTGAGGATGCTCTACGCGACCGCCGTGTTCGCCCCGCTGCTCGGCTCGCTGATCGCAGGGCTGCTCGGCCGCGCCATCGGCGACAGGGCGGCCCAGGCGGTCACTATCCTGCTGATGGGCGTGGCCGCGGCGTGCGGCACGTTGAACTGGGTCGGCTACGTCTGGGACGGCGGCGTTCCCGGCGCGCTGTCCATCGCCACCTGGATGGATGTCGGAACCTTCCAGGTCGGCTGGGACCTGCACCAGGACACCATGTCGATCTCCATGGTTGCCATGGTGACCGTCGTCGCCACGCTGGTGCACGTCTACAGCGTCGGCTACATGGGCCACGAGCAGCAGCCGACCTACCGGTTCTTCTCCTACCTCAGCCTGTTCAGCTTCGCGATGCTGGCGCTGGTCAGCGCGGACAACCTGCTGCAGCTGTTCTTCGGCTGGGAGGGCGTGGGCCTCGCGAGCTACCTGCTGATCGGCTACTGGTACGACCGGCCGTCGGCCAATGCGGCTGCGATCAAGGCGATGGTGGTCAACCGCGTCGGCGACCTGTCGTTCGCAGTCGGCATCGCGCTGGTGTTCCTGCTGTTCGGCGCCATCGACTTCCCCACCATCTTCGCCCACGTGGCGGACCACATGGACGCCACCTACCGGGTGTTCGGCACCTCCTTCCGCGCCTACGAGGTGATCGGCGTGCTGCTGTTCATCGGCGCGATGGGCAAGTCGGCGCAGATCTTCCTGCACACCTGGCTGCCCGACGCGATGGAGGGCCCGACGCCGGTGTCCGCGCTGATCCATGCCGCCACCATGGTCACCGCCGGGGTGTTCCTGGTCAGCCGCATGTCGCCGATCCTGGAGTTCGCGCCCGGCGCGCTGGAGATGGTCACCTTCGTCGGCGGCACGACCTGCTTCTTCGCGGCGACCGTCGCCGTGGTGCAGCCCGACATCAAGCGCGTGATCGCCTACAGCACCTGCTCGCAACTCGGCTACATGTTCATGGCCGCCGGCGTCGGCGCGTTCCAGGCCTCGATGTTCCATCTGTTCACTCATGCCTTCTTCAAGGCGCTGCTGTTCCTCTGCGCCGGCTCGGTGATCCACGCGATGCACGACGAGCAGGACATGTTCCGCATGGGCGGGCTGTGGCGGAAGATCCCGATCACCTACGTCTGCATGTGGGCCGGCAGCCTGGCGCTCGGCGGCATCTACCCGTTCGCCGGCTACTGGTCCAAGGACGCCATCCTGGAGAGCGCCTGGGCTGCCGACACCGGCGTCGGCCTGTACGCCTTCACGCTCGGCACCATCGCCGCCTTTCTCACCGCGTTCTATTCCTGGCGCCTGCTCATCCTCACCTTCCACGGCGAGCCGTACGACCCCGAGAAGCGTGCGCGTGCCCATGAGAGCCCGGTCTGGATGTGGGGCCCGCTGGTGCTGCTCGCGGTCGGCGCGGTGTTCGCCGGGCTGCTGTTGAAGTCGTTGTTCATCGGCGAGGACCAGGGCTGGTTCTGGCGCGGCGCGATCTTCTCCGGCCCGAACAACCATGTCCTGCTGTCGGCCGAGCACGTCCCCACGCTGATCGCCCTGTTGCCCACCGTCATGGGGCTCGGCGGGATTGCGCTGGCCTACGCGATGTACATGGTCCGCCCCGCGCTGCCGACGCAGCTCGCCACGCGGTTGCGCCCGCTCTACCTGTTCCTGCTCAACAAGTGGTATTTCGACGAGCTGTACGACCGCAGCTTCGTCCGCCCGGCGAAGTGGCTGGCCCGCGAGCTGTGGCACGTCGGCGACGAGCGGATCATCGACGGCTTCCCCAACGGCCTGGCTCTGCTCACCACCAACGGCTCGCGCCAGGTCGTGCGCATCCAGACCGGGTCGATCGCGGTGTACGCCTTCACCATGCTGATCGGCCTCGTGGGCCTGGTCAGCATCTTCCTCCTGACGCGCTAGGCCGCCGTCCTCATGAACGCCGCCAACGCCGCGGGCTTCCCGATCCTCTCCCTCATCACCTTCCTGCCGCTGCTCGGCTGCGGGTTCATCATGTCGGTGCGCGGCGCCCCGGAAGTCGTCGCCAGCAATGCCCGCTGGGCCGCGCTGTGGACCAGCCTCGTGGTGTTCGTGATCTCGCTGGTGCTGTGGGTCCGCTTCGATCCGTCGCAGCCCGGCTACCAGTTCGTCGAGCACGCCACCTGGCTGCCGGAGTTCCGCGTCGGCTACGGCATGGGCGTCGACGGCATCAGCGTGCTGCTTGTCCTGCTCTCGACCGCGCTCACGCCGATCTGCATTCTTGCCAGCTGGGAGTCCGTGCACTTCCGGGTCCGCGAGTACATGATCGCGTTCCTGGTGCTAGAGACCATGATGGTCGGCATGTTCTCGGCGACGGACTTCATCGTGTTCTACATGTTCTTCGAGGGCGTGCTGATCCCGATGTATCTCATCATCGGGGTCTGGGGCGGCACGCGGCGGGTCTATGCCTCGTTCAAGTTCTTCCTCTACACCTTCGCGGGGTCGGTGCTGATGCTGCTCGCCCTGCTGGCGATGTGGTTCACCGTCGGCACCACCGACATCCCGACGCTGCTCGCATACAGCTTCTCGCCGCGGATGCAGACCTGGCTGTTCCTCGCCTTTCTTGCCTCCTTCGCGGTCAAGGTGCCGATGTGGCCGGTGCATACCTGGCTGCCCGATGCCCACGTCGAGGCGCCGACCGCCGGTTCGGTCATCCTTGCCGGCGTGCTGCTCAAGATCGGCGCATACGGGTTCCTGCGCTTCTCCGTGCCGATGCTGCCGCATGCCGCGCAGCAGTTCGCGCCGCTGATGTTCGCGCTCGGCGTGATCGCGGTGATCTACACCTCGCTCGTCGCCTTTGCGCAGACCGACATGAAGAAGCTGATCGCCTACTCCTCGATTGCGCACATGGGGGTTGTCGTCATCGGCATCTTCACCTTCGACGTGCAGGGCATCGAGGGGGCGCTGTTCCTCATGCTCAGCCACGGCATCGTCTCGGCGGCGATGTTCCTCTGCGTCGGCGTCGTCTACGACCGGCTGCACACCCGCGAGATCGCCCGCTACGGCGGGCTTGCCGTCACCATGCCGCTGTATGCCGCGGTGTTCATGGTGTTCACCATGGGCAACATCGGCCTGCCCGGCACCTCCGGCTTCGTCGGCGAGTTCCTCGTGCTGGTCGGCGCCTTCCGGGTCAGTCTCTGGCTGGCTCTGCTCGGCAGCTTCGGCATGGTGCTCGGCGCGGTCTACGGCCTGTATCTGTATCGGCGCGTCATCTTCGGCCGCCTGACCCGCGACGACCTGCGCGGACTGCTCGACCTGTCGCCGCGAGAGATCGGCATCTTCGCCCCGCTCGTGGTGCTCACCCTGTGGATGGGTGTCTATCCCAGCAGCTTCACGCAGTTCTTCGGCGCCAGCGTCGACTCGATGGTCGGGCACCACGAGGCGGCACTCGGGTTGCCGGGCACCGACCACCTCGCCCAGGCTGTCCCCGATATGGCGGCTGTCCCCGAACTGACGGCGATGCCTGCCACCCCGACGGCGGAGCCGGCCCGATGAACCCAGCCAGCACAGCCGCGGTCCCTGCCACGCTGTCGCCGCTTGCCGGCGGCCACGCCGCCGCCTCGGTGAATCCGGGCCTGATCGCCGGCCAGCCGCTTGCCGGCGCCGGACCCTCGGTCGGCGGCCTCTCGCACTGGGCGCTCGCGCTGCCTGAGATCGTGCTCGCCGTCCTCGGCCTGCTGATCCTGATCTACGGCGTCACCCGCCCGAAGGAGTCGGCCACCGCCTGCACCGTGCTCGTGCTCGCCGCCCTGCTGGTCACCGCGGGCCTGGTGATCGAGTCGCCTGACGGCATCGCCTATGGCGGCCTGGTCGTCTCCGACGCCTTCAGCCGCTTCGCCCAGGTGCTGATCCTCGCCGGCGCCGCGCTCACCACCACTCTTGCGCTCGACTACAACGAGCGGCAGGACATCGCCCGCTTCGAGTTCCCGCTGCTGGTGCTGTTCTCCACCATCGGCATGCTGATCATGGCGCAGGCGGCCAGCCTGATGACCCTGTACATGGGGCTCGAACTGCAGTCGCTCGCGATCTACGTGCTCTGTTCGTTCGCCCGCGACGACGTGCGTTCCTCGGAAGCCGGCCTCAAGTATTTCGTGCTCAGCGCGCTCGCCTCCGGCCTGCTGCTGTATGGCATCTCGCTATGCTACGGGTTCTCCGGCACCATGCAGTTCGGCCTGATCGCCCAGGCGCTGGCCGAGCCCACCGGCGGCGCTACCAATGTCGGCCTGGTCATCGGCATCGTGTTCATCGTCGCAGGGCTCGCCTTCAAGCTCTCGGCGGTGCCGTTCCACATGTGGACGCCCGACGTCTACGAGGGCGCGCCCACCCCTGTCACCGCATTCATGAGCACTGCTCCCAAGGTCGCCCCATTCGCGGTGCTGCTGCGCGCGATGATCGTCCCGTTCGGCCACGTCCTGCACGACTGGCAGCAGCTCATCATCCTGGTCTCGATCTGCTCGATGCTGCTGGGCAGCCTTGCCGCGATCGGCCAGACCAGCATCAAGCGGCTGATGGCGTACTCCTCGATCGGCCACATGGGCTACGCGCTGATCGGGCTGGCCGCCGGCACCGAGGCCGGCATCCGCGGCACGCTGATCTACCTCGTCACCTACGTGTTCATGAACGCAGGCACCTTCGCCTGCATCATCGCCATGCGCCGACGCGGCCGCGCGCTGGAACGCATCGCCGACCTCGGCGGGCTCGCCAAGACCGACCCGATGCTGGCGCTGACGATGGCCGTGCTGATGTTCAGCATGGCCGGCGTGCCGCCGATGTCCGGCTTCTTCGGCAAGCTGTTCGTGTTCCGCGCCGCGGTGCAGTCCGGTCTGTGGACGCTCGCCGTCATCGGCGTGCTCACCAGCGTCATCGGGCTGTACTACTACCTGCGTGTCGTGAAGGTGATGTACTTCGACGAGGCCGAGGATGCCTTCGACACCCGCGCCGCCTCGCTCTCCTTCGTTGCCACCGCCGGCGGGCTGTTCACCTTCCTGTTCTTCCTGGTGCCTGCCCCGGTGGTCCAGGCCGCAGAAACCGCGGCGCAGGCGCTGTTCAATTGAGCGCGGGGGGCGAGGCAGGCAGGCAAGAAAGGCCAGAGGCTCTGCCTCTGGACTCCGCTCAAGGCGAGGCCTTGAGAATCCATCTGGAAGGCGCCTCGGGGCACCTGCGACCAGACCATGCGGGACTTGGGAGCGCTTTGCGATCCTTCGGCCGCGTTGCGGGATCGCACCGACATGCGCCGGTCCCGGGGCGGCTCGCCCCTGGGGGGTCCCCGCTTCCAGGCCATGGGCAGCGCCCAGCCTGGCTTGCCTGATCCGGTATGCTTCTCGTCATCGACGCCGGCAACACCAACGTCGTGTTCGCGGTGCACGACGACACCCGCTGGGTCGGCAATTTCCGCATCGCGACCGAGTCGCAGCGCACCTCGGACGAGTATGCCGTATGGCTGATGGCGCTGCTCGCGCTGCGTGGCATCGACCCCGCACGGATCAGCGCGGCGGTGATCGGCACCGTGGTCCCGGCGGCGCTCTACCATCTGCGCCGGCTGTGCCGCGACTGGTTCGAGGTGGAGCCGCTGGTTGCCCGCTCGACGCTGCACTGGGGCTTCAAGATATGCGTCGACACCCCGGCCGAGGTCGGCGCCGACCGGCTGGTCAACGCGCTGGCCGCGCACGAGCGCTACGTGGGCCCGCTGGTGGTGATCGATTTCGGCACCGCGACAACATTCGACGTGGTAGACCAGGACGGATCATATATCGGCGGCGTGATCGCGCCTGGCATCAACCTGTCGATCGAGGCGCTGCACCAGGCCGCGGCACGCCTGCCGCGCATCGGCATCGGCCGGCCGCAGGCGGTGATCGGCCGCTCGACGGTGCCGGCCATGCAGTCCGGCATCTACTGGGGCTATGTCGGCCTGATCGAGGGGCTGGTTGCGCGCATCCAGGGCGAGTTCGACCGCCCGCTGAAGGTCGTGGCCACGGGGGGACTGGCGCCGCTGTTCTCCGAGGGGACGACGGTGATGGAGCGCATCGACCCCGACCTGACCCTTGACGGGTTGCGCATGTTGGCACAACGCAACCCAACACCCATATTGTCTCGTGACCGAACAAGACTGATTGAAGGCGATTAATGAACGCGATGAGCGCAGACTTGGCCTTCCTGCCCCTGGGCGGGACGGGCGAGATCGGCATGAACCTGAACCTGTACCGGTGCAACGGCCACTGGCTTGCGGTCGATTGCGGCATCGGCTTCGGCGGGTCGGAGATGCCGGAGGTCGAGGTGATGATGCCCGACCCGGCCTTCATTGCCGAGCGGCGCGACAAGCTGGTCGGCCTTGTCATCACCCATGCCCATGAGGACCACATCGGCGGCGTGGCCCATTTGTGGCGCCAGCTGCGCTGCCCGGTCTACGCGACCCCGTTCGCGGCCTCGGTGCTGCGCCGCAAGCTTGGCGAGGCGCAGCTCGTCAGCGAGGTGAAGATCCATGTGATCCAGCCCGGCGCCAGCTTCGACCTGGCGCCGTTCTCGCTGCAGTTCATCCGCGTCGCCCACTCGATCCCCGAGGCGCAGGCGCTGGTCATCCGCACCCCGCACGGCGTGGTGCTGCACACCGGCGACTGGAAGCTCGACGCCACCCCGATGGTCGGGCCGCCCACCGACGAGGCGGCGCTGCAGGCGCTCGGCGACCAGGGCGTGCTGGCGATGGTGTGCGACAGCACCAACGCCCTGGTGGAGGGGCATTCCGGCTCCGAGTCCAACGTGCGCAGCTCGATGGCCGAGCTGATCGCGAGCCTGCACGGCCGCGGCCGCATCGCCGTGACCTGCTTCGCCAGCAACGTCGCCCGCGTCGAGAGCATCGCGCTGGCGGCGCGCGCTGCCGGGCGCTCGGTCGCCATGGTCGGCCGCTCCCTGCGCAACCTCGACCAGAGTGCGCGCGAGACCGGCTACCTGCGCGGCATCACCGAGTTCGTGCCCGAGGACCAGGCCGGCTCGGTGCCCGACGAGAGCCTGCTGATGATGGTCACCGGCAGCCAGGGCGAGCCCCGCTCGGCGCTGGCCCGCATTGCGATGGACACCCACCCCAACATCGCGATGGGACCGGGCGACACCGTGGTGTTCAGCAGCCGCACCATCCCCGGCAACGAGCGCGCCATCGGCGTGGTGCAGGACAACCTGGTGCGGCGCGGCGTGCGGATCATCACCGCCGACGACCATCTGGTGCACGTCTCCGGACATCCCGCCCGCGACGAGCTGCGTCGCATGTACGAGCTGGTCCGCCCGCGGTTCTCGGTGCCCGTGCATGGCGAGTGGCGGCACATGTCCTCGCACGCCGCGCTGGCGCAGGAGGCGGGCGCGATCCCGTTCCTGATCGAGGACGGCGACATCCTCAGCCTGTCCGGCAACCGCCCCGAGGTCGTGGACTCCGCCCCTGTCGGCCGCCTGGCGCTCGACGGCAACCGCCTGGTGCCGATCAACGGCGGGGTGCTGCAGGCGCGCCGGCGCATGCTGTTCAACGGCATGGTGATCGCCTCCATCGCGGTTGACAGCGAGGGCCACGTGCGCGGCATCCCCAAGGTCACCGCCCCTGGGCTGTTCGAACCCGACGAGCCCGAGGCGCTGCGCGTGGCAAAGGAGTTCGTCGCCGCGCTGGAGAGCCTGCCGCAGGCGCTGCGCCGCGACGATGCGCCGCTGCTCGACGCCGCCAAGTCCGCGCTGCGCCGCGCACTCGGCCGCCGGCTGCAGAAGCGCCCGCTCGTGGACATCCATCTGCTGCGGGTCTGAATGGGCTGGTTCACCGGGTTCGTGCTGTTCGCGCTGATCTGGTGGACCGTGCTGTTCGCCGTGCTGCCGCTGGGTGCCCAGCCGCTCGCCGACGCAGACCCCGCGAGCGGCTGGCGCGGCGCTCCCCGGCGCCCGCGGCTGCTGCGTACGGTGCTGCTGACGACGGCGGTATCTGCGGTGGTCTGGCTGGCGTGTTTTGTGGTGATCAGCAGCGACTGGCTAAGTTTTCGCCACGGCTGGCTGGCTCTGCCTGACGACTAGGCTGGTCCAGGCCAGCCTGCACAGAGGCGCAGCATATCTCACGCGGATGCTGCAAAATCTCTGTGCAGTTGGTCGATTTTCATAGACTGCCAGTCGGCTTGAAGCTGATTATTACGACGGACAAACACTCTGTTGTCCGGTCGTGTGACTGGCGTTTCCTCCCCAAACTTGGCCCGCGTGCAATGCATGCGGGCCACCTTCTTGATATCACCGTGTCGGTATCTGTCACCTGTAAAGTTGTAATAGGTTTACTTCTTTCCCGGCGTGATTGTGCGCCGCACAAAGGTTGCAGGCGAGCCGCTGGCTTCGGTGCGCTTGCCCCGACACGACTGTCGCGGCAAGGGATCCGCAGTATAGCGCGCGCCCTGGCTCCCGCACCCGCCGCGCTGTAACCTCCGGCATTCCAGAGAACCGGATGTCCGATGCGCCTGTCCCGCTCCCTCGTGCCCACGCTTAAGGAAAACCCTGCCGAGGCGCAGATCGTCTCGCACCGGCTGATGCTGCGCGCCGGCCTGGTTCGCCAGAGTGCCGCCGGCATCTACGCCTGGCTGCCGGCGGGCCTGCGCGTGTTGCGCCGCATCGAGACGATCGTGCGGGAAGAACAGGATGCCGCCGGCGCGCAGGAACTGCTGATGCCGACAATCCAGCCCGCCGACCTGTGGCGCGAGAGCGGCCGCTACGACGACTACGGCCCCGAGATGCTGCGCGTGCGGGACCGCCACGAGCGCGACCTGCTGTACGGGCCGACCAACGAGGAGGTGCTGACCGACATCCTGCGGCACTCGGTCAAGTCGTACCGCGAGCTGCCGCAGACCCTGTACCACATCCAGTGGAAGTTCCGTGACGAGGTCCGCCCGCGCTTCGGCGTCATGCGCGGCCGCGAGTTCCTGATGAAGGACGCCTACAGCGTCGACCTCGACCATGCCGGAGCCGTGGTCAGCTACCGCCGGATGATGCTGGCCTACCTGCGGACGTTCCAGCGCCTCGGCGTGCAGGCGATCCCGATGCGCGCCGATACCGGCCCGATCGGCGGCGAGCTGAGCCACGAGTTCATCATCCTGGCGCCGACCGGCGAGAGCCAGGTGTTCTACGACCAGGCGTTCGAGCACGAGGATTTCTCGACGTTCGCCGGCTATCCCGCCGCCCACGAGCTTGCCGGGTTCTACGACCGCATCACCGGACGCTATGCTGCCACCGAGGACATGCACGACCCCGCCGCCTGGGCCGCCGTGCCCCGCGAGCGCCAGCGCGAGGGCCGCGGCATCGAGGTCGGCCACATCTTCAACTTCGGCACCAAGTACAGCCGCCCGATGGGCTTCACCGTCGCCGGCCCGGACGGCAAGCCGGTGCACCCGGAGATGGGCAGCTACGGCATCGGCGTCTCCCGCCTGGTCGGCGCCCTGATCGAGGCCAGCCATGACGAGGCCGGCATCGTCTGGCCCGAGAGCGTCGCCCCGTTCCGCGCCGCCATTCTCAACCTGCGCGTGGGCGACGCCGCCTGCGACGCCATCTGCGAACGCCTCTATGCCGCGCTCGACCACGACGCGCTCTACGACGAGCGCGACGAGCGGGCCGGCGCCAAGTTCGCCGACGCCGACCTGATGGGTCACCCCTGGCAGCTTGTCGTCGGCCCGCGCGGCGCCAAGTCCGGCATTGTCGAGCTAAAGCGCCGCGTCCGCGGCTCGCCGGAGGGCGAGCGCACCGAGCTGTCCGTCGAGGACGCGCTCGCCCGCATCGCGGTTCCGCGCCCGGCAGCGGACGCGGCGGCCACCACCTCCGCCGCAGCCTCCGCCTGATGTTCAACGCCTTCGAGCGCGCCGTGGCCGGCCGCTACCTGCGCGCGCGGCGCGGCGAACGTTTCGTCTCGGTGATCGCGGTGTTCTCGCTCGTCGGCATTGCGCTCGGCGTCGCCACCCTGATCATCGTCATGTCGGTCATGAACGGCTTCAAGTCCGACCTGCTCGGCCGCATCCTCGGCCTCAACGGCGACCTGTCGATCTACAGCTCCGGCGCCTCGCTCTCCAACTACGACGCCATCCTGCAGAAGGTCCGCGCCGTTCCTGGCGTCACCTCCGCCGTCCCCCTCGTCGAGGGCCAGGTCCTGCTCAGCACCGACCGCGGCAGCACCGGCGGCCTGGTCCGCGGCACCCGCGCCGAGGACCTGCGCAACCTGCACGAGATCAGCGACAACATCCGCGCCGGCACGCTCGACGGCTTCGGCGCACCGGGGCCCGGTGGCCCCGGTGCAGGAGCGAATGACGGCATCGCCATCGGGCTGACCATGGCCGACCGTTTCGGCCTCGCCATCGGCTCGAAGCTCACGCTCGTCTCGCCGGAAGGGGCCGCGACCGCGTTCGGCACCATCCCCCGTGTCCGCGCCTACCGTGTCGCCGCCATCTTCCAGGCCGGCCTGAACGACTACGACAGCACCTTCGTGTTCCTGCCGCTGGCGGCCGCCCAGACCTTCTTCCAGCGCCCCGGCCAGGCCACCCAGATCTCGGTCATGGTCGCCGACCCCGAGCGAGTCGGCCCCGTCACCCGCGCCATCCGCACCGCCCTCGACGTGCCCGCCGCCACGCCCGTCCCGCTCGCCCAGACGCTCGCCACGCCACCCGCCGCGCCACCGCCTGCGGCTGGCGCACAGCCTGCGCCGGTCCGCGTCGTCGACTGGACGCAGAGCAACAACAGCTTCTTCGCCGCCATCCAGGTCGAGCAGAACGTCATGTTCCTCATCCTGACGCTCATTATCCTGGTGGCCGCCTTCAACGTCGTCAGCTCGCTGATCATGATGGTCAAGGACAAGACTCGCGACATCGCCGTGCTGCGCACCCTCGGCGCAGGCCGCGGCGCCATCCTGCGCATCTTCCTGATGTGCGGCGCCTCGGTGGGCGTTACCGGAACCCTGCTCGGCACCCTGCTCGGCGTGCTGTTCTGCGCCAACATCGAGCGCATCCGCCTCGCCCTGCAGTCCGTCACCGGCACCGACCTGTTCAACCCCGAGGTGTACTATCTCGAACACCTGCCGGCGAAGCTCGACTGGGCCGAGGTCACCCAGGTCATCGTCATGGCGCTGGTGCTTTCCCTGCTCGCTACCCTCTACCCGAGCTGGCGCGCCGCCCGCACCGACCCTGTCGAGGCGCTCCGCCATGAATGACTTCGCACCCGGCCAGGCCCGCGCCGACACCGAAATCGCCCTCGCCCTGCGCGGGGTCACCCGGACCTACCGCAGCGAGGCCGGCCCGCTCGACGTCCTGCGCGGCGTCGACCTCGAACTGCGCGCCGGCGAGATCACCGCGCTCGTCGCCCCGTCAGGCACCGGCAAGTCCACCCTGCTGCACACCGCCGGCCTGCTCGAACGCCCGGACGCGGGGCACGTCCTCGTCGCCGGCCGCGACGCCGGCGCCCTCTCCGACCACGACCGCACCCAGATCCGCAGCCGCGCCATCGGCTTCGTCTACCAGTTCCACCACCTGCTCGCCGAGTTCACCGCGCTGGAGAACATCGTGCTGCCGCAGATGATCGCCGGCTGCCGCCGCCGCGAGGCCGAAGCCCGCGCCCACGGCCTGCTCGCCGCCTTCGGCCTTGCCGACCGCGCCCGCCACCTGCCCGGCAAGCTGTCCGGCGGCGAGCAGCAGCGCGTCGCCATCGCCCGCGCGCTCGCCAACGCGCCGCGTGTGCTCCTCGCCGACGAACCCACCGGCAACCTCGACGTCGCCACCGCCGACCACGTGTTCGCCGAGCTCATGCACGCCGCCCGCGACCAGGGCACCGCCGCGCTGATCGCGACCCATAACACCGAGCTCGCCGCGCGCATGGACCGCGTGGTCACCCTGCAGGACGGTGTGCTCGTGGAGCTGCGATAGCAGGCAAGGCTGGGCTCTGCCCAGACCCGCCAAAGGCCAGGGGCTTTTGGAAACCTCTTCCTCAAGCACATGGATTCCAAAGGCTTGCCTTTGGCGGAGTGCAGAGGCAGAGCCTCTGGCCTTGCTTGCCTGAGCGGTCATGCTCAGGGCCTGTTGGTATCAGACGCCCAGCGAAACCAGTGCCCGCTCAACACGTCCTCGCTCGGGCGTTGCCAGCGGCAGGATCGGCCTAGGGGGCTGCGCGTCGGTCAGGCCGAGAAGGTTGGCGGCCGCATAGGTCACACGCAGGCTGCTCAGCTCCTTGAACAGGGTCCAGAGCGGCTGAAGCGTGGCGTCGATCCGGCGCACGGCCTCGGCATCCCCGGCCTCGGCGGCGCGCATCAGCGCCAGCGCAGGGCCGGGCAGCAGGCCGCCAAGCACGCTGTACCAGGCGACGCCGCCCGCGAGCACGGCCCCCGCGGCGTTCCAGTCGCCGCTGTAGCCGATGGCGAAGCCGGCGGGCAGGCGCTGCCGCAGGGAATCGAGCTGCGCCACCACTTCGGAGCGCAGCGGCGCCGGGTTCTTGACGGCGACGACCCCCGGCAAGGTGCTCAATCGCACGATGAGGGAGTCGCTGAACGTGAAGTGGGTGGTGGCCGGATTGTTGTAGATGCAGAGCGGCAGATCGGTGGCTCCCGCGACGGCGGCGAAGTGCTGGTAGACCTCCTCGTCGCCGAGTGGGATGTAGGACACCGGCGCGAGCAGCAGCCCGTCCGCCCCGGCCGCCTGCGCGTCCCGTGCCAGGTCCTGTACGTCGCTGGTGCGAAGCGCGCCGACACCGACGATGATGGGGATGCGTCCGCCCAGGCCTCCCGCCGCTGCCTCGACCGCCCGCCGCCGCTCCCGCCGGCTCAGGTAGGCGTAGGTACCGGTGGAGCCGAGCAGGCCCACCGAATCCACCCCGGCGGCGTCGAGACGCTGCAGCAGGGCGGCCAGGCCGGCGGTGTCAACGCGGCCCTGCTCGTCGGCCGGAGTGATGGAAGGCCGCGAGGCCATGGAACAGCGGCATGCCGACTTCCTTCGGCGGGGATCACAGCAGCCGCACCCCGGACGTGTGCCGGTCCAGGGCGGCTCGCCCTGGCGGGTCCGGGCAGAGCCCGGCCTTGCTGCCTACCGGTAGCGCGCCACCGCGAGGTCCTCGTGCTCGATGTTCGGCCGGCGGTCCGAGACCAGGTCGGCGGTAAGGCGGCCGGAGCCGCAGGCCATGGTCCAGCCCAGGGTGCCGTGGCCGGTGTTGAGGAACAGGTTGAGGTATCGGGTGGCGCCGACGATGGGGGTGCCGTCGGGAGTCATCGGGCGCAGGCCGGTCCAGAACCTGGCATGGTTGAGGTCGCCGCCGTCGGGGAACAGGTCGCGCAGCGAGTGCTCCAGGGTGGCGCGGCGGGGGGCGCGGAGCCGGCGGCTGAAGCCTGCGAGTTCGGCGGTGCCGCCGACGCGGATGCGGTCGCCGAGGCGGGTGATGCCGACCTTGTAGGTCTCGTCCATGACGGTGGAGGCGGGGGCGGCGTCGGGGTTGGTGACCGGAAGGGTGAGGGAGTAGCCCTTCACCGGGTAGATCGGCAGCTCGATGCCCAGCGGCTTGAGCAGGAAGGGGGAGTAGCTGCCCAGCGCCAGGACGTAGCGGTCGGCCTGGACGACTTCGTGCGCGGCGGCGGCGGCACGGCGCGCGGGGCGGCCGGAGATCGTGCCGCCGGCGGCGGGGACCGGGCCGGCGGGGGCGATGCGGACGCCGGTGATGCGTCCGGCCTCGTGGTCGAGCGCCTGGATCTCCACATCGTGGCGGAAGGTGACGCCGGCGGCGCTGGCGAGGCTGGCGAGGCGCTGGGTGAACTTGTGGGCGTCGCCGGTCTGGTCGCCGGGGAGGCGGAGGCCGCCGAGGACGCGGCCGGGCACGCGGGCGAGAGCGGGCTCGGCGCGGACGCAGCCGGCCTCGTCGAGCACCTCGTAGGCGACGCCGCCCTCGTCGAGGACGGCGGTGTCGTCACGGATGTGGTCGAGCTGCTTGCTGGTGCGGAACAGCTGGAGCGTGCCCTGCTGGCGGGCGTCGTAGTCGATGCCGGTGCCGCTGCGCAGGTCGTCGAGGCAATCACGGCTGTATTCCGCGAGGCGGACCATGCGGGCCTTGTTGACGTGGTAGGCGTCCTCGGTGCACTCGCGCAGCATGAGCGCGAGCCAGCGGTAGAGGGCGGGGTCGGTGCCCGGGAGCAGGACGAAGGGGCGGTGGCGCATCATCAGCCAGCGCAGCGCCTTGAGCGGGATGCCGGGCGCGGCCCAGGGGGCGGAGTAGCCGGGGGAGACCTGGCCGGCGTTGGCATAGGTGGTCTCCATGCCGGGCTCGGCCTGGCGGTCGAGCACGGTGACCTGGTGGCCGGACTGGGCGAGGTACCAGGCGGTGGTGACGCCCACGACGCCGCTGCCGAGGACGGCGACCTTCATCGGCTCAGGCCTGACATGTCGTCAGCCGGGCATCGGATTGGCGGGGGCACAGGGTCAGGTGCGCCCTGCGGTCGGGCGCACGGGGCGGCCGTCCGTCACGCGGAGGCGCCGGCCGCGTGGGTGGGCAAGGTGCCGGAGGCGGGGTCGTGCCTGGTGGCAGTGGCGGACAGGCCGTGCTGCGCCAGGGTGGCGGGCGACACGTCGTCCGGGCGGGTGGTGATGCGGGCGGTGGAGCGGCCGCGGGTGAGCTGGTCCACGTCGCGGACGGCGCCGCGCGAGGCGCTGGTGGCGAGCGCGGCATAGGCGCGCAGCGCGGTGGAGACGACGCGGTCGCGGCGGATGGGGCGCCAGGCGTCGTCGCCGCGCGCCTCCATGCGGGCGCGGCGGGCGGCCATCTCGGTAGGGTCGACAGCGACGCGCAGGATGCGGTCGGGTATGTCGATCTCGATGCGGTCGCCCTCCTCGACAAGGCCGAGAGCGCCGCCCTCCGCCGCCTCGGGCGAGACGTGGCCGATCGCGAGGCCCGAGGTGCCGCCGGAGAAGCGGCCGTCGGTGACCAGCGCGCAGGATTTCCCCAGGCCCTTGGATTTCAGGTAGCTGGTCGGGTAGAGCATCTCCTGCATGCCGGGGCCGCCCTTGGGGCCCTCGTAGCGGATGACGACGACGTCGCCCGATGCCACACGGTTGCCGAGGATGGCGTCGACGGCGGCGTCCTGGCTCTCGAAGATGCGGGCCGGGCCGGCGAAGGACAGGGCGGCGGGGTCCACGCCTGCGGTCTTCACGATGGCGCCGTCCTCGGCGATGTTGCCGTGCAGCACGGCCAGGCCGCCGTCGCGGCTGAAGGCGTGGGCACTGTCGCGGATGACGCCGGCTGCGCGGTCGAGGTCGAGCTCGTCGTATCGGCTGGCCTGGCTGAACGCCTCGACGGTGCGCACGCCACCGGGTGCCGCGCTGAACAGGAGGCGGGCCTCCGGGGCGGCGGTGGGCTCGGCGATATCCCATTTGGCGAGCGCATGGCCCAGCGTCTGGGCGTGCACGGTGGGGACGTCGTGGTGGATCAGTCCGGCGCGGTCGAGCTCGCCGAGCAGCGCCATGATGCCGCCGGCGCGATGGATGTCCTCCATGTGCACGTTGGCCACCGAGGGCGAGACCTTGCACAGGTTGGGGACGCGCCGGCTGAGGCGGTCGATGTCGGTGATCGCGAAATCCACGTGGCCCTCCTGCGCAGCGGCGAGCAAATGGAGGACGGTGTTGGTCGAGCCGCCCATGGCGATGTCGAGCGACATGGCGTTCTCGAATGCCTGGAAGCTCGCGATGGTGCGCGGCAGGGCAGTGGCGTCGTCCTGTTCGTACCAGCGACGGGCGAGGTCGACGATCAGCCAGCCGGCCTCGACGAACAGACGGCGGCGGTCGGCATGGGTGGCGAGCGTGCTGCCGTTGCCGGGGAGCGCCAGGCCGAGCGCCTCGGTCAGGCAGTTCATGGAATTGGCGGTGAACATGCCGGAACAGGAGCCGCAGGTCGGGCAGGCCGAGCGCTCCATCACCTCGGCCTCGGCGTCACTCACCTGGGGATCGGCGGCGGCGACCATGGCGGTGATCAGGTCGGCGCGTCGGGTGATGCCGGCGGTGGTGATCTTGCCGGCTTCCATCGGGCCACCGGACACGAACACCGCAGGGATGTTCAGCCGCATCGCCGCCATCAGCATGCCGGGGGTGATCTTGTCGCAGTTGGAGATGCAGACCAGCGCGTCGGCGCAGTGCGCCTCGACCATGTACTCGACCGCGTCGGCGATCAGCTCGCGCGACGGCAGGCTGTACAGCATGCCCTGGTGGCCCATCGCGATGCCGTCGTCGACGGCGATGGTGTTGAATTCCTTGGCGACGCCACCGGCCGCCTCGATCTCGCGCGCCACCAACTGGCCGAGGTCCTTGAGGTGGACGTGGCCGGGGACGAACTGGGTGAACGAGTTGGCGACGGCGACGATCGGCTTGTTGAAGTCGCCGTCCTGCATGCCGGTGGCACGCCAGAGAGCGCGGGCTCCAGCCATGTTGCGGCCGTGGGTGCTGGTGCGGGAACGGTAGGCAGGCATGCTGGGGTTTCCTCGGCGGCGCGGCGAAGGTTAGCGTTGCGGCGGTGGCGAAGGCCAGGACAGGCAGGCGCATGAAGGAGTTTGCCCCGAACCCGCCAGGGCAGACCGCCCTGGATCGGGATTTCTCGGGTTTGCGGCACATGGGCACCGCGTGCAGGCCGGGACAAGGGATCAGCCTCTGACGGGTGCAGGGGCCGATCCCTGAGAGTGCCTGCTATAGGACGGCGTTGCCCGCGGTAAGTGCAAGGACCAGGAAAACCAGGAAGATCGCGAGGAAGACGAAGAACAGAATCTTGGCGATGCCCGCGGTCGCTGCGGACAGACCCGAGAAGCCGAAGAAGCCGGCGATAATAGAGATTACGGCGAAGATGATGGCGTAGCGCAGCATGTCGAAGTGCTCCCACAGGTTCCGACGTCAGAGGTCAGACCCGGGACAACGTACTGACACATAGCCGGTTGCACAATCGCGTGACACGGCCGGTTGGCGCGACGTGCGGCCGGAGCAGGTGCCCGGCCGCGCGTCGCAGCAGGCTCAGCGCGGAGAAAGCACCATGATCATCTGGCGGTTCTCCATGCGCGGCATCTGCTCGACCTTGGTCTTGTCGTCCATGTCGGTGCGGATGCGCTCCAGCACCTTCACTCCGAGGTCCTGGTGGGCCATCTCGCGGCCGCGAAAGCGCAGGGTGACCTTGACCTTGTCGCCCTCGTCGATGAACGAGTTCATGGCGCGCAACTTGACTTGGTAGTCATGGTCGTCGATATTTGGACGGACCTTGACCTCCTTGATCTCGATGACTTTCTGCTTCTTCTTGGCCTCGTTCTTCTTCTTCTGGGCTTCGTACTTGAACTTGCCATAGTCGACCATCTTGACGACGGGCGGGTCGGCGTTCGGGCTGATCTCGAGCAGGTCCAGGCCGATGGCGTAGGCTCTCAGCAACGCGTCGCGCGCGCCCATCACGCCCTGCATCTCGCCCTCGGCGTCGATCAGGCGCACCTGGGGAACGCGGATGTCCTCGTTAACTCTGGGTCCGTCGCGGCTCGGGGCGGCAGACATGGGTCCTCTGGCTATCGATCGTCTCCTTGGTCGTTTCGATGTCGCGGCATCGGGCGAGCCGCGGGGCAGTCTTGGGCTCTCCGTCGGGCCCGGGCAAGCATTCTCGTCGGCAGACGTTGACAAAGCATGACATGGGGGTGCAGGCGGCCGGCGTTCAAGCCTGAAGCGGCGGGCGGCACCGGGCAGAGGCCGGTCAGGACGCGAGTATGGGCTCTCCCATAGCACTATGCCGACGGCTTAAACAGGCCGTCCGAGCCGTGGGTGGGCTCCGCGCAGACCCGCCAGAGCCGGAATTGCTGAGGAACGCCCTGCCTTGAACATAAGGATTCTCGAGGCGTGCCTTGAGCGGAGTCCAGAGGCGGCGCTTCTGGACTTGCCTTGCAGGCGTCTCAGGGGTCGTCCAGGGCCTCGCGCAGGCTGCGGAGGACGGCCGGCTCCGGGTCGAGCGGCGTGTCGTCGAGGCGGAGGAGCGCGCGCACGCCGAGGCTGGAGACGGCGAAGGCGGCCTGGGCCGGGCGCCCGGGGTGGAGGGGGGCCTCGCGGACGCCGCAGCGCTCGATCATCAGGGCGCGCGCGATGCCGGGCAGCGCGCCGTCGGCGAGTGGCGGGGTGAGCAGGGACGTGCCGGACAGCAGCACCAGGTTGGCGACCGTGGTCTCGGCGAGGCGGCCCTGAGTGTTGAGCAGCACCGCCTCGTCGGCGCCGCATGTGGCGGCTTCGCGGCGGGCGAGCAGGCTGTCGCCGTAGTTCAGCGACTTGATGCGCGACAGCGGGGAGAACTCGTTGCGCCGGGTGCCGCGAGCGACGACCGCGGTGATGGGGGTGATGGCGGCCGTGCCGGCGGCGACGGTGAGCAGGACGGTGGGACGGGCGTGCTCCGGTGGCGCGAGGCCGCGCGGTCCAGGGCCGCGGGTCAGGGTCAGGCGGGCCGAGCCGTCCGCCGCCTGGTTATCGGCGCAGAGCGCCATCAGGGCGTCGTGCAGCGCCGGGTCGGAGTGGGGCATGGCGATGTCGAGCAGGGCGGCGGCGGCGTGCAGGCGCCGGAGGTGGCGTTCCCAGTGCATGGGGCTGCCGGCGCGAATGCGGATGGTCTCGAACACGCCGTCGGCGAGGAGCAGGCCGCGGTCGGCGGGCGCGATGCGGGCGATTGCTTCCGACGTGAGCGCGCCGTCGAGCCAGACCGTCGGGCTCATCCGCCGCAGGTCCGGGTCACCGTCCGAAGATGCGCAGCAGGGGTGCCACCTTGGTCAGCATCTCGTCGTACTCGTCGTCGGGGTCGGAATCGCTGACCACCGCGCCGCCGGCCTGGGCGACGATGCGCTCCGGGGTGAGCACCAGGCTGCGGATGACGATCGAGCTGTCCATCGCGCCGTCGAAGCCGATCGCGACCACCGACCCGCAGTACGGGCCGCGGCGGGCGCCTTCCAGCGCGTCGATGACCTCCAGGGCGCGTATCTTGGGTGCGCCGGTGACCGAGCCGCCGGGGAAGGTGGCGCGCAGCAGGTCGACCGCGCCGAGACCGGGCCGCAGGCGACCGCGCACCACCGAGACCAGATGGTGCACGCTGGCGAAGCTCTCGACCCCGAACAGCGCGGGGACGGAGATGCTGCCGATGCGGCAGACACGGCCGAGATCATTGCGCATCAGGTCGACGATCATCAGGTTCTCGGCGCGGTCCTTCTCGCTGTCGGCGAGCTCCTGCCTGAGCGCGTCGTCCTCGTCGGTGGTGGCGCCGCGCGGTCGGGTACCCTTGATCGGGCGGGTCTCGATCCAGCCATTCGCGTCGAGGCGGAGGAAGCGCTCGGGCGAGGCGCTGGCGAGGCAGAGGCGCGGGCCGCAGCGCAGGAAGGCGGCGAACGGGTTGGGGCTGGCGGCGTGCAACGCGAGGTGGACCGCCTCGGGGGCCAGGCCCGCCGGGCGGGGAGCCAGATGGCGCATGGAAACGTTGACCTCGAAGATGTCACCGGCGCGGATCAGCTCCTGCGCCTGGCGCACCCTGTCGGCGTAGCCGGCGCGGCCGAGCTCGGGCCGCCAGTCGAGCGGCGTCAGGGCGGGAGGTGGGGCCGTGACGTGTCGGGTGGTGGCCAGGCGGGCGATGGCGGCGGCGGCGCGGCGGGTCGCGCGCTCGGCACGGGCGCGCGGATCGGGTTCGGGCAGGCCGGACGCCAGCACCCAGGCGCGTCGCTCGGCGCGGTCGAAGCCGATGACGAGATCGTAGAGGCCGACCCAGAGGTCGGGGATGGCGAGGTCCTCGAGGTGACGGCACGGCAGGCGCTCGAGCCAGCGGCCGAGCCCGTAGCCGAGCAGGCCGACCGCGCCGCCAGCGAACGGCACCGGGCCGCAGCCGGGCTCCAGGCGGTGACGGCGCAGCTCGGCGGCGAGCACCGAGAACGGGTCGCCCTGAACCGCGACGCCGTCGACCCGCACGGCGCCGGCGGGGTGCGGGTCCCTGCCCTGCCCGGCCGGTGCCGCGGTGCCGCCGAGGCTCGTCCCGCGAGGACCCGCCTCGCACGTGATGGTGCGGAACGGCTCCACGCAGAGGGTGCTGTAGCGGCTGCGACCGTCGATCGGGCCGGCGCTGTCGAGAAAGGCCAGTCCGGCGCTGCCGGCCCAGGCGGCGAAGGCGGCGGCGGGTTCGATCCAGGGCAGCTCGCGCACCAGCAGGCCGCGGCTCAGGCCGGGCGCGTTGCGGGGTTCCGGCGGGGAGATGGCGTTGCTCATCGCGGCGCGAGAGCGTCCGGACGCCGGAACGAGCCGACTGCCGGCTGCGCTCGCACGCTCAGATCCGCTCGCTCACCGCGATTGCGACCTTGCAGCCGGTCTTGATCAGCGCGCAGAGCACCTTGTAGCCCGGCGTCAGCTCGGCCTCGTTGTCCAGGCCGATGTCGCGGTGCTCCAGCTCCTCCTCGCGGAAGGCGTCGATGGTGGCGCGCAGCTCGGCCTCGTCCTCGCCGAGCGCCTCGTACTGGGCGGCGTAGTGCTCGTCGATCGCCTCCTCGACGGCGACCGTGCAGGCCATCGCGGCTCGCTCGCCGAGGGCTGCGGTCGCGGCGCCGAGCGCGAAGCCGGCAATGTGCCAGAGTGGCAGCAGCAGGGTCGGGCGGACACGGCGGCTGGCGACCAGGCCGGCGAAGGTGTCGAGGTGGACCTGCTCCTGGGCCTGCATGTGGCGCAGGATGTCGGCCTTGTCGCTCGCGTGCAGGACGGCGAGCTGGCCCTGGTAGATGCGCTTGGCGCCGTATTCGCCGGCGTGGTCGACGCGAATCAGGCGCTCCAGGAACTGGCGCGGGGTCGGGTCGCCGGGCAGACGGGCGCCAGCGGGGCGCGGCGGCGGGCTTGCGGCGGGGCGCGTGGGGGGATCCGATGCGGTCGAGGCCGTAGAAGCGAGGGCTGTCCCGGCGTTCAGGCTGGTGTGGTCGTCCATGGCTGCCTCCGCGCGCTGCGTGACAGGGAGATGGCGAGACCGGCGGCGAACACCAGGGCGTACAGGCCGCCGAACGCCGCCATCGACACCGGCAGACCCGGCACCAGGAAGGTGGGCGCCTCGCAGGGCTTGGATGGATGGGCGGGCATCGCGGCAAGGCGCGCCGCGAGGGCGCTGGCGGCGGTGGCGGGGTCGGCGGCGCCAGTGGGAAGGGCGGCGGCGAGGCGCGGCGCGGCGCATTCGGGCAGCGGGCTCGGCCACCACCCCTGCTCGACGCCGACATGCAGCGCGCCGAGCCCGGCAGCCACGCCGAAGGCGGCGGCGGCGAGCCAGAGCAGCGCGCGCGCGCCACGCGGGCGCAGCACGGCAGCCAGCAGCGCGAGGGCGATCACCACCCGGTACGGCCAGCGCTCGACCAGGCAGAGCGCGCAGGGCACCAGGCCGGCGAGGCGCTCCGCACCCTGTGCCACCGCGAGGGCGAACGCGCCGCCGCTCGCCGCGGCGAGCGCCAGCCCGGTGTTGCGCTGCGGCGGCGTGGCCACGCCGCGGGCGGGCGTGACCTGGGCAGTGTTGCCGGATGCTTCGCTCATGGTCCTGCTATGAACTGGCGGGACGGCCGGAACAACCCGTCGCGGCGATCGTTGCAGTTCAGTGGCGGTCTCGGCTGCGGTCGAGCTTTGGGCGCGTTTCTTGGAAGCGGCGTGACTGGACGCGCCAATACTCCGCGGCGGCGAGCCTGTTCATGTCGCTGTGCACCACTCTTGCTTGGCGCGGGTGGCACCTGTACGTTTGGGCGACCAATACGGTTCGGAGAACGAGAATGAATCTGCGCGGTCTGCTGGATACCGTCCGCAATGCCCTCGGTCAGGGCGGCAAGGCGACCAGCCCTGCGCCGTCCGCTGCGCCGCGCCCCGCTGCGCCGACACCTCGCCCGGTGTCCGCCGCGCCCCCTGCCCCGATTTCGGCACCGGTCCCGGCACCGGTGGAGGATTCGGCGGCCAAGACCCCTGCCCTGTCGACCACGGCCACCCTGGTCCGCTCGGTGCGCGCCGGCGGACAGGTGCTGCCGGCGGGCACCGCGGTGCGTATCGTGACCATCCACGGCAAGGGCAGCGCCTACACCGTACAGTTCAGCGCATCCGCAGCGATGGCAACGATTGAAGGCGGCGCCCTGCGCATCGGCTGAAAGCCTGTTCGGGACTCCACTCTGCCGGTCATCTGACGCGCTTGCGCCGTGCTCCGATGCTCAAGGCCCTCCTGGGGGCCGCTCCGCTCCGATGCTCGCACAAGCGCGCCAGCTGACTCGGCAGAGCGAGTTCGCGGAGAAGCTTTCAGGCACTCGATCGGCCCTGGACGGGCTCAAGGGTATTCACGGGCATGGAGGCCGGTCCGGGGGCGGCTCGCCTCTGGCGGGTCTGGGCAGAGCCCAGCCTTGGCTTTGCTGCTAGTACACGTCGCGCTGGTAGCGCCCCTGGCGGGCGAGGGTGGCGATCCATTCCCTGGCCTGGGGCTCGTCGAGCCCGCCCTGTGTCATGGCGACCCGACGGAGCGCCAGGTCGACGTCGCGGGCCATGCGCGAGGCGTCGCCGCAGACGTAGAACGCGGCCCCGCCCTGCAGCCAGCGCCACAGCCTCTCGCCGTGCTCGGCCATGCGGTCCTGCACGTAGATCTTGCGCGCCTGGTCGCGCGAAAAGGCGGTGTCGAGGCGGCCGAGGGTGCCGTCGGCCAGCCAGGCCCGCAGTTCGGTCTCGAACAGGAAGTCGGTGGACTGGTGCTGGTCGCCGAAGAACAGCCAGGTGCGGCCTTTCAGGCCGAGGGCGGCACGCTCCTGCAGGAAGGCGCGGAACGGGGCGATGCCGGTGCCGGGACCGCACATGATGACCGCAATTGCGGGGTCGGCGGGCAGGCGGAAATGGCTGGTGGTGACGCTGACCGGGATCGGGCCGTGGGTGTGGGCGTGGTGGGCGAGGAAGGCGCTGGCGATGCCGAGGCGGGTGCGGCCGCGTCGCTCGGCGCGGACCACGCCGACGCAGAGGTGCACCTGGCCGGGGGTGGCGCGCGGCGATGAGGCGATCGAATACAGGCGGGGCTTGAGCGCGGGGAGCGAGCGCGCGAGGTCGGCTGGCGCGGGGCGGGCGGAGGGAAAGGCCTGCAGCAGGTCGAGCAGGTCGGCGTCGGCGGGCTCGGCGCCGTCGTCGGTGAGGCGGCGCAGGGCGGCGGCGTGGTCCGGGTCGGATGCGCTCATCGCCAGGAGGTCGGTGGTGCGGTCCTGCGGGCGGGCGATGTCGTACTGGGTGGCGAAGGCCTCGCGCAGCGGGCGCTCCCGGCCGTCGGGACAGGCGACGGGCTCGTCGCCGCTGGCGCCCATGGCGGCGAGGGTGGCGTCGAGCAGAACGGGGTCGTTGGGCGCGGCGATACCGAGGCTGTCGCCAGCCTCGTAGCGCAGGCCGCTGGTTTCGAGGTCGATGACCACGTGGCGGACGTCCTTGGCGGAGCCGTCGGCGGTGAGGCGGGTGGCAGAGAGCACGCGCGCCATGACGGGCGCGGCCTTGCTGGCCGGCAGCGCGGCAGGGGCGGTGGAGGTGGCCGGTGTGGCTGCAGGGGTGGCGGCGAGCAGCTCCTTGATCCTGCGCTGCGTGGGCCTGGCGCCGGGGACGCAGAGGCTGGTAGCGGTCTCGACGCCATCGGCGAGGGCCTCGGCGTAGGTCTGGCAGAGGTAGCCGCACTGGCCGCAGTCGAGCTGCGCCATCGCCGCCATCAGGGTGCGCCGGAGCGGCTTGCCGGCGGCGAGCGACAGGCGCTCGTCCATCTCCAGCGCCGGGTCGTGCCAGGGGAACTCCTCGTCGTCGGGGAGCGCCTCGCCGGCCGGCAGCGGGGGCTGGGCAGCGCTGGAGCCGTAGAGGCCGGCGAGGAAACCGTTGAGCCAGGCGCGCTGCTGCGGGGTGAACGGGGCGTTGTCGGGGATCATTGGGGTCGGTGGGGTGATCGCGTTCATCGCTCGGGTTCTGGGAGGAGACAACTCAGGCAAAGAAAGGCGAGGCCAGGGCTCTGCCCTGGACCTGCTGGGGCCTGAGGCCCCAGACCCAAACATGAAAGAGGCGGCACACTGGTGGGCTTTGTGCCGCTCGGCTTTTCGCATGCCGGTCCAGAAGTGCTGCCCCTGACGGGTCCGCGTCTTGGGCGAGGGGGCAATGCCCTTGCCTTGACTGCTTCAAGGGTGCGCGCCCGGGTCGGCCTCGGTCGGAACCTGATCGCCGATGTCGGGCGAGGGTGGGGCGCCGCCGGCCAATGCGGCGAGCTCGTTTTCGGAACGGGTGCGGGTCCAGGCCTGGAAGCTGTCGGCGGCGGTGCGGGTGGACTGCCAGGCGCGGAGCAGGCCGAGGACGACCGGCTGGATCTCGTCGGCCGGGATCTTCTCGCGGATCTTCCGGCCGACGGCCTGCCCGACGCCGGCACCGCCGCCGAGGTGGAGGTCGTAGCCCTCGACCATGTCCTCGCCGCGCTCGACCTTGGCGCCGATCAGCCCGATGTCGCCGACGTAATGCTGGGCGCAGGAGTTGTGGCAGCCGGTGAGGTGGATGTTCACGGGCTGGTCGACGGTGATCGCGGCGTCCAGCGCGTCGGCGAGGCTGGCGGCGTCCTGCTTGGTGTAGGCGTTGGCGAACTTGCAGCCGGCGGCGCCGGTGCAGGCGACGAGGCCGGCGCGCAGCGGGGAGGCGTCGGTGGCCAGGCCGAGGGCGCGGATCGCGGCGACGGCCTCGGGGAGGCCGTCGTCGGGGATGTCGCTGAGCAGCAGGTTCTGCCAGACGGTGAGGCGGATGGTGCCGGAGCCGTGGCGCTCGGCAATGTCGGCGAGGCCGCGCGCCTGGTCGGTGGTGATGCGGCCGACGCGGCAGAGCACGCCGACGTAGGACAGCCCGGGCTGCTTCTGCCTGTGGACGCCGAGGTGGGCGTGGCGGTCCTGCGGCGGGCCGGGCAGGATCGCGGCGTCGGCAATGCGATGCAGCGGCGTGGTCTCTCCCGGGGCGAGCGGGGGCATCGCCGTGCCGCGGCCTGGAGTGGCGGGACCGGGCCCGGCTGCCGGCCCGAGCTCGGCCTCGACGGCGTCCAGGAAGCGGGGCAGGCCCCAGGCGTCGAGCAGGTACTTCAGGCGGGACTTGGCACGGTCGGTGCGGCTGCCGTGGCGTATCCAGACACGCAGCACGGCGTCGGCGACGCGGGTGGCGTGCTCGGGGTGCAGGACGCAGCCGGTGGGGCGGGCGAAATCGCGGTGGCCGGTGATGCCGCCGAGCGCCAGGCGGTAGTAGAGGCCCGGCTCGATGCCGTGGCCGGGCTCGACGCGGACGGCGGAGAAGCCGACGTCGTTGGTGTCCTCGAGCGTGGGAATGACGCCGCCGCCGTCGTAGGCGATGTTGAACTTGCGTGGCAGGCCGTAGAGCACCCGGTGGTTGAGGATATGGAAGTGCATCGCCCGGGCATGCGGACGGGTATCGAGCAGCTCCTGGGGGTCGATGCCGGCGGTGGCCGCGCCGGTGACGTTGCGGATGTTGTCGGCGCCGGAGCCGCGGGCGGTCATGCCCAGCTCCTGCAGGCGGGTCAGGAGCCTCGGGCCGTTGGCGGCCTGGATCTCGCGGAGCTGCAGGTTGCAGCGGGTGGTGCAGTCCAGGAACGGGGCGGCCAGCGCGTCGGCGATGTCGGCGAGGCCGCGCAGCTGGTGGGCTTCGAGAATGCCGCCGGGGATGCGCAGCCGGCACATGAAGGCGTCCTGGGTGGGACCCACGTAGAACAGGCCGTGCCAGCGGGTCAGGAAGTTGTCGTCGCCCTTGGGGAACGTGCGGCGGGCGGCGCGGGCCTCCAGCTCGTCCCAGCGGTCGAGGGGGTGGCGGGCGCGCTTGGCGCGTTCGATCGGGGAGAGCTTGCCGCCTTTCGCGAGTAGGTCGTCCTGGGCGGCGCGCTGCAGGTCGGCGGGGTCGGCGGGCTCGGCGGCTGCGGGGGGGCCGCAGGCCGGGGCGAGCGGCAGGCCGACGGCGGCACGCCGCGCCTCGACGCCAGCCATGAAGCCCTTGAGGTACTCCTGCTGCTCGTCGGAAAAGGCGCCGGACGGGGCATCGGTGGCCGGGCCGGCGACCGACGCCGAGGGTGCGGGAACGGCCGGGATGTCGTGGTCGGGCATGAGCGGACCTGCGCCTACGAGGTGGCCAGAACCCGGGTGCCGCGAGGGGCGGCTTCGGTGGTGGTCTCGGCATCTTCGTGGGCGTGGTCGTGGGCGATGTAGAGCGCCAGGCCGGTGAAGGTGAAGCCGCCGACCAGGTTGCCGACGATGACCGGCAGCTCGTTCCACAGCAGGTATTGGACGACGGTCGCCGGGGCGCCGAGCATCAGCCCGAGCGGGAACAACGCCATGTTGACGACGGTATGCTCGAAGCTCAGGGCGAAGAAGATCACGATCGGCGGCCAGCAGCCGATGATCTTGCCGGCCGAGGTGCTGGCGGCGAGGCCCATGGTGATGCCGAGCACGACCAGCCAGTTGCACAGCATGGCCTTGACGAACACGGTCAGCAGGCCGGCGGTGCCGAGCGCCTCGTAGCCGGCCGAGCGGGCGGCGACGGCGGCGCGGATGCGATCACCCACCGGGCCGCCGGTGTCGTGTCCGGCGCTGGTGAGTGCGATCCACATGAGGAGGGCGAAGAGCAGGGAGCCCGCGTAGTTGCCGACGAAGGTCAGCACCCAGTTGCGCACCAGCTGGGCCATGGTGGCGCGGCGGGCGATCACCGCCATCGGCAGCAGGGCGAAGGAGCCGGTGATCAGGTCGAGGCCGAGCACCATGATGATCGCCAGGCCGACCGGGAAGACCAGCGCGCCGACGATCGGCAGGCCGGTCTGCGCGGTGGCGGTGAAAGCGAAGGTGGTGGCCACGCCGAGGATGGCGCCGGCGAGCGCAGAGCGCACCAGGAGGCGGGCGGCCGACAGGCGGGCGCGGGTTGCCCCGTACTCGACCATGATGCCCACGAGACGGGCAGGAGTGATGACTTCGCTCATTGCGGCGATGTTCCCGGATGCACGACGGAACCGGGCGCCCCGGCGAGCGGGGCTGCGGGTGCCGCATGCCGTCGGCGGACGCAACGTTCGTACCAGGGCTTGCCAGGGACTGCACGCCACAAGCACTGGGGCTGCACGCCGCAAGCAAGGCTGGGCTTTGCCCAGACCCACCAGAGGCCGCGGGCCTCTGGACACCATCTGGTCAGGGGCTGTGGCTGCACGTCTCCTGGCCTTTGCTGCGTTCGGTTTTCCACCAGGGCGCCGCTGGCGTTTGCCGGCGGCGCACGCCACGCTGGCTGCGCAGGGCCCGACCGGCCGCCTGGGGAGAGACGCGGATGACGGGACGGATCGAGGCCAGGCTGGCGGAGCTCGGGATCGTGCTGCCCAGGCCGATGGCGCCGGTGGCCAACTACGTGCCGACGGTGGCGAGCGGGCGGCTGGTCACGGTGTCGGGGCAGCTGCCGATGCAGGACGGCGCGCTGGCGGCCGCGGGACGGCTTGGCGACGGGGTGGACGTCGAGGCGGGACAGGCGGCGGCGCGGCTGTGCCTGGTCAACGTGCTCGCGCAGCTGCGGGCGGCCTGCGGGGGGGATCTGGACCGGGTGGTGCGGGTGGTGCGGCTGGGCGGGTTCATCGCGGCCGCGGCCGAGTTCACGCAGCACGCGCAGGTGATGAACGGGGCGTCGGACCTCGCGGTCGCGGTGTTCGGCGACGCGGGGCGGCACGCGCGCAGCACGGTGGGGGTGGCGTCGCTGCCGCTGGGGGCGGCGGTGGAGGTCGAGGGGGCGTTCGAGGTCGAACCCGGATAGGCACGCCGGACCAGGCTCTGGCCGGAGCGGGCAAGGCCGGCTGGAGGGGCGACCGGCGGGCGTATTGCCCGACGCCGGACCGGACGGCAGACGCCTTGAGGGTGCGGGTTGGGGGGCTCAGCCCCAGCGGAATACAGAGGCAGAGCCTCTGGCCTTGCCTTGACCTTCCCTCGCCCGCCGCCGCCGCCATATCCGGGGGATGCCGGACGCAAAGCCGACCCTGAGCCTGAGTCTGCACCGTTCGATCCACGAGATCGCACCCGACGACTGGGACGCCTGCGCGGGGCCGGACAATCCGTTCGTCTCGTTCGCATTCCTGTCGGCGGTCGAGGACAGCGGGTCGGCGGGGTCGCGGACAGGGTGGCTGCCGCAGCACGCGGCGCTGCGCGATGCGGGCGGGCGGCTGGTGGCCTGTGCGCCGATGTATGCCAAGGCGCACAGCTACGGCGAGTATGTATTCGATCACGGCTGGGCGGCGGCGTTCGAGCGGGCGGGCGGGGATTACTACCCGAAGCTGCAGGTGGCCTCGCCGTTCAGCCCGGTGACCGGGCCGCGCCTGCTGCTGCGGGCGGATTCGGGCATGGCGCCGGGGGCGTTGCGGCTCGCCCTGGCGGACGCGCTGACGCAGGCGTGCCGGCAGCTCGACCTCAGCTCGGTGCACGCGACGTTCTGCACCGAGGCGGAGTGGGCGCAGCTCGGGGAGGCGGGATGGCTGGCGCGGGTGGGCACGCAGTTCCACTGGGAGAACGCGGGCTATGCGGGATTTGACGATTTCCTCGGCGCGTTGTCGTCGCGCAAGCGCAAGACGCTGCGGCGGGAGCGGCGGGATGCGCAGGCGTGCGGGCTGGAGTTCCTGACCCTGCGCGGGCCGGAGATCGAGGCCAAGCACTGGGAGGCGTTCTTCCGGTTCTACCACTCCACGGTGGATCGCAAGTGGGGCAATGCGTATCTGACGAAGAAGTTCTTTCCGTTGCTTGGGGAGCGGCTGGGGGAACGAGTGGTGCTGATGCTGGCGATGGAAGCGGGCCGGCCGGTGGCGGGGGCGCTGAACCTGCAGGGTTCGGACGCGCTGTACGGGCGGAACTGGGGGGCCGCGGGGGAGTGGCCGTTCCTGCATTTCGAGCTGTGCTATTACCGGGCGATCGACTACGCGATCGAGCACGGGCTGGCGCGGGTCGAGGCGGGGGCGCAGGGCGAGCACAAGATCCAGCGGGGGTATCGGCCGCGGCCGACGTACTCGGCGCACTGGATCGCGCATCGGGGGCTGCGGGCGGCGGTAGCGGAGTTCCTGGAGCTGGAGCGGCCGGCGCGGCTGGAGGAGATGGCGGAGCTGGACCTGCTGTCGCCGTATCGGCGGGACGGGGACGCTGAGGCGGGGTGAATGCAGCGGTTCTAGTGAAGAACGGAATAGGGCGAGGTCTTTCTAGGTCGTTAAGGGCTTGGTCAAGGACGGGTTGGTGGAAAACTTACGTAGGCTTGGCCGACAAATAAACGGCATACAGAGCGCCGGAAGCGGATAATCGTCGTTCACTTTGCATTGTAGAAGGTTGTTGGCTGGCGGGTTGCTTCGGCCGAGCTGTGTGATAACAAATCAAAGTTCCAAAGCCAGTCAAGATGGAAGGCGAGCCAGAACGATTTATAAGACAAGGTTTGGCGGATTGGTGCGGTGCTGCAACGAATGAGCCTGTGGAACCGGCGCTGTTAGATATAGCCAGCTAAGGAAGCTAAGGAATGCCGAAAAAGATCTGGAAAGTTGGTGAGGTCTTTGGCATCGGCCGAGATTTGCCAACTAATTATGTCGAGCGGTTTGGAATAGATGACAAACTTATTAATAATTTAACTCGCGATCAGCATCTTGTAATTTACGGAAGCTCAAAGCAAGGCAAGACTTGCCTTAGAAAACATTGCTTGCAAGACGTGGATTATATCGTAGTTTCTTGTTTAAATAATATGGATTTACGTCAACTGCACTCCGTAATTTTGAAAAGTGCTGGCTATGTGGTGCAAGAGTCATCGACTAGAACAATTGACGGCAAAGCAAAAGTAGAAGCCAAGTTTGGCGTAAAATTTGGCATTCCGGGCATTGCTAAGGCAACATTAGGAACAGGCGCTGAGGTTGGAGCCGGTGTCACAGATGAGAGCATTACTAAACATCTTGAGCTAGATCCCAGCGATGCCAATGAAATTATTGGGGCGTTGCAAGAAATAAAGTTTACAAGATATATTGTGCTTGAAGATTTTCATTATCTTCCATATGAGACGCAGCAAGACTTTGCATTTGCATTGAAAGTATTCCACGAGAATTCTAAGATAACTTTTATAATAGTAGCAGTTTGGCGTGAAGAAAATCGATTAATTCTATTTAATGGGGATCTAACTGGTCGGGTTATTCCGATAGACGCAGACGCATGGGATGACACGCAGCTCAACAAAGTTATGTCTGATGGCGAACATTTGCTTAACATTCAGCTTCCCTCCCAATTCAAGTCTGAAGTAATTAAGGGCTGCTCTGAAAGCGTTTACATAGTTCAAGAAGTGTGTCACAGAGCATGCACGGAAAGTGGTTTGCACGAGACCGCAAGTAACTTTAGAAATATAATACCGACTAGAGCCCCATTAGATTACATTCAAGAGATAGTTCGAGAGCAAAGTGGCAGATATAAGGTATTTTTGCAGAACTTCTCGTTTGGCTTTCAGACCACTGATTTAGAAATGTATAAATGGATACTTTTTCCTATTATAAAGTCTAACGTTGATCTTCTTGAGAAGGGTTTGAGTTATAACTACATTAAATCTTTTATTGAAAGTAAACACCCGGAAGGTAACAGACTTAAGCCCGGAAATTTGACTCAGGCACTTCAGCTTCTGAGTAAGCTGCAAATCGCAAAAAACTTTAAGCCGTTTATCCTGGATTATGACAGCGCAAATCTCTTGCTATCTATTGTTGATAAAGGATTCTTAATATGGCTGAGTGGACAGGATCGCTCTGCTTTATTAGAGTTGATTGATCTGCCTGTTAGCTAATTTGTCAGTATTCTGGAGAATAGTTTTAGAGTTTTCCTACTCTTGATTGATAAGACCTATAATAGGTGAGAGAACACAAGGATTCTAACTTAGACAGCGTGCGGAAAACGGGTGATTGCGTCACCTCGTCATTGGGCTACGGCGGCGTTCACGGTGGTCCGTTGCGCCACTGTATACCAAACTCTGCTGGCTTATGCCCATGTACGGGAAGCCCCGAAACAAATTTTCCCGCACATGCAGTTTGAAACGGAACAAGGCCGGCGTAACTGAGGCTTTCGCCCAACGGCACAATGTTGGCGCTGTGCCGGAGGGCTTTTGTTACGCGGGTTTGGGGGCTCAGCCCCCAGCGGAGTCCAGAGGCAGAGCCTCTGGCCTTGCTGCCGCTTGACCTGACCTGAGATCCGGCGGCGTCGCCTCGGCCGCGAGCAGGGCTACGGCGTCGGCGAGGTTGAGGACCTCCTGGGCCGGGCTGCCGAGGCGGCGCAGCGCGACGGTGCCTTCCTCGGCCTCGCGGCGGCCGACGACGAGCAGCAGCGGCACGTGGGCGAGGCTGTGCTCGCGGACCTTGGCGTTGATCTTCTCGTTGCGCAGGTCGGTGCGGACGGAGAGGCCGGCGGCGCGGAGCTGGCCGGCGACGATCTCGGCGTAGGGGTTGGCGTCGGAGACGATGGTGGCGACGACGGCCTGGACCGGGGCAAGCCAGAGCGGGAAGCGGCCGGCGTACTGCTCGATGAGGATGCCGAGGAAGCGCTCGAAGCTGCCGAGGATGGCGCGGTGGAGCATGACGGGGCGGACCTTGGCGCCGTCCTCGGCGATGTAGGCGGCGTCGAGGCGCGAGGGCAGGAAGAAGTCGACCTGCAGGGTGCCGCACTGCCAGTCGCGGCCGATGGCGTCGCGCAGGACGAACTCGAGCTTGGGGCCGTAGAAGGCGCCTTCGCCGGGGTTGACCTCGTAGTCCACGCCGGCGATGCGGCAAGCCTTGATGAGGGCGGCTTCGGCGCGGTCCCAGGTGGCGTCGTCGCCGGTGCGGGTGGTGGGGCGGTCGGCGAACTTGATGCGGAACTCGGGGAAGCCGAAGTCGGCGTAGACCGAGCGCAGCAGGGCCACGAAGCGGGCGGTCTCCTCGGCGACCTGGGCCTCGGTGCAGAAGATGTGGGCGTCGTCCTGGGTGAAGGCGCGGACGCGCATGATGCCGTGCAGGGCGCCGGAGGGTTCGTAGCGGTGGCAGGCGCCGAACTCGGCCATGCGCAGGGGCAGCTCGCGGTAGCTGCGCAGGCCGTGGTTGAAGATCTGGACGTGGCAGGGGCAGTTCATCGGCTTGAGGGCGAGGTCCTTGTCCTCGTCCTCGACGCGGGCGACGAACATGTGCTCGCGGTACTTTTCCCAGTGGCCGGAGCGTTCCCACAGGTTGCGGTCGACGAGCTGGGGGGTGCGGACCTCGGCGTAGCCGTTGGTGTCGAGGCGGCGGCGCATGTAGGACTCGCAGGTGCGATAGAGGCGCCAGCCCTTCTCGTGCCAGAAGATGCTGCCGGTGGCTTCCTCCTGGATGTGGAACAGGTCCATCTCGCGGCCGAGGCGGCGGTGGTCGCGGCGCTCGGCTTCCTCCAGGCGGTGCAGGTAGGCGTCGAGCTCCGATCTGTCGCGCCAGGCGGTGCCGTAGATGCGGCTGAGCATGGCGTTGCGGTGGTCGCCACGCCAGTACGCGCCGGCGACCTTCATCAGCTTGAAGGCGGGGCCGATGTCGGCGGTGGCGCGCATGTGCGGGCCGCGGCAGAGGTCGATCCAGTCGCCCTGGCTGTAGAGGGTGATGACCTGGTCGATCCCGAGGTCGTGGATCAGCTCGGCCTTGTAGGACTCGCCGCGGGCCTCGAAGAAGGCGATGGCATCGTCGCGGTCGCGGACCTCGCGGGCGAAGGGGCTGTTGCGCGCGATGATCTCGCGCATGCGGGCCTCGATGGCGGGGAAGTCCTCGGTGGTGAACGGGGTGTCGCGGGCGAAGTCGTAGTAGAACCCGTCCTCGATCAAGGGGCCGATGGTGACCTGGGTGCCGGGGTAGAGCGACTGCACGGCCTCGGCGAGCACGTGGGCGGTGTCGTGGCGGATCAGCTCCAGGGCGTCGGGGTCGCGGCGGGTGACGAAGCGGACCTGGGCGTCGTGCTCGATCGGGCGGGCGAGATCCTGGAGCGCACCGTCGACGCGCATCGCGAGTGCCGCCTTGGCGAGGCCGGGGCCGATGTCGGCGGCGAGCGCAGTGCCGGTCACCGGGGCCTCGAAGCGGCGGATCGAGCCGTCGGGCAGGGTGATTGCGGGCATGGCGCGGGCTCCTCGGGAATTGCGGGCCTGGGCGGCCCTGGCCTGACGCCAGGAAGGGCGTTGCGCTCAGGCGTCGACGGGCCGGGTGTCGGCAGGGCGGGCGACGTTCTCTATGGCGTCAGGCCAGGGCCGCCGCAACCTGTTCGGTGCCGAGCTGGCGGAGGTCGGCCACGCGCAGCACCGCGACCTGGCCCGGGGCGCCGCGCGGGGCGGTGAGCGCGGGGTCGCTGGTGTCGGAGAACAGCACCAGGCAGCGCCGGCCGAGTGCTGCGGCGAGGTGCATCGGGCCGGTGTCGTTGCCGACGACGAGGCTGGCGCCGGCGAGCACGGCGGCCAGCGTCGCGAGGTCGGTGCGGCCCGTGAGGTCGGTGGCGTCCGGGCAGGCGGTGCGGATGGCGGCGGCGAGCGGGCCGTCGACGGAGCTGCCCACGACGACCGCGGCGAGGCCGCGCCTGTGCAGGGTGCGGGCCAGCTGGCCGAAGCGCTCGGCCGGCCAGCGCTTCTCCGGCCGGTGCGGGGCGGCGCCAGGCACCAGCACGGCGAAGGCTGCGGGCAGCGGCGGGACCGGCGCGGCGGCAAGCCAGGCGAGGTCGGGCCATGGCGACGCGACGGCGGGCGACGCGACGGCTGCGGCCGGACGCGCGGCAGCGGGTTCGGCCGGTGCTGGGATACCGGCGTGGGCGAGCTGGTCGCGCTGGCGGTCGATCGTGTGAATGGCGTTGCGGGCGGGGTTGGCGTGCGGCAGCGAGCAGCCGGGCGCGATGCCGGACCAGGGCGGGCGGCCGGCGAGGCGGTGGTAGTGTCCGGACCGGGCGGAGGTCTGCAGGTCGTAGACCAGGTCGTAGCCTGGGCCTGGGCCGCGGCCGGGTCCGTCGCCTGGGCCGGGGTCTGCGGCGCTGTGGGGGCCGCGCAGGGTGCGGCGCAGGCGCACGAGGCCGGGGAGGTCCCACCACTGGGGGCGGCGATCGATGTCCACGTGGTCGAACCAGGGCGCGCGCGCGGCGAGCGGCGCGAATGGCCGCGTGGTGAGCAGGGTGATGCGGGCGCCGGGATGGTGGGCGCGGATCGCGGCGAAGGCGGGAAAGGAGAGCACGAAGTCGCCGAGCGCGCCGAGGCGGATCACCAGGATGCGCAAGGCGGGCTCAGCGCGCATGCGCGCTCAGCCGAGCAGCTCGTTGTAGACGGCCAGCGTCGCCGCCTGCATGCGGCTCGCGGTGAAGCGGGCGAGCACGGCCGCGCGGGCCTGCGCGGCGAGCAGCGCGCGCTCGTCCTCGGTCAGACGCAGGACCACGTCGAGCGTGGCAGCGAGTGCGGCGGCGTCATGGGCGGGCACCCTCCAGCCGGTGACGCCGGGCTCGACGGTCTCTGCCGCCCCGCCCAGCGCGCCGGCGATCACCGGGCGGCCCATGGCCTGCGCCTCGATCACCACGCGGCCGAACGGTTCGGGGCGCAGCGAGGCGCTGACCACGACATCGGCGAGCATCAGGGCGGCGGGCATGTCATCGCAGTGGCCGGCAAGGCGCAGGCGGCGGCTCAGGCCGAGGCGGTCGGCGTGGGCGAGCAGTTCGGCGACGTAGCGCTCCCGGCCGTCCTCGCCGCCGACGAACACCGCGCACAGGTCGGGGCGGTCGAGGCGGGCGAGGGCGTCGAGCAGGATGCCATGGCCCTTCCAGCGGGTCAGGCGCGCCGGCAGCATCACCACACGCATGCCGTCCGGGACGCGCCAGGCGCTGGCCAGGCGGTACAGGCGCTCGCCGGAAACGATGTTCGGGTCGAAGGCCGTGGGATCGACGCCGCGCGGGATGACGCGCAGGCGGGCGGCGGGGACGGCGTGGCGGTCGGCGAGCTGGCGGGCGACATAGTCGCTGATGGCGATGACCCGCTCGCCGCGCGCCATCACCGCGTTGTAGGCGCGCTTGCCCGGCAGCCCTTCGCCGTAGACGCCGTGCCAGGTGGTGACGAAGCGGGTGGGGGTGCGGCGCGCCGCGAGCCAGGCCGACCAGCCGGGGGCACGCGAGCGGGCGTGCACCAGGTCGACGCGCTCGCTGCGGATCAGCGCGGCGAGACGGGCGGCGTTGCGCCAGATGCTGAGCGGGTCCTTGGTCATCAGGTCGAGCCAGACATGCCGGCCGCCGGCGTGCTCGACGAGCTTGACCATGCGGCCGCCTGCGCTCGCGACCAGGGCACGGCCGCCGGCGTCGGTGATCGCCTGGGTCATCTCGACGGTGCCGCGCTCGACGCCGCCCGCGGACAGCGCGGGGAGAACCTGCAGGATCGTGGCGCCTGGTGGCAGGTCGGGCCGCGTCTCCGGGAGTGGGTGTGGGTGCAGCAGCATGGCCGCCGGCTCATAGCATGGGCTGCCGGGGGGGCCAGCACCGGCGCGGCTGCCAGGGGATGCCCGCCGGGCGGCAGGGCCTATATGGCTACGCCGTGAGCAAGCGCCGCCCTGTCGATCCGCGCCAGGCCGACCTGTTCGAGGCTCCGGCCCCGAGCGGGCGGGATGACGACGAGCCGGCGAGCCCGAGCGAAGGCGAGGGTCCTGCCCATGACCCGCAAGGGGCCGGGATGCCGGCCGACCCCGTGTTGGCAAGGCCGCGCCCCGCACGGGTCGCTGCGCCCGCCGAGCCGAGGGCCGGGGATGAGATCGGGCGAGTGCAGTTCCGCCGCGTCGAGCCTGCGGGCTACCGCGCGACCGACCGGCCGGATGCGTTCCTGTACAGCGTCGTCACGCGCGACGTGGCCGAACGGCTGCTGTGCCGTGGCATGCCTCGTCAGGATCTGCCGCTTCTGGTCGAACGCGACGCCGTGGCAGGACTTCTGGCAGCGGTCGGGGCCGAGCTCGGCTGGAGCGACGAGCAGCCCGGCTGCATTGTCGTGCTGCGGGTTCGCCGCGGCGAGGTCGGCGGCGATGTGCCCCAGGCGCTGCGGCGGGCTGGGTGAGCGGCGTGGAGATGCTCGACCGCGGCGACGGCGTGCGGCTCGCGCAGATCGCGCAGGCGGGGCGTTCGCCGACCGTGGTGTTCCTGCCCGGCTTCCGCAGCGACATGGCAGACGAGAAGGCGACGGCGTTGGCGGCGTTCTGCACATCGCGCGGCCAGGCGATGCTGCGACTCGATTTGTCCGGGCAGGGGCGCAGCGGGGGGCGGTTCGAGGACGGCACCATCGGGCGCTGGGCGGCCGACGCACTGGTGCTGCTGGACCGTGTCGCGGGGCCGCTGCTGCTGGTGGGCTCGTCGATGGGCGGGTGGATCGCGCTGCTGCTGGCGCTGGCGCGACCGGAGCGGGTCGTGGGGCTGGTCGGCGTCGCCGCCGCACCGGACTTCACCGAGGAGCTGATGTGGGGCGCGATGCTTCCGGTCGAGCAGGAGGCGCTGCTGCGTCACGGGGTGCTGATGGTGCCGAACGCCTACGGCCCGGCATTCCCGCTGACGCTGGCGCTGATCGAGGACGGGCGGCGGCATCTGCTGCTGGGCGGCCCGATCGCGCTGCGCTGCCCGGTGCGGCTGCTGCATGGGCAGGCGGATACGGAGGTGCCGTGGCAGACGGCGCTGCGGATCGCCGGGCGGCTGGAAGGCGACGACGTGCGGGTGACGCTGGTCAAGGATGCGACGCACCGGTTCTCGCGGGCGCCGGACCTGGTAGTGGTGTGCTCGGCGGTGGGGGAGCTGCTGGACAAAGGCGGGGGAAAGCCAGGCTGGGCTCCGCCAGGACCCGCTGGGGCCTGAGGCCCCAGACCCACACATGTCTGGGGGCAAGCCCGGCTTGTAGTGCCGCTGGCTCGAAGTCGTGGTTTCCGAAGGGCTCTGCCTTCTGGCGGGTCCGGGTAGAGACCGGCTGCCTACTGGGCCTCCGCCGCGAGGATTGCCGCAAGCCCGTCGCGGTAGGTCGGGTAGCGCCAGCGCAGCCCGAGGGCGCGCTGGGTCGCCTCGCACGCGACCTTGCGGTCCTCGGCCCAGAACGACAGCGCCATCGGGCTCATCGTGCCCATGGCGGCTGCGAAATCCAGCTCGGGCGGCGGGTCAATGCCGAGCAGGCGGGCGGCCTCGGCGATGTAGTCGGCGCTCTCGGCGGGTGCGTCGTCGGACAGGTTGAGCACGCGCGGGCGGGCGACGTCCTGGGCCATGGCAGCCAGCACGGCCGCAGCGATGTCGTCGCGGTGGATGCGGCCGAACATGTGTCCGGTCTTGCGCACGCGGCGCGCCCGGCCGGCGCGCAGCTCGGCGAACGGAGAGCGGCCCGGGCCGTAGATGCCGGCGAGGCGGAACAGGTCGAGCCGGTCGCCGGTGACGCCACGCCAGGCGGCCTCGGCCTCGACGCGGCGGCAGCCGCGGGCGGAACGCGGCGCGACCGGGGTGGTCTCGTCGACCCAGGCGCCGCCGCGGTCGCCATAGACGCCCGTGGTGGACAGGTAGCCGACCCAGGCGAGGCGCGGGGCGGCGGCGATGGCGGCAGCGTGGCGGGCGAGGACCGGGTCGCCGGGCTGGCCGGGGTCGGCCTCGGTGGGCGCGGCGGTGGCGAGGATGTGGGTGGCGGCGGGCAGGATCTCGTCCGCGGCGTCGAAGGGGATGACGTCGATGCCGGGCGGGGTCGCCTGGGGCGCGGCAGGGCCACGATGGGTGCCGGTGACCGTCCAGCCGGCGACGGCGGCGCGGCGGGCGACCTCGGTGCCGCAGTAGCCCAGGCCGAAGACGAGAAGATGACGCGCGCTCATGGTGGTTTGCCGCTCCCCGGGCTGGCTTGTAGGCTGGGCTCATGAGTACACGCACGGCACTCTTTGGCGGGGCCGGCCTCCTGCTGGCCAGCCTTGCCGTCGCCTGGATGGCGGGGCCCGGAAGTCCCAGGCGTGCGGCTCCTGCGCTGGAGGCCGCGGCAATGGGCGCTCCAGCGGGCGTCCTTGCGGATCCTGCCGTTACGGGACAGCCGGGTCGGTCCGGCGGGGCTGCGGCGTCCGGCCTGGCGGATGGCGCCGCTGCGCAGGTGGCGTCGGCGCACTCCGCTGCAAGCGCCGGCACCGCCGCCGGTGCGAACGGCGGAGCGAGTGCCGGGCCGGGCGAGGCACCCTCCCCTGTCGCTGCCGCGGTGCCGGCGCCCGGCGAGGGGCCGGGGGTTGCGGGGCCCGATGGCGTGCCCGCAGCCGAGGCGCCGGACCACGCGGCGACGGAGGGCGATGCCGGAGAGGCGCTGCCGCTGCCGCCGGTGTCGCCTCGGCTGGGCGAGGGCCGCGACTACGAGCACTGCATGGACATGATGGCGAGCGATCCGTCCGGCGCGCTGGCCTTCGCCGAGGCGTGGGTGGCGACCGGCGGCGGCGACAGCGCACAGCACTGTCAGGCGCTGGCGCAGGTCGAGCTGGGCGACCCAGGGGTCGGCGCCGAGCTGCTCGATCGGGTGGCGCAGACCAGCGCCGCGCCGGCGCTGTCGCGTGCGGCGGTGTTCGGGCAGGCGGACCAGGCGTGGATGATGGCCGGCGACGCAGGGCGGGCCTATGCTTCGGCGACGCTGGCCCTGACGCTGTCGCCCGACGACCCGGACCTGCTGATCGACCGTGCGGTGGCCGCAGCAACGCTGGGGCGGTTCCGCGAGGTCACCGACGACCTCGACCGGGCGCTCGAGCTGGAGCCGCGCCGGGTGGACGCGCTGGTGTATCGCGCGGCGGCGCAGCGGCACCTGGAGCACCTCGATCTCGCCTCGGACGACCTCGCGCGAGCCTTCTCGCTCGACCCGGACGACCCGGACGCGCTGCTGGAGCGCGGGATCGACCGGCAGCGCGCCGGCGACCTGACAGGCGCACGGGCCGACTGGGAGCGGGCGACGGCGCTCGCCCCGGACACGCCGACCGGGGATCTGGCGCAGCAGGACCTGTCGCTGCTGGAGGCGGGGCCGCCGCGGTAGGAAGGCAGGGCCTGGGCTTTGCCCAGACCCGCCAGGGGCGAGCCGCCCCTCGACCGGCCCATGGAAGGCAGAGGGCGGGGCAGTGTGCTTTTCATGTGTGGGGCTGGGGCTCAGGCCCAGCGGAGTCCAGAGGCGGCGCCTCTGGACTGCCTTGCTCCGGACTCAGAAGTCGAGGTCCGGGTAGTGCGCCGGCGGGATGACGCCGCTGACGCGGTCCTGCAGCAGCGGGCGGAAGCTGGGGCGCGACTTCATCCGCGCGTACCACTCCCGCGCCGGCTGGGACAGCGACCAGTCGACGTCGGAGGCGAAGTCGAGCGCCGAAAGGTGGCCGGCGGCGGCGAAGTCAGCGAGCGAGAGGGTGTCGCCAGCGAGCCAGCGCCGGGTCTCGGCGAGCCAGCCCAGGTAGGCGAGGTGGTGGCGCAGGTTGGCGTAGCCGGCGCGCAGGGCGGCTGCGTCGGGCTCGCCGCGGCCGGACAGGCGCTTCATGAACTTCTCGCCGAGCAGGTTGGCGGTGACGTCGGACGCGAACTTGCCGTCGAACCAGGCGACGAGCCGGCGGACCTCGATCCGCTCGGCGAAGCTGCTGCCGAGCAGGGGCATGTCGGGATAGACCTCCTCGAGGTACTCGCCGATGACGCCGGAATCGGGCACCACGAGGCCGCTGTCTTCGACCAGGGTGGGGACGGTGCCGGCTGGGTTCATCTCTAGGTATTCGGGGCGGCGCTCCCAGACCTTCTCGACGCGCAGCTCGAACGGCAGGCGCTTCTCGGACAGCACGAGGCGGACCTTGCGGGCGGTGGGCGACAGAGGGAGGTGGTACAGGACGCGCATTGCCGGCGCTTATCGCACCCGCGGTCCGGCGCGCCAAGGGATGCACGCATGACGTGTGTCACGGCGCCCGGCTAAGGAAGCGGGGCGACACGGGCTGTCTGTGCCTGCCCATCTGGCCTGCCCCGGCGGAGCCGGGCGGAACCCCGCCTCGCCTGCCGCTGGGCTTCAGGCCCGGCGTGCGTCCTCGCTCTGTGGCAGGTGGAGCGGCTGATCCAGGTACTTCACGTATTCCCTGGGCACGACCTGCCAGAATTTGCCGACCTGCTTCTCCCAGTCGTGCAGGAGCATGGCGCCGTAGCGGCTGTTGGTGGCCTTGGTGTGCCGGCCGACGAGGCCCTGCAGCGTCGCCTGCCAGTGCGGGGTGGCGACGCGGTTCCAGCCGAGGGTGTCAGGGTTGACCCGCTTCTCGAACAGCCCGTCGGCGTCGTAGACGAACGCCATCCCTCCGGTGAAGCCCGCGCCGAAATTGTCGCCGGTGCGGCCGAGCACGACGACGGTGCCGCCGGTCATGTACTCGCAGCAGTTCGAGCCGCAGCCCTCGATGACGGCGGTGGCGCCGGAGTTGCGCACCGCGAAGCGCTCGCCGGCCTGGCCGGCGGCGAACAGCTCGCCGGCAGTCGCGCCGTAGAGGCAGGTGTTGCCGATGATGGTGTTGTCCTGGCTGACCAGGGTGGACGAGACCGCGGTGCGGACGACGATCGAGGCGCCGGACAGGCCCTTGCCCACGTAGTCGTTGGCGTCGCCGATCATGTCGATGCGCAGGCCCTGCACCGCGAAGGCGCCGAGCGACTGGCCGGCCGAGCCGCGCAGGCGGACGGTGACATGGCCGGACTGCAGCCCCGTCATGCCGAAGCGCCGGGTGATGCGCGAGGACAGCTTGGTGCCGATGGCGCGGTGGGTGTTCCGCACGCCGTATTCGAGCTGCATCTTCTCGCCATGCGCGAACAGCGGGGTCGCATCCTCGATCATCTGCGCGTCCAGCGTCTCCGGCACCTCGTTACGGCCCTCGCGGGTGCAGTAGCGGGCGTGGGCGCCAGGGTCGGCCTGGGCGAGCAGCGGGTTGAGGTCGAGGTCGTCGAGCAGCTCCGAGCCGCGGCTGACCTGGCGCAGCATGTCGGTCCGCCCGATCACGTCGGCCAGCGTGCGCGCGCCCAGCAAAGCAAGAATCTCGCGCACCTCCTCGGCGATGAAGGAGAACAGGTTGATGACCTTCTCCGGGGTGCCCTCGAACTTCTTCCGCAGGGTGTCGTCCTGGGTGCAGACGCCGACCGGGCAGGTATTGGAATGGCACTGCCGCACCATGATGCAGCCCATCGCGACCAGCGAGGTGGTGCCGATGCCGAACTCCTCGGCGCCGAGCATGGCGGCGATCACCACGTCGCGCCCGGTCCTGAGGCCGCCGTCGGTGCGCAGCTTCACACGGTGGCGCAGACGGTTGAGCATCAGCACCTGGTGCGCCTCTGACAGGCCCATCTCCCAGGGCAGGCCCGCGTACTTCACCGAGGTCTGCGGGGACGCGCCGGTTCCCCCGGAATGGCCGGAGATCAGGATCGCGTCCGCCTTGGCCTTGGCGACACCGGCGGCGACGGTGCCGATGCCGCTGCGGCTGACCAGCTTCACGCAGACCGTGGCGTCGGGGTTGATCTGCTTGAGGTCGTAGATGAGCTGGGCGAGGTCCTCGATCGAGTAGATGTCGTGGTGCGGCGGCGGCGAGATCAGGGTGACGCCGGGGGTGGCGTGGCGCAGCCTGGCGATCAGCTCGGTGACCTTGAAGCCGGGCAGCTGGCCGCCCTCGCCGGGCTTGGCCCCCTGGGCGATCTTGATCTCGATCTCGCGGCAGTTGTTGAGGTACTCGGCGGTGACGCCGAAGCGGCCGGACGCGACCTGCTTGATCGCGGAACTGGCGTTGTCGCCGTTCTCGCGCGGGTGGGCGCGTGCCGGGTCCTCGCCGCCCTCGCCGGAGTCCGAGCGCGCGCCGATGCGGTTCATCGCGATCGACAGCGTCTCGTGCGCTTCCGGGCCGAGGGCGCCGAGCGAGATTCCCGGCGCGATCAGACGCTTCCTGATCTCGGTGATGCTCTCGACCTCGTCGAGCGAGATCGCCGGGAACTCCTCGGTGCGGAAGTCGAGCAGGTCGCGCAGCGCGATCGGCGGCTGGCGGCGCACCGCGTCGGAGTAGCGCTTGTAGGTCTGGTAGCTGTCGGTGCCGACCGCAGTCTGCAGGGTATGGATCAGACCGCCGTCGAAGGCGTGCGCCTCGCCGGACATGCGCTTCTTGTAGATGCCGCCCACCGGCAGCGTGATCACCGAGCTGCCCCAGGCGACCTGGTGCAGGGCGAGCACGCGGCGCGAGATGCCCGACAGGCCGATGCCGCTGATGCGCGACTGCATGCCGGGGAAGAACTCGGCGACGAGTGCGCGCGACAGGCCGATGGCCTCGAAGTTGGTGCCGCCGCGATACGACGAGACCACGCTGACGCCCATCTTGGACATCGTCTTGAGCAGGCCCTTGTCGATCGCGCGGCGGAAGCGGGCGACGGCGTCGCGCAGGCTCATCTCGGGGCTGAACAGTCCGCGGCGGTGGCGGTCGGCGATGCTCTCCTGGGCGAGGTAGGCGTTCACCGTGGTGGCGCCGACGCCGATCAGGACGGCGAAGCTGTGCACGTCGACGCATTCGGCGGCGCGGACGTTGAGGCTGGTGAAGGTGCGCAGGCTGGAGCGCACCAGGTGGGTGTGGACGGCGGCGGTGGCGAGGATCATCGGGATCGGCGCCCGATCGGGTCCCTGGTGCTCGTCGGTGAGCACGACGTGGGTGGCGCCGGCGCGCACGCCCTCCTCGGCCTCGCGGCGGATGCGCTCCAGGCCGGCGCGCAGGCCGGCCTCGCCGTCGGCGACGATGCCTCCGCTCACCGAGAAGGTGCAGTCAACCTCGCAGGCGGCCTCGCCCATGGTCTCGCGCATCGCCAGGTACTCGGCGGTGCTGAGCACGGGGCTGTCGAGCTGCAGCAGGTCGCACTGGGTTGCGTCCTCGTCGATGACGTTGCCGAGGTTGCCGAGCCTGGTCTTGAGGCTCATCACCGCGGTCTCGCGCAGGCTGTCGATCGGCGGGTTGGTGACCTGGGCGAAGTTCTGCCGGAAGTAGTGGTGCAGGCCGCGGTACTTGTCGCTGAGCACAGCAACCGGGGTGTCGTCGCCCATCGAGCCGATCGCCTCGCTGCCCTCCTCCACCATCGGGTGCAGGATGACCTCCATCTCCTCGAGCGTCATGCCGACGGCGAGCTGGCGGCGGCGCAGCTCCTCGCCGACGTAGCGCACCGGCTCGGTGGCCTCGCCGCCGGCCTCGTGGTCGATGCGGCGGATGCGCCGGGTCCAGGCGCCGAAGTCCTGGCGCGCGGCGAGCATGTCGGTCAGCGCCTCGGCGCCATGGAACGCCGGCGCGTCGAGGTCGACGCCGATGCATTCGCCGGGGCCGACGCGACCCTTGGCGACGATGCGGGACTCGGCGACCTTCACCATCCCGGTCTCGCTGCCGAGGATCAGCAGGTCGTCGGTGGTGATCGTGTAGCGCAGCGGGCGCAGGCCGTTGCGGTCCAGGCCGGCGACCACCCAGCGCCCGTCGGTTGCGCACAGCGCGGCGGGTCCGTCCCAGGGCTCCATCACCGCGTTGCAGTAGAGGTACAGGTCGCGGTGGCTCTGCTTCATGGTGGCATCCGAGCCGATGCTCGCGGGCACCAGCAGCGCCTTGGCCATCGGCGCATCGCGGCCGGCGCGGACCAGCAGCTCGAAGGCGTTGTCGAGCGAGGCGGTGTCGGAACCGCCGGTCTGGATCACCGGCTTGACGTCGTCGATGTAGGGGTCGAGCGGCGCCCCGGCGAGACGGGTCTCGTGGCTTTTCATCCAGTTGCAGTTGCCTGAGATCGTGTTGATCTCGCCGTTATGTGCCAGCATGCGGAACGGCTGCGCCAGCTTCCAGGTCGGGAAGGTGTTGGTCGAGTATCGCTGGTGGTAGATCGCGAACCGGCTGACGAAGCGCTCGTCACGCAGGTCGGGGTAGAAGTCCGACAGGTTCTGGGCGAGGAACATGCCCTTGTAGATGATCGAGCGGCACGACAGCGAGCAGACGTAGAACTCGCTGATCTGCGCCGCGATCGCCTCTTTCTCGATGCGCCGGCGGATGACGTAGAGGTCGCGTTCGAACTCGGCATCGTCGGTCGCGCGGATGTTGCGCAGCATGATCTGCTCGATCTCGGGGCGGGTCGCATTGGCCTTCTCGCCGATCACCGAGACGTCGATCGGCACCTGGCGCCAGCCGTAGATCGCGTAGCCGAACTTCAGGATCTCGGTCTCGACAATCTGGCGGCAGCGCTCCTGGGCGTTCAGGTCGGTCTTGGGCATGAACACCTGGCCCACCGCCACGCGGCGGTCAGGCGCCGCGTCGCCGGCGCGGCGGATCGCGTCGGCGAAGAAGTCCTGCGGGATCTCGATGTGGATGCCGGCGCCATCGCCGGTCTTGCCGTCGGCGTCGACCGCGCCGCGGTGCCACACGGCCCTCAGCGCGTCGATGCCGGCCTGCACGACCTGGCGGCGCGGCTTGCCGTCTAGCGCCGCGATCAGGCCGACGCCGCAGGCATCGTGCTCCATCGCCGGGTCGTAGGTGTGCTCGAGGATGGCGGCGTTGCGCGCCCAGGCCTCGAGGAATTCGGCTCCGCTCTCTTGGGTCATGTCTTGGCCTCTTGGTTGATTACGGCCCTGGCCGGCCTGGCGGGGAAGCAAGCCTGGGCTCTGCCCAGACCCGCCAGGGGCGCGCCGCCCCTGGACCGGCCATTGTTGGCAGTTTGCCGCCTCGGATACGGGTCCGGCAGCTCAGCCTCCGGCGGAGTCCGGGGGCAGGAGACGCGGCACTCATTCGGCAGCGACCGAGACCTGGGCGTCCTTCGGGGTGTCGACGGTCCGGCCCTGCACCCAGGCGTGCAGCTGGGCGGCGGCATCGCGGCCGTCGCGGATCGCCCAGACCACCAGGCTTGCACCGCGGACGATGTCGCCGGCGGCGAACACGCCGGGCAGGCTGGTCATGAAGGTGCGGTGGTTGACCTTGAGGGTGCCCCAGCGGCTGACCTCGAGCGCGGGCGCATCCCACAGCCGGGGCAGCTCCTCGGGATCGAAGCCGAGCGCCTTGATGACGAGGTCGGCCTCGACGGTGAACAGGCCTTCGTCCTGCGCCTCGACCGACTGGCGGCCGGAGGCGTCGGGCAGGCCGAGGCGCATGCGGGTGGCGCGCACGCCGGAGACGGTCCCGGATCCGGACGTGGGGCCGGCGCCGGACATCGCCTGCGCCACGCCGCCAACCGCGCAACCACCGTGCTGGGCGTCGGTGGCGGCGAGGAAGGCCTCGGGGGCGGACAGCCAGACGAACTCGACGCCCTCCTCCTCGGCGTTCTTCACCTCGCGCATCGAGCCGGGCATGTTCGCCTTGTCGCGGCGGTAGAGGCACTTGACCGAGACCGCGCCCTGGCGGACGGCAGTGCGCACGCAGTCCATCGCGGTGTCGCCGCCACCGACCACGACGACGCGCTTGCCGGCGGCGTTCAGGGCGCCGCTGTCGAAGGCGGGGACGTCGTCGCCGAGGCCCTGGCGGTTCGACGCGGTGAGGTAGTCGAGTGCGGCGACGATGCCGCCCAGGCCGGCGCCGGGGCCGCGGATGTCGCGGTTCCTGTAGACGCCGGTGGCGATCAGCACGGCGTCGTGGCGGGCGCGTAGGTCGTCGAAGCCGAGCTCGCCGTCGGCGGTGCCGATGCCGGCATTGAGGTGGAAGACGATGCCGGCGTCCTCGAACAGCTTCCAGCGGCGGAGCACGACCTCCTTTTCCAGCTTGAAGCCGGGGATGCCATAGATCATCAGGCCGCCGACGCGGTCGTAGCGGTCGTAGACATGGACCGCGTAGCCGAGGCGGCGCAGTGCCTCGGCGGCGGCGAGGCCACCCGGGCCGGCACCGACGATGCCGACGGAACGGCCGAGCTCCCGGGTCGGGGTCGGCGGCTTGACCCAGCCCTGCTCCCAGGCGTTGTCGGTGATGAAGCGCTCGACCTCGCCGATGGTGACCGCCTCGAAGTCCTTCTCGATGACGCAGTTGCCCTCGCAGAGCCGGTCCTGCGGGCAGATGCGGCCGCAGATCTCGGGGAAGGTGTTGGTTGCCGCGCTGACCTCGTAGGCCTCCTCGAGGCGGCCCTCGGCGGTGAGCTTCAGCCAGTCCGGGATGTTGTTGTTGACGGGGCAGTGCACCGAGCAGAACGGCACGCCGCACTGCGAGCAGCGCGAGGACTGGGCGCGGGCCTGCGCCGTGTCGAAGCGGCGGTAGATCTCGTCGAAGTCCTCGCGGCGCTGGGTGACCTGGCGCTTGTCGGGCTGGTGCTGCTCGAGGCGGACGAACTGCAGCATGCGGTCAGCCATGAGGTCACTCCGGGTGCGCCGGAACGGGGCGCTGTTCCTGGCCCGCGTTTGCAGAGGCGGTCACGCACGTCCGTTGGGCGACATTGCGCCGCAACGGCGCAGGACAGTGTCACCGCACGCCGGCGCGACCTGCCGCCTGCGCCGGCCCGAACCGTCGCGCGAGCGGAGCAGGCTGCGGACGACCGTCCGCGTTGCATTGCTACGACGGCACCGGGGTGCGAGCGAGGTGAAATTACGGCTCACGACAGAGGTACTGACATGAAAGAGGAGTCTGCAACTCGCGCGTGTGTTTCCGCTAACTGCTTATTCGAATATTATGGCCGAAGCGGACCTTCCGGCAGAAGCGGGCGCTTGCCGCCGCCGGGGCGGTAGCGGTCCAGGTAGGACGGCACGACAGCCCTGAACGGGGTCGGCACGATGCCCAGCGCCGCGAGGCCGGCGGCGTCGCTGGCCACCACGTTGTCGCGCGACAGCATCGTCAGCTGGTCGCGGGTGAACGGCTTGCCGGGGATGCGCTCGGCGATGGCGGCCTGCAGCCGGGCCACGCCCATCGGGATCTCCAGCAGCGGGCGGCGACGCTGCGTCTCCTTGAGGATCCAGGCGAGGATCGCGCGGAAGGTGAGCACGTCCGGCCCACCCAGCTCGTAGAGCCGGCCCGCGGCGTCCGGCAGGGTCAGGCCGGCGATGATCGCGTCGGCGACGTCGCCCACGTAGACCGGCTGGAACCGGCTGTCGCCCGAGATTACCGGCATCACCGGCAGCAGGCGCGCCATGCCGGCAAAGCGGTTGAAGAACTGGTCCTCGGCGCCGAACACCAGCGACGGGCGCAGGATCGTGGCCTGGGCGAAGGCCGCGCGCACCGCCGCCTCGCCGGCGGCCTTGCTGCGTCCGTAGGCGCTGGGGCTGTCTGCGTCGGCGCCGATCGCGGAGATCTGCACCAGCCGCAGCGCGCCGGCCGCGGCGGCGAGGCGGGCGACCCGCCCGGCGCCCTCGGCGTGGACGGTCGCGAACTGCCCGGGACTCGCCTCGGCCAGCACGCCGACCAGGTTGACCACGAGGCTGGCGCCCTCGACGGCGCGGGCCACCGCGTCCTCGCTGGACAGCGGCGCGAACCAGGGCACCACTTGGCCGACCCGGCCCATCGGGCGCAGGAACTCGGCCGACTGCGAGTCGCGCCCGGCGACACGGACCACGTGGCCGGCGGCGGCCAGCCGCTTGACCACGTAGCGGCCGATGAAGCCTGAGCCGCCGAACACCGTCGCCACGCTGCGCGTCGTCATGATCCTGTCCCCGCTGGCGGGCCACGTGCCCGGTCGTTCCAATATGCGCCGCCGGCAACACTCTCAAGCGGCGCGGGCTCAAGCGGCGCGGAAAGGAAGGCCAGGGCACTGCCTCCTCCTTCGAGGCGGGACCCCGCTTGGAGGCCGAGCTCCCGGTCCCGCACATCCCGAAAGGCATGTCGGCACGCTGCGGGGCGTTGCGGCCCCAGGCAGATGGGTTTCCGGAGGCGTCCGGCCCCCGGCGGGTTTGGGTGTAGTCCGTGCAAGGCCCGGGCGTCGTCCGCGCAAGATACGGCGATCCGCTTGCGCCAGTGGATTGCGGGGGAGAGACAGAGAGCCCGGCCTGGCTCGCTGCGACGTGGTTGACGGGCGCCGACCGGGCCGCTACATGCCGCGCCACTCCGGGCGGTGCCCGGCGCCCCGGTGCCCAGGTGGCGGAATGGTAGACGCGCAGGTTTCAGGTACCTGTGGCCGCAAGGCTGTGGAAGTTCGAGTCTTCTCCTGGGCACCAAGTTCCTCCCCTCCTCCGTGCGCTCGCGGCGAGGCGTGTTCCGCTCCCGGACCGGGGGCAAACCTCCTGATGTCAGCGTGAGTGGCCTGCACAGCCTGCCCGCCGGCTCGTGAGCGTCACCCAGTGAGCGTCACCCAGTGAGCGTCACCCAGTTCATGCCGCGCGCGACGTTGCACCTCCACCGGCACGACCTGCCAGATGGGATGGTGTTCGGGCCGGTGGTCGCGGTGGATACCGAGACCATGGGGCTCAATCCGCATCGCGACCGGCTGTGCCTGGTGCAGCTGTCGGGGGGTGACGGGGTGGCGCACCTGGTGCAGCTGGTGCCGGTGGCACTCGGCGGGCGGGGGTTCGACTGCCCGAACCTGGCGCGGCTACTGGGCGATCCGGAGGTGCTGAAGCTGTTCCATTTCGCGCGGTTCGACGTGGCGGTGCTGCAGCATTCGCTGGGCCTTGATGTGGGGCCGGTGGCGTGCACCAAGATCGCGGCGCGTCTGGTGCGCACCTTCACCGACCGGCACGGGCTGGCGTCGCTGTGCCGCGACCTGCTGGGCGTCGAGCTGTCCAAGCAGCAGCAGAGCTCGGACTGGGGCAATGCCGAGCTGAGCGCCGAGCAGCTGGCCTACGCGGCGTCCGACGTGCTGCACCTGCATGCGTTGTGGGCGAAGCTGGAGCCGGTGCTGGTGCGCGAGGGGCGTCGCGCGCTGGCGCAGGCGTGCTTTGATTTCCTGCCGGCGCGGGCCAGGCTCGACCTGCTGGGCTACGACGTGACGGACGTGTTCGCGCATTGAGCGTGTTCAGCCAGGTCATCCCGGTAAGTGTCGGGATGGCCGGTCAGGCAGGCCCTGATGATCCCCACGCTCAAGTAACGGGATCAAAGGGCCGCCGGCCCTTTGCGGGTCTGGGCAGAGCCCGGCCTTGCCTGCTCGCCGATCCGCAGTGTGTGCGCACCCAACAGGGCCGCAAGGGCAGCGCGGGGACTTCGCCCGGGGCTGACACCGGGGCGTCCCGTTGTTCGCGCAAAGCGTCGGCATCTTGGCCGTCTCATGGTGTTACAGGCCTGTTCATTGACGGTACGGGGCCCGGCTCCTAGACAGGGTGGATGACTGCCGCCCTGGCTGCGCTCGAGGACGATCTGGCCGTGGCGCGCTCGGTGCTGGCCACCGAGGCGGCAGGGCTGCGTGCATTGTCGGCGGCGCTGGACGAGCGGTTCGCGCACGCGGTGGCGTTGCTGGCGGGACTGTCCGGGCGGGTCGTGGTGACCGGGATGGGCAAGTCGGGGCACGTGGCGCGCAAGATCGCGGCGACGCTGGCCTCGACCGGGACCCCTGCCCTGTTCGTGCACCCGGCGGAGGCGAGCCATGGCGACCTGGGCATGGTGCTGGCGGGCGACGGGGTGCTGGCGCTGTCGAACTCCGGGGAGACCGCGGAGCTGGCCGACCTGGTGGGGCATGCGCGGCGGTTCGGGCTGCCGCTGGTGGCGGTGACGGGGCGTGGGGAGTCCACGCTGGCAGGAGCTTCGGACGTGGCGCTGGTGCTGCCGGCGGCGCCGGAGGCGTGCTCGATCACCGGGGCGCCGACGACGAGCACGACGATGATGCTGGCGCTGGGGGATGCGATCGCGGTGGCGCTGCTGCAGCGGCGCGGGTTCACTGCGAGCGAGTTCAGGGTGCTGCATCCGGGCGGTCGGCTGGGCGCGCGGCTGCGCCGGGTGCGCGAGCTGATGCATGTGGGCGAGGCGGTGCCGCTGTCGGGGCCGTCGACGTCGATGCAGGACGCGATCGTGCTGATGACCGGCAAAAGCCTGGGCTGCCTGGGTGTGGTGGACGCGGCGGGCGCGCTGCTGGGGATTGTGACCGACGGCGACCTGCGTCGGGCGATGGGGCCGGGGCTGCTGGGCCGGCGGGTGGACGAGGTGATGACGAGGGCGCCGGGAACGATCGGGCCGGACGCGCTGGCGGCGGAGGCGCTGCACCGGATGACGGCGCGCACGCGGCCGATCACCAGCCTGTTCGTGGTCGAGGGCGGCCGAACGGTGGGACTGCTGCATCTGCACGACCTGCTGCGGGCGGGGCTCGCGTGAGCGGGCCGGACCGGTTGGATGGCGCCATCGGACAGCGTGCGGCGGCTGCGCAGGACGCGGGGTCGGCGGGCGGGAGCGCGGGGGGGGCTGCGACCGGCGGGACGGCGGGGATGACGGGCGGGACGATGCGACGGCGTGCGGAGCCCGGGGCGGTCGCGGCGGGGTTTTCTGGCGACGGGTGGGGGACGGCGCGGGACGAGGCGCGGCGGCCGCCGACGCGCGGCAGCCTGGCGCGGCGGCGGCTGATGCTCATCGTGGCGAAGGGATTGCTGCCGGTGGTGGCGGTGCTGCTGCTGGCGTCGGTGGCGATGTGGCCGGAGATCAACCGCGTGCTGAACGCGAGCCGGATGACGCTGAAGGGTCTGGTGGCGGCCGAGGTGGGCACCGGGCGGGTGGTCGAGCCGCGCTATCGAGGAGTGGACGATCGCGGGCGCCCGTACACGGTGACGGCGGATAGTGCGGTGCAGGACGGGCCGGAGCGGGTGAACCTGGTGACACCGAAGGGCGACGTGGTGCTGCAGAACGGCGCGTGGCTGATGCTGCAGTCCAAAAAAGGGGTGTACATGCAGCACGCGGGGCAGCTCGACCTGCAGGGCGACGTCACGCTGTACCGGCAGGATGGGACGGTGATGACCAGCGACACCGCCGACATCGACCTGCATCAGGGGGCGGCAGCGAGCAACGAACAGACCCATGCGGAGGGGCCGTTCGGAGTGCTGGACGCTCAGGGTTTTGTCCTGGTGGACAAGGGCTCGGTGATCCAGTTCCAGGGACCCGCCCACATGGTCCTGAACGGCGGCAGCTGATGACGTCCCGCAGGAGGCCGGTGCAGCCGCGCGGGCGCGGCCGTTGGTGGGACCCCGCCAGGGCATGGGGCGGAACCCTGGCTCTGCTGTTGCCGGCTCTGCTGTTGCCGGGCTGGGCGAGGGCGCAGGGGATCGACCTGTCGCATGGCGGCCCGGTGTCGGTAACGGCGCGCGACGGCATCGACTGGGACCAGAACAACCAGCTGGTGATCGCGCGCGGCGATGCGCGGGCCATCCGCGGCGACGTGACGGTGACGGCGGACGTGCTGACGGCGCACTACCGCAAGAAGGCGGGGGCGACGAAGCCGGTGGGATCGGGGGCTGCGGCCGGGGCGACACCGGCAGCGGTGGTGGCGACGGATGTGAAGCCGGGTTCGGGGATCGGTGACGACACCGGGGCGAACGAGATCTACCGGCTGGAGGCGACGGGGCATGTGCACATCTTCACGCCGACCGACCAGGCCTGGGGCGACCACGCGACCTACGACATCGACCAGGCGGTGCTGGTGCTGGTGGGCGGCGACCTCAAGCTGGTGACGCCGACCGACGTGCTGACGGCACGCGACGCCATGGAGTACTGGTCGGCGCGGCACATGTCGGTCGGACGTGGCGACGCGGTGGTGACGACCAACGATTCCCGGCGGGTGCAGGCGGACGTGCTGGTCGGCTACAGCGTCGACCCGGTGGCGGCGGCGGGCTCGGCAAAGGTGGCGGCGGGGCCGGGGCCTGCGAAGGCCGGAGCCGCGAAGGGAACGGGCGACCCGGTGGCAGCGTCGTCGAGCAAGCTG
>CAXSEF010000001.1:144329-166504 GCA_964236535.1 uncultured Acetobacteraceae bacterium
GGCCGGAGCCGCGAAGGGAACGGGCGACCCGGTGGCAGCGTCGTCGAGCAAGCTGCAGCGGGTGGATGCGTTCGGGCATGTGCGGGTGCAGACGCCGACCGAGGTGGTGACCGGCGAGCGTGGCGTCTATGTGCCCGACACCGAGATCGCGCGGATCGTCGGCGCTGTGCACATCACCCGCGGCGAGAACCAGATGAACGGGTCGGCGGCCATCGTGAACATGCGCAGCGGGCTGGCGACGCTGAGCCAGGACCCTGGCAGCCGGGTCGAGGGGCTGATCGTGCCGAACAGCCAGACGCCGGGTGCGAGCCCAGGCACGACAGGCGCCGCCCCGGGCGCGGGCCCGAGCGTGATGCCGGGGAGCAAAGGCGGGCCGCCGGCGGGCACCAAGGCCGGCCGCGCCGGCGCGGCGGCGGGTGGGGCCACATGAGCGGGCGGATCGACATCGAGCGGGCGGACCTGAGCGAGCCGGCACGCGTCGAACCGCGGCCTGAGGGCGCACGGCCCGAAAGCGGGCGGGGCGAAGCGCTGCGCGTGGTTCGCGGCGGCGCAGGACTGAGTGCCACCGGGGTCGGCAAGACCTACAAGAAGCGGCCGGTGGTGCGCGACGTATCGATCAACGTGCATCGCGGCGAGGCGGTCGGGCTGCTCGGGCCGAACGGAGCGGGCAAGACCACCACGTTCTACATGATCACCGGGCTGGTGCGGCCGGACACCGGCAGCATCACGCTGGACGGGGCGGACATCACCACGCTGCCGATGTACCGCCGGGCGCGCCTGGGCATCGGCTATCTGCCGCAGGAGGCGAGCGTGTTCCGCGGGCTCAACGTCGAGCAGAACATCATGGCGGCGCTGGAGGTGGTGGAGCCGGACGCGGACTACCGGCAGAGCCTGCTTGACGAGCTGCTAGGCGAGTTCGGCATCAGCCATCTGCGGCGCACCCCGGCGCTGGCGCTCTCGGGGGGCGAGCGGCGGCGGGTGGAGATCGCGCGGGCGCTGGCGACGCACCCGCACTACATCCTGCTCGATGAGCCGCTGGCGGGGATCGACCCGATCGCGGTGGGCGACATCCGCGACCTGGTCGGGCACCTCAAGGATCGCGGCATCGGCGTGCTGATCACCGACCACAACGTGCGCGAGACGCTGGAGATCATCGATCGGGCCTACATCATGCACGACGGGCAGGTGCTGATGGAGGGCGACCCGCAGGCGGTGGTCGCCCACGAGGGCGTGCGACGCGTATATCTCGGCGAAAGGTTCTCGCTGTAGCTTAGGCCCATGTCTCTCGGTCCCAGAATAGGTCCACGGCTGGAGTTCAGGCAGAGCCAGTCTCTGGTCATGACGCCGCAGCTCCGCCAGGCGATCAAGCTGCTGCAGTTCACCAACCTGGAGGCGGCCGCGTTCGTCGAGGAGGAGCTGGAGCGCAACCCGCTGCTCGAGCGCGACGAGGGGGGCGAGCATCTGGGCGAGCGGCCGGCACCGGATCAGGTGCCGGTGGCGGTGGCGGACGGAGCTGACGCGGTCGAGCTGGTCTCGGGCGAGACCATGGCCGATGCGGGGGGCGAGCCGCTCGATACCGGAGTCGACGACCGCTTCGAGGCGCATGGCGCAGCAGACGGGGCGGCGCCGGAGCCGGTGAGCTTCGGCCAGGCGGGCGCCGGGCGCGGGCTCGAAGGCGACGAGCGCGGGGTGGACGACTTGGCGGGGCAGCCGGCGTCGCTGCGCGAGCACCTGGGCGAGCAGCTGCGGCTGGGGTTCGCCGACCACGCCGACCGGATGATCGGGGCATACCTCATCGCGTTGCTGGACCAGGCGGGGCGGCTTTCGGCCGAGCCTGCGGAGCTGGCGCGGGCGCTGGGGGCAGACCTGGAGCGCGTCGAGGCGGTGCGGGCGCGGATGATGCGCTTCGACCCGGTCGGGCTGTTCGCGCGCTCGCTGCGCGAGTGCCTGGCGGCGCAGCTTGCCGAGCTGAACCGGCTCGATCCGGCGATGATGGTGCTGCTCGACAACCTCGACCTGCTGGGTCGGCGCGACCACCGGCGGCTGATGCAGCTGTGCGCGGTGGACTGGGAGGACCTGTCGCAGATGATCGGGGAGGTGCGCGCACTGGACCCCAAGCCCGGCGCGCGATTCGAGCAGGTTCCCGCGCATGTGGTCATTCCCGACGTGCTGATGCGCCGGGCGGCGGACGGGGCGTGGCTGCTGGAACTCAATCCCGAGACCATGCCGCGGGTGCTGGTCAACGAGAGCTACGTCGCCAAGGTGGGCGCGCGCGCCGGCCTGCGCGGGGGGCGGGAGGAGAAGAGCTTCCTGTCGGAGAAGCTGAGCACGGCGAACTGGCTGGTGAAGTCGCTGCAGCAGCGCGCGCAGACCATCCTCAAGGTGGCCGCCGAGATCGTGCGCCAGCAGGACGGGTTCTTCCGCCACGGCGTCGGCCACATGCGGCCGCTGATCCTGCGCGACATCGCCGACGCGGTGGAGATGCACGAGAGCACGGTCAGCCGGGTGACGGCCAACAAGTTCATCGCGACCCCGCGCGGCACCTTCGAACTGAAGTACTTCTTCACCACGGCCATCCCGGGGACCGGCGGCGGCGAGAGCCACAGCGCCGAGACGGTGCGCTATCGCATCCGGGCGATGGTGCTGGCCGAGGAGGCGCATGATGTCCTGAGCGACGATGCGATCGTGGCGGCGTTGCGAAGCGAGGGCGTGGACATCGCCCGGCGGACGGTTGCTAAGTATCGCGAGGCGTTGCGCATCCCGAGTTCGGTGCAGCGCAAGCGGGAGAAGGCGGTCCCAGCCTGAAACCGACCCAGGAACTCCACTCTGCCGGTCATCTGACGCGCTTTTCCTGCGCTCCGGTGCTCATGCTCCAGCGGCCACTCCGCTCCGGTGCTCGGATAAACGCGCGAGCTGACTCGGCAGAGCGAATTCCTGGGCTGGCTGGGGTGTCCGTCCTTTTACCGGCGCATGGGAGCAAGGGGGGAGGGTACGTCGATGCAGATCACGGTTTCCGGCAAGCAGATCGAGCTTTCCGACGCGTTGCGCGCGCGGGTGGACGAACATCTGGGCGGGATCGCCGGGAAGTATTTCGATCATGCGATCGAGGCGCACGTCACCTTCGGGCGAGCGCGCTCGTTCTTCACCTGCGACATCAACGTCCATGCCGGCCGCGGGCTCAGCCTGCGCGGCGAGGGGGAGGCGGCGGACGCCAACGCCGCGTTCGACAATGCGGCCGAGCACATCGCCAAGCGGCTGCGGCGCTACCGGCGGCGGGTGAACGACCATTCACGCGATTTGGCGAACCGGGCGAAGCCGGAGCCGGCGCGGGGCTACGTGCTGCAGGCGGAGGAGGATGTCGCGCCGGCGATGGACGAGGCGGCGCCAGCCGCGCCCCACGCGGGACCGGTGGTGATCGCCGAGCAGGCGGTGGAGATCAACCTGCTGTCGGTCGGCGAGGCGGTGATGCAAATGGATCTGGCGAACCAGCCGGTGCTGATGTTCCGCAACACCCGGTCCGGGGCGCTGAACGTCGTCTACCGCCGCGGCGACGGGAACGTGGGGTGGATCGACCCGGAGAAAGCGGGCTGACTTCAGGAAGGACGGCCAGAGACTCGGTCACCGGAAATCGCCAGGAGCTTCGCCTGCGAAATTCGTCACCCGAGTCAGCGGAGCAGCGGATACTTTCCCCGAACGGGAGTGTCCGTCCGGCAGGCCGGCCCGCGTCCAGGCCTTGCTTCAACCTACGGGCTCTGCTTCAGCTCCGGTCAGTGCACGAGTGCGGCGACCATCTCGTGCTGACGGATTGCGGCGACGGCGACGGCGTGGTCGTCGGCGACCGCCATCTGCGTGCCGTCCGCGGCGTGGATGGCAAAGGCGGTGGCGCCGCCCTCGGTGAGCACCGGCTTGATGTAGGCCAGCTGCGACACGCCGAGTGCCTGCAACTGCTCGGTCGAGAGATGCCGGATGTCGACGACATGCGGGACCTGGGGTTCGGTCATGGGAAGTCTCCTGTGGCTGGTCCCCTCCCCGAGCGGGCAAGGCGACAGGCCGGATTCGAGTGGATAATCCCGTCGGGCGCGGAGCCCGAGGTCAACCAACGCAAGTTTTGAACCGTATCTTAATCGGATATGCGGTCCAGTGACGGCTTGTGCTTTGCCGGAACTCAGCCGGCAACGTCTCCATCCACGAGCCGACCCGGCTCCGGGTCCGCTCCCGGGCGGCCGATGTGGATCTGCTTGATCCGCGCCTCCGGCGTGGGGCGGGCGAGATCGATGTGCAGCAGCCCATTGTCGAGCCAGGCGCCGCGGACCTCGATGCCCTCGGCCATGACGAAGGCGCGCTGGAACTGACGCGCGGCAATGCCGCGGTGCAGGAACACGCGGTCCTGGGTGTCGTCGGTCTGGCGACCGCGGATCACCAGCTGGTTGTCTTCCTGGGTGATCTGGAGGTCGTCCATGGTGAAGCCGGCGACGGCCAGGGTGATGCGCAGCCCGGTCTGGCTGAGCTGCTCGATGTTGTAGGGGGGGTAGCCGTCCGACGAGGTCTTGGACGCGCGCTCGAGCATCTGCTCGATGTGGTCGAAGCCGAGAAACAGCGGCGACGCGAACATGCGTTGAGACATGGCAAGCCTCCTCCTGGGAGCGAAGCAGTCGGCGAGGCCCTGTGAGGCACCCCGCGGCGAGAGGGTATTTTGGGGGGTGGCGGGGGTGTTGCAAGGGGCGCCGCCAGGTGTCGCGCCACAGCAACGGCGGCGGATTTCCGACCTGCCCGCCCCGGTCAAGAGATGGCGCGTGCGGCTTGTGGCGGCGGGCGTTGATCACGGCGGGCGCGTTGGCTACATCCGGGCGATGACGGATCTTGTGGACGACGTGGCGCTGCTGCCGATCCTGATCGTGCCCGACAAGGCGCTGAAGCTGAAGGCGCGGCGCGTGCTGCCCGAGGACATGGCAACGGTGCGGGCGCTCGCGCCGCGGATGCTGGCGACGATGTATGCGGCCCCTGGGATCGGGCTGGCGGCGCCACAGGTCGGCGTGGGGCTGCGCGTGGCGGTGATCGACCTGATGCCGGACGAGGCGCCGGCGCCGCTGGTGCTGGTCAACCCCGAGGTGGTGGCGGTCGGCGACGCCTGGTCGGTGCACGAGGAGGGGTGCCTGTCGCTGCCCGGCCAGTACGCGGATGTGGGGCGGCCGGCGACGGTGCGGGTGCGCTATGCCGACCTCGAAGGTCGGACGCAGGCGCTGGACGCCGACGGGCTGCTGGCAACGTGCCTGCAGCACGAGATCGACCATCTGGACGGCGTGCTGTTCGTCGATCACCTGTCGCCCCTGAAACGCAACATGTTGATGCGCAAGCTGGCGAAGGACCAGAAGGCGAAGGCCGAGGAGTGAAGGATCCGGACGGGCTGGCAGGACCGCAAGGCCAGGGTCCCTCTGGTGTGTGGGTCTGGGGGGCCAGCCTCCAGCGGAGTCCAGAGCCAGAGCCTCTGGCCGTGCTGCCTTGAGGCTCGCCTTCATGGGATCGCCCGACTTCGCGGTCCCGTCGCTAGGGGCGCTGACGGCCGCCGGGCACGAGGTGGTGGCGGTGTATTGCCAGCCGGCGAGGCCGTCTGGGCGGGGCCAGGCGGTGGCACGGTGTGCGGTGCAGGTGGCGGCCGAGGCGCTGGGCATCGAGGTGCGCTCGCCGGCACGGGTGCGGCGCGACGCGGCGGAGCACGAGCGATTCGCGGCGCTGCGGCTGGATGCGGCGGTGGTGGCGGCGTACGGGCTGATCCTGCCCGCGGCGATGCTGCGGGCGCCGGCGTGGGGGTGCGTGAACGTGCATGCGAGCCTGCTGCCGCGCTGGCGGGGCGCGTCGCCGATCCAGTCGGCGCTGCTGGCCGGCGACGCCGAGGCCGGGGTCACGATCATGCGCATGGAGGAGGGGTTGGACACCGGGCCGATGCTGTTGCGCGAGGCGGTGACGGTGGGGCCTCGGGTGACCGGAGCGGGGCTGCACGACGTGCTGGCGGAGCTCGGGGCACGGCTGGTGGTGCGGGCGCTGGCGGAGCGGCCGGATGGGGTCGTGCAGCCGGAGGGGGCGACGTATGCGCCGAAGCTGTCGCGGGCGGACGGGCGGCTGGACTGGGCGGGCGAAGCGGCGGCGCTGGAGCGGCGGGTGCGGGCGTTCGATCCATGGCCGGGAACGTGGACGGTGCTGGCGGGAGAGGCGCTGAAGGTGCTGGCAGCGGAAGTGGTCACGGGCGAGGCGAGCGGGGCAACGTCGGGTGCGGTGCCAGGGACGGTGCTGGACGGGCGGCTGTCCGTGCAGTGCGGGTCGGAGGCATTGCGGCTGCTGCGGGTGCAGCGGCCGGGGCGGGCGGCGATGGACGCGGACGCGTTCCTGCGCGGCACCGCGGTCGGCCGGGGGGTGGTGCTGGGCGGGGAGGTGGGCGCGGGGCGCGGGCGGTGACGCGCTGGGCGCTGCTGCTGGAATACGACGGCGCGGGTTTCTGCGGCTGGCAGCGGCAGGACGGGCTGCCGAGCGTGCAGGGAGTGCTGGAGGCCGCGGCGTCGCGGCTGGCGGGCGGGGCAGCGGTCGGCAGCGTGGCTGCGGGACGGACCGATGCTGGAGTGCATGCCTCGGGTCAGGTGGCGCATCTCGATCTGGCGCGCGAGATCGACGCGGCACGGCTGGCCGACGCGCTCAACTTCCACATGCGGCCCTGGCGGGTGGCGGTGCTGCGTGCGGCCGTGGTGCCGGGGGAGTGGAGCGCGCGGTTCTCCGCGGTGGGGCGAGCCTATCGTTACGTGATCCTGAACCGGCGGGCACGGCCGGGGCTGGAGGAGGGGCGGGTATGGCACCTGCCGCACACGCTCGACGATGCGGCGATGGGGCGGGCGGCGCGGGCCCTGCTGGGGCGGCACGACTTCACCAGCTTCCGGGCGGCGTCGTGCCAGGCGAGCGGGCCGGTTCGCACGCTGGACCGGCTGGAGGTGCGCCGGGTCGGCGAGCGGGTGGAGGTGGTGGCGGAGGCACGCAGCTTCCTGCACCACCAGGTGCGCGCGATGGTGGGCACGCTGCGGCTGGTGGGCGACGGGAGCTGGGACGAGGGCCGGGTCGGGCGGGCGCTGTCGGCGTGCGAGCGGGCGCAGGCGGGGCCGACGGCGCCGGCGGCGGGGCTGTGCCTGACCGGGGTGGTGTACCCGGAGGCGGTGTTCGAGTAGGCCTGGTCGGGCGCGGCGGCGGGGTCGGTGGCTTGCGCGGGCGACGCCCAGACCCGCCAGGGCCTGGGGCCTTTGGAAACCGCTCCCTTGAGCAAGTGGATTCCAAGGGCTTGGCCTTTGGCGGAGTCCAGAGGCAGAGCCTCTGGCCTTGCCTGCCTGGCCGGTCACGCTCCAGGGTGCCCGGTTCGTCAGGTGGAGCTGACACCGCGCCAGGCTACATCCGCAGGTGAGTTGGCGGCGTCATGCCAAGGCGGTCGGGAATGTCCCAGACCTCGCGCACGCTGCGCACCGGGCGGAAGCCGGCGGCAAGGTAGGACGGCAGTGCGGCGGCATGGTCGGCCGAGCAGGTGTTGACGGTCACGGCGCGCGGGTTCTGCGCCCAGCACAGGTCGATCGCGGCGCGCAGGAACGCGGTGCCGAGCCCGCTGCCGATCGCCCACGGCATCAGGCCGAAATAGCTCAGGTTCATGTCGGGACGGCCGCGGCCGTCGAGCTCGAAGAAGCCGGCGGGCTCGGCGTTGCGGTAGAGCACGTGGATCGAGATGTGCGGGTCGGCGAGCAGGGCGGCGAGCGCGTCCTCCGGCATCACCCGGCGCAGCCACCAGGCGTGGTTGGCGCCCACGCCTGCATAGAGGTAGCGGTAGAACCCGACGCTGCAGGCCGGCAGGCGGAGCAGGGCCACGTCCTGCGGCAACGCGCGCGCGGGCATTGCCGGACGCTGGCTCATGCGCAGGAAGGTCACGGTGACGCCGATGCGGGTGACCGGCTCGCGGCCGGCCGCCGCTCCCTGAAGCACGCCGGCCGCCTCAGCGTGTATCAGGCGGCACGGGCCGGCGAAGCGACCGGACGCGCGGGGCCGCCGCTTTGACGTCGGTGTCGCGCAAGGCGGATCCCTTCACGAGCGCTCAGTCGTCGAGGAAGGAGCGCAGCTTGCGGCTGCGACTCGGGTGCTTGAGCTTGCGCAGCGCCTTGGCCTCGATCTGGCGGATGCGCTCGCGGGTGACGTTGAACTGCTGGCCGACCTCCTCAAGCGTGTGGTCGGTATTCATGCCGATGCCGAAGCGCATGCGCAGCACGCGTTCCTCGCGCGGGGTGAGCGAGGACAGCACGCGGGTGGTGGCCTCGCGCAGGTTGGCCTGGACCGCGGCGTCGAGCGGGATGATCGCGGCCTTGTCCTCGATGAAGTCGCCGAGGTGGCTGTCCTCCTCGTCGCCGATCGGAGTCTCGAGGCTGATCGGCTCCTTGGCGATCTTGAGGACCTTGCGCACCTTCTCCAGCGGCATGCCAAGCTTCTCGGCGAGCTCCTCCGGGGCGGGCTCGCGGCCGATCTCGTGCAGCATCTGGCGCGAGGTGCGGACCAGCTTGTTGATCGTCTCGATCATGTGCACGGGGATGCGGATGGTGCGCGCCTGGTCGGCGATCGAGCGGGTGATCGCCTGGCGGATCCACCAGGTGGCGTAGGTGCTGAACTTGTAGCCGCGGCGGTACTCGAACTTGTCGACCGCCTTCATCAGGCCGATGTTGCCTTCCTGGATCAGGTCCAGGAACTGCAGCCCGCGGTTGGTGTACTTCTTGGCGATCGAGATCACGAGCCGGAGGTTGGCCTCGATCATCTCCTTCTTGGCGCGCGCACTGTCGCGCTCGCCACGGCTGACGGTGGCGTAGACGCGGCGGAACTCGGCGACCGGCAGGCCGGTGTCGTTGCTGACAGCACCGATCTTGCCGCGCAGGTCGGCGATCAGCTCGAAGTGCTTGGTGGTGAATGCCTTCCAGCCCTTGCCGGGCAGGGCCGCCATCTGCTCCAGCCAGTTGGGGTCGAGCTCGTGCTCGCGGTAGCGGGCGAGGAAGTCGTCGCGCGAGATCTTGCAGCTCTCGGCGGTGCGGAGCAACTGGCCCTCCAGCTGGTTCAGGCGCTGGTTGAGCTGCTTGAGCTGGGTGACCAACTCCTCGATTCGGTTGTTGTGCAGGCGGACCTGCTCTACCTTGCCGACTAGCTCGTCGCGCTGCTTGTCATAGCTCTTTTCCGAGCGGGTGCTGATCTCCTCGCCGCTGGTGAAGCTGTCGAGGCGGCGTGCCTGCACCTTGTGCAGCTTCTTGTAGAGCGCCTCGATGTCCTCGAAGTTGGCGATGACCTCGGGCTTGAGCTTCTCCTCGAGCGCGGAGAGCGACAGGCTGGTACCCTCGCCTTCCTCGCCGTCCTCGATCTCCTCGCGGCTCTCGGCCTCGAAGTTGTCGGCGACGCCGTCCGGGGCGCCCTCGCTGACCTCCTCGGGCGGGGGGGCGCCGGCGCCTTGCGTCGCCTCGAGATCGATGATGTCGCGCAGCAGCATGCGGGCGCCCTTGAGCGCGTCGTGCCAGGCGATGATGGCGCGGAAGGTCAGCGGGCTCTCGCAGAGGCCGCCGATCATCATGTCGCGCCCGGCCTCGATGCGCTTGGCGATGGCGATCTCGCCCTCGCGCGACAGCAGCTCGACGCTGCCCATCTCGCGCAGGTACATGCGTACCGGGTCGTCGGTGCGCCCGAGGCTTTCCTCGTCGACGTTGCCGGCCGCCTCGCCGCCACCCTCGGTCTCCGGCTCGCCTTCGGGCTTCTCGGCCTTGGGCGCCTCGCCGTCCTCGTTGTCCTCGTTCTCGACCACCTGGATGCCCATCTCGCTGAGCATCGCCATCACGTCCTCGATCTGCTCGGACGACATCTGGTCGGGCGGCAGCACGGCGTTCAGCTCGTCGTAGGTGATGTAGCCGCGTTCCTTGCCGCGGGCGATCAGCCGCTTGACGGCGGCCGACTGGGTGTCGAGCAGCGTGGTGTCGGCGTCCTGGTCGGCGGTGACGCCCTCTGCGGTCCCGGCCTGCTTCGTCGCCATGCTCAACCAACTCCGATCTTTGCGCGCCCTGATATGGTCGCGGCTTCGTCCTCAACCCAGGCTTGCAGGAGTTACGCGCGCCGCACGTGCAGGATTTGTGCCTGCCGCACGCACCCGCAATCCCGTCAGAAATCCTCGTTCAAATACCGGGCTCCTCGCCTTGCTCGCCGCAGCGCAGCCGGTCGAGCGCGGTGATCAGAGTGATCATCCGGCGATTCGCGGTCTCGGTGATCGACTCCCGCAGGGCGGTGGCGGCCGCTGCGACCTCGCGTTCCAGTTCAGGCAGGTTGAGCTGGCCGAAATAGTGCCACCACGCGGCCTCGGCCTCGGCCGGCATGGCGTCCGCCAATGCGGGCGCCGAGAGCGGCAGAGGCTGGGAGGACGTGATGCGGGCCACTTCGTCCCCTAGACCGGAAGCGTGCAGGTGGGCAATCAGGCTGGACGAGTCAAGCTGTTTGGCGTGCTCGGACCAGGCCAGCACCGCGTGTCGCAGCCGGCGCTGCGGCTCGGGCAGGTCGAGGGAACACCAGGCCTCCTCGACGTCGTGCACCAGGCCCGGGTGGTGCAGCATGATCGCGGCGAGGTGGCGCCGGCGCTCCGCGGCGGCATCGGGCTCGGTGAACGCGACGTGGTGGCGGGGCAGCGTTGACAGCGCCGGCGGCGCGCCGGGTCGGGTGCGGCCGCGCAGGCCGCTGCCCTGGGCTCGGGCGGACTGCCCGGGGGTGGGGCGAGCGCGACGCTGGGCGTTGAGCAGGCCGCGGAAGGTCTGGCGGAACTCGTAAGACAGGGCGGCGTGCGGGATCAGCTTCGCCTTGTCGTCCAGCGCCTGGGCCAGGCGCGCGCGCTGCTCCTCGCTGCCGTCGCCGACCTGGGTGCGGGTGAGGCCGAAAATCGCCTGCGGCAGCGGCGTGCGGGCGGCGAGTACGGCGCGGAAGGCGGCGGCCCCGCCCTGGCGGACCAGGGTGTCGGGGTCCTGTCCGGCGGGAAGCGTGGCGATCAGCAGGCTGCGCTCCAGGCCGAGCAGCGGCAGAGCGGCGTCGGCGGCGCGGGCGGCGGCGCGCAACCCGGCCGCGTCGCCGTCGAAGCACAGCGTGGGCGTGGGCGAGAGCCGCCACAGCGCTTCGAGCTGCTCCGGCCCGAGTGCGGTGCCGAGCGGCGCCACCGCGGCGCCGAAGCCCGCCTGGTGCAGGGCAATCACGTCCATGTAGCCCTCGACGGCGACGACCTCGGCAGTGCCGCCGGGGGGCTCGGCTGCGGGCCTCGGGCGCACCGCCTCGCGGGCGCGGTCGAGCGCGTAGAGGGTGCGGCGCTTGGAGAACAGCTCGGTTTCCGGGCCGTTGAGGTATTTCGGCTGCCCCTCGCCCAGGATGCGGCCGCCGAAGCTGACGATGCGGCCGGTGCGGTCGCGGATCGGGAACATCACCCGGTTGAAGAACAGCTCGCGCGGCGCGGCGTCGGGCTCGGGCTGGCGCAGCAGCCCGGCCTGCAGCAGCTGATCGGGGGTGACGTCGGCGCGGGCGAGCTCGGCGGCGAGCCCCCCCCTGCCCTCGCCCGACCAGCCCAGCGCGAAGGCGTCGATGGTGGCGTCGGTCAGGCCGCGTCCGTGCAGATAGGCCAGTGCGGCCTTGCCCGCCGGCGCGCGCAGGTTGCGGCGATAGACGGTGCAGGCGGCGTCGAGCACGCCGTGCAGGTCGAGCCGCCGCCGCTCCGCCTCGGCGGCCTCCGGGGTAGCCTTGGGGACGTCGAGCCCGGCCTCGGCGGCGAGCGACTGCACCGCCTCCATAAAGCCCGCGCCCTGGGTCTGCATGACGAAGCTGATGGCGTCGCCATGCGCGCCGCAGCCGAAGCAGTGGAAGCCGTCCTCGTAGACGTGGAACGACGGCGTCTTCTCGCCGTGGAACGGGCAGCAGCCCTTCCACTGGCGGCCGGAGCGGGCGAGCTTGACCCGGCGGCTGACCAGCCCCGCCATCGGCGTGCGGGCGCGCAGTTCGTCGAGGAAGTGGGACGGCAGCGCCATCGCCGCCTAGCCCAGCCGCGCCTTCACCAGGGCGCCGGCGCGCGCCATGTCCAGCGCGGCGCCGTGGCGGGCGCGCAGCTCGGCCATCACCCGGCCCATGTCGCGGATGCTTGCGGCAGCGGTCGCGGCGACGGCCTCGTCCACGGCGGCGGCGAGCTGGGCGTCGTCGAGCTGGGCAGGGAGGAAGCCCTCGATGATCGCGATCTCGGCGGTTTCCTTGTCGGCGAGCTCGGGTCGGTTGCCGCGGGTGTACAGCTCCACGGACTCGCGGCGCGACTTCACCATGCCGCGCAGCAGGCCGAGCACGTCGTTGTCCGGCACATGGTCGAGCTTCGGGCGGGCGGCGATGTCGGCGTCCTTCACCCGGGCAAGGATCATGCGGATGGTCGAGGTGCGCAGCGGCTCGTGGGCGCGCATCGCGGATTTCAAAGCTTCGGCGAAGCGGTCGCGCAGCGGGGTCATCGCCGGTCTCCTGTGGCGGGGCGGAATGCTTAGCGCACACCGAGTGGGGTCTGCGAGGGACAAGGCCAGGGCTCTGCCCTGGACCCGCCGGGCCTGAGGCCCCGACCCGCACATGCTGGGCGCCCTGTTGTGGCAATGTGCCTCGCGAGGTGGGATCAAGGGCCGCCGTCCTTTTGCGGGTCTGGGCAGAGCCCGCCTCACTTACCGTGGGAAATTTCCTCCTCCGCCGCACTCGGCTGTTGTAGTGGGAAGTGGTTTCCCATATCAGTTCGCGATGGATACCATCGATGGCATCATCGCGCGCGCTGGCGGGGCCGAGACGACGGCCCGGCTGACCGGCGTCGGCACCGAGGCGGTCCGCAAGTGGCGGCAGGCGGGAGCGATCCCGACGCGACACTGGGCGGCGCTGATCGAGGCGACCGGGATGAGCTTTGCCGAGATGCAGGGTGCCGACCGCGGCGCGTCCGAGCCGACGCCCGAGGAACCGAAAGCCCTGTACATGCCGGACCAGACCGGCCCTGCCCTGTCTGGCCCGGCCTTGGGCGCGGCTCCGCCGGAGGGTGCGACGGCGGCGCTGGTGCTGGCGGACGGCAGCGTGTTCTGGGGACGCGGATTCGGGGCGAACACCGCCGTGGGCGCCGAGCGGGCGGGCGAGCTGTGCTTCAACACCGGGCTGACCGGGTACCAGGAGACGCTGACCGACCCGTCGTTTGCCGGGCAGATCGTCACCTTCACCTTCCCGCATATCGGCAATGTCGGCGCCAACCCGGAGGACCTGGAGGCTGCGACGGTTGCGGCACTGGGTGTGGTGGTGCAGCAGGACATCACTGCGGCCTCGTCATGGCGGGCGACGCAGCCGCTGGACGCCTGGCTGCTCGGGCAGGGCGTCGTGGGGATCGCGGGGGTGGACACGCGGGCGCTGACCATCCGCATCAGGGATGGGGGTCCGCCGACCGCGGTGCTGGCGTTCCCGCGCGACGGGGCTTTCGACATCGCCGCGCTGGCGGAGCGGGCGCGGGCGTGGCCGGGGCTGGAGGGGATGGACCTGGCGCGGCAGGTGTCGTGCACGCAGAGCTATGCCTGGGACCAGACGGCGTGGCGCTGGCCGGAGGGGTTCGGAACCCAGGCTGCGCCGCGCCACCACGTGGTGGCGGTGGATTACGGGGCGAAGCGCAACATCCTGCGCTGCCTGGCCGACGCCGGGTGCCGGGTCACGGTGGTGCCGGCGGATGCGAGTGCGGCGGACATCCTGCGCCACCGGCCGGACGGGGTGTTCCTGTCGAACGGGCCGGGCGATCCGGCGGCGACGGCGGCGTATGCGGTGCCGGCGATCCTGGGAGTGCTGGAGGGCGGGACGCCGGTGTTCGGGATCTGCCTTGGCCACCAGCTGCTGGCGCTGGCGCTGGGGGCGCGGACCTACAAGCTGGAGCGGGGGCACCGCGGGGCGAACCAGCCGGTGAAGGACCTGGCGACGGGCCGCGTCGAGATCACCAGCCAGAACCACGGGTTCGCGGTCGACGACGCGTCGCTGCCGGAGGGGGTCGTGGTGACGCACCGCAGCCTGTTCGACGGCAGCAACGAGGGGATCGCGGCCGAGGGCAGGCGGGCGTTCAGCGTGCAGTATCATCCCGAGGCGAGCCCCGGGCCCAGCGACAGCCACCACCTGTTCCGGCGGTTTGTCGCGATGATGGACCAGAGCAGGGAGGGCCAGAAGCCCCCCGCCTGAAGCAGGGCTTCGGGCTCCCCGAGGCGAAGCCCGTCGGAAACGAGCTCCAAAAGAAGCCAGTCCAGGGCGGCTCGCCCTGGCGGAGTCCAGAGGCAGAGCCTCTGGCCTTCCTTACCGAGGCCCGCCTTATGCCCAAGCGCACCGACATCCACTCGATCATGATCATCGGCGCGGGCCCCATCGTGATCGGGCAGGCCTGCGAGTTCGACTATTCCGGGGCGCAGGCGTGCAAGGCGCTGCGCGAGGAGGGATATCGCGTGGTGCTGGTGAACTCGAACCCGGCGACCATCATGACCGACCCGGGGCTGGCGGACGCCACGTACATCGAGCCGATCACCCCGGAGATTGTCGAGAAGATCATCATTCGCGAGCGGCCGGACGCGCTGCTGCCGACGATGGGCGGGCAGACGGCGCTGAACGTGGCGATGCGGCTGGATGCGGCGGGGACGCTCAGGAAGCATGCGGTGGAGCTGATCGGGGCGACGGCGGAGGTGATCGACCGCGCGGAGGACCGGCTGAAGTTCCGCGATGCGATGACCGAGATCGGCATTGAGAGCCCGAAGAGCGCGATCGCACACAGCATGGAGGAGGCGCGAGCGGCGCTGGCGCTGGTGGGGCTGCCGACGGTGATCCGGCCGAGCTTCACGATGGGCGGCAGCGGGGGCGGGATCGCGTACAATCGCGAGGAGTTCGAGCAGATCGTGACCTCGGGGCTGGCGGCGTCGCCGACCACCGAGGTGCTGATCGAGGAGAGCGTGCTGGGCTGGAAGGAGTACGAGATGGAGGTGGTCCGCGACCGGGCGGACAACTGCATCATCGTGTGCGCGATCGAGAACGTGGACCCGATGGGGGTGCACACCGGCGACAGCGTGACGGTGGCTCCCGCCCTGACGCTGACCGACCGCGAGTACCAGCGGATGCGCGATGCGTCGATCGCGTGCCTGCGCAGGATCGGGGTGGATACCGGGGGGTCGAACGTGCAGTTCGGCATCAACCCGGTGGACGGCCGGATGGTCGTGATCGAGATGAACCCGCGGGTGTCGCGTTCCTCGGCGCTGGCCTCCAAGGCGACCGGGTTCCCGATCGCCAAGATCGCGGCGAAGCTGGCGGTGGGCTACACGCTGGACGAGCTGGCCAACGACATCACCCGGACGACGCCGGCCTCGTTCGAGCCGACGATCGACTATGTCGTGGTCAAGATCCCGCGGTTCACCTTCGAGAAGTTCCCCGGCACGCCGCAGCTGCTGTCGACGGCGATGAAGTCGGTGGGCGAGGCGATGTCGATCGGGCGTTCGTTCGCCGAGGCGCTGCAGAAGGGCCTGCGCTCGATGGAGACCGGGCTGCACGGCCTCGACCCGGTGGAGGCGCCGGGCGACGGCGGGGCGGACGCGTTCCGCGCGGCGCTGTCGACGCCGCGGCCGGACCGGCTGCTGATGGCGGCCCAGGCGCTGCGGGCGGGACTTTCTGTCGAGGACATCCACGAGGCCTGCAGGTTCGACCCGTGGTTCCTGCGCGAGCTGGAGAAGATCGTCGGCGCCGAGCGGGTGGTGCAGCGCGACGGGCTGCCGGGCGAGTCCGGGTCGATGCGGCGGCTGAAGGCGCGGGGGTTCTCGGATCACCGGCTGGGGCAGCTGGCCGGCGTCGCGGAGGCGGAGGTGCTGGCGGCGCGCGAGCGGCTCGGGGTGCGGGCGGTGTACAAGCGGATCGACACCTGTGCGGCGGAGTTCCGCTCGGCGACGCCATACATGTACTCGACCTACGAGGGCGGCTTCGGGGCGCCGACCTGCGAGGCGGACCCGACCGAGCGGACCAAGGTGGTCATCCTGGGGGGCGGGCCGAACCGCATCGGCCAGGGGATCGAGTTCGACTACTGCTGCGTGCATGCGGCCTATGCGCTGCGCGAGGCGGGATTCGAGACCATCATGGTCAACTGCAACCCGGAGACGGTCAGCACCGACTACGACACCTCGGACCGGCTGTACTTCGAGCCGCTGACCGGGGAGGACGTGACCGCGCTGGTGCGCCGGGAGCAGGAGCGCGGCACGGTGCTGGGCTGCATCGTGCAGTACGGGGGGCAGACGCCGCTCAAGCTGAGCCAGTCGCTGGCGGCGGCGGGCATCCCGGTGCTGGGGACGACGGCGGACGCGATCGACGTGGCGGAGGACCGCGAGCGGTTCCAGACCCTGCTGCACACGCTCGGGCTGCGCCAGCCGGAGAACGGCACCGCGCGCTCGGCGGCGGAGGCGGAGGCGGTGGCGGAGCGGATCGGCTATCCGGTGGTGGTGCGGCCTTCCTACGTGCTGGGCGGGCGGGCGATGGAGATCGTGCACGAGCACACGCAGCTGGCACGCTACATGGCGCGGTCCGGGATGACGTCGCTGGCGTCGGGGCCGATCCTGCTCGACCGCTACCTCAACGACGCGACAGAGGTGGACGTGGACTGCATCTGCGACGGCGAGCGGGTGTATGTCGCGGGGGTGATGGAGCACATCGAGGAGGCGGGCATCCACTCGGGGGACAGCGCGTGCTCGCTGCCGCCCTACACCCTGTCGCCGGCAATCGTCGGCGAGCTGCGGGTGCAGACCGAGGCGATGGCGCGGGCCCTCGGCGTGATCGGGCTGATGAACGTGCAGTTCGCGATCAAGGGCGAGGACATCTACGTGCTGGAGGTCAACCCGCGCGCCTCGCGCACCGTGCCGTTCGTGGCCAAGGCGACCGGGGTGCCGGTGGCCAAGATCGGCGCGCGGGTGATGGCCGGCGCCAAGCTCGCGGAGTTCCGGCTCGACGACCAGGCGATCGCGCCGCACGTCGCGGTCAAGGAGGCGGTGTTCCCGTTCAACCGCTTCCCCAACGTCGACACCATCCTGGGGCCGGAGATGAAGTCGACCGGCGAGGTGATGGGGCTGGATTCGAGCTTCGAGCGCGCGTTCGCCAAGGCGCAGCTGGGCGCGGGGGTGAAGCTGCCGGACTCGGGGACGGTGTTCATCTCGGTGCGCGACACCGACAAGGCGGCGCTGCTGGCGATGTCGCGGCGGCTGATCGACATGGGGTTCTCGATCCTGGCGACACGCGGCACGGCGGGGCGGCTGCGCGAGGCCGGGCTGGCGGCACGGGTGGTGAACAAGGTTCTCGAAGGCCGGCCGCACTGCGTCGACGCGATCCGCTCCGGCGAGGTGCAGCTGGTGATCAACACCGCGGCCGGTGCGCAGTCGGTGACCGACAGCTTCGACATCCGGCGCAGCGCGCTGACGCTGGGCGTGCCGCACTACACGACGATCGCGGGGGCGCGGGCGGCGGTGCATGCGATCGCCGCCCTGCGGGCGGGGACGCTTGAAGTCGCCCCGCTGCAGTCCTACTTTCGTGGATCGTTCTGAGCCGGACCCGTCGGCGTGTCGCATCCGGCGCATCGTGCCTGCCAGATTTCTTGAGGATTCCGCGACTTGCAGAAATTCCCGATGACCGGCCCGGGCCTCGTCCGGCTCGAGGGCGAGCTGAGGCAGCTCCGCAGCGAGGAGCGGCCCTCGGTGATCCGCGCCATCGCCGAGGCGCGCAGCCACGGCGACCTGTCGGAGAACGCCGAGTACCATGCGGCGCGCGACCGGCAGTCGTTCATCGAGGGGCGCATCCTGGAGCTCGAGGAGATCGTCTCGCTGGCCGAGGTCATCGACCCCGCGGGCCTGTCGGGCGACCACGTGAAGTTCGGCGCCCACGTCAAGCTGGTCGACGAGGAGACCGACAAGGAAGCGACCTACCAGATCGTCGGCGTGCACGAGGCGGACCTGAAGCAGAAGCTGCTCTCGGTGTCCTCGCCGCTGGCCAAGGCGCTGATCGGCAAGAAGGTCGGCGATACCGTGTCGGTGCCGGCGCCGGGCGGGGACCGGTCCTACGAGATCCTCGACCTGCGGTTCGGGTGACGCCGTACGCGAGGCAGGGCTTGGCTTTGGACCTGCCAAAGGCTCTAGGTCCCTGGCACTCATCCGGTTTGGCGCGTGCCGCTGCAGGGCAGTCTGTTCTCCTGGCAAGGAAGTGGGGGATCGCGCGGCCTTGATGGGCTGCCGTGTTCGGGAGTTCGGGCAGAGCCCGGGCCCGCCTTCTTGATCGGTCTTGCCGACGTGCGGGAGGCAGCCGAGCGCATCGCCGGCCGGGTGCTCCGCACGCCGTCCCTGCCCTGCCTGGCGCTGTCGCGGGTGGTCGGCGCCGAAATCACGCTCAAGCTCGAGAATCTGCAGGCGATCGGCTCGTTCAAGGAGCGCGGGGCGGCCAACAGGCTCGCGCTGCTGACCGCCGAGGAGCGCGCGCGCGGGGTGATCGCGGCCTCGGCCGGCAACCACGCGCAGGGCGTGGCGCGGCACGCCCAGCTCTCCGGCATCGCGGCCACCATCGTCATGCCGCGCCACACGCCGGCGGCCAAGGTGACGCGCACCGCGGCCTGGGGCGCGCGGGTGGTGCTGCACGGCGAGGACTTCGCCGAGGCGGCGGCGCACGCGCTGCTGCTGGCGGCGGCGGAGGGGCTGGTGTTCGTCCATCCGTATGACGACCCGGCGGTGATGGCGGGCCAGGGGACGCTGGCGCTGGAGCTGCTGGAGGACGCGCCGGAGATCGAGGTGCTGGTGGTGCCGGTGGGCGGCGGCGGGATGATCGCCGGCTGTGCCACCGTGGTGGCGGCGCTGCGGCCGGACATCGAGGTGCTGGGCGTGCAGGTCGAGGCCTATGCGTCGCTGGCGCGCGAGCCGGGGCGGGTGGCGCCGTGGGGCGGGCCGACGATCGCCGAGGGCATCGCGGTGTCGCGGGTCGGCGTGCACACGCTGCCGGTGATCGAGGCGCGGGTGGCCGAGGTGCTGCCGGTGTCGGAGCGTGGCGTGGAGGACGCGATCGCGCTGCTCGCCGAGGGCGCCAAGGTGGTCGCCGAGGGGGCGGGCGCCGCGGGGGTCGCGGCGCTGCTGGCCTACCCGGAGCGGTTCCGCGGGCGGCGGGTGGCGACGGTGGTGTGCGGCGGCAACATAGACCCGCGCATCCTGGCCAACGTGCTGCTGCGCAACCTGCTGCGCGACGGCCGGCTGCTGCGGCTGCGCATGCAGATCCCGGACCGGCCGGGGGTGCTCGCCGACATCTCCGGGCGGATCGGCAGCATGGGCGGCAACATCATCGAGGTGCTGCACCAGCGGCTGTTTGCCGCGGCGTCGGTGCAGGCGGCGGAGCTAGAGGTGATGGTCGAGGCGCGCGACCCGCCGCACGCCAATGACATCGCGGCGTCGCTCGCGGAGCGCTACGTGGTGCAGCGGGTCTGAAGCCTGGGTGGCTCGGGTCAGGAAGGCAAGGGCAGAGGCTCGGCCTCGGGGCTGCGCTCAGGGCTGAGCCTTGAGAATGCAGTTGTCTGGTGCCTGCCGCGCAAGGTCGTGCCGCTTGGTGGTTTGATCCGGGGGGCGTCGCCGTAGTGTTGCGGCTGGGACGACGGCGGCGACGGGGTGAAACGGCGCGTGGATGACGGGAACAGCTACGAGCAGGACTTCCATGCGTGGACAGCCGAGCAGGCGGCGTTGCTGCGCGCGGGGCGGGTCTCCGAGGCGGACGTCGAGCCATATTGCCGAGGAGATCGAGACCCTGGGGCGCGGTGCCGGCTCAGGCCGCCTGCGGTTCCATCTCGCCGATGACTTCGCCGGTTTCCGGGGTGGCGACGAGCTGGCCTTCCCACTTGGCCACGACCGCGGCGGCCAGCGAGTTGCCGATCACGTTGGTGGCCGAGCGGCCCATGTCGAGGAAGGTGTCGATGCCGAGGATGAGCAGCAGGCCTTCCTCGGGGAGGCTGAACTGGCTCAGTGTTGCGGCGATGACCACGAGGCTGGCGCGGGGCACGCCGGCGACGCCCTTGGAGGTGAGCATCAGGGTCAGCAGCATGGCGATCTGGGTGCCGGCACTGAGCGGGATGTCGTAGGCCTGGGCGATGAAGATGCTGGCGAAGGTGCAGTACATCATCGTGCCGTCGAGGTTGAACGAGTAGCCCAGCGGCAGGACGAAGCTGGTGATCTTGGGGGCGACCGGGAATTTCGCCAGCTGTTCCAGTATCTTGGGGTAGGCGGCCTCGGACGAGGCGGTGGAAAAGGCCAGCAGGAAGGGTTCCTGCACCAGGCGGACCAGGCGGGTGACGCGCGGGCCGAGGATGACGAAGCCCGCGAGGATGAGCAGCAGCCAGAGGCAGACCAGCCCGAGGTAGAACTCGCCCATGAACTTGGCGTAGTTGACCAGGATGCCGAGGCCGTTGGTGGAGATCGTTGCGGCCATGGCGCAGAACACCGCGAGCGGGGCGAGCTTCATCACGTAGCCGGTGACGCGCAGGATGATGTGCGACAGGCACTCGACGCCGGCGAGGACGACGCCGGCGGCCTCGCCCATGGCGGCACAGGCGACGCCGAAGAACACTGAGAAGACAACGATCTGCAGGATCTCGTTGTCGACCATCGGGCGGATGGCGGAGTCGGGAAAGACGTGCTTGACGAAGCCGTCGAGGGTGAGCGCGTGGGCGTCGATGCCGCTGGCGGCGCCGCTGACGACCTTGTGCACGCCGACGCCGGGCTCGAACAGGTTGACCAGGATCAGGCCGAGGCTGAGCGAGACCAGCGAGGCGGCCACGAACCACAGCATGGCCTTGGCGCCGACGCGGCCGACGGCGCCGGCGTCGGACATGTGGCCGATGCCGGTGACCAGGGTCGAGAACACCAGGGGGGCGATGATCATCTTGATCAGGCGCAGGAAGATCGTGCTGCCGATCGAGATGTAGCCGGCGAACAGCTTCCAGGTGGCGGGGGCGTCGGAGCCGGCGTGGACCGCGGCGCCGGCGGCGATGCCCAGCAGCATCGCGGCCACGATACAGGTCGTCATCCGGCTCGATCTCATGGCGCCGCCATCCTGTGACGGCGGCAGTTTGCATGGCTGGCGGGCTGCGGCGCAACCGGTTGCGCCGGGCGCGTGACCGGTTGGCGGCATGGGACGGTGCGTGGGCGCGAGGGCTAGGCGGCGGGCTCGAACTTCATGGCCGCACCGTTCATGCAGTAGCGCAGGCCGGTGGGGCGGGGGCCGTCGGGGAAGACATGGCCGAGGTGGCCGCCGCAGCGGGCGCAATGCACCTCGGTGCGGGCCATCAGCAGGCCGCGGTCCTGCCGGGTGCCGACGGCGTGGCCGGTGGCCGGGGCAGTGAAGCTGGGCCAGCCGGTGCCGCTGTCGAACTTGGCGCCGGACGCGAACAGGCCGGCGTCGCAGCCGGCGCAGAGGAAGCGGCCGTCGCGCTGCTCGCGGTCGAGCGGGCTGGTGCCGGGGCGCTCGGTGCCGTGGCGGCGCAGCACGCGGTACTGCAGGGGGGAGAGGCGCTGCTGCCACTCGGCGTCGCTGTGCTGCACCGGGTAGGCGGGCGGGGTGGCGGGCCTGGCGGCTCGGAACAGGCTCATGGGCGTCTCTCCTCTGGCAGCGTCGGTCGCGGTCGATGCGGCGGCGGGAAGATGGGGATTGCGGGACGGTCGCACCAGGAAGCGGGGGGTATGCGGTCGTTGCTGTACCGTATCGTTGACGGCGCGGGTCCGGGGGCGCAGGCGGACCGGGGTGGGCGTCGGCGCGGGGGGATGGGGGACTTTCCAGGGGCAGAAGTGTCCGGTCAGGCCGGACAGTGCGGTGCTTTTGAGACGAAAGTGTCCGGTGCGGCCGGACACTTTGACCCCCGAAGTGTCCGGCGGGACCGGACAGTTCTGCGGGTGGTGTCCGGCCTCGCGTGACGGCGGCGGCACGGGGAGGCCGGACAGTTCGGCTCGGCGGGTCGTGCGGGGGGGTCGTGCGGGGGGATCAGGGGGGCTTGCGGGCGGACAGGGAAAAGGCGAGCGGCAGCCAGGGCTGGGCGGGCCAGCGGAACAGCCGGT
>CAXSEF010000002.1:0-111242 GCA_964236535.1 uncultured Acetobacteraceae bacterium
CCAATGGAGCGCCGCCAACATATCCCTTCCTAGCCTCTGCAAATTTCAATGAACAAACACTAAACCAAACCGATGCTACCCCAGCTTCTGAGGCATGCAATCTTACCGGTCAAGTTCGGCATGGCCGATAAACCTAGCAGTCCGAAGAGAAGAAGCAAGCAATTTCTTCGTGCCGTTCGGTAGACGGGATTTAGGCGTGCCGCGCCTGCCGGTCAACCATGTTTGTGTGTGATCTGGCGAAAATCCTCCAACCAGCGTACAAACCTGACGACGCCTTCTTCAAGCGACACCGACGGCACGTAGCCGGTCAGCTCCTGGATCGCCGCCACCGACGCCCAGGTCTCGCGTACATCCGCGGCCGGCCGCGTATGCCACTCGATCACCGCCTGCCGCCCAAGCGACTGCTCCAGCAGCTGCACCAGACGGCCCACCTCCTCCTGCCGGCTGTTGCCAATGTTGAGCAGCCGCGGGATCGCGTCCGGCGGCGGACGATCCAGCACGCCCAGGATCCCCGCCACGATGTCGTCGATGTAGGTGAAATCGCGTTTCAGCGCCCCACCCTCGTAGAGCGTCACTGGACGGCCCTCCAGGATGGCTAACGCAAACGCATAGACAGCCATGTCGGGCCGCCCCCATGGCCCATAGACAGTGAAGAAGCGCAGGCCGGTCTGCCGCAAACCATAGAGATGGCCATAGGCGTGGCTGATCAACTCGTCGGCGCGCTTGGTTGCGGCATAGAGCGAGGTCGGCGTATCGGCCCGGGCACTCTCGAAAAACGGCAGCTCCGGCTCCAGCCCGTAGACCGAGGACGAACTGGCGAACACCACGTGGCGCAGGGCCGGCAACCGCCGCGCCGCCTCCAGCAGCACCACGTGACCCATTACGTTGGAAGTCACGTAGGCAAAGGGGTCCACCATCGAGTGCCGGACCCCTGCTTGCGCCGCCAGGTGCACGATCCGATCGATCCCGGGTTCCCCCGCGACCAGGGCGACCATCGCGTCCCGGTCCGCCACGTCGGCATGGACGAAGCGGAACCCGGGCTGCTCCAGCAGTGCAAGGCGCGCCCGCTTCAGCCGAACGTCATAGTAGTCGTTGAGGTTGTCGACGCCGAGTACCGCCCCGCCCTGTGCGAGCAGCGCCCGGGCCACGTGGCAGCCGATGAACCCGGCCGCTCCTGTCACCAGCACCGTCATGAAACGCAAGCCTTCGAGGGCACATCCGTCATCGCGCCGCCCAGCCGCCGTCGATCGACAGCGGCGCGCCGGTCATCGTCATCGCCGCGTCCGAGCACAGGAACACCGCCAGCCCGCCGATCTGCTCCGGCGTGGTGAACCGCACCATCGGCTGCTTCTCCGCAAGCAGCTCGCGTTCCACCTCGGCGAGATCGCGTCCCTCCGCCGCCGCCCTTGCCTGCAGCTGCCGCTCCACCAGAGGCGTCTTCACCCAGCCGGGGCAGATCGCGTTCACCGTCACCCCATGATCGGCAAGCTCGATGGCCGCCGCCTTGGTCAGGCCCAGGACGCCGTGCTTGGCCGCGACGTATGCACTTTTGTCCGCGCTGCCGACCAGGCCGTGCGCCGAGGCGATGTTGATGATCCGACCCCAGCCGCGGGCCCGCATGCCCGGGATCGCCGCCCGCATCGTATGGAAGGCCGCCGAAAGGTTGATCGCGATCACCGCGTCCCATCGCTCGACCGGGAACTTGTCGAGGCTCGCCACATGCTGGATGCCGGCATTGTTCACCAGCACGTCCACAGTGCCGAAGACGCGCTCCGCCTCGGCGACCATCGATGCGATCTGCACGGGCTGCGTCATGTCGGCGGGATGGTGCAGCACCCGGACTGCGAAATCGCGCTCCATGCCGGCGCGGATTGCCTGGATCGCGTCGGCGTCGCCAAGACCGTTCAACAGCACCGACGCACCCTCAGCCGCCAGTGCCCGGGCGATGCCCAGCCCGATCCCGCTCGTCGAGCCGGTGACCAGGGCCGTTCTCTGCTTCAAAATCATTGTGTTGGCTCACCTTGCTCGCACACACCGCCGCCGTTCGACATCTCATGCGTCGCCGACGGCAAAGCGTCTGCCAGCACGGTTGCGATGTCGAGCGCGACAACGATCGGGCGGCGTGTTCCAAGCCAGGAGCCGGCGCAGCCGGAGACGTGCGAGGCGGAACGCTGTGCCCTTGACGGCGTTCACGCGCTCAAACCAGCCAAGGAGGCTTCTCATGGACGGCACCCGCGACCCGGCAAAGCTCAAGTCGCAGAGCAGCGACGGAGCCCACTTGCACACCACGCGGAACGACACCCAGTCCAACGCCAAGGCAGTGTCGATAGAGACGCTGAACGCCCGCCTGGCCGACGGCATCGACCTGGCCCTGGTTACCAAGCAGGCGCACTGGAACCTCAAGGGACCGCAATTCATCGGCATCCACCTGATGCTCGACGGATTCCGTGACGAACAGGACGACTGGAACGACAAGATGGCCGAACGAATTACTCAGCTCGGGGGTACCGCGCGTGGCACCGCCACCGAGGTGGCGGCACACTCTAAACTTGCACCCTATCCAATCGCGACCTACGCGATCGCCGATCACCTGGCCGCCCTGATCGACCGTTACGCCGCCTTCGCCAACTCGGTGCGCCAGAACATCGATGACACCGACGAGGCCGGCGACCCGGGCACCGCCGACCTGTTTACCGAAGTGTCGCGCGGCATGGACAAGCAGCTGTGGTTCCTCGAGGCGCACGTGCAGGAGCCTACCGGCCAGATCCGCGATGGCGACAACCGCGGTACGCGCTGACCACAGAGCACTGATGCGGCGCGACTGAGGCGCCTTGTCCCCGGTCCCTCGCACCACTACGGTGTGGGGGACATGGGAACGCAGCATGAACGATTTATTTGCTCCTCCCCCTGACGAACAAGATTCCACCTATACTGCCAAGGACATTGAAGTCCTGGAAGGCCTGGAGCCCGTGCGTCGTCGGCCGGGCATGTATATCGGCGGCACGGACGACAACGCGCTCCACCATCTCGCCTCTGAAATCCTCGACAACGCGATGGATGAAGCCATCGCCGGCCACGCTACGCTGATCGAAGTCTCGTTGGCCGCTGGCAACATGTTGTCGGTGCGCGATAACGGCCGTGGCATCCCAGTTGATCCACATCCGAAATTCAAGAAACTCAGTGCATTGGAAGTCATCCTGACCACCCTCCATTCGGGTGGCAAGTTCTCGGGAAAGTCGTACGAAACCTCAGGCGGGCTGCACGGCGTCGGCAGCTCCGTCGTGAATGCGCTGTCCGACGTGCTCGAGGTCGAGGTGGCCCGCGACCGGGTGCTCTGGCGCCAGCGTTACGCTCGCGGCAAGCCCGCGACCGCCTTGCAGAATGCCGGCCCGGTGCAGAACCGCCGCGGCACCCAGATCCGTTTCCATCCCGATCCGGAGATCTTCGGCGGCCTGCACTTCGCTCCTGCGAGGCTCTACCGCTTGTGCCGATCCAAGGCCTACCTGTTCCGCGGCGTACGCATCCGCTGGAGCTGCGACCCTGCCCTGCCACGGCCCGCGGAGATCCCAGCCGAGGCCGAGCTGCACTTCCCAGGCGGGTTGCGCGACAGTCTCGACGCAGACATCGCTGACAGCCCGAGAGTGATCCCGGAGATCTGGGCCGGCGAGGCCATCCTGCCGCCCGGCCCCGGCGGCACCCCCACCGGCCGGGTAGAGTGGGCGCTTGCCTGGGTGGAGTCGGGGGACGTCTTCCTGCACTCGTATTGCAACACCGTGCCGACACCCCAAGGGGGCACACACGAGGCCGGCCTGCGTGCCGCACTGCTGCGCGGGCTGCGCGCCTGGGGTGAACAGCGCAGCAACAAGCGGGCGCTTCAGGTAACCGCCGACGACCTCACCGCAGCACTTGCCGCCAAGCTGTCCGCCTTCGTGCGCGACCCGCAGTTCCAGGGCCAGACCAAGGAGAAGCTGACCAGCCCCGAGGCAGCTCGCCTGGTCGAGACCGCGCTGCGCGACCGTTTCGATCATTGGCTCGCCGCCCAACCCATACAGTCCGACACCCTGCTTGCCTTTGTCATCGAGCGCGCCGAGGACCGCCTGCGCCGCAAGGAGGCCAAGGACACGCCGCGCAAGACCGCGACCCGACGGCTCCGCCTGCCCGGCAAGCTTGCCGACTGCACCAGAGAGAACGCCTCCGACACCGAGATCTTCCTGGTCGAGGGCGACAGCGCCGGCGGCTCCGCCAAGCAGGCACGCGACCGCGCAACCCAGGCGGTGCTGCCGCTACGCGGCAAGATCCTCAACGTCGCCAGTGCCTCGAACGAAAAGCTCCGGCAGAATCAGGAGCTCAAGGACCTGGTCGAGGCACTGGGTTGTGGCATCGGCGATCGCTTCGACGCCACCCGTCTGCGCTACGGCCGCGTCATCATCATGACGGACGCCGACGTCGACGGTGCGCATATCGCCTCGCTGCTGATGACCTTCTTCTACCGCGAATTGCCGCATCTGATCCGCGACGGCCATATCCACCTCGCCCAGCCACCGCTCTATCGCCTCACTCATGGCGCAAAATCCGTGTACGCGATGGACGATGCCGACCGTACCCGCAAGCTCAAGTCGGCCTTCAAGGCTGGTGCCAAGGTGGAAACCAGCCGATTCAAAGGCCTGGGAGAAATGCCTCCTGCGGCGCTCAAGGAGACGACAATGGACCCAAAACGCCGCACCCTGCTCAAGGTTGTTGCTGCAGCGACGGACCGGCAGCAGACCGAACTCCTGGTCGAAAGCCTTATGGGCCGTCGTCCTGAACTCCGCTTCCAGTTCATCCAGGAGCGGGCGCGCACCGTCGAGGAGCTCGACGTCTGATGCGCCTCTTGCCCGCAAGCCGTTGTCTTCAAAGACGATGCGTCGGCTGGACGAACGACACCAGGTTGCGAACGCCGGAGTGACCGCCACCGTCGACACCATCGCCGATGCCGCTTTCGCCCTCGTGGCAACAACCGTGCAACGACGCATAATACCCGGCGCAGCCCTTGGCGTGGTATTCGCCGATGGTACGCAGGCCATCCGCCATGCCGGTTACACCGCCCTGCTGCCGGAGCCCGAGCCACTGCGGGCCGACACGCCCTTCGATCTCGCCAGCCTGACCAAGGTGCTACTGACTACATACCGAGTGCTGCGGCTGGTCGAGCAGGGGCGCGTCGATCTGGACGACGCGCTTGCCGTACACCTGCCCGACCTGCGCCAGTACGAGCCCGGACACTTCGTTCGCGCGCTCACCCTTCGTGACTGCCTGGCGCATCGCTCCGGCCTGCCCGCGGTCGAGCCCTTCTACAGCTGGGGCGCCGAACCGCACACCCTCAAGGCTCTGGTCCTGCAGCGGGACTGGCCGCGCGGTCCGCCGGTTTATTCCGACATCAACTTCATCCTGCTCGGCCTCCTGGTCGAGCGGCTCGAATCCGCTCCGCTCGCAACCCTCACGCCGTCGGACTTCCTGGCCTCGCCGGACGCAGCCGCCACCGAGCACTGCCGCTGGCGTGACCGCATGCTGCGTGGCGAGGTGCACGACGAGAACGCGGCCGCGCTCGGCGGCCTGGCCGGCCACGCCGGGCTGTTCGGCAACGTGGCCGCCGTGCTCGCCCAGGCACTGGCCATTCTGCAGCGCCGCTGGCTTTCCGGCGCCGCGCTGGATGCCATGGCGCGATCGCACAGCCGTCCACCCGGCGTCCCGCGCGGACTCGGCTGGGAGCTACCGCATGACGGCTGGTCCGGCGGTTCGCTGTGCACGCCGCAGGCCATCGGCCATCTCGGCTTCACCGGCACCGGGTTGTGGATCGACCCTGGGCGCGGGGTGAGCTGGACGCTGCTCACCAACCGGGTGCACCCGTCCCGGCATGTCGAGACCGGCATTTCGGCGCTGCGCCGCGCCGTTTCAAACATTGTTTGCGCCAACGTGTGAAAGCGAACGCAAGGCCCGAGGCGCTGGCTCTGAACTCCGCCACGGGCAGCGCCCTTGGACCGGCCTTCGTTCAGTAGCCTAGGGCCAAGCCGTCCTTGCGCGGCTCGGAACCGCCAATCAGCACGCCACGCGCCCGGTCGATCCAGATCGCCTGCGCCCCGCCATGCGGGACCTGCAGCCGCTCCGGCACATGACCCATCGCCGCCAGTCGCGCGACCACATCGTCCGGAATGCCGCGTTCCACCTCGACCTTCCCCGCATACGGGAACAGCCGCGGCAGCTCGATTGCCTGCTGCACGTCAAGCCCGTGCTCGAGGATGTTGGCCAGCAGCAGCGTCTGTCCCATCGGCTGGAAATGACCACCCATCACCCCGAACGGCATCACCGCCTCGCCGTCCCGGGTCAGCATCGCCGGCAGAATGGTGTGCATCGGCCGCTTGCGGGGCGCGATGCAGTTCGGGTGGCCGGGCTCAAGCCCGAAACCGAAGCCACGATTGTGCAGCATCACGCCCGAGCGCTCGGCAAGGATGCCGCTGCCGAAGCTCATGAACAGTGAGTTGATGAAGCTGCAGGCGTTGCCGTCGCGGTCGACCACGCTGAGATAGACAGTATCGCGGTGCCGCGGCTGCACCGCCTCGCCCGGCGCAGGCAGCTCCGGCATCGCCCGCCTGTCATCGATCAGTCCAGCGAGCCCGCGCAGGTAGCCCGGGTCCAACAGCCGCGCCACCGGCACCTCCACCTGCGACGGGTCGGCTATGAAGGCGTCACGGTCGCGATAGACCAGCCGCGCCGCCTCGATCTGACGGTGCAGACGAACCGGCCCTAGCGGCCCGTCCGGCGCCGGCCCGAGCGCGTCGAGGATGCCCAGCATCATCAGCACCAGGAGCCCCGAGCCGTTCGGCGGGCACTCCCACACCCGGTAGCCGCGCCAATCCGCCCCGATCGGCTCGACGAACATCGCGGCGTCGCGCCCTTCGGCGAAATCCTCCTCCGTGTGCAGGCCGCCGCGTGCGCGCAGCGTCGCCACCAGGTCGGCCGCGACCTTGCCGCGGTAGAACCCGTCCGCACCCTCCCGCGCGATCGCCCGCAGGGTCCGCCCCAGCGCCGGCTGGCGGAACACGTCGCCCGGTCGCGGCGCAGTTCCGCCCGGCAGGAAGGCCGCCGTGCCCTGAGCGCTTAGCTTGTCCACCTCGCCTGCCCAATCCGCACTCACCCGCGGCGTGACCGGGAAGCCTTCCTCGGCGAGACGGATCGCCGGCTGCAGCAGCGAGGCGAGCCCGCGAGTGCCGTGCGCGTCCAGCAGCGTCTGCCACGCGCTCACCGCACCCGGCACCGTCACTGTATGCGGCGACATCAGGTCGGGCACGGTGTATCCTACTGAGCTCAGCCCCTCGATGCTCGCGGCCGCCGGCGCCCGCCCCGAGCCGTTCAGCGCCACCACCCGGCGCTCGCCCGCCGGTGCATACAGGCAGAAACAGTCGCCGCCGATGCCGGTCGATTGCGGCTCCACCACCGCCAGCACCGCCGCTGCCGCTACCGCCGCGTCGAGCGCGTTGCCGCCAGCGCGCAACACGTCGACCGCCGTCAGCGTAGCCGCCGGCATCGAGGTCGCAGCCATGCCGCCCGTCGAGTACACTGGGCTGCGTCCGCCCCGGTGGAAGTCACGCAATCCAGCCGCTCCCGTCCCGCTCATCGCGCCCGCTCCATATCCGGCCGGCGACGCTGTGCGCCGATGCTTCATACCGGCGACGCTGGCATGTAGCCGGAGCCGCCGCAACACGACGCCAGGCACCCCCATGTCGCGCGCAGGATGTGGCCACCTGACGCATAGTTGCTGCATCTTGGCGGCGATGCGGGGCGGCGAAGTCGCGCGGAGGACGATGGATGGCACAGACCTACGCGACCGTGACCTGGGATCAGCTGCATCGCGACGCACGCAGCCTGGCCGCGACGCTGATGACGCTGCCGGCGTTTGCCGGCATCGTGGCGATCAGCCGCGGCGGCCTGATCCCGGCCGCTATCGTCGCCCGCGAGCTGGACTGCCGACTGATCGAGACCGTCTCGGTCCTCGCCTATGACGACGAGACCCGTGGGCCGCCGCAACTGCTCAAGCCTCCCAGCGCCGCCGGCAACGGCGAAGGCTTCCTGATTGTCGACGACCTGGTTGATAGTGGCGTCACCGCACGCCTGGTGCGCGCCCTGCTGCCGCGGGCGCATTTCGCCTGCATCTACACGAAGCCTGCCGGGCGGCCGCTCGCCGACAGCTGGGTCGCAGAAGTGGCGCAGGACACCTGGATCCTGTTTCCCTGGGACACCGCGCCCCTGTTCGTGCCCCCCCTCGCCCGCCGCACCTGATACCAAAACGCCTTGAGCGTGACCTGTAAGCGCAGCAAGGCTGGACTCTGCCCAGACCCGTCAAAAGCCCGAGGCTTTTGGAAAGCCTTTTCAAGAAAGGACGTTCCAAGGGTCTCCGCTCTTCGGTGAGCCGGGGCAAATTCCGGCTTGCTTGACTTGCCGGCCAAAGATCAGGACGGCTGCCCTCCTGCGGCGCGCATCCCGCGCACCCGTAACGCGTGGAACGAAATGCTGATCGCACGCTCGTCTCCGCTCATCCCGAGGTCACGCGGCGAAGTGGTCAGCGCGTGACGGAACTCCAGCTCTAGCAGTCCGTCGCCCAGGCAGGACCGCGGCAGAGACAGGTCATAGGTCCCCCCGGCGGCGACAACCAGGACACCGAGTTCGACCCCGCCGGCACTGACCGCCAGCGGTCGGGACACCAGGTGCGGCGGCGCCAGTGAGGTGGACAGCACCATCTCGAGCATCAGCGGCCCGGTACTGGGCGGCAGCGCCAGCGACACCCGGCTCTGCGGTCCAAGCGTCCATGTCGCCTCGGCCTCCGGCTCGGCCCAGCCGTCCGTGACCCGGGTGCGGGTTTCTGCACCGGTGCGAAAATCGATTGCCGCGAGCACCGGCTGCAGCCGCCGCGGCAGCACCAGCCCGCACAGCGCCACGACGCCCTCCGGCGCAAGCTCGGCTTCCGGTCGCGCCATTCGATCGAGCGCCGCGAGCAGGTCCCGCCGGCGCAGGAAGAACGGCGCATCGCGGTCCACGCCCTCGCCGGTCCACAGCGGCGTGCCCAGCACGTCGGCATAGAGCCCGCCCCGGGCCTGGATCAGCGCGTGGAAGAAGACGTCGCGCCAGTTCGCCGGCGCGACGCTCAGCACCCGCACCCCCTCGGGCGAGTAGATCAGCCCGGTCAGGCCCGAGCCCAGCACGCCTGCGACTTCCTCCGCCTCCCGGAACGCCGCCACCTGCTCGACGAACGGCAGCGGCGCCATCTCCACGACCTGAAATCCCGCCGATCCCAGCAGCTCCGCGACCTCGTCCGCGTTGGCGATGTGCCGCGTCGTGACGTCGCGTCGCAGCAACCCGAGCCGCGGCCCCGAGATCGAGCGGGGAACGCCCAGCACCCCGCTGCGCAGCGCTGCCAGGGCCGCCGGATGCAACGCCACGTGCGACCACGCCGGGGTCAACGCGAAGAGCTGCCGGAACCGGTGGTTGACCTGATGATCGAGCGGCAGGAGGCGGTCCTCGCCGATCCCGTAGGCGGCGAGCGACTCCAGCACCGCGGTCGAGAAACTGCGCTCGCCGGTGCGACGCAGGATGTCGGCCGGAATCGCATAGCGGAACCGCCCGGGGTAGGCCGCCTCCACCATCACCACCTTGGGCAGCAGCTCGCCCAGCCAGTGTCCCCATACCGAGACCGCACCCCAACGCGCGACCAGCAGCACCGGCTGGTCCACCTGCACCACGCCCAGCGGCGCCTTGAGCAGCCGCGCTAGGATCTCCGGGCTGTCATGCACCCCAGGCCAGATCTGGTCCTCGATCAGCACGCCATCGGTCAGCAGAAGGTAGGAGTGGCTGCCGATCACCATGCTGCCGGGCGACAGCGCCACAAGCCGGATCGGATCAAGCCGCACGACGCGCGCGTGATAGAGCCCCTGCAGCCGCGAGCGGGTGATCCCGCCGTCGTCGACCGCACCCGCGTTGGTGTGCACGCAGACCGTCGGCAGCTCGACCGTGACCGTCCCGGCCAGCTCTTCGCCCGATGTGGCGAAACGCAGCAGGCTTGCCCGCTCAGGCAGCACGACGATCCCCCCTGCAGGCGGCCCGCCTGCCGCAGGCCGCGGGCGCATTCACAACGCCCGCTGCCGGTTCGCGTCCCGGTACGCCGCGCGGTTTATTGTGCGAGCCGGCGCCGCAGCGCGTCGTTGACCAGCGCCGGGTTGCCCTTGCCGGCCATTGCTTTCATCACCTGACCCACGAAGAAGCCGAACAGCTTGTCCTTGCCGCCATGATACTCGGCGAGCTTGTCCGGATTCGCGGCCAACACCTGCTCCACCGCCGTCCGGATCACACCCTCGTCCACCACCTGGCGCAGGCCCTTCGCTTCGACGATCGCACCGGGCGGCTCGCCGGTGTCCACCATCGCCTCGAACACCTCCTTGGCGATGCGGCCGTTGATCGTCCCATTGGCCATCAGGTCGAGCAACGCGCCTAGCGACGCCGCACTCACCGGGCTGGTCTGGATGCTGCGCCCGGTGCGATTCAAGGCCGCGAACAGCTCGCCGGTGACCCAGTTCGCCGCCAGCCTCGCATCCCGCCCCACCGCCACAGCCTCGAAGTAGTCCGCCGTTGCCTGCTCCATCACCAGAACGCCCGCGTCATAGTGCGGCAGTCCGAACTGCGCCTGGAACCGCGCCTGCTTGGCATCCGGCAACTCCGGCAAACCCGAACGAAGCTCCTCCACCCAATCCTGCTCCAGCACCAGCGGCAGCAGGTCCGGGTCCGGAAAATACCGGTAGTCGTGCGCATCCTCCTTCGACCGCATCGACCGCGTCTCGCCACGCGCCACGTCGAACAGCCGGGTCTCCTGCACGACCTCGCCGCCACCCTCCCAGACCGTGACCTGACGCTTCGCCTCCGCCTCGATCGCCAGCATCACGAAGCGGATCGAGTTGACGTTCTTCACCTCGCAGCGCGTGCGAAACGGCTCGCCCGCGCGCCGCACCGATACGTTGACGTCGGCGCGCATCGAGCCCTCGTCCATGTTGCCGTCGCAGGTGCCCAGATAGCGCAGGATCGAACGCAGCTTGCGCAGATACGCCCCCGCCTCCTCCGGCGAACGAATGTCCGGCTCGCTGACGATCTCCATCAGCGCCACCCCCGCACGATTGAGGTCGATGAACGAACGGTCCGGATCCTGGTCGTGCAGCGACTTGCCGGCGTCCTGCTCCAGGTGCAGCCGCGTCACCCCGATAGACCGCGTCTCGCCGCTCTCCAGCGTCACCTCCACCACGCCGCCGCCCACGATCGGATGGGCGAACTGGCTGATCTGGTAGCCCGCAGGCAGGTCCGCATAGAAGTAGTTCTTCCGGTCGAACCGGCTCGCCAGATTAATCTTCGCCTCCAGCCCGAGCCCGGTGCGCACCGCCTGCGCCACACACTCGCCGTTGATCACCGGCAGCATCCCCGGAAATCCGGCGTCGACGAAGCTCACCTGACTGTTCGGCGTCGCGCCGTATTCCGCCGACGCCCCGGAGAACAGCTTGGCTCGGCTGGTGATCTGGGCGTGCACCTCAAGCCCGACGACGATCTCCCAGGCGCCGCTGCCGCCCTCGACGAAGAAGCTCACTCTGCCTCGTTCCTCGCCCACTGGAACGTCAGCTGCTGCTGCTCACGAACGAACGCCTGCTGCGCGTCCGGATCGCTGTCAACCTCGTGTCCCAGGGCCACTGCCGCCCTCATGAAGGGCTCCAGCGCGCCTGAATCCATCTCGCCGCTCTCGAGATTCTTCTTGTTGACCACCACCGAGGTGATCATCGGCCAGCCCTTGGCATGCGCATATTCGACGAGCCGCAGCAGATGCGCGCTGAGCTGGTTGTGCAGCTTGCTCACCGTGCCACCGGTACGCGTCGCCACATCGTCGTAGCTCAGGCACACCCCGTCGCGCGCCGACTGGCGGATCGCCTCCAGTGTCTTCTCGAAGTCGAGAGTCTTGCCGAACAGCACCTCGCGCCGCTCCAGCGCCTCGAGGAACACCGGCGTGCGGGTCATCGCCTTGCGTCGGTAGTTGTCGAGCAGGTTGTCCAGCTCGACCTTGGTCTTGGTGGACAGATCGATTGTTCTCACGCTGCGGCTCCCATGACCGGGAGTGCCATGACCCCGGCGGCACGCTCGATCTCCGCGCCAACCGCGAACACCGTCTCCTCGTCAAAAGGCCGCCCGATCACCTGCAGCCCAAGCGGCAGACCGGCCGCGTCGAGCCCCGCCGGGACCGACATCGCCGGAACCCCCGCCATGCTTGCCGGCACGGTGAACACGTCGTTCAAATACATGGTGATCGGGTCACCCATGTTCTCGCCCTGCGCGAACGCGGCCGACGGTGCTGTCGGCGTCAGCAAGGCGTCCACGCTGGCGAACGCCTCGGTGAAATCGCGCAGGATCAAAGCCCTGACCTTCTGCGCCCGCAGGTAGTACGCATCGTAGTAGCCGGCCGAGAGCACGTAGGTGCCGATCAGGATGCGCCGCTTCACCTCGGCCCCGAACCCTTCCGCCCGCGTACGCTCATACAGCTCCGTCAGCCCGCGGCCCTCGACGCGACGCCCGAACCGCACCCCATCATAGCGCGCGAGGTTCGACGACGCCTCCGCCGGCGCCACGATGTAGTACGTGGCCAGGCCGTACTTCGTGTGCGGCAGCGAGACGTCCACGATATCCGCGCCTGCCTCGCGCAACCAGCCCAGGCCCTGCTGCCACAGCCGCTCGATCTCCGCCGGCATGCCGTCGGCGCGATACTCGCGCGGCACGCCGATCCGCAGACCACGCACCCCTCGTGCACAGGCCGCCGCGAAATCCGGCACCGCACGATCCACGCTGGTGCTGTCTCGCGCATCGAAACCCGCCATCGAACCCAGCAGGATCGCGCAGTCCTCGACAGTGCGCGCCACCGGTCCCGCCTGGTCCAGCGACGAGGCGAACGCCACGATGCCGAACCGCGAACACCGTCCGTATGTCGGCTTGACCCCCGCGATCCCGCAGAAGCTCGCCGGCTGGCGGATGGAGCCGCCGGTATCGGTTGCGGTCGCCCCCAACGCCATGTGCGCCGCAACCGCCGCTGCCGAGCCGCCAGACGAGCCGCCCGGCACCAGTGCCTGGTTGCTGCCCGGCCGCCGCCATGGGCTCGCCACCGGGCCATATGCAGAGGTCATGTTCGACGAGCCCATGGCGAACTCGTCGAGGTTGGTCTTGCCCAGGAACACCGCGCCGTCGCGCAGCAGGTTCGCCGTCACCGTGCTCTCGTATGGCGGCACGAAACCCTCCAGCATCAGGCTGCCCGCGGTCGTCCGCACGCCCTCGGTGCAGAACAGGTCCTTGATCGCGAGCGGCAGCCCGGCAAGCGGCCCGGCGTCCCCCGCCGCCAGCGCCAGGTCAGCGGCGGCCGCCTGACGCAGCGCCAGCTCGGGCGTCGTGGTAATGAACGCGTTCAGCTGCGGGTTCAGCCGCTCGATTATCTCGACATGCGCCTCAGTCAGCTCGCGGGAGGAAAACCGACGCGCCCGCAGCCCGTCACGCGCCGCCGCCAGGCTCAGCCCGGTCAGCGTCACTCGACCACTTTCGGCACGGTGAAGAACCCGCTCACGGCGTCGGTCGCATTCGCCAGAATCCGGTCCGGATAGCCGCCGTCGCTCACCACGTCGGCGTGCAGCCGCAACGCGCTCGGCACCACCCCGGCCAGCGGCTCGACACCCTCGACATCCACCGCGTCAAGCTGCTCGATCCAGCCAATGATGCCGCCAAGTTCGGCTTGCAATCGAACGACTTCAGCATCCGACACGCTGATGCGAGCCAATCTGGCGATGCGACGCACCGTCGCTTCGTCGAGCGCGTGAGGCATAGTGGGCGGCAGGCTCCTGTTCCGTATCGTAACATCCGACCATAACGGCCCGCATGCCCCTGTTCAACCTGCCCGACCTGCGCTGCGCCCTCGACCGCGACGTCCGCATCCTCGGCCTTGACCCTGGCGCGCGCAGCATCGGCCTCGCGCTGTCCGATGTCAGCCTCATGCTCGCCAGCCCCTACGGCCGGATCCGCCGCGCCAGGCTTGCCGACAACGCCTCCGAGATCGTCGCCATCGCCATGATGCACAACGTCGGCGCCCTCGTCGTAGGCCTGCCGCTGTCGCTCGACGGCAGCTTTGGCCCCGCCGCCCAGGCCGCTCGCGACTGGACCCGCGACCTCTCGGAAAGAACCGGACTGCCCGCCGCACTGTGGGACGAGCGACTATCATCGAATGCGGTGAACCGGTTCCTGATCTCCGAAGCCGACATGACCCGCAAGCACCGCTCCCGCGTCGTCGACCAGATGGCGGCGGCCTACATGCTGCAAGGTGCGCTTGACGCCAGCCGTCTGCCGGCGTCGGACCATACCTGACACAGGCCGTAGCGGGAGAAGCACGAACCGCGAGGCTGAATTCTGCCCAGGCCCGCCAGAGGGCTGAGCCCTTCGGAAACCACACCGTTGCCGTCGCTGATCTCGCAACCCGAGCTTTGCCGAGGTGCAGAAGCAGACCCGCCCGATTCGCCTAGAACGCCAACCTTGCCCCGAGCGTCACCCCCGCCGTGGACATGCCCGCTCCATCCGTAACCTCGTTGCGCCCGCTGAACCCGCTGAGCAGCATATCAAGCCCCGGCACCTCCGCCACCGGGACAGCAACCGTCACCCTCATCCCGGACAGGCTATGTCGTGTCGCACTAATATTGCCGGTGCTGCCGAGCCGGTTCGCATCGATCAAGCCGCCGCCGAAGTTCGCCGGCCCCAGCCTGATCGAAGCGTCGGGTTCGGGCGGCTCCTCAAAAAACCCGGACGCCCGGGCGCGGGATTATATTCGTAGAGGTGAACCAGCCCTGACGACGGCGTAGCGGCCAGCGGGTCCGCCCAACCTCGCAGCGGCATGCACGCGACGATACAGGTGGCGATCGTCCACCTCACCATGCGACACCCGAGCACAACCGTCGGTTCGCAGCCAGTTCCTTCTCGATACCGACCCGGAGCCAGACGAGGCAGGCGCCAGGTCCGCACCTGGCGCAAGCGGCCTGCGCCGCCGTCGCTAGACCCGCGGTACCGGGCTGCACGCCACCGCTGCCGCCCGTGCCAACACCACCATCCGCCGCGCCGCCACCGCGCCACCCGCCATCTCGCCAGCCAGATGCGTCAGCAGCGGCGTCGACAGCATCGAGTGCGCCGCGGTGTTGACCGCCACCTCCACCACCGCCGTCGCCGTCGCCGCCAGCGCGGTGCGCCGCAGCAGCCCCAGCGTGCCCAGCAGCCCCGGCCGCAGCCCGTACAACGACGCCACCTGCCGGATCAGCCGCAGTCCCCGCCATGTCACCAGCAGCACCACCAGGGAGGGCGCGGGCGTCGCCGCCATCCCTGCGACCACCTGCAGCGCCGCCCGCCTTCCCAGCGCGTCCGCCCGCGCCCTAAGCGTCGCCTCCGGCCCGGCGCGCAGCAGCACCAGGATCGCGTCCGGATCGTTCGCTGCGGCCAGCGCCGGGCGCAGCCCCGCTCCCTCCGGCAGCGTATCCACCCATTCCAGCGCCGCGCGCGCCCGCCGCGCCGCGTCCCCCCCAGCAAGGTCGCGCCGCAGCCGGTCCACACTGCGCAGCCCCATCAGTCCGCTCAACTCGCGCACCAGCCCCGCGAACAGCAGCCCGAAGCCCACCGCGGCGACCGCCAGCGTCAGCCACCCCGTCACCGGCCCGCGGTCGAATTCCGCGCCCACGAAGTTCACCGTCCACAACGCGGCAAATCCTACAGCAAGAACGCAGAACCCGGTCAGGGCCAGCGCCGCCATGCCCCAGCGCCCCGCCTGCGCCACCGCCATGCTGACCTCTGGCGCATCGAGCCGACCCGAGCGGGTGCCCTCGGCCTCGATGCGCGGCTTCGGCCGCACCACCCGCGGCACGGACTCGCCCTTCAGCGCCGCGTCCTGGAACGGCGGCTGCGGATCGACCGCCGGTGCGTCGCGGACCGCGCGCCGCGGTTCGGGACTTGGGGCCGATCCGTCCTGGTCCGGTTCCACTTCGATGCGCGGGCGTGGCGGCTTCATGCCGGGGCTCTCGTGTTAAGTGTCAGCAAATGCACAGCTCCGCCTCTGGCTCGGAGGCGACCGATCGGCCAGGCAAGGCCACAGGCCCCGCCTCCGCTCAAGGCAAGCCTAGAGAATTTCTGTGATCAAGGAACGGGTTTCCAGTGGCCGCTGGCCGTTGGCGGGTTTGGGCGCGCCCCAGCCTTGCTTCCTGTAAAGGTCGCAGATCACAATGGTCGCGATCAAAGCAGGTCCGCGAGCAGAAACGCCACCAGCGGGTCGAGCCCGATCGATGGCACACCGGCGCCGCCACCGCCCGGCAGCCGCATCGGCTCGAACTGCGGCAGCTCGAGGAACGGGTGCGCCCAGAACTCGGGGTCGGGCGGCCGGTCCGGCACCTCGCCTGGATACGACCGCGTCACCCGCTCGTCGCCCAGTCGTCGCCCTCGCACCGCCGACACCGGATGACCCTCGAGCGGCCAGACGAAATCCTCGGTGCAGCGCACCGACGCGATGGCGAAGCTTGCGGCCGCGACCCCGGGGCCTTCGGTGATCCGCCGCACCAGCGACGCCAGGTTGCCACGCTGGCGGTCGGCGATGTGGTCCACCTTGGTCGCCGCGTACGCCACCCGGCGCACCACCGGGGGCGGCAGCTTGAGCATCGCAAGCGACGACAGCGCCTCCACCCACGAACCGCGCCAGCGCAGCGCCCCGGCGGCGGCCGACAGCGCCGCCTCGGCGTCGGCGAACGCCTCCGGCCCCGCATGCAGCGCGCTGAGCAGGTCGGCCAGCACCACCACGCGGTCCATCGCGCCGAACAGCGGCGAGACCAGGTCGTCGCGCACCCCTGCCTTGTAGATCTCGAATCGCCGCGCCATCAGCGCGGTGAGCCCGCCCTCGGCCAGCAGCGGGAAGAACTGCGCCGACATCGGCTCCGCGCCAGGCGCCGGCATCAGGAACCGCCCCGGCTGCAGGAACGCCAGCCCATGCTCGTCGCGCAGCCGGCGCAACGTCATCCGGTACAGGCGCTGCCCGGACAGCGCCAGCATGTCGTTTTCCGGCGTGCGCGGCGGCAGCGATGCCAGGAAGCGCAGGAATTCGTGCGTCGTCTCGGCAAGCTCTGGTGCCTGCAGCCGCGCCAGAACCGCAGCCGACCATTCGGCGAAGCTCTGCGTCAGCATCGGCAGGTCGAGCAGCCACTCGCCCGGATAGTCCAGCAGCTCGAGCCGGATCCGGCGCGGCGGCATCACCCCGTCGGCAAAGCCGCTGCCCGAAACCTCAAGATCGAGCGCCAGCAGCGACACCGAGTCGGTGCGCTCGGGCCAGCGCGGCGGATCGGCCGCCAGCGCCGACAGGTGTGCCGCCTGGCCGAAGCGCGGCAGCCCTACCGCACCGGCACGCGACAGCGTCACCCGGCGCACCCGCCCCGCCAGCGACGGCAGAACCGGCAGCCCTGATCCATGCGCCAGCAGGTTGGCCGCGAGCGAGGTCAGGAAAGCGGTCTTGCCGGCCCGCGCAAGGCCGGTGACCGCGACCCGGACGGTACGCGGCTTGACGTAGTCGAGTGGGTTCAGCACCGCAAGCCCGCAGGGTCCTCGGCGCAGCGGACCACCCGGCAGCACATCCGGGTCACGCCCGCCTCGTCCTACTTCTTCTCGATCAGCTCGATCTTGTAGCCGTCCGGGTCCTCGACGAAGGCGATCACCGTGGTGCCGTGCTTCACCGGCCCCGCCTCGCGCGTCACCTTGCCGTTGCCCGAGCGCACCGCCTCGCACGCCGCGGCGACGTCCGGCACGCCGACCGCGAAATGTCCGAATCCGGTGCCGACGTCGTATGGCTCGGTCTGCTCCCAGTTGTGGGTCAGCTCGATCTCCGCCTGGCCGTGTGCATTGTCCTCGTAGCCGACGAACGCCAACGTGTACTTGCCGGCCGGCACCTCGCTGCGCCGCAACTCCCGCATTCCCAGCAGCTTGGAGTAGAAGCCGATGCTTGCCTCCAGGTCGCGCACCCGTACCATCGTGTGCATATAACTCTTCGCCATGGATCCGTCCCCGTTCCTGCCCGCGGCTGCGGGCGTTGCAATCAAGCCAGGCTGGGCCCGCTCCTGCGGGCCTTGCAATCAGGCAAGGCTGTGTTCTGCCCGGACCCACCAGAGGCGAGCCGCCCCTAGACCGGCACTTGGGTGCCGGGCTTCAGGCTCTGACGGTTTCGACAGGCTTCGGCATCGCCGTCTCTCCTTGGGGATCAAACCCCATAAGGAACACTCCGGCCGCGTCCGCCGCCTCGATGCACCCGAGCCGGTCCGTAAGCAACGTTCCCCCCGCCTCGAACGCGATTCCGCGCAGCCCTGCTGAGGCCGCCGCCCACGGCGTGCGCGGCCCGAGCGTCGGCAGGTCCGCCCGCCGGTCCTGCCCCGGCTTGGCCATCTTTACCAGCACGCCCCCCGGACCCGGCCGCGCCAGCGACCTCGAACGCGCCAGCATCGCATCCGTCCCCTCGATCGCCTCCACCGCCAGCACGATGCCCTGCTGCACCACGCAGGCCTGCCCCACATCCACCGCACCCAGCGCCCGGATCACCGCCGCCCCCCGCCGGACATCCGAGAGGGCATCGTCTGCCGCCGCGATCCGGCCCAGCACGCCGGCCGGCCCCAGCGCCTCGGTGAGGATCTCATGCGCGCCCAGCACCACGAAACCCTCCTCGCCTAGCACCCGCACCAGCGCCGCGAGCAACCCGTCGTCGCCGGAAAATGCCGCCCGCCCGATTCGCGCGAGGATGCGGGCGCCCTCGCGGTCCGGCCTCAGGTCCAGCAGCGATGGCCGCCGCACCGGTCCCACCAGCACCAGCTCCCGGCACCCTGCCTCGCGCAGCAGCGACAGGATGCGCCCTGCCGCACCCACCCTGGCCATCGCGTGCGGGAAGCCCGCGATCACGCCGGACTCGGCGAAGTCCTCGAAGCCGACAATGAACACCGTCCGGCCACCGGCCAGCGCCGCCAGTGCCACCTGCCCGGGCAGCGGGCCGCCACCGGCAAGGATCCCGAGGCAGACGGCGGTGCCATGTTCGCTCACGTTTCGCTACTTTCCCGCGAGAATCTTGACAGCAGCGCAACCAGCATCCCATGTAGCTCGTGCTGTTCGCGCTGCATACTCCGCGCATCGCTCGGCAACAACGCCACGCAAAGGTCAGGCATGGACGACCAGGACAGCCTCGATACCAGCGCGGTGGGAATTTCCCGCTGCCTGCGCATGCTCGCCGATGAAGCCGTGTCGCTCCGGCTCGTGGAATGCGCCCGGGCGATACAGAACGCGATCCGCATCTGCGAGAGCGAGAGCAGCGTCCAGGGGCTCCGGCCTCCACCTGGCAGCTCGGCCCGCATCAACTAGGCGCGCCCTGACCCAAGCCGCGCGATCTGGGCTTCCCGTGCGCAGCCATTTGCCATCGGCGCGGCAAGCGGCTGCGACACCGACCCGATCAGCCGTCCTCACCCACACGGGTTGAGGCGCCGATCACGCCGCGATGGCTCGGCGCGTCCACGAAGTCGATGATCTCGCGCACCAGCGTGTCGCCGGCGTAGGCCACGCGTACCTGGCGCAGCCGCTCGGCAAAAACCTCCGTGCCGTCCCGCCTACGCGGGAACAGCGCCCGGAACGCTGCCAGCAAACGGTGCTGCCCCGGCTTGTCGAGCCCGGCCCGACGCAGACCCACAAGGTTCACCCCGTCCAGCCTGGCGCGATTGCCGAGCACCATGCCGAACGGCACCACGTCCGCCTCGACCCCGGTCACTCCGCCCACCATCGCCATGCGGCCAATGCGGACGAACTGGTGCAGAGCCGAGGCGCCACCAATCCTGGCGCGGGCGCCGATGCTGACATGGCCGCCCATCACGACGTTGTTGGCCACGATCACGCCGTCGCCGAGATTGCAGTCATGCGCGACATGGACGACCGCCATCAGCAGGCAGTCGGCACCGATCCGCGTCACCCCGCTGCCGGTCATGGTGCCCCGATGGATTGAACAGTGCTCGCGGATCTGCGTACGCGCGCCGATCTCGCAGCGTGTCGGCTCGTCGCGATACTTCAGATCCTGCGGCGCCAGCCCCACCGTGCTGAACGGATACAGCACGCAATCCTCGCCGATCCGCGTCATGCCACCGACCACGACATGCGACATCAGCTTCGCCCCCGCCTCGATGACCACGTCGCCGCCGACGTGGCACCAGGGTCCGACCACCACGCCCGCGCCGATCAAGGCGCCGGCCTCGACCACTGCGCTCGGATGGATCAGGGCGCCGGCCGCAAGCGACTCGCCGTCGTCAGGGCCAGGCGCTCGGGAGTGGTGGGACATGCGGAAGCCAGCTCCAGAGCTCAGACGCCGTATCAGGCGCCGGCGGCAGGTGCGGTCACCGGCCGATCAGTCACGTGCGGCGTGCGACCGGAGTTCGGCAAACGGGGTTTCGCGACAGAGACTCAGGGCGCGACGCGGTCCATGATCATCGCCGCATAAGTCGCCTCGGCCACCGAGATGCCATCGACCCGGGCGATCGCCTGGAACTTCCAGACGCTGCCGCGGCTGCGCTCCTTGATGCAGTGGATGCGCAACTGGTCGCCGGGCCCGACCGGCCGGCGGAACTTGGCGCCCTCGATGCTCATGAAGTAGACGACCTTTCCGGCGGCGGCGGGACCGATTGTCTCGACGACCAGAACGGCGGCAGTCTGCGCCATCGCCTCAATGATCAGCACGCCTGGCATCACCGGGTGGCCGGGAAAGTGACCCTGGAAGAAATGCTCGTTGATGGTGACGTTCTTGACGCCGATTGCTGACCGGTCGAGCACCATCTCGTCCAGACGATCGATCAGCAGGAACGGATAGCGATGCGGGATCGCCCGCATGATTCGGTTCACGTCGACGGTCTCGCCGATCGTGACCTGCGTGCCGGGCGCCGTGCTCTCGGCAGACTCCGGCGCGGTGCGCCCCGTGGTCTCGTGCGGGTGTGTGCCGTCCATCCTCAGCCTGTTTCCTGCTCCGCCGGGAGACCGCCAGCCGGACGGTCGCGGCGTGCCAGCTTGCGCAACACGGCGACGTTGCGGAAGAACTCTCGAACCGGCATCGCCGGGCTTCCTACCACGGCCTGACCCGCCGCGACATCGGCCATCACGCCGGCCTGCGCGCCGATCCTCGCCTTGTGACCAATCGAAAGATGCCCGGTCAACCCGGCCTGTGCCGCCACCTCGACAAAATCGCCCAGCACGGTTGACCCGGCGATGCCGGCCTGCGCCACAACGACACAACACCTTCCAAGGTGAACATTGTGCCCGATCTGCACCAGGTTGTCGAGGCGAGAGCCCGCTCCGATCACCGTATCGAGCGCCGCGCCGCGATCAACGGTGCTGTTGGCCCCGACCTCCACGTCGTCCTCCAGCACCACCCGCCCGAGCTGGGGCACGCTCAGGAAGCCGTCGCCGGTCACCGCGAAGCCAAAGCCTTCCTGGCCAATCCGCGCGCCGGAATAGACATAGACCCGCGCGCCCAGCACGGCGTGGCTGACACTCGCCAGCGGGCCGATCCGGCAATCCGGCCCTATCGCCACACCCGCGCCGATCACCGCTCCCGCGCCGACCCGGCAACGCGGTCCAATCACCGCGCCGTCACCCACCACGACGTGTGGCCCGATCTCGGCGGTGGGATCGACCATCGCCTGCCGGTCGACGACCGCGGAAGCGTGTACCCCAGGCTGCAGCGGCGGCATCGGGTGGAACAGAGCCGCGACCCTGGCCCAGGCCACGTAGGGCTCGTCGGTCAGAATCGCGGCCACCGTCACCGGCAGCCGGGAGGCGAGATCCGGATGGATGATCACCGCCCCGGCCCGGGTCTGGTCGAGCGCGTCCACATAGCGCCGGTTGTGCAGGAAACTGACGTCGGCGGCTCCGGCAACCTGCAGCGGCGCCACGCCGGCCAGCATTCCGCACGGCCCCACAACGCGCAGCGCACGCGCCGCCTCGCCTACCTGCGCCAGGCTGTATGGCCCGGTGCGGCGGAAGAACCGCGCGTCGCCGGCGCCGGCAGGCCCCGGTGTCACCTCGCTCAGTGCTTTGCAGCCGCAGTGGGCAACGCGGGGGCTGGCTGGCCGGCCGATGCTGCAGGCGTGGCCGGACTGGCAGCCGCGGCGGCTGTCGGTGCGGCGGCTGCAGCAGGCGCGGCCACCGCCGGAGCGCCCGGCGCAGGGCTGGCCGCTGCCGATGCCGCAGGAGCGCTGAACTGGGAAGTCACCATCGTCGCTGGATCGACACCGTCCGGCGGGATCATGACCGCCGGCAGCACCTTATTGAGCTGTTCGACCACGGCTCGGCTGATGTCGAACTCGTTGACGTTCAACGCAACCTGGTTGCGGTGCAGCACGAGGTTCATGCCGCGGCTGTCCGCCACCTGACGGATGATTCCGATCAGCGTGCGCTCGATCTGGCCGAGCCCGACCTGCGCCGCCTCCTGGATGATGCGGTTGCGGTCGCGCAACTGCTTCTGCGCGTTAGTCACGCGCTCCTGCAGCTCGCGCTCGCGGGTGCGGATCTGGTCGGGCGGCAGCCTCGCGCGATCGGCCTGCAGGGCCTGGCCCATGTCCCGCCAGGTCTGCTGCTCCTTCTGCGCATCGGCATTCAGCTTCTCCCGCCGCCCCCCGATCTCCTTCTGCACCTGACGCGCCGCGGTGCTGTCCTGCATGATATCGGGCACGCCGAGCACGCCGATCACCGCGGCCGGGGGCGGCACTCCCTTGGCCAGCGGCGGTAGTTCCGGCACCGGCGGCTGTGGCAGCAGCGGCTGAGGTCCGGCATCCGCACCCTGCTGCTCGTCACCCATGCCGGGTTGCGCCATGCCCTGCTGCGAATCCTGCATCATCTGCGGCGGGCGCGACGCCTGACGGGGCGAGGCCGCATGCGGTGCCGGTGCGGCGGCCTGCGTCTTCTGCGCCGGCTGGGTCGGCGTGAACCACCCCTGCGCGCGCACCGGACCGGCCGTCAACACGATCAGCAGTCCGGCCAGCGACGTCGTGACTCGCAGGAAGCCGCGCGTGTGGAATGCACCCTGTAAGGGCGCACGAGGAAAGGCGGAGAACATGTGCAAATTAGAACCTCGTGCCAAAGCCAAAGCGGAAAATCTGCTCGCGGTCGTATTGCTGCTTCACGACCGGATAGCCGATGTCGATGTTGATCAGGCCGAATGGGCTGCGCCAGGACACGCCGAGCCCCGCGCCAACGCGCGGCTCGAAGTTGTTGGTCCCGACCGCCTGCAACGAGGAGGTGAACGCGTCCTGTTTCAGACCCTGCAGCCCGCCGACATCGACGAAAGCGCGGCCGGTGATCCCGAGGTCGGCAGAAATCGGCAAAGGGAAATGCAGCTCGGTGGACTGCGTGTAGATCGCCTCGCCGCCCAGCGGGTCGCTCGCGGTATAGGGAATGTTCGGCACCGAGTGCGGGCCGACCGAACCATCCTGGAACCCGCGCAGGTTGTCGCCGCCGAGGAAGAATCGATCGATGATGCGCTCCTTGCCCCCGAGATTGGCCAGGTAGCCGCCGCCTGCCGACACCGCAATACCCCAGTCCGAGTTGCCGGTGAAACGATCGAGCGGGATGAAGAACGTGGCATCGAGCTTGACCCGGACGTAGTGCGTATCGCCCCCGATGCCCGCGAAGTCGGTACCCAGCTTCGTGATGAAGCCCGTGTGCGGATCAAGCCGCGAGTCGCGATAGTCCAGCGCCAAAGTCTGCCCGATCTGGCTCAGCAACGACGTCCCCGCCTCGTCGCGCACGTAGATCGAGGCCGAACTGTTGACGTTGTTCACGGTGCGATCGACCAGCGAATAGGTGAACGACTGCGACAGATGCTCGTTGAACTGGTAGCCGAGCCGCAGCGTCAGGCCGGTACGCTGCTCGCTGTAGCTCGTGATGTTCTGGTTGTTGTTGTTGATGGAGTAGATGTCGGCGCCGGCCACGAGATTGCGGTCAAGGAAGTACGGGTCGGTTGCCGACAGGTCGACCTGGCTCTCGTACTGCGCCAGCGTGCCGCTCAGGTTGGCGTCGATGCCGGTGCCGACCAGGTTGCGTTCCCGCAGCCCGGCCTGCGCCAGCGCGCCGGCGTCGGTCGAATAGCCGCCGCCAAGCGTCACCTCGCCGGTCGCCTTCTCGGTGACCGCCGCGTTGACCACCACGCGGTCGGCGCTCGAGCCAGGCGAGTTGGTGACCGTGACCGCGCTGAAATACCCGAGATCGGTGAGGCGCTGCTTGGTCGCCTTGGTTGCGAGCTCGTTGTATGGATCGCCCTCGGCCAGCGCGAACTCGCGCCGGATCACGCTGTCCTGGGTCCGGGTGTTGCCGCTGATGTCGAGGCGCTCGACATAGACGCGAGGCCCGTTCACCACGTCGAACAGCAGGTCGACGGTGTGCTTGTCGCGGTCGCGGGCGATGCGCGGGTTGACCTGCGCGAACGGAAAGCCCAGCTGCGCCGCCCGATCCTGCATCAACGTGGTGGTCTTCTGCACTGCGTCGCCGTTGTAGACGTCACCCGGCGTCATGGTCGCAAGCTTCAGCAGCGCGTCCTGCGGCAGGCGCGGAATCTGGCTGTCGACCTTGACGCTGCCAACCTTGTAGCGCTCGCCCTCGTGCAGGGTGAACGTCACGAAGAATGCGCGGCGGTCGGCGGACAGCTCCGAGGTCGCGCTGGTCACCTCGAAGTCGGCATAGCCGTTGCGCAGGTAGAACCGGCGAAGCAGCTCCTTGTCGTAGTTGATGCGCTCCGGGTCGTACTGGTCCGCGCTTGACAGGAAGCGGAACCAGGCTTCCTCGCGGGTGGAAATCTCCTCGCGCAGCCGGGTCTCGCCGTAGGCATGGTTGCCCACGAACGTGATGCGGCTGACCAGCGTCTCCGGACCCTCGGTGATGCGGAACACCACGTCGACGCGATTCTGTGCCAGCCGGATGATCTGCGGCTCGATCGCCACCGCGTAGCGGCTCTGCTTGGCGTAGAGGTCAAGCAGCCGCTGCCGGTCCGCCTGCACCAGCTGCGCCGTGTAGACCGCGCGCGGGCGGAGCTGCAGCACCGGCCGGAGCACGTCATCCTTCACGTTGTGATTGCCCTCGAACGCGATCTGGTTGACGAGCGGGTTCTCGACCACGTGCACCACCAGGGTGGCGCCGCGGCGCTGGATACTGACGTCCTTGAACAACCCGGTCGCGTAGAGCGTGCGCAGGCTGCGGTCGACCCGGTCCGAGCCGAACGAGTCGCCGGGCTGCACCAGCATGTAGGACCGGATCGTGCCGTGCTCGATGCGTTGCGCGCCCTCGATGCTAATCTCGCGGATCGGGTCGCCTGTCGCCGGGGCACGCGCGGCGCCGGGGGACGCAGGCGCCGTGTTGTGTGGCTCAGGGATGCGGTGCGCCGGAAGCGTGCGCACCGGAACCTCGCTCGTGCCGCCTGCGGCCGGCGCCGCAGGACCTGAGCCAGCCGCGGCGCCGTCGGGACGACCCTGTCCGTACGCGAAGCCGATGAACGGGGGAAGCACAGGCATCAGGCAGGCGGTGGCAAGCAGCGCCGCGCGTTTGCGAACCAAAGACATTCCCTTCACCGCGCCCCGCTCCGCACCGAGAAGGGTCCTCCGGAAGCGCCAGCGGCGTGCCCGGTGGCAGGGGCTACCCGACTTTGCCAGGTGTCTGCAAGAACCACGGCCAAGTGACGGAACTCTTTCGCAACCCCGGGCCGGTCCGGACGCGCCGCTGTGAGCGCTGCGACCTGCCCGCAACGGCCGTACGGGCCCCCTTAGACCGGTGCGCCGCTCAGCCCAGCAGCGACGCCACCCAGTGCATCACGCCCAGATTGGCGAGGTCGTTCCAGGTCACCAGCACGAACAGGCAGGCGATCAGCGCCAGCCCGGCACGGAACCCGTATTCGAGCGCCCTGATCGGAATCGGCCGGCCGCGGATCGCCTCGGCCGCGTAGAACAGCAGGTAGCCACCATCCAGCACCGGGATCGGCAGCAGATTGATCAGACCCAGGTTCACCGACAGCAGCGCAATGAACGACACCAGGCTTGCCAGCCCCAACTCGGCCACGTGGCCCGACATCTGCGCGATGCCGAGCGGCCCCGACAGCTCGCGCGTGCTCACCTTGCCGCTCAGGATCTGCCCGTAGCCGGCGACGGTCTGTCGCGCCACCTTCCAGGTCTGCTCGGCGCCGTCGAGCACCGCCTGGCCCGGGTCCACCTTCTCGAACACCACTGCTGCGCTGCCGATACCCAGCACGCCAACGGGGGCATCGGACGACCCCCTGGTACCCACGGTGATCGGCATCGACCGTGTCTCGCCGTCACGCAGCACGCTCAGCACCAGCACGCGGCCGGGACTGCGGCTGACGATCAGCTGCAGATCCTCGAAACGCGGCGTCGGATGGCCGTCGATCGCCTCGATCCGGTCGCCGGGCAGCAGTCCCGCCGCCGCCGCGGCTCCCCCTGATAGCACAGTACTGGCGACGGGCTGGGTGACCGGCCGCCCGGCCACTGCGAACAGCAGTGCGAACAGAACAACGGCGAGGACGAAGTTCGCGATCGGTCCCGCCGCCACCACGATTGCCCGCGAGGCGACGCTCTTCTCGAACAGCGTCCGCCCGGCCTGGTAGGAGGCCCGGTCCTCCTCGCTCACGTCCTCGGGCCGACCCGCGCCGTGCAGCTTAACGTAGCCGCCCAGCGGCAGCAGACTCAGCTTCCACTCGGTGCCCACCCGATCGGTCCAGCCAAATAGCCGCGGCCCGAAGCCGATCGAGAACGCCTCCACGTGTACGCCGCGCCAGCGTGCCGCGAGATAGTGGCCAAGCTCGTGGATGAACACCAGGACGCCCAGGACCACGGCGAACGCGGCTACGGCACGGGCGGGAGAGGTCAGGAACTGCATCAGGTCGGATCCAGATCAGGTCGATGTCATGTGGGATCCGGGAACCCGGGCCCAAGCAGCGGCGCCAGCACGGACGGACACCCCGCCGCCGCGGGCCGAGCCAATCGGGAGCCGAGAACGCAGCCGCGCTGTCGTCACCTCTAGGTATGACCCGTCAAAACCCATGAGACAGGCATCGCCGAACACACGGGCAGCCCGAGCTGCGGCAGGGCGCGGCACGACGCATTCCGCAGTCACCGCTCAGGCCGCCCGCGCCAGCGCGATCCGCTCCGCCTCGCGGCGCGCTGCGGCATCGGCCGCCAGCACCGCCTCCAGCGTGTCCGCCGGCGGCGCGCCTAGCCGGTGGAGCACCTCCTCGACCAGGACCGCGATGTCAAGGAAGCCGATACGGCGGGCGAGGAACGCCTCGACCGCGATCTCGTTGGCCGCCGAAAGCACCGCCGGCGCTCCGCCCCCGGCGCGCAGAACCTCGCGCGCCAGACGCAATGCCGGGAACCGCACGGGGTCGGGCGGCTCGAAATCGAGCCGCCGCAGCGCCGCGAGATCGAGCCGCGGCGAACTGGTCGCGATCCGCCCAGGCCACGCCAGGCAGTGCGCGATCGGAATGCGCATGTCAGGGCTGCCGAGCTGTGCCAGTATGCTGCCATCGGCGTAGCGTACAAGACCGTGCACCACCGATTGCGGATGCACCAGCACCTCGATCCGGGCCTCGTCCAGCCGGAACAGCCGCGCCGCCTCGATCACCTCGAGGCCCTTGTTGAACAACGTCGCACTGTCGATGCTGATCTTGGCGCCCATCGACCAGACCGGATGGCGCAGCGCCATCTCCGGCGTAGCTGCCGCCATCTCGTCGGGCGTGCTGGTCCGGAACGGCCCGCCTGACGCGGTCAGCACGATCGACTCGACGCTGGCTGCGTTGCCGTCCGCCATCGCCTGGAAGATCGCGTTGTGCTCGGAGTCGACCGGCAGCAACACCGCACCCGCCTCGTGCACCGCGCGCAGCATCAGCTCGCCGGCGCAGACCAGCGCCTCCTTGTTGGCCAGCGCCACCGACCCGCCACGCCGGATCGCGGCCAGCGTCGGGTGCAGCCCCGCGGCCCCGGTGATCGCCGCCATAGTCCATTGTGCTGGCAACGACGCCGCCTCGACCACGGCCTGCGCTCCGCCGGCCGTCCGCACCCCGCTGCCAGCCAGCAGCGCGGCCAGCTCGGCGTGCGCCGCAGGCTCGCAGCACACCGCGAGCCTGGCGCCGAACTCCCGCGCCTGGGCGGCCAGCAACGCCACGTTGCGGTTCGCCACCAGCGCTTGGAGCCGATACGCCGAAGGGTCCTGGCGCAGCAGGTCAAGCGTGCTGCGGCCGATGCTGCCGGTGCTTCCCAGCACCGTGACCGTTCTCCGCTCCGCCTCCGTCGGGGCCGCCTCGGCCAGGCCCCCCTTGATTGAACGCGCCTTGCCTAGGCCCGCCTCGGTCATGCTTGCCTCCGCCGTGGCACCGGCAGCGCCGTGGCCGTCATCACCGCCACACCGCGACCCCCTGCCCTGCGTCCCATGCCAGCAGCGCCGCCACCGGCGCTGCAGCCAGCATTCCATCGAGCCGATCCAGCAGCCCGCCATGCCCGGGGATGAGACGCCCGGAGTCCTTCGCGCCGAACCGGCGCTTTACCGCGCTCTCGCCCAGGTCGCCCACCTGGGAGACCACGGCCAGCAACGCCGCCAGCGCCGCCGCCCGCGCGAGCCCCGCCGCACCCAATGCAGGGTCGAAGCCCCAGGCCACGCCGAGCCCGCACGCGGCGGCGACCAGCATGCCGCCCACCGCACCCGACCAGGTCTTGCCCGGCGAGATACGCGGCGCAAGCTTCGGCCCGCCCAGGCTGCGGCCCGCCGCATAGGCGCCGATATCGCTGGCCCAGACCAGCAGGACCAGGAACGCCAGATCCGCGCGACCCACCCCCGGTTCGGCGCGCAGCCACAGCAGCGACAACGTTGCCGGCCCAAGATAGACAATGCCGACACCGGCCGCTGCGCGCCCGCCCGGTGCCCATGCCAGCACCACCGCTGCGGCACCCAGCACCAGGCAGCCGGCGACCACCGCGCGGTCCGACACGCCCAGAACGGCAACGACCGACGCCGCCAGCACCACCACGACCATCACCCCAAAGCCCGGCCAGCGCCCGGCCGGCATACGGCACAGCGTCACCCACTCCCAGGACATACCCAGCGTCACCGCAAGGACCACGGCAACCCAGGCCGCGCCACCCAGCCAGATGCAGACCAGCACCAGCGGCGCCAGCACGGCCGCCGATGCCACCCGAAGCCGCAGCTCGGACCGCCGCGACCCTCCCGGCCCGGAGGCCGTGCCACGCGCCACGCCGCCAACCGCACGCTCCAGGCCGTCAGCCAGGTCGCACCCCGAAGCGGCGCTCGCGACGGGCAAACTCCGCCAGTGCGCTGGCAAAATGCGGCTCGGCGAAGTCCGGCCACATCACGTCGGGGAACGCCAGCTCGGCATAGGCGGACTGCCAGAGCAGGAAGTTGGACAGCCGGCACTCGCCGCTGGTGCGGATCACCAGGTCGGGGTCCGGCATCCCGGCGGTGAACAGGAACCGCTCGAGCGTCGTCTCGTCCACGCTGTCCGGTTCGAGCACCCCACCGCGCACCGCCTCGGCGATGCTGCGCGCCGCAGCGACCAGCTCGGAACGCCCACCGTACGACAGCGCTACCGTGAGGTTGAGCCGCGTGTTGCCCGCGGTGAGGGTCTCGGCGCGCAACAGCTCGTGGCGCAGATTCTCGTCGAAGCGCTGCCGCTCGCCGATCACCCGCATCCGCACACCTTCAGCATGCAGCTCGGCAACCTCGTGTCGAAGGTAGTGGCGCAACAGCCCGGTGAGCGCGGTGACCTCCGCCTCGGGCCGCGCCCAGTTCTCGCTGCTGAATGCATAGAGCGTGAGCCAGCCCACGCCGTGACCGATCGCCGCCTCGATGCTGCGACGTACCGCCTGGGCGCCGGCCCGGTGTCCCGCCACCCTGGGCAGCCCGCGCGCCGCCGCCCAGCGTCCGTTGCCATCCATGATGATCGCGACGTGACGCGGGACGCAGCCACCGTCGGAGGCGAAAGCCCCGGGCTGCACGGCTGTCGTACCGGTCACTGCCTGCGCTCCCGTTCCCTCTCAGACCTGCTTGATCTCGCGTTCCTTGTCGACAAACGACTCGTCGACCCGCTTCACGTACGAATCGGTCAGCTTCTGCACCTCGTCGGCCCAGTCCTTGACCTCGTCCTCGGCGATCTCGTTCTTCTTCTCGAAACCCTTGATCTGGTCCATGCCGTCGCGCCGTACCCCGCGCACCGCGATGCGCGCGCCCTCCGCGTAGCGCCCTGCCGCCTTGGCCAGCTCCACCCGGCGCTCCGCCGTCAGCTGCGGGATCGGCACCCGCACCGTCTGCCCGTCCGCCGCCGGATTAAGCCCCAGCCCGCAGTCGCGGATGGCCCGTTCGACCGCGCCGACCATGGTGCGGTCCCAGACCTGGACGGTGATCATGCGCGGCTCCGGCACCCCAATAGTCCCAACCTGGGTGATCGGCACCTCGGATCCGTAAGCCTCGACTTTGACCGGCTCCAGCAGTGCCGGGCTCGCACGCCCGGTGCGCAGCCCGCTGAAGTCGCGACGTAGGGTCTCCATGGCGCCGTCCATCCGGCGGCCGAGGTCAACCTTCAAAGCACTCAGGTCCGCGGGCACTCGACACCTCCAGATCCACTCGGCAAGTCGGGACTCTCGCGCCTGCTGCCACCCCCCGCCAGGCGCGTCGGCCACACCGCCGCAATCCGATACCGCAGACACGACATCTAGGCCGCCGGCTCGATGATGCGGGTGAACAAACCCTCGCCCCTGACCACCTGGGCAAACGCCCCGGGGGCATGGATGTTGAACACGACGATCGGAACCCTGTTCTCGCGCGCCAGGCTGATCGCCGCCGCATCCATCACCCGCAGGTCGCGACGCAGCACCTCGTGATAGGTCAACTCCTCGAGTCGCTCGGCTGCCGGGTCGCGCCGCGGATCGGCCGAATAGACGCCGTCCACCTGCGTGCCCTTCATCAGCGCGTCGCACTGCATCTCCGCCGCTCGCAGCGCCGCAGCCGTATCTGTCGTGAAGAAAGGATTGCCGGTGCCGGCCGCAAACACCACGACCCGGCCCTTCTCCATGTGCCGCTCCGCCCGCCTGCGGATATACGGCTCGCAGATGTTGGGCATCGGAATGGCCGACTGCACTCGCGTCGGCACCTGGCAGCGCTCCAGCGCGTTCTGCACCGCCAACGCGTTCATCACCGTGGCCAGCATGCCCATGCTGTCCGCCTGCGCCCGGTCCATTCCCCCGGCCGCCGCCGAAACCCCGCGAAAGATGTTGCCGCCGCCGATCACCAGGCAGACCTGCACGCCGGTCGCCACCACGTCCGAAACGTCGCCTGCGACCCGGCGCACCATGTCGACATCCAGCCCGTAATCCCTACGGCCCATGAGCGCCTCGCCAGAGACCTTCAACAGGACGCGCTTGTAGGAAGGGTGCTCTGGCATGCAGATCCGCTGCTGTGGGGGCGCCACGGTATAGAAGCATGTCGGCCTACCCGACAAGCAGAGCGTGCGGCTGGGAACAGAAAGCGAGGCCGGAGGCGCTGCTTCTGCACTTTGCCACGGCAGCGCGCCCGGACTTGCCGGTCTACTGCGCCGCCACGCCCGCAGTCGCCGCAACCTCGGCCGCGAAGTCGCTCTCCGCCTTCTCGATGCCCTCGCCCAGCGTGAACCGTGCAAACCCGGACAGCGCAGCGCCAGCCTTTGCCACCACGGCCTTCACCCGGCTCTCGCCGTCATGCACCCACACCTGTTCCAGCAGCACCACCTCCTCGTAGTACTTCCGGATACGGCCGTCGACCATCTTGTCGATGATCGTCTCGGCCTTGCCGGACGCCCGCGCCTGCTCCGCCAGCACCGAGCGCTCGCGCTCCAGCGCCGCGCCGTCCACCCCGGTGATGTCGAGCGCCTCCGGCCGTGTCGCAGCCACCTGCATCCCCACCTGCCGACCCAGAAGCTCCAGCGCGTCGATCTCCGAAGCCCCCTCGACCGCCACCAGCACCCCGATCTTGCCCAGACCCGGCTTGAGCGGCTGATGCACGTACGACGCGACAACGCCCTGCGCCACGCCCATGACCCGGATGCGCCGGATCGTCATGTTCTCGCCGATCGTCGCCACCAGCTGTGTCAGCTCTTCGGCCACGCTGCGACCCGTCCCCGGATACGCCGCCGCCCGCAGCGCTTCGATGTCCTCGCCGCTCCGCAACGCGATCCCGGCCACCGTCGCGACGAAACCCTGGAACGCCTCGTTGCGCGCGACGAAATCGGTCTCCGCGTTGACTTCGACCATCGCCGCTCGGCCGACTTCGCTCGCGATGCCGATCAGCCCTTCGGCCGCGACGCGACCGGACTTCTTCGCCGCCTGCGAAAGGCCCTTCTTGCGCAGCCAGTCGATCGCCGCCTCGGTCTCGCCGCCGTTCTCGGTCAGCGCTCGTTTACAATCCATCATTCCCGCGCCGGTCTTCTCGCGCAGGTTCTTTACCAGCGCTGCCGTGATCTCGGCCATGTCTCTCTCCTGTGGTACCGGGGCCGGAGCCCGAACTGCAGCGGGAGGCCGCGTCCGCGACGTGCCCGAAGGCATGTCCGACGGGGCCTCCCGAATCTGCCGCATCGCCCGCCGATCCGGCCCGCCCGTCACGGCACCGCATTCGCCTGCGCTCTAAGCCCGCAGGCGCGCCGGATCAGGCCGCGGCGGTGGCCTCGGGCATGCTCACCTCGGGCATCACCTCCATCGGCAACTCCTCGGCGCCGCCGATGTCTTGCCCCGACGCCGCCATCTCCGCGCTGATGCCATCCAGCACCGCGCCCGAAATCAGCTCGCAGTACAGCGTGATCGCCCGGATCGCGTCGTCGTTTCCCGGAATTGGATAGGTCACCCCCACCGGATCGGAGTTGCTGTCCAGGATGGCGATCACCGGAATGCCCAGCTTGTTCGCCTCCTCGACCGCCAGCTTCTCCTTGTTGGTGTCGATGATGAACAGGATATCGGGCAGCCCGCCCATCTCCTTGATCCCGCCCAGCGAGCGCTCCAGCTTCTCCTGGTCGCGGGTGATCTCTAGGACTTCCTTCTTGGTCAGCCCGGTCATGTCGCCCGCCAGCATCTCCTCGATCTGGCGCAGGCGCTTGATGCTGCCGGTAATCGTCTTCCAGTTGGTCAGCATGCCGCCGAGCCAGCGATGGTTCACGTAGTACTGCCCGCAGCGCCGCGCCGCCTCGGCCACATGCTCGGCCGCCGCGCGCTTGGTGCCGACGAAGAGCACCCGCCCGCCCGCAGCCGTCGTGTCCCGCACCGCGCGCAGCGCCCGGTCGAGCATCGGCACGGTCTGCTGCAGGTCGAGGATGTGCACCTGGTTGCGGATACCGAAGATGTACGGCCCCATCCGAGGGTTCCAGCGCCGCGTGTGGTGGCCGAAGTGAACGCCGGCCTCGAGCAGCTGTCGCAGGGTGTAGTCGGGCATCGCCATCGGCGTGACCTTTCCTATCGTCCGGTTGAACCTCCGCGGAGCCTGGCCGCCCGACCGGGATCGGGAAGCACCGGACCCGGGCACGATGACCCGGGAAAGTCGCCCCGCGTGCGAATTACCGGCGCATGCCGGCACTTGGGATATGGCCGACGACACCCCGCGACGCAAGGTCGCGGAGCTGGCAGCACGAAAGCAAAGGCCAGTAGCCCTGCTGTAGACTCCGCCGGGATAAGTCGTCCTGATCCGGCATCATGGGCGATCCTGCTCGCAGCGTCAGCCCCGGCTGGCACCGGCCGGCCCGACGTGGAAGCGCAGTAGCCCCGCACACCGCCAAGGCATCCCGGCATCCTTCTGTAAGCCACCCTTCAGCGCTCCTGGGCCACCAGGGCATTGGCAGCCTGCGCCCGCGCCCCTACCAACCGATGATGCCCCCCGCCCACCCGATCCGCGCGCGGGCTGCCGTGCTCGCCGTCGCCTTCCTCGCCGCTCTCCCGGCGCTGGCCGCCCTCGCCATCTTCGGCGTGATCGAGACCCCCGACAGCCCCGGCTACATCGCCTACGCCGCCCAGCTTCGCCATGGCCTCCCCACCGGCCAAGCCCTGCTGCATGAATCCCCGTCGCCGATCACCCTGTTCCGCATGGGCGGCTACCCCGCTTTCCTCGCCACCCTGCAGACCCTGACCGCCCACTGGCGCCTCGCCGCGGTCCTCCTGCAGATTGCCGCCCTCTCGGCCCTGGCGGTCGCCACCGCCCACACCGCCCGCAGCCTCGGCGCCAGCGCCCGCGCCGCGCTCACCGCTGCCCTGCTGCCCGCAATCGGCTTCGGCGTGGTCGTACAGCTCTGCATCCTGACCGACGCGCTCTACGCCGCGCTGGCTGCCGGCGCCGCTCTTCGGCTCGCCGCGCGCCCGGGACTGCGCACCGCGCTTGCCGCCGGCGCGATGCTCGCGCTCGCCACCACCCTGCGCGAAGCCACACCGATACTCGCGTTGGCCTACCTGCCTCTCGCGACCGCCTGCCTCTCGGAGGCCGGACCAGGGGCGCTGCCTTTGCCGGAGTCCAGAGCCAGCGCCTCCGGTCCTACGGTCCGCCTCGCCTGCGCGCTCCTGCTGACGCTTCCCCCCTCGATGGTCGCCGTCACCCAGCTCGCCTGGAACAGCACGCGCGGCGCCGGCCCGGTGCTCACCACCAGCCGCCAGACGGTGATGGTGCAGGCAGTGCTGCCACTGCTGCGCCACCACCCCGACCTGCTCGTCGGCGACGATGCTTTCGACATCGCCGCCCGCGCTACCGTGGGCGGCGGCGAGTACGCGCGCATCGACGACCTGCACCGGCACCTGTTCGACGCCGGCCTCGCCGCCCCGCAGATGGCCGCCGAAGCCAACCGGCTGTACTGGCGCGCCTGGCGCAGCCACCCGCTGGCCATGCTGGGCGCCAGCGTCGCCAACCTCCGCCACGAGTTCCTTGCCCTGCCGTTCCAGCCGATCGACACCGTAGGCGCGTTGATGGTCTATGCCGGGTGGCCCCGCCCGGCGTTCGACCGTCTGAACATCGAGTGGACTGCCCTGCGCCGAGGCGAGCCTGCTGCCGCCGCCTGGATCGTCGCTGACGTGCTCACCCGCCTGCTCGGCACCGTCATCGGCCTCGTCGCCATCACCTCTCCCTGGTGGCCGAACCCGGCCGCCGCGACCGGACAGCGGCGCCGCCTGCGCGGATTGTGGTTCGTCTGCGCCGGCTTCGTCGGCCTCTACGCCCCGGTCCACATCGAGCCGCGCTACCTGGTCCCGGTCGTGCCACTGGCCTGCGTCATCGCCGCGTGCGCGTTGACCAGGCGAACCGGGGCGCGAACAGAGGCTGGAGGTGTCTCCTACCAGCGGCTGTGATGGATGACCGATCAGGCAGGCAAGGCCAGAGGCTCTGCCCATGGACTCCGCCAAAGGCTCGCCTTTGCAATCCCTGTGTTCAAGGAACCGGTTGCCAAAGACCCTCGGTCCTTGGCAGGACAGGACGTAGTCTGCGCAAGGTTCCGATGGCCCGCTTGGGCCGTTGGAATGCTGGCAGAGGGCGAGCCGAGCCGTGCTTCGTTGAAGGCCAGACATCCACGCCTGCCGCACGGCATATGCTAGGCCTCACCGCCCGAGTCCACCGAAGCCCTCACGTGTGCTCCGCGATCTGCATTGTCTCGCGCGAGCCCAGCACTTGGTCGATCCGGCGCAGCAGCTCGCCGGAGCGGAACGGCTTGCGCAGCACCTGCTCCGGACGCAACCCGGCCATCCCTCCCACCTCGCCCAGCTCGGCATAGCCGGTGACCAGCATCACCCGCATCTGCGGCTGCAGCGCCACAGCCCGGCGCATCAGCTCGACACCGTTCATCCCGGGCATCATGTAGTCCGCGAGCATCAGGTCAAATTCCTCCGTGGCCAGCACCCGCAGCGCCGCGTCCCCGTCCGCCGCCACCATTATGCTGTGCCCGTCCTCCTCCAGCATCTCCGCGGTCAACGCCCGGACATCCTCCTCGTCGTCGACCACCAGGATACGGCGCGGGCCGGTAAGCGGGGCCGCCGCCGTCTCCACGGGAACCGCCTGGGGCAGCAATACCGTCACCCGCGTACCCTCGCCCGGCTCACTGACGATGCGCACGTCGCCGCCGGACTGTCGCGCCAGGCCGTGCACCTGGCTGAGTCCCAGACCGGAGCCGCGCCCAGGCCCCTTGGTGGTGAAGAACGGCTCGAACACCCGCGGCAGGACGTCCGCGGCGATCCCCGTCCCGGTATCCTCGACCACGAGCGCCACGTAGTCGCCCTCGCTGAGCCCGCGCTCGGAGTCGTCGAACAGCACCGCGGCGCTGGTCGAGATCGCCAGCTGCCCGCCGTGCGGCATCGCGTCGCGCGCGTTCAACACGAGATTGAGGATCGCGGTCTCGAGCTGGTGCGGGTCGACCATCGCCGGCGGCAGCAGGGGGTCGGGCCGCACCACCAGGCTGATCCCCGAACCAAGCGTGCCGACCAGCAGCGGGCGGATCTCCTCGACCGCCGCGTTGAGGTCGCAGGACTGCGGCAGCAGGCGCTGGCGACGCGAGAATCCGATCAGCTGGCCGGTGAGCCGCGCACCGCGCTCGGCCGAGTTGATGGCGGTCGCAATCAGCTTCTGCTGGTCGCCCGCACTCGCAGGGACCCGCCGGCGCAGCAGGTCGAGGCTGCCGATCACCACACCAAGCAGGTTGTTGAAATCGTGCGCGAGCCCGCCCGCGAGTTCGCCCACCGCCTGCAGTTTCTGCGCCTGGCGAAGCCGCGACTCGGAGAGCTCGCGCTCCGAAGTCTCGACCTGCAGCCTGTTGTGGCTGACCGAGAGCGCGCGGGTCCGCTCCTCGACCCGTGATTCCAGCGACCCGTTCAGCTCCTGCAGCTGCTCGCGCTGGCGCAGCAGCGCCTCTGCCATGCCGTTGAATGCCGCGGCGAGGCTGCCGAACTCGGTCCGCGGGTCCTCCTGCAGCACCGCGCGCGCCGCAAGGTCGCCGCCGCGCCAACGCACGGCCGCGGCCAGGAGCTGCGCGGTCGGACGACGCACGTAGTTCTGACCGAACACGATCGCCATCAGCAGTGCCGTCACCGCCGCCATCACCGCGAACACGACGCCGCGCAGCGTCGCATTTAGCAGGTCGGCATCGTGTGCGGTGACCGCCTCGCCCACGCCCACATACAGCCCGTCATCCACCGCCGCCGGCGGCACGAAACCCACAATCCTGCGCTTGCCGTCCAGCCCGGCGAGCGCCACGCTGCCGGGCTGCGGCTCGTTCACGAGGTGACGGTTCTGCTCGCTGAACGTCGAACCCACCACCCCGGCGAGCGGCGGCACCCGCGCCAGCAGCGTGCCTTCGCGGTCGGCCACCGCAATAGTGCGGGCGGAATGCGGCAGCATTGCCTGCAGCGTGTCGGCAAGCCACGGCAGCGACAATCCGACCACCACAACGCCGATCACGCGCCCGTCCTGCGCGACCACCGGCAGTCCCAGACCGAGAAAAGGCGCCCCACTCTCCGCACCCGCCGCATAACGATCGACCGAGAAACGCTTCTCCGCCAGCACCACCCGCGCGCTGTGCAACACCGCCTCCGAGGGCTGGCCGGCCGGCGCGGTGCTGCACAGCGGCCGCAGGTCGTCATCCAGAACAATCAGGAATGCATACTCGTGCAACGACTGGTGCAGGATGCTGAGCTGCTGGTTGCACGCCGAGTCGCCGCTGCGGACCGCGCGCGTCGAGGCAACGCCCAGCATCACCTGCCGCGCCGCCTCCACGATGCTGCCCAGAGCCGCGCTGACCACCTCCGCATCATGCAGCACATCCTGCCCGAGACGATCCTGCCGCTCCTGACGCAGATCGAACACCAGCAGGCCGATGACGGCGAAGCTGGGCAGGCTGACCGCGCCTACCAGCACCAGAAGGCGCTTGAACAGCCCGATGCGCCGGAACAGCCCCGCGCTGCCCCGAGGCGCTAACAATGTCGAGGGCCACTCGCCCGCGCGGCTGGTCGCACCGTCCCAGGTCGAGGATTTTTCACAACTTCACGGTAGAAGAAGGGCCCGGTAGTTGCAACCTGGGATGGTGGCACAAGAAGGGCGACCGGGATACCCATGCCTCGCGGCGTACGACCTGAGCCGTTTCACACGGGCTCTGGTATCCGGCACGCCCGCGTGCGCTGGAGCAGAACAAGTAAAGCCAAGCTAGTGACTTAGCGACCGCCACTCCACGCGCGGGCGCCACCAAATCGGACCCGAAGCTCTCTGGCCCCGCCCCGATGTGACTCCTGGAATCGAGTCTAGCCAGGAGCCAATCGGCGCCTTGCATCAAGCTCACGAAGACCGCGGTCGAGACCGCAAGACCCGGACGCCGCGTTCCTTGACCAGCCGCCTGCAGCTTGAACTCCCGGCTGAACTGTCGCGGCGTCACCTGCATTTCCCAGTCTCGTGAGACACCCCGATCTGGATGTCCACCAAACCGGCAGCAGCCCAGTCCAGCACCTCAACCCCGCGACCCGTGGTCCTCGATTGATTGCCCAGCACGTGATTGGCCATTCTGGAGCCGCCAGCTCGGCAAAGCCTGGCTGCCGCTCCGCTCCTCGGGCTTTGCATCGCTCCTGGGCGCTCTGGCCGACACGACCGGCAGTCCTGCGGCACGCAGCGGTGGTTCCGTTCGCGTGTAACCGGACCGGAAGTGCGTGTTGGCGAAGACCGGGCTTGGGCTCGCTGCGCAAAACCTGCTCGACCGCCTCTGACGGCGCTGGATCCGCCGCTGAACGGGATCTCGCTGATCGGCAAGCGGCACAGCGTCACGGGCTCGCTGATCGGCGGAATGGCCGAAACGCAGGAGATGATGGACTTCTGCGGCAAGCATGGCATCGTCAGCGACGTCGAGGTCGTGGCGATCCAGTCGGTGAACGAGGCCTACGAGCGGCTGCGGAGAAACGACGTGAGCTACCGCTTCGTGATCGACATGGCGTCGCTGGCCTCTGCCGCATAATCCACCGAGCCTGCCGGACCCAGCGGGTGTGGACGCCGACATCTGCTTGAAGCGGTGCACGGCACCACTTCATCGATCCCGGACGGTCGAGCGGTCGGGCGTTGTTGGAGGGTTCCATGGCCCGGCTCAGGCTGCGCATCGACTTCGACCAGGGGCGGGCGCTGGGCCCCGGCAAGATCCGCCTGCTCGAGCTGATCGGCGAGACCGGTTCGATTTCCGCGGCCGGGCGGGCAATGGAGATGAGCTACCGTCGCGCCTGGATGCTGGTCGATGCGATCAACCAGACCTTCCGCACACCGGTGGTCGCCACAAGAGGCGGCGGCGCCGGCGGCGGCGGGGCCAGCCTGACGCCGTTCGGCCGGAACCTGGTCGAGCGCTACCGGATCATGGAGCAGCAGGCGCGGCAGGCGCTTGCGGAGCACATCCTGGAACTCGACCACGAATTGGCTTCAGGCGACGGCTGAAGCCCGGTGGTGATCGACCACCTCATGACACCCGGCTGGTGTCGATGCGGACGTGCCCGTAGTCTGCCTCCGCTCCCCACCGTGGTCGGCGCCATCAAGCCGCGGTGAAACTGCGAGCAGGCGCACCAGCCGCCCAGGGAAGCTCCGGACTGGGCCGCTTGAGGCACGCCCACAGGTCGGACTGCACCGCCACGCTCTGATCCACCGGATCATCCGTCCCTCTATCAATCGAACGTTACCGACACCGGTACAACGAACAATGCGCAGGCGCGAAACAGCGTTATGCTTGCTGTAATATAACGCACTGTGTCGACAGCGCATCCTTGGGGCGGGGATCCGGCTGGCCGGGCGTGGTGATGTCGTCGTGGTCGCCAGGCCATAGTTTCAGGAGCCTGCGAACCGGCATGGAAAGCAAGAGGATGCGGACCGACAAGGCAGGTCCGAGTGAAACCGTGCCGAGCGATGCGCTGAGCGCCTCCAGGGTGGACAACGTCGTGCTGACGACTCGGCGCCTCGCACCGGTGAGCGGCGGTCGGCTTGGCGCGGCGGGACCGATCGCGCCGCCTGACGCGGGCCGGCAGCGGCACAGCGTCCGGCCGGAGCTACAACCGGCGGTGCGGGAAGTACCCCGTGCGTGGCTGCAGTTCGATCTGAACGGCATCGGATCGCGCTTGGCGCTGCCTGGAGCACGCCCGGAGCCGACGCGCAGGGGTCTTACGCCGGCGTTGCTGCTGCACGGCGGCGTGGTTGCGACGGTGCTGATGGCGCGGCACGCCGCCCTGCATCCGGCAGAGGGGCTGATCATCGTTCCCCTGCAATTCGAGGTGCCGGTACTGCTGGCCGAGCCCGCAACCACGCCGAGCCTGCCCGAGGCCCAGACGGCTCCGCCGCCGCCGGCCCCGTCCACACCCGAACTGGCGGCCGCTCCGCCAACGCCCCTGATGCTGCGGATGCCGCCCGCAGCAGGGCCACCGCCGCCGCAGCCTTTGACGCCCGACGACGCTGCGTTCCCGCTTCCCTCGCCGCCGCCCGCTCCGCCGCTGCATCGCCTGGCGATCCCGAGGCCGCCAATCTCCAGGCCGGTGGCGCACCGTCTGGCAACCTTGCCTCGCAGCGAGCCTGCATCGCGCACCGCCGACGTCGTATCCACCAAGCCAGCGGCCAGCCCGGCTCAGGCCCAGGCACCGGCTGCCTCGCCCCTGGTGCCGCCGCACGCTGCGAGTGGATCGGCCGGGCTGCAGCTCGCCTATCCCGATGCGGCTCGAAGCCGTGGCATCGAAGGTACGGCGGTCGTGCGCGCGACGGTGCTGCCGGACGGCCACGCCGCCGCCGTCTCGATCGAGCGGAGCAGCGGTTCGGACCTGCTGAACCAGGCGGCACTGCAGGCCGTGCGCGACTACCGGTTCAGCCCCGCAACCCGGGGCGGGCTCCCGGTCCAGGGCGAGATCAGGATCCCGATCCGGTTCCGACTCGACGCCGGGTAGCGGCTGGCAACGGTTCCAGCCAGGTCGCACTCCGACACCCGTCTCCTCCGCCAGTGCGGCGCGCAGCGGCCAAGATCCCCTCGCCGATGCAGCCTGCACCCCTGCAACAACGACGCCCTGCAGGTCTGCACCCATTGACCGGGTAATCCCGATTCGTTATGTCCTTTTGTATATAGCGACTTGGCCATGGTCCGCTTAGGGACAGCATGAACGGGGCCGACGTGCGTGCGGATGCCTACTGTGCGGCCGACGCCTGTGTGGCCCGTCTCGATCGAACATTCGGTGGATTTCGCATGGACCATGCAGGCTTGATGGCTGCAGCGGAGCGCGGCACGCGACCCGCCCGGCTGCGACGGGTGCGCCGGTGGAGCCGCGCAGCGGGGGTGTCGTTGACGCTGCTGCCACTCGCAGCGCAGGCGCAGACGGCGCCGGTCGCGGAATTACCGACGGTCAACGTCAGCGCTCCGGCACCCGGCGGCTATGCCATGCAGGCACAATTCCACAGCGACGACGCCTCTCTCGGCCCGCTCGGCAACCAGCCGATCCTGACCACCCCGACTTCAATCAATGTGCTGCCGCAGGATCTGCTGGTTGATCAGCAGATCCGCACTGTCAACGACGCGCTGCGCGATCTGCCGTCGGTCGAGGTGCTCGACCAGGAGGGACAGGAGGTGTCACGGCCGCAGTCGCGCGGCTTCCAGGGCACCATCGCGCAGAACACCCGGCTCGACGGGCTGAACATCATCGGCACCACCGCTATCGCCACCGAGAACCTCGACAACATCCAGGTGCTGAACGGCCTCGCCGGCGCGTTGTACGGACCGGAAACCGGTGCCGGGGTGTTCGACTACGTGCTGAAGCGTCCGACCGACGCACCGCTCGATCGCCTGGTCGGCAGCTACGACAGCAACGGGCTGTTCAGCGAGGAGGCCGATCTCGGCGGCCGGACCGGACCGAACGGCGCCATCGGCTACCGCATCGACGTGGTGCACGGCGAGGGGCAAAGCTACGTACCCGGCAGCTTCGACGATCGCACGCTGGTCAGCGGCGACTTCGACATCCACCTCGACGACCGCACCGTCATCCAGCTGGATGCCAGCTACTACGAGGACACCAGCGACGGGCTGCCCGGCGGCTTCGTCTACGCCAGCGGCCGCAACACGCTGCTGCCGGCTGCGGTCGATCCGACCCGGATCGGCTACGGCCAGCCCGGTGCCGGCACCGACCTGATCACCGACACCGGGCTGGGCAAGATCATCCACCGGTTCAACGACGACTGGACCCTCGAAGTCGGCGGTCTCTACCAGAGCGCGCTGCGCAACCTGTTCGGCATCACCAACACGCTGACCGACAACAACGGCGACTACACCACCACCAAGAACTTCAACAATATCCCGCACTACACGATCGGCAGCAACGAGGGCTACCTGCACGGCCAGGTACGGCTGTTCGGCTTCGTCAACGACCTCACGCTCGGTACCAACGGGTTCAACAACGGCCAGTTCTCCTATCGCGACTCGATCACCACCTCGCTCGGCAAGGCAAGCCTGGCTGAACCCCTGGTGTTCGCGTACCGGCCGGTGCCGCCCAATGGCGGCTTCTACCAGTCCGGCACGCTGTTCCAGCAGTCGATCATCGAGGCCGATACGCTGCACCTCACCGACGCGGTCGCGATCCAGCCCGTGTTCAGCGAGTCCTTCCTGAGTTCGCGTACCTTCAACACCAAGGATGTGCAGACCAGCGGCGACACCGCGAACGGCGTGTTCAGCCCGACCGTCAGCCTGATCTACACCCCGAACAAGCAGCTGACCGCCTACTTCACCTATGCCAGCAGCGTCGAGCAGGGCGACGAGGCGCCGACCGGAACGGCCAACGTCAACCAGTTCCTCGCGCCCTACCACGACACGCTTTACGAGGGCGGAGTAAAATATGCGGTGTCGCCGCGCCTGTTGCTCACGCTCGACGGCTTCGACCAAACCAGGCCGTTCGCCAACACCCTGGTTTCGTCCAACGTGTTCCAGGTGATCGGGCAACAGCGCGATGTCGGGGCTGAGCTGTTTGCGCAGGGCGAGGTCACCAGCGCGCTCAGCCTGATCGGCGGCGTGACCTATATCGATGCACGCCTGCTCGACACCGGCTCGCCCGCGACCGAAGGCGGGCAGATCGTCGGCGTGCCGGGATGGAAGACCGACATCTCGCTCGACTACCATCCCCGATTTGCCGGCGGGCTGGCATTGACCGGCGCTGCGCACTACCAGGGCCCGCGCGCGACTACCACCAACAACATATCCTTCGCGCCGTCCTACGTGACGTTCGACCTGGGAATACGCGACAGCGTCAGGGTGCTGCGCCACGTCGTCATCGCCCGCTTGGCCGCGATCAACGTCGGCGACGTGAATTACTACTCCTCGATCGGGGTCGGGAACATCTCCGGCGCCGCCGGCGCCAACACGGCCTATCTCGGCACGCCACGCACTATCCTGGCCAGCCTGGAGCTCGATCTGTGACCAGGGGCGACGCCTGCCCGACGACCGTGTTGCATGAATCCGCTGTGCGGCGCCCCAGCACCCCCCGCTGCGCCTCAAGGTCGTAAGCCTGCACCGCGCGCTCCCGAGAATGCGCCAGGAAGAACGCCCGCTCGTCGGCACTCCACGCCATCTCGTTGTGCAGCTCGGCCACGTCGGGCTCCGGCCGCAGCCCGGCTGCGAACGTAAAGCTACTCAGCCCCGCCAGCCCCGGCGGACCTGATGCCCCCGGCAGCGGGTCGAACATCGTGCCCACCCAGAGCGTCCGGTGCGGTCGCAGGCGTCCTCGTTGAACCGGTGCCTCCCGGATCGAACGCCGACGCCACCCGCTCCAGCCCGCCATCCGCCAGCCGCAGCCGGAACACCCGTCGCGCAACGCCACCAAGCGCCGCTCCGTCGCTACCCCGCGCGAACGCACCGACTCCGGCCGGCAACGCCCACGTCACTCCGGGTTCGCACCGTTTGCACCCGTGCGCCTCGACCCTGCCAAGGCCCCATGTTGCACCCCCGCCACAGCTGCAGCGCGAGCACCACAACATACCTCCGCAAACCGCACTCGCTCAACTTGTTGACCCGCCCGACAAGTGCAATGTCAACTGCACCGCAGCGTCCCACCGAGGCACAGCATGTTCCGGCCGGCCGGCCTCCTCCTGATCGTCGCCTCGCTTGTCTCGGGGTGCCACGCGGTGCGCGCCCAATCCTCGGCATCCCAATCCTCGACATCCCAGTTCGCGAGCTCCCAGGGTGCCGCGTTCTCCCCCGCGGCCAGCCCGCTGGTCGAGATGCGCCCGCTCTCCTTCGCGCCGCTGGTCCGGCGCGTGGTCCCCGCCGTGGTCAACATCGCGGTCACCGAGAGCATCTCCGGTGCCGACGCCATCGCCGACATGCCGCCCGAGGTGCGCGGCACCCCGTTCGAGAAGACCTTCCGCGACCGCCTCAAGAACCGCCGCGAACAGGTGATGGGCGCCGGCTCCGGCTTCATCATCGACCCCGCCGGCGTCATCGTGACCAACAACCACGTGGTCGGTCACGCCGACAAGATCGTCGTCTCGCTCAGCGACGGCACCGAGCTGCCGGCCATCGTGCTCGGCACCGACGAGCTCACCGACCTCGCCGTCATCAAGGTCTCGTCCGACAAGCCGCTGCCCTTCGTCACCTGGGGCGACAGCCGCGCGGTCCAGGTCGGCGACTGGGTGATGGCTGCGGGCAACCCGTTCGGCCTCGGCTCCTCGGTCACTGCGGGCATCGTCTCGGCGCGCGGCCGCGACATCGGCGCCGGCCCGTTCGACGACTTCATGCAGATCGACGCGCCGATCAACCCCGGCAATTCCGGCGGCCCCGCCTTCAACATGAGCGGCCAGGTCGTGGCGGTGAACACCGCCATCGTCTCGCCGACCGGCGGCTCGGTCGGCATCGGCTTCGCGATCCCCAGCCAGATCGCCGAGCCGATCGTGGCCGAGCTGCGCGACAAGGGCCGCATGGACCGCGGCTGGCTCGGCGTCTCGGTCCCCGACCAGACGGCCGGCCACGGCATCGGCGTGGCACTCGCCGGTGTCGACCCGCAGGGCCCGGCCGCGCGCGCCGGCCTCAGGCACGGCGACATCGTGACCGCGGTCAACGGCGAGAAGGTCGACACCTCGCGCAGCCTGATCAGCGCGGTGTCCGCGATCAGCCCCGGCACCACCGTGCAGCTCGCGGTCAGGCGCGGCGGCCAGGCGATGGAGGTCACCGTCGTCGTCGGCCGCCGGCGCGACGACGCGGAGTAGGCAGCAAGCGAGGTATTGGCGCTCCCTCCGCCCGCATTCCACCAGCCCAGGCGGGACCGTCGAAACCTCGCGCGGGCTAAGCCCGGACGCGCCAGGGGTGCGCCGCCCCTGGACCGACGCTGACAACACAGCCTTGGAGCGAGTCCCGGGCTTTCTCGCCTTTGCGACGCCGCCCGGCCTATGCTCGGGTCCCCGGCCACTGCGGAGGACCCATGCGCATCCTGCTGGTTGAGGACGACCCCACCGTCGCCGGGTTCGTGGCCAAGGGCCTGCGCGAGGCCGGCCACGTCGTCGAGCACGCCGACAACGGCCGCGACGGCCTGTTCCTCGCCGCCGCAGAGGTCTTCGACGCCGTCGTCCTCGACCGCATGCTGCCCGGCGGCATCGACGGCATCCGCATCCTCGAGACCCTGCGCGGCCAGGGCAACGTCACCCCGGTGCTGCTGCTCTCCGCCCTCGCCCAGGTCGACGAACGCGTGGCCGGCCTCAAGGCCGGCGGCGACGACTACCTGACCAAGCCGTTCGCCTTTTCCGAGCTGCTCGCCCGGGTCGAGGCGATGACCCGGCGCGGCAAGAACGACGGCCCGCAGACCCGCCTCGTGGTCGCCGACCTGGAAATGGACCTGCTCTCCCGCCTGGTGAAGCGCGCGGGCCAGAAGATCGACCTGCAGCCGCGCGAGTTCCGCCTGCTCGAATACCTCATGCGCCACGCCAGCCAGGTTGTCACCCGCACCATGCTGCTCGAAGGCGTCTGGGACTACCACTTCGACCCGCAGACCAACGTCATCGACGTCCACGTCTCCCGCCTGCGCCAGAAGGTCGACCGCCCGTTCGGCTCCAGCCTGATCCATACCGTGCGCAACGCCGGCTACATGCTGCGCCCCGAGTGAGACCGACGGTCGTGATGCGTGACCGTTAGGCAAGCAAGGCCAGAGGCTCTGCCTCTGGACTCCGCTCAAGGCAGGCCTTGAGAATCCTTATGACCAAGGAAAGAGTTTCCAAAGGCCTGAGGCCTTTGGTGGGTCAGGGCAACGCCCAGCCTTGCTGCCCTGCCGGCCCCACGCGAACGACCCGGCGCAACCCATGAGGCGCCCGCGCGGCCTGAACTCGGCCGGCCTCCGCCTCGCCGTGCTCTACGCCGGGCTGTTCGGCCTGAGTGCGCTGGCGCTGGTGCTGTTCATCTGGTGGGCCACCGCCGGCCTGCTGGAGCGCCAGGTCGAGGCGACCATCCACGCCGACGCCCAGGGGCTGCTCGACCGCATCGGCGAAGGCGGTCTGCCCGCGCTGATCGAGGCCATCCAGGACCACATGTCCGAGGACGTCGACGACGAGACGCTCTACCTCCTGGTCGACGCCGACGGCCACCACCTCGCCGGAAACGTCGAGCGCTGGCCGGCGACCGTGGCGCGCCCCGGAACCTGGTACGAGCTGCCGGTGCAGCGCGCCGGCACCCGCGCCCTCGCCGAGGTCGAGGGCATCGACCTGCCGGGCCACTTCCGCCTGCTGGTCGGCCGCGACGTGCGCACCCGCGCGCAACTGCGCCACCTGCTCGCCGGCGCGCTGCTCTACGCGCTGCTCCTGGTCGCGGCTCTCGGTGCCGCCGGAGCGCTGGTGGTGCGCAGCCTGTTCCGCCGCATGCTGGCCAACGTGTCGAGCATCGCCGAGGCGATCGCCGCCGGCGACCTCGCGCAGCGTGTCCGCCTGTCCGGCCGCGGCGACGAGTTCGACCGCCTCGCCGAGACCATCAACGACATGCTCGACCGCATCGCCCGGCTGATGGACGGGGTGCGCCAAGTATCCAACGCCATCGCCCACGACCTGCGCACGCCGATCACCCGCGCCCGCTCGCGGCTCGAAGACGCGGCGCTGCACGCGGGCTCGGGCAGGGAGCTGCGCGCCGCGGTGGAGCGCGCGGTGGCCGACCTCGACGGCGTCACCGCGGTGTTCCAGGCCCTGCTGCGCATCGCCGAGATCGAGGCCGGCTCGCGCCGCTCGGCGTTCGGCGCCTTCGACTGCGTGCCGGTGCTGCGCGACCTCGCCGAGCTGTACGCCGCCCTCGCCGAGGAGCGCGGCCTGCAGCTGCTGCTCGACCTGCCGCCCGCCTTGTGGCTGCGCGGCGACCGCGAGCTGCTGCAGCAGGCGGTGGCCAACCTGCTCGACAACGCGGTCAAGTTCTCTCCCGCACACGGCACCATCCGCCTCTCCGCCCGCCCGCCCGGCGCCGCGCCCGGGGCCGTGCCTGCAGCCCCGCCCGGAACCGTGCCCGCAGCCACGCCCGTTTCGGCCCGCCCGTCGTCCGGAGTCCCTGCCGCAGCCCCGCCTGCCGCCGATACGGAGTCGCCCACCATGCTGAGCATCGGCGTGGCGGACGAAGGCCCGGGCATCGCCGAACAGGACCGCGCCCGCGCCACAGAGCGCTTCTTCCGCGCCGAGGCGGCCCGCCACACTCCCGGCTCCGGCCTCGGCCTCGCGCTGGTGCAGGCGGTGGCGCAGCTGCACGGCGGCTCGCTGACGCTCGAACCCGCCCACCCCGGCCTGCACGCCGTCCTGGTGCTGCCCGCCGCCGACCCCGCCCCGCCCGGCTCCCACGCGCCCGGCGCCCCGACCGCCTCGACCACCCGCGCCGGCCGTCCACCTGCGGCGGCGGCCGCACTACAGGCCCGGCAACCCGGTCGTCCGCCGCAGCCACCAGGCCGACATCCGGCCCTGGCGGGGTGGACGGGCCTTCATCCCGCCCCCATCGGCGCTCAACCCATGATCGCCTACCAACAAGGTGTGCGAACCGTTTTCATCCTCTGGCTCGGCCTCGCCGGCGTAGGCCTGCACGCCCAGCCGCCGCCGGTCGCCGTCACCACCGACACGCGGGAATACTGCGAGCACATGGTGGCGCAGGTACAGGCCGGGCTGCCGCTCACCGCCGAGATGCAGCGGCTGCTCGACGAGGGCCGACACCTCTGCGACCAGGGCCACGTCAGGGGCGGCATCATGCGCCTTCGCCGCGCGCTGCTGCTGATCCGCGACCGCGCCGCGACACCGCAGGACTAGGCCGTGGGCCGGGCTCACCCACGCCGCAAGCGCCGCCGGGACCCAGGCCATAAGCATGTCCGGCCGTCCGCACCCACTCGAGGCGCCCGGACAACCCGGTGCAGAGTCGCAGCCGTTCCCGGCACCCTGAGCATCGCCAAGCCCCTCCGATACTGGGTTGAACAATCCAGCGGCGTAGTCCATATGCGTCTACAAAAGGAAACGCCGTCTAAAACCTTGATCCCCTTACGGTCCATCTGCCCTGTGTACCAGGCTGGTGACTTGGAACTCAACGCGCGGCCCTGGTTTCTACAAGACGCGCAGCACATAAATCACAAATACTTGTAACGAGCTCATGATCGCGTCGGTGCGCTCAGCCGAGACGATCTCGCTCATGGAGACCACAGCCATGCAAACACCATCGAGACGCAACATCATCACCTACGGGGCCGCGGCGGGCTTGGCCGGCCTGGCCTCGCCGGTCCTCGCTGCGTCGTCGTACGGCACTCCGGACAACCCTGCCCAAGGCCTGGTCAGCGCGCAGAAGAACCCGCGCGGGTCCATCGATCCCGGGCCGCAGAACCCGGCGATCACCGGCCAGTTCCCCCAGGCGTTCACTCCTCCGCCAACCGACATTGGCGATCTCCCCGAGTTCTGGGCTTCGTTCAGCAACGCCCCGCGGCGTATCCAGGACGGCGGCTGGGCTCGCCAGGTCACCCAGGCGGACTTTCAGGTCGCCGAAGAAATCTCCGGGGTGAACATGCGCCTCAACGCCGGCGGCGTCCGCGAGCTGCACTGGCACCAGGCCGCCGAATGGGCCTACATGACCTACGGCACCTGCCGCATCACCGTCCTCGACACCTCCGGCCGCGCCTACGTCGCGGACGTCAAGGAGGGCGACCTCTGGTACTTCCCCGCCGGCTACCCACACTCGCTGCAGGGCCTCGGCCCGGATGGGGCAGAGTTCATCCTCGCCTTCGACAGCGGCAAGCAGTCCGAATACAACACCCTGCTGGTCACCGACTGGATGGCCCACACCCCTCCAGACGTCCTCGCCATGAACTTCGGCGTTCCGGCCGAGACCTTCAGCAAGATACCGATGCGCGACCTCTGGATCTTCCAAGGCGCCGTGCCCGGGGCACTTGCCGCCGACCAGGATGCGGTGAAGTCGCCCGCTGGCCTGCCGCCCCACCCGTTCACCTACTCCATGGCAAGCGGCCCGATCACCCGCCAGACCAAGGGCGGCACCGTCCAGCTCGCCGACAGCCACAACTTCAATGCCTCGACCACCGTCGCCGCGGCGCTGGTGACCGTCCACCCGGGCGGAATGCGCGAGATGCACTGGCACACCAACGCGGACGAGTGGCAGTACTACATCAAGGGTTCGGCTGAGATGGCGGTGTTCAACACCGGGCCGAAGGTCGTCACCAACAACTTCCAGCCCGGCGACATCGGCTACATCAAGCGCAACTTCGGCCACTACATCAAGAACACCGGCACCACCGATCTCGTCTTCCTGGAGATCTTCCGTACCAATACCTACCAGGAAATCTCGCTGTCCGACTGGCTGGCGCACACTCCCCCGGCCATGGTCGAGGCCCACTTTAACGTCCCGGCCCAGGACATCTCCAAGTTCCCCAACAACATCCCTGATGTCATGCCGGTCTGAGACCACTGGGCGAAGCCAGGCTTGGCTTCGCCCAGATCCACCGAAGGGCCGAGCCCTGACCTGTTGGTTAAGCAACACCAGGGGCTTTTCATCTGGTCTTGGCTAAAGGCCTAGTCCTTGAAATCGATTTCCTTGAAAATAGAAGCTTCCAACGGCCTCAGGCCTTTGGCCGGTCTGGGCAGCGCCCAGCCGTCCTGCGGTCACAGGTCAGTCCCTTTGGCACCCGCTCAGAGCTGTCGGCCGTGGCAATGCTTGAACTTCTTCCCCGACCCGCACGGGCACAGCGCGTTGCGTGGCGTCGCGCGCCACGTCGCCGGGTCATCCGGATCCACCTGAGCCAGCGGCACGTTCTCGATCAACACAGGCTCGGCCAGCGCCGCCGCCATGCCCGGGCCGGCCGCGGTCATGCGGTCGGCGTCGGGATGGCTCTCGATGGTGTAGGCCGGCTGCGCCTGGAACGCCGGCATCGGCTCCTGCGGGCTCAGCTCGACCCGGGCCAGCATCGACGTCACCCGCTCCTTCAGGTCGTCAAGCATGGCGTTGAACAGCGCGAAGGCCTCGCTCTTGTACTCGTTGAGCGGATCCTTCTGGCCAAGCGAGCGCAGCCAGATGCCCTGGCGCAGATGGTCGAGCGTCAGCAGGTGCTCCTTCCACACCGCGTCCAGCGTCTGCAGCAGCAGCGCCTTCTCGACGTAGCGCATCACCTCGGGGCCGAGATTGGCGGCCTTGGCCGCCATGTGCTCGGACGCCGCCTGCAGCACCCGCTCGCGAACCATCGCGGCGTCGATGCCGTCCTCCTGCGCCCAGGCGGCGGCCGGCACCTCAATCGCCAGCACCCGGGCCAGGTCCTCGGTCAGCGCCTGCGTTGCCCACTGCTCGGCAAACGCGCGCTCCGGGATGTGCCGCCCGACCAGCGCCTCGGCCACCTCGTCGCGCATCTCCGCCACGATCGCCGAGACGTCGTCGGCGCGCATGAACTCGCGGCGCTGGGCATAAACCTCCTTGCGCTGGTCGTTCATCACGTCGTCGTACTTGAGCACGTTCTTGCGGGTGTCGAAGTTGCGCGCCTCGACCTTCTTCTGCGCCTTCTCCAGGGCCCGGTTGATCCAGGGGTGGATGATCGCCTCGCCCTCCTTCAGGCCGAGCCGCTGCAGCATGCCGCCCATCCGCTCCGACCCGAAGATGCGCATCAGGTCGTCCTCGAGCGAGAGGAAGAACCGGCTCTCCCCCGGGTCGCCCTGCCGCCCCGAGCGGCCGCGCAGCTGGTTGTCGACCCGACGGCTCTCGTGCCGCTCGGTGCCGATCACCAGCAGCCCGCCGTCCTCGATCACCCGTGGCTGGTTGGCCGCCACCTCGGCGCGGATCGTCGCCTCCCGCTCGGCCAGCACGACGGGATCCGGGTGCTCGCCCACCTCCTGGCGCACCCGCATCTCGACGTTGCCGCCCAGCTTGATGTCGGTGCCGCGCCCGGCCATGTTGGTCGCGATGGTGATCGACCCCGGCGCCCCGGCCTGCGCCACGATCACCGCCTCGCGCTCGTGGAACTTGGCGTTCAGCACGCTGTGCTTCACCCCGCGCCGGTCCAGGATCGAGCTCAGCAGCTCCGAACGCTCGACGCTGGTGGTGCCGACCAGCACCGGCTGCCCCCGCCCCTTGGCGTCCTCGATCAGCCCCGCCACCGCCTCGTACTTCTCCCCCGCGGTCCGGTACACCTCGTCGTGCCCGTCGATGCGCGCCACCGCGACGTTGGTCGGTACCTCGACCACGTCCAGCTTGTAGATCTCGGCGAACTCGTCGGCCTCGGTCATCGCGGTGCCGGTCATCCCGGCAAGCTTGGGAAACAGCCGGAAGTAGTTCTGGAAGGTGATCGACGCCAGCGTCTGGTTCTCCTGCTGCACGGTGACGAACTCCTTGGCCTCCAGCGCCTGGTGCAGCCCCTCGGAATACCGCCGCCCCTCCATCATCCGGCCGGTGAACTCGTCGACGATGACGATCTTGTCGTCGCGCACCATGTACTCGACGTCGCGCGCGAACAGCGTGTGCGCCCGCAGGCTCTGCTGCACGTGGTGCAGGGCCGCCACGTTGAAGATGTCGTAGAGGCTGCCCTCGGTGATCACGCCCGCCTCGCGCAGCAGTTCCTCGATGCGCTCCGAGCCCTCCTCGGTCAGCGCCACGGACTTCATCTTCTCGTCCTTGTCGTAGATCGATCCGTCGCGCACCGCCTCGGCCATCACCGCGTTGACCTGGCGATACAGGTCCGACGAATCCTCTGCCGGCCCGGAGATGATCAGCGGCGTGCGCGCCTCGTCGATCAGGATCGAGTCCACCTCGTCGACGATGGCGAACGCGAACTCGCGCTGCGTCATGTCCTCGAGCCGGTACTTCATGTTGTCGCGCAGGTAGTCGAAGCCGAACTCGTTGTTGGTGCCATAGGTGATGTCGGCGGCGTAGGCGCGGCGCCGCTGGTCGTCGGAAAGCCCGTGCACGATCACCGACGTCGACAGGCCGAGGAAGCCGTACAGCCGGCCCATCTCCTCTGCGTCGCGCGCCGCGAGGTAGTCGTTGACCGTGACCACATGCACGCCCTTCGCCGGCAGCGCGTTGAGGTAGACCGGCAGGGTGGCGACCAGCGTCTTGCCCTCGCCGGTCTTCATCTCGGCGATCTTGCCGTCGTTGAGCACCATGCCGCCGACCAGCTGCACGTCGAAGTGGCGCATGCCGAGCACGCGCCGGCTCGCCTCGCGCACCACGGCGAACGCCTCCGGCAGCAGCTCGTCGAGCGTGGCGCCGGAGGCGAGGCGCTCGCGGAACAGCATCGTGCGGCCGCGCAGCTCGTCGTCGGTCAGCGCCGCCACCTCGGGCTCCAGCGCGTTGATCTGCGGCAGGCGGCGCTGGTAGCGGCGCAGCGAGCGCTCGTTGCTGGAACCGAAGATGCGGGTGAAGCTGTTGAACATGGCGGGCCTCGGCAGGTGGCGCTGCGGCGTCGTCGCGAGCGGGCAGGCCGGCGGCGGGGGTGGCGGCCGCCCGCTGAGATAGGAGCCGAGCCCGACGGGGTCAACCGAGCGGCCCGGGGAGGAAGCAAGGCTGGCCTCTGCCCGTGGCCTGGAAGCGTGGACCCGGCAGGACAAGCCGCCCCCCATCGGTAGATGACCCAACCCGGCAGATGACTGGTACCAACAGCCTTGAGGGTGACCAGCCAGGCAGGCAAGGCCAGAGGCTCTGCCAAAGGCTTGCCTTTGGAATTCCTGTGCTCAAGCAAAGGGTTTCCAAAGGCCTCAGGCGTTTGGCGGGTCCGGGCGTAGTCTGCGCAAGGTTCCAGGGGCTCGCTTGAGCCATGGGAACGCGGGTCGGAGAGAGCCCAGCCTTGCTTCGCCTACAGGTTCATGCCCGGCGCCGCTGGTGTAAGGCACGCCGCCGCGGGGTCCATCCGACCTGTGCCGGTCCGGGAGCTCAGCCCCGACGGATCCTCGCCTTGAGGAAGCGGGCAGAACGCCGGCCCGAATCCTGCGCCGAATTCATCGCTCCGGTTGGTTGTGGGCAAGCGTACGGTCGGCCATGATCCGCCGACGCCAACAGGACCCGCCCGGCGAACGCGGGCCCGCCCATAAATCGAGGTTACTCTATGCGGCTCACTCCCTTGGCCACCGCACTCGCCGCTGCCTCCCTGTACGCCCACGTCCTGCCCGCCGCCGCCCAGCCCGCTCCCGGGCCCGATCGCTCCGCGATGTCGCCCACCGGCGCGCCGCCCGCTGCCCTGCTTCCGCCGGCCGCGACCGCACCAGGCCAGACGACCGCCGGACAGCGCCCGCCCGCCGGCCCGGCCGCCGGCAGCACGGACGCCGACGCCGAGGACACGCCGGCGCAGGGCTCGGCCCCACCCGCCGCGGGCCAGACGGCGGCAGGCCGGCCGGTGCCTTACGCGCCGAGCTCGCCGCCGCTCAAGGGCCTGCCGCCGGGCGACCCGGTGCTGGCCAAGGTCGACGGCCACGAGATCAAGATGTCTGACCTGACCACGGCTGCCGAGTCGCTGCCGCAACAGCTGCGCGGCATGCCGAAGCCGGTGCTGTACCCGATGCTTCTCGACCAGCTGATCGACCGGCAGGCGGTGGTGATCGAGGCCAAGAAGGAGGGGCTCGACAAGACCCCGGAGGTGCAGGAGCAGCTGCAGCACGCCGAGGACACCACGCTGCAGAACGCCATGCTGACGCGCGAGGTGACGCCCAAGATCTCCGACGAGGCGATCAAGGCGAAGTACGACGCCGAATACGCCAACAAGCCCGGCGAGGAGGAGGTGCACGCGCGCCACATCCTGGTCGACTCCGAGGACAAGGCGAAGGACGTCATCAAGCAGCTCAAGGCCGGGGCCGACTTCGAGAAGCTTGCCAAGGAGGACAGCAAGGACCCGGGCGCCACCAACGGCGGCGACCTCGGCTGGTTCAAGAAGGGCGACATGCTGCCCGAGTTCTCGACGGCGGCGTTCGCGATGAAGCCCGGCGAGTTCAGCCAGGAGCCGATCCACACCCGCTACGGCTTCCACGTGATCCAGGTGCTCGGCACCCGGACCGCGCCGCCTACCGACTACGCCCAGGCGCATGACGAGATCCGCCAGCAGCTGGTGCAGAACGCGGTGAAGTCGGTGCTCGACCAGGCGCGCTCGCAGGTGAAGGTGGAGCGCTTCACCGTCGCCGGCGGAGCGATCACGCCGGGCGAGCAGGCGCCGCCGGCGGTGGGTCTCGCCCCCGCGGGCTCGCCGACCGCCCAGTGAGCCGGGTGCACAATGAGCCGGATACGCAATGAGCCGGGTGCGGCCCGGCCGGGTAGCGCGGTGACGGGCCGCCCCGCGCACCCGCGCAAGGCCGCCGAGGCGCCCGCCCCGGCCGGTGCGGCACCAGGCGTCGCGGCGGACGTGGCGCACGGTGCCCCGACATCGCTGTCGGCAGAAACCGCTGCGACGCCGGCGCGCAAGGGACTGCCGCTGTCCCCGCTGGCGATCGGCCTGCCGGAGCTGCCGCCGGTCGCCGGGGTGCGGCTGGGCGCCGTGGCCGCCGGCCTCCGCTACCAGGGCCGCACCGACCTCGTGATGATGGAGCTCGCGGCCGGCAGCACGGTGGCGGGCGCGTTCACCCGCAACCGCTGCCCGGGCGCGCCGATCGACTGGTGCCGCGACGCGCTCAAGGGCGGGGTGGCGCGCGGGCTGGTGGTCAACGCCGGCAACTCCAACGTGTTCACCGGCCGGGCGGGGCGCGAGACCACGCGCTCCACGGCGGAAGCGGCGGCGGACCTGCTCGACTGCAAGCCGCACCAGGTGTTCCTGGCCTCGACCGGGGTGATCGGCGAAGTGCTGCCGCCGGACCGCATGGTCGCCGCACTGCCGGGGCTGCACGCCGCCCTGCGTCCGGACGGCTGGGGCGACGCGGCGCGCGGCATCATGACCACCGACACCTTCCCCAAGGCGGCGACCCGGGTCGCGCGCATCGGCCGCCACGAGGTCCGCATCACCGGCATCGCCAAGGGCAGCGGCATGGTCGCGCCCGACATGGCGACCATGCTGTGCTTCGTGGCCACCGACGCGAAGGTCCCGTCCGAGACGCTGCAGGACGCGCTGTCCCGCGGCGTGGCCAGCAGCTTCAACCGCACAACGGTGGACTCCGACACCTCGACCAGCGACACGGTGCTGCTGTTCGCCACCGGTCAGGCCGACCACAAGCACGTGCCGAAGCATGGCGGCGGCGTGTTGCGCGACTTCCGCGAGCAGCTCGCCGACCTGCTGCTCGAACTGGCGATCCAGGTGGTGCGCGACGGCGAGGGCGCGCAGAAGCTGGTGCGCATCGACGTGACGGGCGCCGTCTCGAAGCGCTCGGCGCAGCGCGTCGCGATGGCGGTCGCGAACTCGCCGCTGGTCAAGACCGCGATCGCCGGCGAGGACGCGAACTGGGGCCGCATCGTCATGGCGGTCGGCAAGTCCGGCGAGCCCGCCGACCGCGACACGCTCTCCGTGGCCGTCGGCGGCACCTGGATGGCACGCGACGGCGCCGTCGTCCCCGGCTACGACGAGACCCCGGTGGTCGCGCACATGCGCGGCCGCGAGGTGGAGATCACCGTCGACCTCGGCCTCGGCAAGGGCGTGGCCACCGCCTGGACCTGCGACCTCACGCACGGCTACATCGACATCAACGGCAGCTACCGCAGCTGAAAGCCTGGCGCGGAACCCTGCTCTGCCGGCCCGCCAACACGCTTGTGCGGTGCTCCGGCGCCCGCGCCCTCCCTGCCGTCCTGGCGGCCACTCCGCTCCGGTGCGCGCACAGGCACCCCGGCTGACCCGGAACAGCAGCTTCCCCGGCGGACCTGGGAAGTTCTGCGGCAGCCCGCGCCCGCCCCCTTTCGACACGCGAGGAGAGCCAGTGCCGCAGCGACCGCCCACGCTCCCCTTGCCGCACGACATGGCGCTGGCCGACCTCGAAGAGGGCGCGCGTCCGGTCGCAGCGGGCGCGGCGGCGGCGCAGGCTCCGGACGAGCCGCACGGGGCCGCTTCCGGTGTGGCGTTCGTGCCGCTCTCGACCGAGCGGCTGACGCTGCGGCCGCCGATCCCTGCCGACGCGGCGGCGATCTTCCGGCTGGTCAACGACTGGGCCGTGGTGCGGATGCTGACGCGGCTGCCCTTTCCCTACCCGCGCGAGGCGGCGGATGGCTGGATCACCCGTGCCGGCGCGGAGCTGGCCGGCGGCCGCGCCTACCACCTGGTGATCACCGGACACGAGGACGGCACCGAGCTGCTGATCGGCTCCGTGGCGCTCCGGCTCGAACCGGCACGGCGGGTCGCCCACCTCGGCTACTGGGTGGGGCGGCGGTTCTGGGGCCACGGGGTGGCGACCGAGGCGGCAGGCAGGGTGGCGCACTGGGCGCTCGCCAACCTGGCGATTGACGCGGTGCTGGCCCAGGTTGCGGTCGACAACACGGCCTCCACGGCAGTGCTGCGCCGCATCGGCTTCCAGGCGGTCGGCACCGGACGCGCGCCGTTCCTGGCGCGCGGCGGCACCCACGACGTGGTGCATTTCGCAGCGACCCGCGACGACCTGTTCAAGGCGCAGAACCTGCCGGCGAACGCCGACGGTGCGGCGGCGCAGGCGGACGGGGCAGCACCGGTCAAGGGACGTGCCGCGACGGCGGAACCCGCGGCGGGAACAACGCTGCTGCTGGTGGCGGCATGCGCCCTGGTGGACAGCGACGGGCGGGTGCTGCTGTCGCGCCGGCCGGAGGGGCGTGCCATGGCTGGGCTGTGGGAGTTCCCCGGCGGCAAGCTGGAGTCGGGCGAGACCCCGGAGCAGGCGCTGATCCGCGAGCTGCGCGAGGAGCTGGGCATCGACGTCGCGCAGGCGTGCCTCGCCCCGCTCGCCTTTGCCAGCCACGACTACGGCACGTTCCACCTGCTGATGCCGCTGTTCGTCTGCCGGCGCTGGAAGGGCTTCGTGCAGGCGCGCGAGAGCCAGACGCTGGCCTGGGTCGGTGCGGACCGGCTGGGCGAGTACGAAATGCCCGCAGCCGACAAGCCGCTGGTGCCGGTGCTGCGCGACCTGCTCTGAGACGGGCCTGCGCCAGGGCAGGTCGCGCTCCTTTGAAGCGTGTCGCGGGCCGAAGCGCGCAACATGGCGCAGCTCCCACCCGCGAACATCATGGTTCGACGGCCGACCCCATGCGCCAGGACCACGCCTCAGACATGAAGGCCGCAACATGAAGGCCGCAACATGAAGGAAGGTGCGATGAATGCCACCGCCTGCCTGCTGGTGATCGGCAACGAGGTGCTCTCCGGGCGCACCCAGGACGCCAACGTCGCCTTCCTGGCGCACCGCCTGGGTGCGATCGGCCTGCCGCTGCGCGAGGTGCGGGTCATCCCCGACGACCCCGCGACGATCGTCGGCACGCTGGTCGAGGTGCGCGCCCGCTTCGACCAGGTGTTCACCACCGGCGGCATCGGCCCCACCCATGACGACATCACCAGCGAGTGCGTCGCCGCCGCATTCGGCGTGCCGTGGGAGCCGCACCCGGAGGCCTGGGCGCGCCTCGAGCCGGCCTATGCCCCGGGCGAGTTCAACGCCGCCCGGCAGCGGATGGCAACCCTGCCGCGCGGGGCCACGCTGATCGACAACGCGGTCTCGGTGGCGCCGGGCTTCAGCATCGGCAACGTGCACGTGATGGCAGGCGTGCCGCGCATCATGCGGGCGATGTTCGACTGGCTGGAGCCGCGGCTGCCGCACGGCTTGCCGGTGGCCTCGCGCAGCGTGCACGCGGCGGGGCTGCTGGAGGGCGCGATCGCCGCGGCGCTGTCGGCGATCGCACTTCGCTACCAAACGCTGGAACTGGGCAGCTATCCCTACGAGCGCGACGGCGGCGGCGTCGCGATCGTGGCCAAGGGGACGGACGTGGCGGCACTGGACGCGGCGATCGCCGAGGCAGCGAAAATGATCGCAGCACATGGTCTGGCGCCAGTCCCCGGCGAACCGCCGCCAGCCTAGCCCGGACCCGGATCAGGAACGGAACCCGAATCATCGCGGTTCCAGAGGCCAGCCCTTGGCGGAGTCCAGGGGCAGAGCCTCCGGTCTTGCCTGCTTCGAACTGCCTCCAAGCCCTCGATCGCCTTAATGTGATCTTAGGCCACGAGACATAGTCTCACCCGGAGAGAAAAAGCCGATCCGGGAGATACACGATGCGGGGCCTTGTCCTTGTTCCGTTTGCCATTGCGCTCGCGTGCCAGGCCGGCGCCGCATGCGCCCAGGCCACGGGCGAGCAGTACGTTGCAGCACAGGGCCGGGTGATCCCGGCGTTCGGCTACGGCACGGTGACCGAGCTGTTCACCACGCTGGGCGGGCGCAGCGGCGACACCTGGTGCAAGGCGCTGGTGAGCCGTTCGGCGCAGTGCCTGTCGGTGTCCGGGGGCGCGTCGTGCTCGGCGCCGGCGCCGGCCGGCGTGCTGGTGTCGTGCAACCAGGGCGGCAAGGCCGTGGTGAACGAGACGGCGTTCGCGCCGCTCAACTGCCACGGCAACCTGAACGGCGACGGCGGGGCGAGCGGGCTGCTGACCGACCAGGACTGGTGCGGCTGGACCAGCTACATGGCGACACGGGTGACCGACACGATCTACCAGTACAACGACTACGTGCGGCTCGGCGTTAGCAAGCGGTTCGGCGGCACGGTCTTCGAGCTGTACGGCACCGACCGGGTCGACCGGATCATGCAGGCGCCGGGCGGTGCGATGCAGCTCGCGCTGTACGGCGACGACCTGAACTACGCGCCGGCCGCCACGCCGTCGGGCTGGTTCGCCTCGAACACTCTGGTGAGCGGCTGGAACATGCCGACTGCGCTGGGCTGGGACAACACGCCCTACCCAACCGAGGCAGCCTGCTTCGCCGCGCACCCCGGCAGCCGGTGCACGCACGAGATGGCGGCCGACAACGTAAGCGACGACGTGACCAACGTGGGCTGCGCCTGGGACGGGCAGGACGCCGGCGGCGGCTTCAATCCGGTGATGGGGGTCTCGGCGAACTGCTGGTACGGCGATCCGACCAACGTGGTCGACCACGTCGGCTCGCCGGCGCCGGGCACGGTGACGGTGTCCAAGACCGCGCCATACAACTACTCCAAGAGCGACAACGTACCGGGCCTGAGCTGGAGCCTGACGTCGAAGGTCGTCGGCCCGTTCGCGCAGCTGACCTACGACATCACCGGCGACGCCACCCTGCGCACGATGACGCCCGACTTCCAGGAACTGCCGGCGCTGTTCCCGCACGGCGGGATCGGCGGCCTGATCTACTACTATCGCGGTCCGAAACCGTACGCGAGCCTGACCGACCCGGTGGATCGCGCCAGCCTGGCGGTGGGCGCGACCAGCCTGCTCGGCTTCCCGTCGCGCACCGGACCGTTCGGCACCGGCGTGAACGTTGCGATGACCGAGGACTGGGCAAGCATGTGCGACATAACCGGGACCAGGTGCCTGACCGTCGCCTCGTTCTCCAACGACGCGCAGATCATCCAGGCGAGCAACGGGACGGACAACAACTCCTATTTCGGGGTGCACGGGTTCTTCACGCTGGCGCCTGGGCTGAAGCGGCGAGTGAGCGTGTTCGTGGCGCCATACCGCTACGACGACGTGGTGCAGGGAAAGTCGGTGCGGCAGTGGATCTACACGCTGCGACAGAACCCGATGCTGCCGCCAGCGGTGGAGTAGCACCCGCTTCCGTAATGCGTGGACGAGGAAGGCAAGGCCAGAGGCTCTGCCTCTGGACTCCGCTCAAGGCAAGCCTGGAGAAGCCTGTTGTTCAGGCGGAAGGAACCGACTTGTGTGGGTCCGGGGGCTCAGCCTCCGGCGGAGTCCAGAGGCAGCGCCTCTGGTCTTGCCTCGCCTATCCGACACCGAACTGCGCCGCAGTAACCGAGGCGCCGAACAGCTCGATGCGAGTCCCGTCGGACAGCGTGAGCGCGGTCCCGGCGGCATCGGTGGTTGCGCCAGACAGGGCGGCCGCCACGTCGGCCTCGGTGAAGCCGCCGGTGAGCGTCAGCTGGTCGCTGACCTTGAAGCCGACGATCTCCGCGCTGCCGCCAAGGCCCTTGGTGAAGCTGTAGGTGTCGGGCCCCCCGCTGCCGTCGCCGAACGCGGTCAGGCTGCCGCCGCCGAAATTCATTTGTGTAGCGGCGGGACCCTCGACGACAAGCACGCTGCCATTGCCGGTGTTGAACGTGTCGGACGGGCCGTTCGGGCCGCCGAACGCGATGGCGCCGGTGGTCAGATTGAAGACGTTGGTGCCGGCGCCGCCGACCATGGTGTCGTTGCCGCCGACGCTGCCGGTGAAGGTGGTGCTGGCCTGGCCGCCGAACATCAGGTCGGCGTTGCCGGCGCCGCCGAGCAGCGTGGTGTTGCCGAATCCCGCAACGAGGACGTTGCCGCTGCCGTTGCCGCCGGTGAACACGTCGGCGCCGCTGCCACCATAGAGGGTGTCGCTGCCGGAGCCGCCGCCCGCCGTATAGGCGCCGCCGCCGGCGACGAAGACCAGGTTGCCGGTCCCGCCCAGCACGGTGGCGGCCGGGCCGGAGGCGAACACCAGGTCGTTGCCGCTGCTGGCATAGATCGTGTCGGTGCCCGTGCTGTCGATGGTGGCGCTGGCCGTCGGCGGGGCGAGGATGACGGCGCCCGACGCCGCGGGGGGGCTGGCAGTCGCGCCGCCGACGGTGGTGCCGAGGCCCGGGGCCGACGGGGTGGCGTCGATCGCGGTGCCGCCGGCCGGGGGCGGCGTGCTCCCGGACGAGCCGGACGCCGGACCGGAGGCGACGGAGCCCGTGGTCGGGCCATCCTGGCTCGGGGTGCCCGGCCCTGCGGTCACCGGGGTGGCCGTGCCGGGCATCGGGGGCGTGTCGACGAGCGCGAAGTCGGTCGGGTCCAGGCCCAGCCCGGTGCCGAGCGCGCCCGGCACCGTCACCTCGACCGTGCCCGCCGCCGTGCCGTCGGATTGCCACAGGTCGGACAGGCCGTCGGCGCCGATTCCGGCAAAATACAGCTTCCCGCCGAGCGCGGTCATCGCGACGTTGGGGCTGTCCGAGGCACCGACCGCGACCGGGTCGAGGCCGCCCGGACCGACGCCGGCCACCGCGAGTTCAACCGTCCCCGCCGCAGTCCCGTCCGACCGCCAGAGTCCGGCCATGCCGTTCGCGTCGGTGCCGCCGAAGTACAGCGCGCCGTCGAAAACGGTGAGCGACACCGGGTCGAGGCCGGCGGACCCGGCGCCGGTAACCGCGAGCTCGACGGTGCCGGATGTCGTGCCATCGGTGGACCACAGCCCGACGCTGCCGGCGCTGTCCATGCCCGCGAAATACAGCCGGCCGCCGAACGCCACCATGTTGGCCGAGGCCGAGTCGGTCACGGCGCCGGCCGCGAGCTCCAGTGTGCCGGCGGGGGTGCCGTCCGAGACCCACAGCCCGGCATTGCCCGCGTCGTCGTTGCCGAAGAAGAACACCTTGCCGAGCGCGGCGGTGAGCTGGGTCGGGACCAGGCCCGTCCCGGAGCCGAACACCTCCTGGGTGTTGGCGCCGGCGACCGCGACAGCGTGGGTGCCCGCCGCGGTGCCGTCCGACACCCAGAGGTCGGTGGAGCCGCTGCTGTCGATGCCGGAGAAGTACAGCTGACCGCCCTGGCTGACGATCCAGTCGGGCGCGAGCCCCTGCGGACCCACGCCCGTGACCAGCAGCGCTGCGGTGCCGGCAGCGCTGCCGTCGCTCGCGTAGAGGTTGCCGTTTCCGTCAGCGTCGAGCCCGGCGAAGAACAGCATGCCGTTGCAGACGGCCAGGTCGCGCGGCTCGAGATCGGTCGAGAGCGCCTGGCTGATGTCGCTCGCGTTGTCGAGGTCCAGGTCGACGGTCCAGAGCTGGGCCACCCCCTCGCTGCCACCGCTGAACTCGAGCCCGCCGGCAAAGGCGGTGAGGAAGGTCGGGCCCAGCGCGCCGTCGGACCCCGGCTGGGGATATGCGGGCCCAAGGTCCACCGGTTGCACGGTGCCCAGAGCGTCGACCTCGAACAGCTGGTTCGCGTTGTCGGCCGTCGTTCCGAGGAAGACCAGTGCCTCGCTCATTGTCGCCCATCCCGCGTCGCGACCGGCGGTCGTGCCGGGCAACCCGCAACATGCGGCGGAAACTCTAATCCCTGATGAAGCGCCGCGACCGAACCGCACAGCCGAAAACCCCGGGGCAGGACAGCCTGAGGCAAGGCGCCTCATACCCACCAGCGGTCATCGGAAACCGTCAGGCAAGCAACGCGAGAGGCTCTGCCCGAACTTCCAAGAGCGGACCCCGCCAAGGGCCAAACCCCTGTAGTCCGTCTGCTTCAGGAAAAGGTTTCCGAAGGGCTCCGCCTTCGGTGGGTTTGGGCAGAGCCCAGCCTTGCTGCTCCGGAGGCCGCCACCCAGGCTGCTCCGCTACCCCCGCCCGCGATATCCCGGCACGTCCTGCCCCGGTACCCAGGCGCCCGCCGGCGGCTCCCCCGTCTGCCAGAACACGTCGATCGGCATTCCCCCGCGCGGGTACCAGTACGCCCCGATCCGCAACCAGACCGGCGCCAGCAGCCCCACCAGCCGCGTCGCGATATCCATCGTGCATGCCTCGTGGAACGCCCCATGGTTGCGGAAGCTGGTCAGGTACAGCTTCAGCGACTTGCTCTCCACCAGCCACGCCCCCGGCACATAGTCGATCACGATGTGCGCGAAATCCGGCTGCCCGGTGATCGGGCACAGCGAGGTGAACTCCGGCGCCGTGAACCGCGCCACGTAGTGCCGCCCCTGGTGCGGCGCCGCCACCCGCTCCAGCACCGCCTCCTGCGGACTCCCCGGCACACCCACCTGCCGGCCCAGCTGCGTCAAATCCATCGCGACCTCCCCCGAAGAAAGCCAGCAAGGCCAGAGGCTCCGCCTCTGGACTCCGCCAGGGCGAGCCGCCCTCGACCGGCCTCTGTAAAGTCAAACATCCCCTTACATAAGCCGGTCCAGGGCAGAGCCCTGGCCTTCCTGCCCCCAGCCCGCGCGCACCCCCGCCACATGTGTGCCGAACGACCCTCGGACGATCGCCGCCCGCAGCCCCGCCATCAGGTCCTGGTAGTACGTGACGTTGTGCGCGCTCAGCAGCATCGGCCCCAGCATCTCCCCGGCCCGGAACAGGTGGTGCAGATACGCCCGGGAATGCCGCCGGCACGCCACGCACCCGCACGCCGCATCGAGCGTCCCGCCGTCTCCCGCGTGCCGTGCGTTGCGCAGGTTCAACACGCCGCGGGAAGTGTACGCCCGCGCCGTCCGCCCCGCCCGCGTCGGCATCACGCAGTCGAACATGTCCACCCCGCGCGCCACCGCCGCCAGCAGATCCCCCGGCGTCCCCACCCCCATCAGGTAGCGCGGCCGCCCGTCCGGCAGCAGCGGCACCACCGCATCGAGCACGCGCAGCATCTCCGCCTGCCCCTCTCCCACCGCAAGCCCGCCGATCGCATGCCCCTCGAAGCCGATCCCCCGCAGCGCCGCCACCGACTCCGCGCGCAAGGCGAGGTCCGTCCCGCCCTGCACGATGCCGAACATCGCGTAGCCCCGCCGGTCGACGAACGCCGCCCGCGACCGCTCGGCCCAGCGCATCGACAGCCGCATCGATGCCGCCACCTGCTCGACCGGCGCCGGATACGGCGTGCACTCGTCGAACGCCATGCTGATCGTCGCATCCAGCGCGTGCTGGATCGCCACCGAGCGCTCCGGCGTGAGCCGGTGGCGGCTGCCGTCCAGGTGCGAACGGAACGTCACCCCGTCCGCGTCCAGCGTGCGCAGCGCGCCCAGCGACATCACCTGGAATCCCCCGGAATCCGTCAGGATCGGCCCCGGCCAGTCCATGAACCGGTGCAGGCCCCCGAGCGCACGCACCCGCTCCTCCCCCGGCCGCAGCATCAGGTGGTAGGTGTTGCCCAGCACGATGCTCGCCCCGGTCGCGCGCACCCCGTCCGCAGTCATCGCCTTGACCGTCCCCGCGGTGCCCACCGGCATGAACACCGGCGTCGCCACCTCGCCATGCGCCGTCCGCATCACCCCCGCGCGCGCCGCCCCGTCCACCGCCACCAGCGCCCAGCCGAACGCCTCCCCGGACGCCGCCGGCCCCGCGGTCGCGCTCACCCGCCCGCCGCCGCACCAACCGCAGCCTCTGTCCCCGCCGCAGCCTCCAGCCCCGCCGCAGGCTCCAAAAGCGTCGCGTCGCCATACGAATAGAACCGATACCCCCCCGCCACCGCGTGCCGGTACGCAGCACGCATCCGCTCCGTCCCGGCGAACGCGCACACCAGCATGAACAGCGTCGAACGCGGCAGGTGGAAGTTCGTCAGCAAGAGGTCCACCGCACGGAACCGGTGCCCCGGCCGCACGAACAGCCGTGTCTGCCCGTCGAACGGCCGCACCACCCCGTCCTCGCCCACCGCCGTCTCCAGCAGCCGCAGCGATGTCGTGCCCACCGCCACCACCCGCCCGCCGCGCGCCCGCGCCGCGTTGATCGCCGCCGCCGCCGCCTGGCTCACCAAGCCGCGCTCGGCATGGATGCGGTGCTCCCCCGGCGGCCCGCGCATCGGCAGGAACGTCCCCGCCCCGACATGCAGCGTCACACCCGCCCGCGCCACGCCCGCCGCCTCCAGCACTCCCAGCAGCGCCGGCGTGAAATGCAGCCCCGCCGTCGGCGCCGCCACCGCCCCCGCATGCCGCGCGAACACCGTCTGGTAGTCCGCCGCATCCGCCGCCGTCGGCCCACCCGGCCGCGCGATGTACGGCGGCAGCGCCAGCGCGCCCACCCGCGCCAGCGCCGCATCGAACGCCGCCCCCACGCGGTCGAAGCGCAGCGTCACACCCCCCGCCGCATCCAGCCCCACCACCTCCGCCCGCAATCCCGTCGCGTCCGCCCCCGCCGTCTCCGCAGTGGCCGCCGCACCGTCAGCCCGCGCGCCCGGCCCGGCCGCCGTCCCGAACCCCAGCACATCGCCCACCCGCAGCCGCCGCGCATTGCGCGCCAGCGCGTGCCAGGTCCCGTCCGCCCCAGGCTGGTCCAGCGTGACCCCGACCCGCGCCGCCCCCCGCCACGCGTGAAGCTGCGCCGGGATCACCCGCGTGTCGTTGGCCACCAGGATGTCGCCCGCGCGCAGCAGCCCGGGCAGCGCACGCACCGACGCATCCACCATCCCGCCATCCGCGCACACCCGCAGCAGCCGGGCGGCGTCCCGCGGCCGCGTCGGCACCTGCGCCACCAGCCCAGCCGGCAGCGCGAAATCGTACGGATCGTCGCTTTCGCCCGCCCCCCCAGGCATCACGTCGCCCGGCCCGCCATCCGGAGCCACCCCGCAGCCCAACCGCTCAGCCCGGCAGGTAGGTGCCGATCTCCACCAGGTTGCCGTCCGGGTCGCGGCAATACACCGAGCTCATCGGCCCGAGCGCTCCCACCCGCGCCACCGGCCCGTGCTCCGGCGCCACCCCGCAATCCTCCAGGTGGTGCACCACGTCCTCCACCCCCAGCGCCGTGACGAAGCACAGGTCGGCCCCCCCGGGCGTCGGCAGCCGCGCATGCGGCGCAACCTCCTCGCCCGCCTGGTGCAGGTTGATCTTCTGCCCGCCGAACTTCAGCGCCGTGCGCCGCTCCGCCCCGAACTCCTCGCGCTCCATCCCCAGCACCCGCTGGTACCAGGACGCGGTGATCTCGATGTCGCGGCAGGTGACCACCAGGTGGTCCAGCCGGTCGATGGTGAAGCGCATGGCGGCCGCCCGTCTGTGATCGCTGCCGTATATCCGGCAGCGCCGCAATTGCAACCGAGTCGTGCCAACTGGCCCTGGGGCGTGACCGGCTAGCAAGCAAGGCCAGAGGCTCTGCCTCTGGACTCCGCCAAAGGCTGAGCCTTTGGAATCCCTATGCTTAGAAGACGAAGTTCCAAAGGCCTCGGGCTTTTGGCGGGTCTGGGCATGGCCCGCAAGGTTCCGACGGCCCCGCCTGGCTGTTGGAATGCGGGCGGAGGGAGAGCCCGGCCTTGCTTCCCTTCCAGGTCAATCCCCGAAAGCGGCCCTTACTCCTTCGGCCGCCGTCGGAACGCGTCGAGGCTCACCACCTGCGGCCCCTCCACCGCCACCACGGGCGCGGGCGCCTGGTCCTGCGGCACCGCCGCCGGCGCCACCCGCGCCACGCCCTCCGCCGCGTCGGCCACCTCGACCCCGAAGCGCAGCCCGACCTGCACCTCCGGGTCGGCGAACGCGCTCACCGCGTCGAACGGGATCAGCAGGCTCGCCGGCACCCCGCTGAAACTCAGCCGCACCGTCATCGTCCGCGCTGCCTCGTCCACCACCAGCCCGCCGAACTGGTGCTGCAGCACGATCGTCATCTCGCGCGGATACTGCGCCGACAGCCGGGTGGGGATCGCCACCCCCGGATGGTCGGTGCGGAACGTGATGTAGAAGTGGTGCCCGCCCGGCAACCCGTGCGCCGCCACGTAGGACAGCGCGCGCACCATCACCCCGCGCATCGCATCCTGCATCCACGCGTCGTACGGCAGCAGGCTCGTCACGCCGGCTGCGCCGGCCGCGCCGGCCTCGTCCTGCGGGGGGGTGTCGTCGTCGTCCATCGCCCGGTCCTGTCCGCTGTCCGCCAGCAATGCGGCCTCGCCACGCCGCGCGCAAGACCCCCGGCGCTCCGCCCGCGACCGGCCGGCCACGCCGCAGAATCACGCCATGCGATTGCAGAAGTGGGGGGCTTCTGTTGCCCGGTGCCCCCCGAACCGCGCGTGTCTCAGTTGTTAGGCTGCGACCGCGAGTGCAATGTTGTTGTCATTGGCACTTGTGATTTGACCCGATAACGGCGGTATCATGCCGGGCAAAAGATGAGTCTTTACCACGCGTGTCGAGCCTGTGTCGCCCCCAACGCCGGACAACTCCGGAGGGATGGTGGAGGCGCCGGGCACTGCCCCCGGGTCCACAACGCTTATTTCAATCACCGTTTATCGCCATAGCCGGCAAGCCAGCTCGCCCGATATAGGTCGATCTGCCGCGCATTGCCAGAGGAAGAAAGCCAAGGCCAGAAGCTCTGCCTCCGGACTCCGCCAGAACGAGCCGCCCTGGACCGGCACACCGGGCAGGCCAGCCTTCTCGGCACCCCCCGCGCCGGTGTAGCAACCACCCATGAGCCAGCTCACCGCCGACCAGCTCGCCGAGATCGACGCCGCCCGCGCCCACACCCAGCCGACCGCCCGCGCCACCGCCCCCGGCCTCGAAGCGGTGCTCTACCAGCCCGTCTGCGTCCTCGACCAGGGCTTCGTCCGCGTCGTCGACTACATGGGCGACGACGACGCCGTTGTCCAAGGCGCGCGGGTCTCCTACGGCCGCGGCACCCGCCAGGTCTCCTCGGACCGCGGCCTCATCCGCTACCTGATGCGCCACCGCCACACGACGCCGTTCGAGCTGTGCGACCTCAAGCTGCACGTCCGCGCCCCGATCTTCGTCGCCCGCCAGTGGTTCCGCCACCGCACCGCCAGCATCAACGAATACTCCGGCCGCTACTCCGTCCTCGAACGCGAGTTCTACACCCCCGACCCCGCCCAGGTCGCCACCCAGTCCGCCACCAACCGCCAGGGCCGCGGCGACCCCGCCGACCCCGAGACCGCGCGCCACGTCATCGAAACCCTCCGCCACGAAGCCGCCCGCAGCTACGACGCTTACCTCGACATGCTCAACCAGGACGAGGACGGCACCCCTCGCGACCCGACCCGCGAAGGCCTCACCCGCGAGCTCGCCCGCACCACGCTCCCCGTCAGCATCTACACGCAGTTCTACTGGAAGGTGAACCTGTGGAACCTGCTGCACTTCCTCGACCTGCGTGCCGACGCCCACGCCCAGTACGAGATCCGTGTCTACGCCGAAGCCATCCTCGACCTCGTCAAGCTCTGGGTCCCCACCACCCACGAAGCCTTCCTCGACTACGTCCGCAACGCCGCCCCGCTCTCCGCCCAGCAGCTCGCCCTCGTCCGCGCCGCCCTCAAGACCACAACCCCCCTCGACCCCACCACCCACGGCCTCAGCCCCCGCGAAACCCGCGACCTCGTGGACCTCGTGCCCGAGCTCGCCGGACGCCTCAGCGAAGCAAGCAAGTAAGGCCAGAGGCTCTGCCTCCGCACTCCGCTCAAGGCGAAGCCTTGAGAATCCATCTCCTCGTGGCTGCCTTATGAAGGTCCAGCGTTCTGCCGGCTGGGCAGCAGTCACCCCGGTTTACGCAGTGCGACGCACGACTATAACCTCCATAGTGCAAGGAGATTCAGGTTGAATGGACGAAGGATTATTCGACGAGATTTTACCCGACAAAGCTGTCCGTTTTCAGAACGGGATGATCGCACAGGCAACGGGCACTGGCTTTGACGGAGGCGACGCCGCTTGTAAAGAAGTCCGGATGTTCTTTGCTTCTCGGGCAGATACAAGAGGCAAACTGCCGGACTTTGTTCGCCGTTGTAGTGACCTCGGTCAATTTTGGGGGTTCATCAAGTATGAAAAAGGTAGCTACGCTGAACGCCGCGCATTGATTTGGGACGGCTTCCGGCCGCTGATCGAATATCTGGAAGCACATGATCGGCACCAGGCGTCGCTCCTATCACGGAGACTCTTGAGGCATTTGATGCAGAGCATGTGCACGCCGCGTGGCAGAAAGCTCTGGACCGTCGTGTTAGCAATCCTGAAGGCGCCATCACCGCCGCACGCGCCCTAATCGAGACGGTGTGCAAGCACATCCTTGATGATGCCAGCGAGCCCTATCCCGCCGATGCAGACCCGGGGAAACTTTGGGCGATTGCAGCGGTGAAGCTAAATCTCGCGCCGCACCAGCAACAGGAGCCGGCCTTCAAAGGCATTTTAGGCAACTGTCAGTCGGTCGTGAACCACCTTGCCACGATCAGAAATCGAGTTGGGGATGCCCACGGACAAGGACGTAAACCGGTGAAGCCGCAGCCCCGGCACGCCGAGCTGGCGGTCAACCTCGCTGGTACAATGGCGGCATTTCCCGTCGCAACTTGGAAAGAGCGTGGCAAAGCTTCGACGCAGGAAGACGCAGGTAACGGGTGCCGGTCAAGGCTTTAGGCAGGTTCACAGGCGATCCCAGTTATCGGGTTGATCTTCGGTCTCGTCAGGATGCCACGGTACGTTCCAAGCGTGGAACCTGCAGCATCCATTCCGGAGTAGTGCCCCCAGCATGGCGGGTCTGGGGCCTCAGGCCCCAGCGGGTCCGGGCAGAGCCCGGCCTTGCTCGCTGAACTCCCTCGCCCCTCGCCCCGTTACCGCCGGCCAGAGCACCGCCCAAGGAGCCTCCCATGCGCACCAACAAACTCGGCCGCACCGGCCTGTTCGTCTCCGAGCTCTGCCTCGGCACCATGACCTTCGGCGGCGGCGAGGGCATGTGGGCCAAGATCGGCGCCCTGCAGCAGACCGACGCCGAGCGCCTGGTCGGCAGCGCGATCGACGCCGGCATCAACGTCCTCGACACCGCCGACGTCTACGCCGAGGGCCTGTCCGAGCAGATCACCGGCCAGGCGCTGCGCAACCTGAAAACCCCGCGCGACAGCGTCGTCGTCGCCACCAAGTCCTTCGGCCCCACCGGCCCCGGCCCGAATGCGCGCGGCAACTCGCGCGCCCACATCATCGAGGCCTGCAAGGCCAGCCTGAAGCGCCTGCAGATGGACCACGTCGACCTCTACCAGATCCACGGCTTCGACCCCGCCACGCCCATCGAGGAAACCGTCGGCGCCCTGGACACCCTGGTGAAGCACGGCCATGTCCGCTACGTCGGCGTATCGAACTGGGCCGCCTGGCAGATCACCAAGGCGCTGGGCATTGCCGAGCGCGCCCATCTCGCCCGCTTCGAGAGCCTGCAGGCATACTACACCCTGGCCGGCCGCGACCTGGAGCGCGAGATCGTGCCCATGCTGCGCTCCGAGACCGTCGGCCTGCTGGTGTGGAGCCCGCTCGCCGGCGGCCTGCTCAGCGGCAAGTACACCCGCGACGACGAGGCCTCCGGCGACGGCCGCCGCGCCAGCTCCGACTTCCCGCCTGTCGACCGCGAGCGCGCCTACGCCTGCATCGACGCCATGCGCCCCCTGGCCGAGGCGCGCGGCGTCTCCGTCGCGCAGATCGCCATCGCCTGGCTGCTGCACCAGCGCGTCGTCAGCAGCGTCATCATCGGCGCCAAACGCCCCGACCAGCTCGCCGACAACATCGCCGCCACCACGGTCGAGCTGACCGGCCCGGAACTCGACACCCTGGCCGCCGCCTCCGCCCTGCCGGCCGAATACCCCGGCTGGATGTTCGAGCGCCAGGGCGAGTACCGCCGCAACCAGCTCGCCCAGGCCGCCCGCAGCAACGCCCGCTGACCGGCCGCTGTCCCCGGAACAAACCCCGCCCGAATGGTTAATGCCCGGCCAGGTCCCAGCCGGTCGGCATCGACCGCAACCTGCTGAACTTCCCCAAGTCCTCCCCCAGGCCGCGAAACGTTCCACGAACGCCTGGTTAATGCCGCGCCGATCGCCGCAACACCCGGCCGCCACCCCGCGACAAGCCGTCGCCCCACTCTCGGCATGGTCGCGACACAAGCACGCCGCGGCTCTGCACCGCGTCTCCGGAGCACCGCGCCGCCTGTCGCCCACGGCCTCCGGCCCCCACCCAGGCACTTCCGCCGCCACCGCACCGACGCCGGTCACGCGGTTGGTGCTGGGCTTCTGCCGCGCGGACAGGTAGGACGCTCCAGGACCGCGCGCGACGACGCGATCCCACGCCCGCCAGGCCGTACCCGCCTGCCCGCATGATCGTCACTGACGGAGCGAACCGGCACAGATGTGGCGTCGATCCCTGGCATGGTCCCCGACCATCGCCCTGACGTGGTTGTGGGGCCTCGGCTTCTTCTACTCCATGCACGTCACCTTCACCTACGGCTGGCCGGGCTTCCTCGCGTTCGCGGTGCCCAACGCCGCTGGCCTCGCCCTGTTCGGCTGCGGCATCGACCGCTTCGGCCCGCCCGACCTGCAGGCGCGCTTCGACGCCGTCGCCGGCCGCTGCTCCGGCGTGCTGCTCGCCTACCAGGTGGCCGCCGTCGGCATCACCCTGTTCGCCATCGCCGCCGACTACCTCCACCCGCTTCTCGGCAACCTGGCGCTGCCCACCGTCCTGCTGCTCGCCGTCACCGCGTCCGCCGTCGGCCACATCGCCCGCGTGCAAGACTTCCGCGCCCTGCATGCCGCCATGCTGGCCGCCGGCCTCGCCCTCGCCGCCACAGCACTGGCCACCATGCCCGCCACGCCCACCACCCACCGCGCCGCAGCGTTCGACAGCCGCACCTACGGCCTGCTGCTGCCGGGCCTGGTGGGCTTCCTGCTCGGCCCCTGGCTCGACCTGCAGCAGTGGCACCGCGCGCTGCGCATGCGCCACGACGGCGTCAGCGTCGCCCGCGCCTACGCCGCCGGCGGCCTGCTGTTCTTCGCCCTGATCTCGGTCAACGCCGGCTTCGCCACCACGCTGCCCGACGTCGCCACCCTGCAGCGCGGCTTCGACGGCGTGGCCGAGGCCTCCTCCGCCCTCGCCCGCACCCTGGCCGCCGCCGGCCCCGCGGGCGCGCTGCCCGCCTGGCTGTTCGGCCTGTGGACAGCGATCGCCGTCGCCTCGACCATCGACAGCGCCTACGCCGCGACCGCCTGGTTCCTCGCCGCCCGCGTCCGCCGCAGCAACAGCCCGATCCTGGCCCTCGTCCCCGCTGGCCTGGTGCAAAGCCCGCTGTGGATGCTCGCGGCCAGCCTCGCTTTCGCCGGCGCCGCCTACGGCATGGGTGCCCCGCTGCTCGCGATGATGGCTCCGTTCGCCACCTTCTTCATCGGCTACGCCGCCTGCCTGCTGCTGCAGATGACGCTGAACACCGGGCCGCACGACCCGATGCTGTGCTTCCTGCTCGGCATCGCCGCCGCCGCCAGCTTCGCCATCGCCGACTACGCCGCGATCGCCCCGCTGATGGCGGTCTCGCCCCTGCTTCCCCTGCTCGCCGCCGCCCCCCTGCTCGCCCGCCGCAGCGCCGCAGCGCCCGCCGAGGCCGGCCCGCCAGTCCACGCCCGCGCCATGCCTCCCACCCCGCTCGCCAGCCCGACCGCGGCCGTCGCCCACCCGGCCGATGCCATCGGCCGCGCCCTCGCCACCGCCGACCCCCAGCGCGAGCCCGCTCGTACCCCCGAGTCCGCTCGGGGCCCCTCAATGGGTTGGTTCGACGGCAACTGGTTCCAGTACGACGTCATCCCGACCTACGACGACACCAATTCGGTCGGCAACATCTACTTCGCGAACTACGTCCGCTGGGTCGGCAAGACCCGTGAACTGTTCTTCGCCAGATGCGTGCCCAACTTCGATCTCAAGACCACCAGCTTCTTCATCCTGACCGCCGAGTTCGCCCACAAGTTCCTGCGCGAGACCCGCGAGTTCGAGGCCATCCTGGTGCGCATCCGCGTCGGCAAAAACAACCGCAAGTTCGTCACCCTGGAGCACGAGATCCGCGCCGCCGACGGCCTGCTGCTCGGCCGCGGCAGCCAGCAGCTCATGTTCATCGACAGCGTCAGCCACCAGCTCATCGACGTGCCCGCCGACATGCTGCGCGGCTTCCTGCCCTACCTGGCGCAGGTCCCGGCGGCCCGCTGAAGACAAGCAAGGCCAGGGCTCTGCCCTGGACCCGCCAGGGGCAGCGCCCCTGGACCGGCACACGAAAGGCACGCTTACTTCCTCTCGTGTGTGGGTCCGGGCAGAGCCCGGCCTTGCCCGCCTACTGCACCACGATGCGCGGCGCCGAGCTCTCGATCTCGCGCAGCCGCTGCTCGGCCTTCTCCCAGACCCGCGCCGCGAGCGCGACGTATGCCCGCCCCGCGTCGCTGTCCGGCGCCTGCGCCACCACCGGGGTCCCGGCATCGGCGTTGGTGCGGATCTCCAGCAGCAGCGGCACCTCGCCGAGGAACTCGACGCCCTGCTTGCGCGCCTCCTCGCGCGCCCCGCCATGGCCGAAGATCTCCGCCCGCGCCCCACACGCCGGGCAGCAGAAGAAGCTCATGTTCTCCACGATCCCCAGCACGCTCACCCGCGTCTTCTCGAACATCGCGATCGCCCGCCGCGCGTCGATCAGCGCGATGTCCTGCGGCGTCGACACGATCACCGAGCCGGTGATCTCCACCTTCTGCGCCATCGTCAGCTGCGCGTCGCCGGTGCCTGGCGGCATGTCCACCACCAGGATGTCGAGCGCGCCCCAGTCTACCTGCCCCATCATCTGCTCGAGCGCGCCCATCACCATCGGCCCGCGCCAGATCATTGCCGTCGCCTCGTCGACCAGGAACCCGATCGACATCGCCTTGAGCCCCCAGGCCTCGATCGGCTGCATCCGCTCGCCGCGCACCTCCGGCTTGCGCGCCTGCCCCAGCATGCGTGGCAGGCTTGGCCCGTAGATGTCGGCATCCAGCAGCCCGACCCGCAGCCCCTGCCGCGCCAGCGCCACCGCGAGGTTCACCGCCGTCGTCGACTTGCCCACGCCTCCCTTGCCCGACGCCACCGCCACCACCGAGCGCACCCCCGGCATCAGCGACGCCTTCGCTCCGCCGGGCGCGGCCCCGTGCGAATGCCCGTGCGTATGACCGCCACCCCCGCCGGCGCCCGGCGCACCGGCGCCCGACCCGCCGACGCCCGGCCCCGAAGCGCGCGCCACCGCCCCGTTCGACACCGGCGCTCCGCCCCGATGCGAGGTCAGCACCGCCGACACGTTCACCACCCCCCGCTCGCGCGCCAGCAACGCCTCGACCTGCCGCCCGACCGCCTCCATCTCGCGCGCCCGCGCCCGGTCGGTCAGCAGGGTGACCTGCACCAGCCCGCCCTTGGCCTGCACGCTCTCCACCAGCCCCGCCGCGACGATGTCCGGCCCGCCGCCCGGCGACTGGATCGCGCTCAGCAGGTCGCGCAGTGCGTCGGTGTCCGGCTCGGCCATGATGGAATCCTCAACACTAGGGGGTCGCCCGCAGGATATGGCCTGCCGCGTCATCCATGCCAGCGCCGCCACCGGCACCGTCTCCAAAGCAAGCCTGTGCAAGCCATCCAAAACCCGCCAAGTCCCCCCGCCCGGCCAGGGCTTTCCCCTCGCCGAACGCCGGTCCAGGGGCGGCGCGCCCCTGGCGGGTCCGGGCAGAGCCCGGCCTTGCCTGCTTCCCGCCCGTGCCGCTCCCGCCCTTGACGCCCTCGCCAAGCATGCCAGCTTCGCCCGACCCGGCCCCCGCCGGCGCGGAGCGCAGGCCCACCATGCCGATCGACGACGGACCCTGGAGCACCGGCACCCCCCCGCCGCCGCGACCGCTGCGACCGCGCGACCCGACGCCGGACCGACCCCAGGACCGCCCGCACGATCCCTGGGACCAGTCCGGCCCCGATCGCCGCCCGGAACGCCGCACGGTGCGCCGCCCCGGCATGGACGAGTTCGAGCACGCCCGCGACCAGACGCTCGAGGCGCTGCGCCGCCTCCGGCTGTCCCGGCTCGGCGGCGGCGGCCCGCATGATGGCGGCGGCTGGGGCCCCGGCCTGTCCGGCGGCCGCGGCGCCGCGGCCGCCGCGGCGGCGGTCGGCCTGCTGTGGCTCGCAAGCGGCATCTACCAGGTCCAGCCCGACCAGCAGGGCGTGGTGCTGCGCTTCGGCGCCTACGACCGCACCACCTACCCGGGCCTGAACTACCACATCCCCTGGCCGGTCGAGACCGTGCTGCTGCCCTCGGTCACCGTCGTCAACCGCATCGAGTTCGGCGACGAGGCCACCGGCGACGCCGACACCGAGGGCGGGCCCGACGCCCGCAGCGGCCCCACCGGCTTCCGCGTGCCGTTCGCGACCGGCCGCTCGCAGCGCACCCCGGCGCCCGCCGCCGAGGGCCAGATGCTCACCGGCGACGAGAACATCATCGACATCAGCTGCGCGGTGTTCTGGCGCATCAACGACGCCAAGGCCTACCTGTTCAACACCCGCAACCCGGCCGCAACGGTCCGCGCCGCCGCCGAGAGCGTGATGCGCGAAGTGATCGGCCGCACCGCGATCCAGTCCGCCCTCACCGAGGGCCGCGCCAGCATCGAGACCTCGGTGCTCACCGGCGCGCAGGCGATCCTCGACACCTACGGCAGCGGCGTGGAGATCACCCAGGTGCAGCTGCAGCGCGTCGATCCCCCGCCCGCGGTGATCGAGAGCTTCCGTGACGTGCAGCGCGCCAACACCGATGCCGAGCGCATGCGCAACGAGGCCCAGGCCTACGCCCGCGACATCGTGCCCCGCGCCCGCGGCGAGGCCGCCGCCATCACCGCCGCCGCCGACGGCGACCGCCAGGCCTCGATCGCCACCGCCACCGGCCAGGCGGAACGCTTCACCAGCGTCGAATCCGCCTATGCGAAGTCGAAGCAGGTCACCCTGCAGCGCCTCTACCTCGAATCGATGCAGGACGTGCTGGCCCGCACCCCTACCATCATCGTCGAGGATGGCGTGCGCGGCCTGCTGCCCTTCCTCGGCATCCCCGGCCTCTCCCTGCCGGCCGCCCCGGCCTCGGGCGCCCGCGCCGCACCGGGCAGCGCCGCCGGCACCCCGCCCGCCAGCGCCCCGCCCGCACCCGCAGCACCCCGCGGACCATCGGCGGCGCTCGCCCCGCCCGTGCCACCCGACGCACAGGCAGACGCGCAATGACCCGCAGCGCCTGGGTCCCGATCACCGCGATCTTCGTCCTCGTCCTGCTGATCACCGCCAGCCTGTTCACCGTCCGCCAGACCGAGCAGGCGCTCATCACCCAGTTCGGCCGCCCGGTGCGCGTCATCACCGAGCCCGGCCTGCAGGCGCGCATCCCGTTCATCCAGACCGTGATCGCCTTCGACCGCCGCCTGCTCGACTACGACACCCCCGGCGAGGAGGTCATCCTCGGCGACCAGCGCCGCCTCATCGTCGACAGCTTCACCCGCTACCGCATCACCGACCCGCTGCAGTACTACCAAGCCGTCGGACCCAGCGAGGACGGCATCCACGGCCGCCTCGCCTCGGTAGTCGAGTCCAGCCTGCGCCGCGTGCTCGGCCGCGAGACCCTGCTCGACGTGCTCTCCGCCCAGCGCGGCCGCATCATGGGCCTGATCCGCACCCAGGTGGACGAGGAGATGTACGGCTTCGGCGTCCACGTCGAGGACGTCCGCATCCGCCGCGCCGACCTGCCGCCCGAGAACACCGAGGCCATCCTCGGGCGCATGCAGTCCGAACGCGAACGCGTCGCCAAGCAGGCCCGCGCCGAAGGCGCCGAAGCCGCCGCCCGCATCCGCGCCGACGCCGACCGCGACCGCACCGTCCTCCTCGCCGACGCCCGCGGCACCGCCGACAAGCTGCGCGGCGAAGGCGAGCAGACCGCCTATACCATCTACGCCGACGCCTACGGCCGCGACCCGGTGTTCTTCGGCATCTGGCGCACGCTCGCCGCCTACCGCTCCGCCTTCGGTCCCAACGACCGCCTCGTGCTCACCCCCGAGGACGGCATCCTCTCGCTGCTCAAGGGCGTGCCGAAGCCGTAGCGCAGGCAAGGCCAGAGGCTCTGCCTCTGGACTCCGCTCAAGGCAAGCCTTGAGAATCCATTTGTTCAAGTAAGAAATCTTACTCCTCAGTATCCCTGTTCAGCAGCCGACGCTCAGGAGTGATCTGGATACCATCATATGCGGTAACCCAGGTAGCTATAACAATAATGACCAAAATACTTCAGAAAAACTTGGTTTCTACAATAGAAATTATGAATTTTTTTAGTATAATTCAATTAGAAATTGACCGGCTTATACCAAGGTACTCTGATTAGAACCGGTGCCGTCGGCGATATCAATCAGCACTGCGGTCCTGCATGGAGGCGACCAGCACGACACAGTTCACGGTCAGAGGAGACTTGGTATTAGTGTGCTTGGGGGCACTGCCATAATTACTCGGATGGTCGCAGACTATAACGGCGCGGTCGCGGCAGAGGCTACCTATGTAAACCCGGTCGGTCCGCAATCGGGCAACGTCGATGCGGGATGGACCGCCATCATTGAGGGTTCGGCATCATGCTTTGCGGGAGTGGGCGGTGCCGGTGTGAGTGTCTCTCTTCTTTCTTCGATGGTTGCGGCTCCTGTCGCGATCGTGGCACTAGGCGCCGCCTCCGTAGCAACCTATGACGCATGCTTTACGCCGGCCGCGGTGACACTCACCTCGGATGAGCGAGCGGCAATCAACGACGGGCTGCAATCAGTTGGCGCTGCGATAAATAGCGTACTAAATCACTTCGGCGCTCTCGCTGGTTCGAATAGCCTGCACGCCGACACGCTGCCCACGACGACGCTGACGGACGGGACCTCTGCGGGTGTGATCCAGTCCGCCGCACAAGGCGCGCTGCCAATCAGCAGCAGACGGCCAATCTGACCGGCACTCCGTTCCATTACAGTCCGCCAGCCTGAAGGTGAGGGCCATCATGGGGGATGTCCCTCCGCGCCCGTCAGGGCTGGCCGAACCGACTGGACATTCTCGTTCTCGCGTTACTGACTGCCATGGCCACCATCGCGACTTTCGGCTCAATGCAAGTCAAACTCGTGGCGATGCCACTGAACCTTCTTCTGCTCGTTCCTGTGGCAGTACTCACGCGGGATAAAACCGGATCAAGAAAGAGGTTTGCTCTGATCCTGTTCTCTGCCATAGGCGGATGGTTGGCTTGGACGGGCCTCTGCGTCGGCGTGTTGCTGGTCCATGGTCCTGATGGCTATCCGCTGGCCTTGGGGCTTTTCAGCGCGGGTACTTGTGTGATTCTCCTTACGATGGTGCGTCTATCGCGTCGCCGCGACTAGGCAAGGCTGCGCCCTGCCCACACCCGAAGCGCTGAGCGCTCCGGAAACTCCGTCGTTGAGCAAGGCACCTGCTCCGTCCCGGTCTTTGGCTCGACAAGAAGCTTCGTCGTCGAACGGATGACCGCAAACACCTGGGGCCGAATGCCGGTCACCTTGTGACAGGCGAACCTTCCCTTCTCCCCGCACCCCCACCTTGGGTCCCGCCGTTCCGCCCCCATCTGCCCGGCAAGCCATGCCGCTTGCTGCCCGCCCGGGCGCGTGGGCAGTATCCAGGCAAACAGGGATCATCCGCCATGCGCCTCGCGCTCCGCGCCACCGCAGTCACCTGCGCACTCGCCCTGCCGCTGGCGCCCGGGCTCGCGCCCCAGGCCCGGGCGCGCGGCGCGCCCGACAGCTTCGCCGATCTCGCCGCCTCGCTGCTTCCGGCCGTGGTCAACATCTCCTCGACCCAGGACCTGCCCGCCCACGCCGACATGGGCGCCCCCGGCCACGGCGGCCCCGAGATGCCGGTCTTCCCCCCCGGCTCGCCGTTCGAGAAGTTCTTCAAGGACTTCATGAACAAGAACCACCCCGGCGGTGCCCCCGGCGGCGACGGCGGCGGGCCCGATGACGACGACGGCGACAGCGGGCCCGACCAGGGCCGCCACGCCCAGAGCGTCGGCTCCGGCTTCATCATCGACGCCGCCGCCGGCATCATCGTCACCAACAACCACGTCATCGAGGGCGGCACCAACGTGATGGTGACGCTGCAGGACAACACCAGCGTCAAGGCCAAGGTGCTCGGCCACGACGACCGCGCCGACCTTGCCGTGCTGCAGATCAAGACCGACCACAAGCTCGTGCAGGTCCCGTTCGGCGACAGCGACGTGCCCCGCGTCGGCGACTGGGTGCTCGCCATCGGCAACCCCTACGCGATGAGCGGCACCGTGACCGCCGGCATCGTCTCCGCCCGCGGCCGCGACATCCACCAGGGCCCGTACGACGACTTCATCCAGACCGACGCGCCGATCAACCGCGGCAACTCCGGCGGCCCGCTGTTCAACATGGCCGGCGAGGTCATCGGCATCAACACCGCGATCTACTCGCCCTCCGGCGGCTCCATCGGCATCGGCTTCGCCATCCCCGCCAACGCCGCCAAGACCGTCGTCGCGCAGCTCCGACAGTTCGGCCACGCCCGGCGCGGCTGGCTCGGCGTGCGCATCCAGCAGGTCACCCCCGACATCGCCGACAGCCTCGGCCTGCACGGCACCGACGGCGCGATGGTCGCCGGCGTGAACGACGGCGGCCCGGCCGACTCGGCGCACATCAAAGGCGGCGACGTCATCCTCAAGTTCAACAACCAGGACATCAAGGAGCTCAAGACGCTCCCCCGCGTCGTCGCCGAGACCCAGATCGACCAGTCCGTTCCCGTCGAGGTCTGGCGTGACGGCAAGGACCAGACCCTGCAGGTCAAGGTCGCCGAGATGCCGTCCGAGGCCAAGATGGCCGACAACGGCACCCCCGGCGAGCCTGCCCGCAAGCCCTCCGGCGCCTCCGAGCTGTCCGACTTCGGCATGCACGTCGCCTCGATCACCGACGAGTCGCGGCAGAAGTTCAGCCTCGGCGGCGACCAGAAGGGCGTCGTCATCACCGACGTCAACAAAAGCGGCCCCGCCGCCGAGCACGGCCTCAAGGCCGGCGATGTCATCGTCGAGGTCCAGCAGGAGGCGGTGAACACCCCGTCCGAGTTGCGCCAGCGCGTCGACGCCATCCGCAAGCAGGACCGCAAGGCCGTGCTGCTGCTGATCCAGGGCAGCGAAGGCGTCCGCTACGTGCCGATGCCGCTCTCGTCCAAGCCGTCATCGTCCGAGCCGGGCTGAAGCAGGCAAGGCCAGAGGCGCCGCCGCTGGCCTCCGCCAGGGGCCGCGCCCCTGGACCGGCACACGAAATGCCGTCAACCCTGTCCGGTGCGGGTCCGGGGGTTCAGCCCCCGGCCGGTCCAGGGCAGCGCCCTGGTCTTCCTGCCTCCCTGATCCGCGACCGCGCCCTCGCCCTCGGCTTCCACGCCATCGGCTTCGCCCCCGCCGCCCTTGGCCCCGAGGCCCGCGACCGCCTCGCCGCCTTCGTCGCCAGCGGCCAGCACGGCGACATGGGCTGGCTCGCCGACCGCCAGGCCGAGCGCTCCCACCCGCAATCCCTCTGGCCGCAAGCGCGCAGCGTCATCGCCCTCGGCCTGTCCTACGCCCCCGACGGCGACCCCCTCGCCACCCTCGCTTGCCCCGACCGCGGCAACATCTCGGTCTATGCCCGCAACCGCGACTACCACGACGTGGTCAAGGGCATGCTCAAGCACCTCGCCCAGTTCGTGGCCAGCCGCTTCGCCGCCGAGGTCAAGGTGTTCGTCGACACCGCCCCGGTGATGGAAAAACCCCTCGCCGAGCAGGCCGGCCTCGGCTGGCAGGGCAAGCACACCAACCTGGTCTCCCGCGCGCACGGCTCCTGGCTCCTGCTCGGCGAGATCTACACCACCCTCGAACTCCCCCCCGACCCCCACGCCGGCGCCACCTGCGGCTCCTGCACGCGCTGCCTTGCCGCCTGCCCCACCGACGCCTTCCCCGCGCCTTACCGCCTCGACGCCACCCGCTGCATCTCCTACCTGACCATCGAGCACCGCGGCCCGATCCCCCCCGACCTGCGCCCGAAGCTCGGCAACCGCATCTACGGCTGCGACGACTGCCTCGCCGCCTGCCCGTGGAACCGCTTCGCCCAAACCCCCGCCCCCGCCAGGCTGCGCGCCCGCGACGACCTCACCGCCCCCCACCTCGCCGAACTCGCCACCCTCGACGACGCCGCCTTCCGCACCCGCTTCTCCGGCTCGCCCATCAAGCGCATCGGCCGCGCCCGCCTCGTGCGCAACGTGCTCAACGCCATCGGCAACTCCGCCGACCCTGCCCTGCGCCCTGCCGCCCTCCGCCTCTGCGACGACCCCGACCCGGTCGTCGCAGACTCCGCGCGCTGGGCTGCGGCACGGCTGTAGGCAAGGCCGGGCTCTGCCCAGACCCGGCAGGGGCGAGCCGCCCCTGGACCGGCGCATGGAAGGACGTTCGGGCTCGCCAGCAGAGGTCCTTGGACACGCCACAAATCAAACGATCCGTTAGCCGGCGGATCGTTTCAGAAGCCCCCGGATTTTTTCAATGTGGTGAGCCTGGGCTGTCACCAGCATTTCCGTCTCCATGAGTTTGGGCGCCATATCCTTTGCCCAGTCAGGTATATGCGGAGTCCCTTGGATGGTGATAAGCGCGTCACTAAGCATCTCCTCCGGCTTCACCGAAGCGAGTTCCTCGAAGCCTGATTCAAGGAAGTGTTCGATGACCGGCTTCGTACCGGCTTCGCAGTGGGAGAATACATCCCGCAGCAACCAGGCTGACGCAGCATAGCTACGAGAGCCACACCGGGTCTGCACGACAGGCGGAGCGATAGCACAAACCGTCCCGTCGACGACTACGCCACTGCTAGTGGGATCTATCCCACGGTGAACAACGCCGTTTCTAAGCTCACGTATGTAGCCCAGAACCTCAGCTCCCGGAACATTGGAGGTTCTCAGGCCTTCCTCCAAAGCCGTCTGAAAAGGGGTGCGGTGAACGTCGTGCACCATATCGATCGCTGACATTAAGTTGGTGAGATAAAGCGAATAGTGCATCCGCATCTGAAATCCGTCTGCCGGCGAATGGAAACTATCGATGGCTGCCGCGGATAGAACCATGCACTCAAGATGCCACGAATACTATGTAGTAGCTCAGAGTTTGTTAGAGGACAGTTCACTACAATGTAACCGTCGTGAATTCTTTTTTTACTGCATTGATTCGTTGCGTGCTGCTTAAATCTTGTCTTACAAACAATTTTATCTCCATGTTATCTGAGTTCCACCTCGGCTATTAGAGATTTTGAGAATTTTAATTGTAATTCTAACAACCGCACAATTGCCCGCCCCGAACCTGCTTCCCATGACGCCGGTCCAGGGGCGGCGCGCCCCTGGCGGGTCTGGGCAGAGCCCAGCCTTGCTTCCTGTCACCCCCCCAGCCCCGGCCTCCAAGCCCCCGCCTACAGAAAATCCGACTGGCTCTCACCCAGGAACGCATCCAAATACCGCACCCCCCCGTATTCCGCGCGGGACCTTGTCCTGGAGCGTAACGATGGCCGCAGACACCCCCGCCGCCGCGCCTGCCATGCCGATCGGCATCGACGCCACCGGCCTGCGCTGGGAGAGCGACAGCATGGGCCGTGTCGAGGTGCCCGCGAACCGCTACTGGGGGGCGCAGACCGCGCGCAGCCTGGTCCACTTCTCCATCGGCCGCGACATCATGCCGATCCAGGTCGCCCACGCGATGGCGGTGGTGAAGAAGGCCGCCGCCCTGGTCAACGCCGACGCCGGCCGGCTCGACCGCACCAAGGCCCGCGCCATGTGCCAGGTCGCCGACGAGATCATCGCCGGCCGCCTCGACGCCGAGTTCCCGCTCTACGTCTGGCAGACCGGGTCGGGCACCCAGTCGAACATGAACTGCAACGAGGTGATCTCGAACCGTGCCATCCAGCTGCTGGGCGGCACGATCGGCAGCAAGAAGCCGGTCCACCCCAACGACGACTGCAACATGGGGCAGTCGTCCAACGACACCTTCCCCACCGCGATGCACATCGCCGCCCGGCTCGAGATCGAGCGCGTCCTGCTCCCCTCCCTCGACCGGCTCGCCGGCGCCATCGAGGCCAAGGCCGAGCTCTGGGCCGACGTTGTCAAGATCGGCCGCACCCACCTGCAGGACGCGGTGCCGCTGACTGTCGGCCAGGAGTGGTCGGGCTACGCCCACCAGCTGCGCCACGCCATCGCCGGCATCCGCGCCGCCCAGGACGGCCTGCTGGAGCTCGCCGCCGGCGGCACCGCGGTCGGCACCGGCCTCAACGCCCCGCCCGGCTTCGCCGAGGCCATCGCCGCGCGCATCGCCGCACTGACCGACCAGCCGTTCCGCACCGCGCCGAACAAGTTCGCGGCCCTCGGCGGGCTCGACGCCATGGTCGCCGCGATGGCCGCGATACGCGGCGCCGCCGTGGCCCTGATGAAGATCGCCAACGACGTGCGCTGGCTCGCCTCCGGCCCGCGCTGCGGCCTCGGCGAGCTCACGCTGCCGGAGAACGAGCCGGGCTCCTCGATCATGCCGGGCAAGGTCAACCCGACGCAGTGCGAGGCCATGGTCATGGTCTGCACCCAGGTGATCGGCGAGGACGCCGCCGTCGCCTTTGCCGGCGCCCAGGGCAACTTCGAGCTCAACGTGATGCGCCCGGTCATCATCATGAACGTCCTGAATTCGGCGCGTCGCCTCGCCGACGTGAGCGGCACCTTCCGCCGCTACACGATCGAGGGCACCGAGCTGAACCGCGAACGCATCGCCGAGCTGCTCGACAGCTCGCTGATGCTGGTCACGGCGCTGGCCCCGGTCATCGGCTACGACCGCGCGGCGCACATCGCGCACGAGGCCCATGTCGGCGGCCACACCCTGCGCGAGGCCGCCCTGGCCTCGGGCGAGATCGACGCCGAAACCTTCGACCGCGTGGTCGACCCCCGCCTGATGGCATACCCGGAGAAATGACGATGCGAACGATACGGGCCCTGATCAAACGCAGCTTCACCCTGGCCGGCCACCGCACCAGCGTGGCACTCGAGCCGGAGTTCTGGTCCGCGCTGTCGGCGATGGCGCTGGGCCGCCGCCAGAGCCTGTCCACCCTGATCGCCGAGGTCGACGGCGCGCGCGAGCCGCAACGCCCGCTCGCCTCCTCGCTGCGGGTGCTGGCCCTCACCGGCAACCCCGGCCCGGCGATGCACCGCGATGACCAGGGTGGCGCCTGCGTCTGACCGGAACGGCGCGCCGGCGTTAACCAGACATAAACCTTGGGTACCCCAGGATGATTCCGCGGCCAATGACGACCGCTTGGAAAGGAATCAATTCCGTGACCTGCATGACCCAGCTCGCCTTCCGCGGCTTCGCCACCGCGATCGCCCCCGCGCTCTCCGACCGCGAAATCAGCCCGCTGGTGCTGTCCGATCGCCTGCTGTCCCTGGCACAGGACGCCGAGCGCGCCGGCTTCAACCTCTCCGCCGGCCACCTCGTCACCCTCGCCCACACGGTGTTCGACGAGATCCCAAGCCAGCGCTGAGCAGCAGGCAAGGCCGGGCCCTCCCTCCGCCCGCATTCCAGTGGCCCAGACAGGCCGTCGGAGCCTTGCGCGGGCTACGCCCAAACCGGCAAAGGGCGAAGCCCTCTGGAAACCATCACCCAGGCAGGACGGCGCCCCCGACCACCGAGTGTGCCGGTCCGGGGCGGGTCGCCTCCTTCAGGCCGGGAGCAGCGCCCTCGGCCTACCGACCACCGTCCCTCACCACCCGGGCGATCAGCGCCTGGTAGGCCTCGAGGTAGACCGGCATCGCCAGCGTCGCCAGCGCATGCGCCCGTGCCGCCTGCCGCAGCCCCGCCGCCATCGCCCGGTCCTCCAGCAGCAGCAGCACCCGATCCGCCAGCGCGCCGGGATCGAGGAACGGCGACAGCAGCCCGGTCTGCCGGTCCGCCACGAACTCCAGCACCGGCGCGGTGTCGCTCGCCACCAGCGCGCAGCCGCAGGCCAGTGCCTCGCGCAGCGACCACGACGCCACGAACGGATAGGTGAAATAAACGTGCGCGTCCGAGCGCTGCAGCAGCCGGATGTAGTCGTCGTAGCCGACCCGCCCCGGAAAGCAGACCCGCGCCGGGTCGAGCGGCCCGACCTCGGCAAGCAGCCGCTCGCGCCAGGTCCCCTCGGCAAGCCGCGCGCCGTAGCTCACCCCGTCCCCGCCCACCATGACCACATGCAGGTCCGGCCGCGCCCGCAGCAGGCGCGGCAACGCGCGCATCAGGATGTGGAACCCGCGATACGGCTCGAGGTCGCGCGAGACGTAGGTCAGCAGCGAAGCCCCCGCCGGCACGCCGAACCCGCCCAGCGCGAACGGCCGCGCCGCCGACTCCGGGTCCGGCCGGCACGCCTCGAGGTTCACCCCCTCCGGCACCACGGTGATGTTGGCCTGCGCCCAGTCCGGGTAGGTCGAGCGCTGGAACAGCGTCGGCGACTGCCCGCGCCCGGGATTGGTCAGGCACAGCAGGTTGACCGCGTTCTTCGCCCGTACCCGCGACAGGGCCGCGACCGGAGTCGGGAACTCGGGGTCGAACCCCACGTCGGTCCCCTGGGTGCGATAGTAGAACTCCTGGTAGCCGAGCAGCGGCACGTCGGGCCAGACGTCGCCGATGTTGAGCAGCTCGCCCCAGCCGTGGTGGCCGATGATGATGTCCGGCGCATAGCCCAGCGCCTTGAGCTGCGCCGCCGTGGCAGCAACGATCTCGGCACGCAGCACCGCCAGCTCGAACTCCTGGGCGTCGCGATGCGCCTGCGGGTTGAGCGCGCGCGGCATCTGGTAGACGACCTTGCGCACCCCGCGGATCTGGTTTGGGTTGGCCTCGGTGATGAACAGGATGTCGTGGCGGTCCTCCGCCACCAGCCTGCGAACCAGATGGAGGAACTGCGCCGGGAAGTTCTGGTGGATGAACAGGTAACGCATTGCTGTGCGTGCCGGCGCAGCCGCGCCGCTGCCGGCGTGCCGCCCTCCTAAGCCTTGCCGCCGCGGCCGCGCGGCCGCGCGCCCACTCCCTGCACCGCAGGCACCCTGCCGGCCACCGCCCCGCCGGATCCGGCCCCCGGGCCCGCCGGCGTAGCCGTCGCCGCACGAACCGGGCGCTTGCCGGCAGCCCGAGCCGGCCGGCCGGCCGCCCCCGGCGCCGGGCCCGCAGCCGCAGCGTCCGCCGCATGGCCCGCGGCCCGTGCGTGCTCCGAGATCTCGACCCGGAACGCCTCCAGCGGTGCGAGGCTCGCCGACTCCAGTGCCTCGCCCGCAGCACTCGGCCCGGCCGCGCTGCCATCGACGAAGGTCGCCCGCACGCTGCACTCGAATCGGGCCGCAGCAGCCCCGCGCAGCCGCACCCGGAGTCCTAGGATAGGCAACGCCATGCCGCGGCTGCCGCAATACGTCCCCGCCGACGCCCAGGGCGACATCCAGCCGCGACCCAGCACCGCCTGGTACTCGATGTCCTCGCGCTCGACCCGGCCGCGCGGCGCGATGGCGAACCCCTCGACCCAGCGCTGGCTGCCCGGCTCGCCCATCCACTCGCCGAGCCGCGCGAGCACGTCGCCGCGCCCCTGCACGTGCGCCGCCACCTCGGCCTGCTGCGGCCCGGCTCCCGGCGTCGCCCCGCCCCCGGGCGCCACTCCCGCGGCGGCCGGCGCGACAGGCCCGGCCGGCGTCGCCGCCCCGGCGGCTCCGCCCACCCCGGCGGGCGGCGCCACCGGACGCGGAACCGCCGCGGCAGGCGCCGGCACCGGCGCCGCGACCGCCGGCAGCGACGCGGGCCCGCTCGCCCGGCTTGGAGCCGCCGGCGCAACACCCGCGCCGACCGCCGCCATCCCGGCCGCAGCCACCCCGCCGGTCGCTGGCGCCCCCACAGCCCCCGCCGCACCGCTCAGCCGCATCACCTGCAGCCGCGGCGCCTCCTGCCGCCCCTCCAGCTCCTGGTACACCGTGACCAGCACCTGCGCCGGCCCCCGGCTCACCCGGATCAGCGCCGCGCTGTCCTGCCCGCCGAGCCAGCCGTCATCGCCGAAGGTGCGGATCGCCAGCACCGCGGCTCCGCCCGCAGCCGCCGCGCCGGCTGCGGGCGGCAGCGACAGCCGCACCCCCGGCAGGCCGGTCGCCGGGTTGGCCAGCGTGGAACCCGGCGCATGGAACAGGCAGAACACCCCGGCATCGAGCGTCATCAGGTGCCCAGACACCTTGAGCTCGGTGACCACGCGCGGGGACGCCTCGGCTTCGGACATGCTCGCTTCCTCCTACCGACCGCTCGGAACCCGTCTGGCAACCCATCTCTGCCGAGCCATCCGACGCGCTTCCGCGCTCCGGTGCGCACGGGCCCGGGGCCGCTCCGTTACCCACGGAACACGCCACATGTCTCGGCCGAGCGAGTTGTCCAACGGGCTGTCAGCCCAGGCCCCGAGTCTGCGACGTCAGGTTGTGCCCTGCAAGCCGCCACGACCGCAAGCAAGGCCGCGCCCTCCTCCGTCCGCATTGCAAGAGCGCCATCGGCCCGTCGCAACCATGCGCAGGCGACACCCGGCTCGCCAAACGCCCAACGCCTCCGGAAACCATCCTGTCGAACCCGCGGCAAGACGCCCGAACCGTGCCGCGCAACCCCTTTCATGCGCGGGTCCGGGGGCTCAGCCCCCGGCGGGGTCCAGGGGCAGAGCCCCTGGCCTTCCTGCCCTCCCCACCCGCAGCAACGCCTCGTTCACCGCCCCCGCCCCCAGCCCCAGCGGCAGCAGCCATCCCCGCCCCGCGGCGCGGATGCGCTCCGCCGGCGCGCCCAGGTCGAACGCCACCACGGCGAGCCCCGCCTGCATCAGGTGCCCGAGCGTGTAGCACCAGGTCTCCGGCCAGATCGACGGCACCCACCCCAGGTCGCACCCCTGCGCGGCGATCAGCGCCCGGGCCTCCGCCTCGCGGTATGGCCCGGTCACGAACACCGGCCCGGCGGCCATCAGCCGCGAATCGTCCAGCGTCGAGCCCGCGACCACGAACTCGATCGGCAGCCCCCGCGCCCGCGCGTCCCGCGCGCAGCCCAGCAGCACCTCATAGCCCTTCTCCACCCCGATCGCGCCCGCCACGCACACCCGCAGCCGCCCGCCCGACCCGACCTCCGGACCACCGCGTGCCCCGGCGTCCGCCCCCGCGACAGCCATCCCCCCCGGCACCCGCAGCGGCGGCAACGCCGCGTCGTCCTCCCAGCCCTGCACCGCCGCCCGCACGCCCGGGAAATGCCGCGCCAGCCGCCGTGCCGCATCCGCCGAAGGCACCACCACCCGGCCGGCGCCCGCCAGCTCCACCGCCGAACGCGCCACCAGCTCCGCCATGCCGATCTCCTCCTCCAGCAGCGACCCCTGATCGGCGACGCACGCCGCACACCCGGCAAGGTCGGGCTCGCCGCAGTACCGCCCCGCCGGCCCCACCAGGGCGATGCGCTGGCAGAACGACGCGTAGTCGTGCACCCAGACCTCGTACCCCACCCCAAGCCGCGCCCCCAGCCCCAGCACCGACCGCTCGTGCCCCAGCAGGTGGTGCACCTCGACGTGCCGCACCCCGTCCCGCCGCAGCAGCCGCACCAGCGCCCCCAGCTCCCCCGGCAGCCGGAACCGCAGGTTCGGATACGCCCCCACCACCCCCGGCTCCTCCAGCGCGTCCGAGACCAGGCAGACGCGACCCGCCGCAGCGTCTGCCGCCGCAGCCTCGCCTGCCGCTCCGTCACCGGACTCCCTCACGCCAGACCCCGCACCCGCGGACCCCATCCCCGCAGCCCCGGCCAGCCCCGGCCGCAGCACGACAGGCCGGAGCCCCGCCGCCCGCAGCGCCGCACAGCGCTCGCGCACCACCCGTGCCACCCCGCCGCCGCCATCGTGCGTGACCAGCACCACCGCCCCTGCCGGCGCCCGCCCCGCCCGCCAGCGCAGCGCATCCATCCGCCGCCGCGCCGGCCCCAGCGGGTCGCGCGCCACATGCGCTGCCACCAGCGCGTCCCACCCAGGATGCAGCCGGTTCAGCACCGCCAGGTTGCGCACCCGCAGCCCCTCCGCCGCGGCGCCGAAGCTGGCTCCGCCCACGTGGCCCACGAACACCCCCGCCGCCGCCACGTGCCGCCAGCCGCGGTGGCGCGCGCGCAGGCAGAAATCGTTCTCCTCGCCATAGCCCTGCGCGAACACGTCCTCGCGCAGCAGCCCCACCGCATCGAGGCAGTCCCGCCGCAGGTACAGGCAGAACCCGTGCCCGGTCGGAACCTCCACCGCCACCCCGCGGTTCGCCGCCGCCGCCAGCCGGGCCGCCCGCCGCACCCCGGCCCCGCCGCGCACCGGGTCCGGCACCGGGTTGCCCCCCGCCACGTCCGGGTACGAGAAGATCGTCGCCTCGTTCGACAGCGGCGTCGCGCTGCCGATGTCCGGCGCCGAATGCGCCACCGCGCGCAGCGCCTCCAGCCACCCCGGCGCCACCAGCGTGTCGCTGTTCAGCAGCACCACGTCGCGCCCCGCCGCCGCGCACAGCCCGGCATTGGCCGCCCCCGGAAACCCCCCCGCCCGCTCCCGCCGCAGCAGCCGCACCCGCGGATCGCCCGCCAGCCGCCGCAACGCCGCCACCAGCGCCGGCTCCGGCGACCCGTCATCCACCACATGCAGCACGCTGCCCGCCGGCAGCGTCGCCAGCACCCCGCGCAGGCACGCCATCGTCCCGGCCAGCCCGCGATGCACCGGCACCACCACGTCCACCGCCGCCGCCCGCACGCCTCCTGCCGGCGCCCCCACCACATCCGCCCACACCGGCAGCCACGCCGTCGCCGTCTCCGCGCCGCACGCCACCCGCGCCTCCAGCCCCGGGTCGAGCGGGCTGCCCAACAGGTGCCGCCCCGCCGCATCACGAACCCGCAGCGCCCCCGTTGCCGCACCCGCCGGCAACGCCTGCAGCGCCACCGCGAACCCGCGCGGCCGCGCCAGCGGCGCCGCACTCTCGATCAGCACCGCCGCATCCGCCGCCACCAGCCGCCGCACCCCGCCATCCGGCAGATGCAGCTCCAGCACCGGGTCGCGGTCCGGCTCGCCCGGATGCCACGCCCAGCCGCGCAGCCCGCCCGGCACCACCTCCACCACCCCTTCCACCCGCCCCATCACCCCGAGTGCCAGCGGACTCCCGATCAGCGCCCGCCCACCCCGCTCCACTGCGAGAACCCCCGCCCCGCGCCACCCCTCCGGCAGCATCCCGCCGGCAAGCCGCACCCCGTCCAGCACCACCCGCGCCCCGTCCAGCGTCCCCGCCAGCCCCCCGTCGCCGCGCACGCCAACCCAGCCGCCGCCGCCGCGCGCCACCACCAGCCCCGCCAGCGCCTCGGTGGTCGCGTCCACCACGTGGCGCGACAGCAGCGACCCCAGCGCCCGCGCCGCCGCCTCCAACCGCCCCAGCCGCAGCGCGCACGCCACCAGCCCCGCATGCGCCTCGCGCAGCCCGAACCGCCCGGCCAGCGGGCGCAGCAGCCGCTCCGCCCCCGCCACGTCCCCCGCGCCCAGCCTTGCCCCGGCCAGCGCCAGCGCGATCGTCGGGTCCGCCGGCGCCAGCCGGTGCGCACGGTCCAGCCAGCGCAGCGCGTCGGGGCCGGCGACCTGCCCGCGCAGCAGCGCCTCGACCGCAGCGCCGGTCAGGAAGCGAGGCCGGGCTCTGCCCAGACCCGCCGAAGGGCCGAGCCCTTTGGAAACCATGACCTAAGCACCAGGATTCTCAAGACTTGGCCTTGAGCGGAGTCCAGAGGCGGAGCCTCTGGACTTCCTGGCTCAAACCGCAACGCCCACCAGGCGAGCCACGTCCGCCGCCGCCTCGCCCAGGCCCTGCGCCTGAGCCCGCTCCAGCCACAGCAGCGCCTCCGCCGCGTCGCGCCGCCCGCCCAGGCCCTGCGCCAGATACCGCCCCAGCATCATCTGCGCGTGCCCGTGCCCGCGCTCCGCCGCCCGGCGGAACCAGCGCTCGGCCTGCACCCGGTCCTCCGCCACCTCATGCCCGCCGCCATGCATCGCGCCCGCCGCGAACATCGCCCCCACATGCCCCTGGCCCGCCGCCGCCTCGAACCAGGCGAGCGCGCCGGGATGGTCGCGCGACCCGCCACGCCCCTTGAGCATCAGCTCCGCAAGCCCCATCCGCGCATCCGCCATGCCCGCCTGCGCCGCCCGCTCGAACCAGGCGCGTCCCTCCTCCAGGTTCGCCTCGACCCCGCGCCCCTCGACCAGCATCCGCGCGTACCAGTACTGCGCGTTCACCACCCCGTCCGCGGCCCGGCGCAGCCACATCGCGGCCGCGCGGTCGTCGCGCTCGATTCCCACCCCCTCGGCCAGGCAGAGCCCGAAATTGAACGCCGCCACCAGGTCGCCCGACGTCGCCGCCTGCTCGAACCAGGCGCGGATGCGCACCCGGTCCTCCGGTGCCGCGTCGCCCGACAGCACGAGGTTGCCGAGATCCATCTGCGCCAGCCGGTCGCCCGCCTCGGCCGCTCGGCGGAACCAGCGTGCCGCCTCCTCCGGATCGCGCGATACCCCCGCCCCGGTCAGGAACAGCAGTCCCAGCGCCCGTGCCGCCGCCGCATGGCCGCCCTCCGCCGCCCGCCTGTACCAGATCGCCGCCTCCGCGTAGTTCGGCGGCAGCTCGGCCCGCTTCGCATACAGGTCGCCGACCAGCGCCGCCGCCTCCGCATCGCCCGCGAGCGCCGCCCGCCGCAGCCAGCTCTCGCCCTCGACCAGGTTGACCGCGACCCCGCGCCCCTCCATCAGCGCCAGCCCCCAGCGCGCCTGCCCGGACCGCACACCCTTCTCCGCCGCCTGCCGATACAGCGCCGACGCCGCGGCCACGTCGTGCACCACCCCGGACCCGCGCTCCGTCATCACCCCGAGCAGATACAGCGCCGTCGGCAACCCCGCCTGGGCCGCCGCCGCCAGCGCCGCCGCCGCCTTGACCTGGGTCGCCGCATCCTCGGCCTGGCGCAGCAGCCCCAGCCCCACCCCGAGCTGGCCCTGCGGACACCCCGCCGCGGCCGAGCGCGCATACCAGGCGTCCGACGCCGCCACGTCGCGCATCGACTCCGGCCCCGACACCAGCAGGTAGCCGAGCAGCGCCTGAGCCTCCGGCGACCCCTGCTCCGCCGCCGCCCGAGCCCAGCGCGCGGCCCGGGCGAAGTCCGGCGCACTTCCAACCCCCACCTCGCGGAACAGCCGCGCCCCCGCGCCGTCACCCGCCAACCCGTAAAGGTACAGCGTCGCCAGCAGGCTCTGCGCCTCGACCCACCCCGCCTCCGCCGCACGCTCCAGCCACGTCGCCGCGTCGGACGGGCTCGGCGGCACCCCCGCACCCTCCAGGTATGCGCGCCCCACCCTGTATTGCGCCTCCGGCAGCCCCGCACCCGCCGCGCGCGCCAGCAGCGGGAACGCCGCCACCACCTCGCCGCGCTCCGCCAGGGCGACGGCCCGCCGCAGCCGCCCCGCCGGCGTGCGCAGGAAGTTCATCCGCAGCCCAGCCATCGCCTCAGCCGCCGCGTGGAGACTGGCTCGGCCGTCTCACGGCTCGCGCATGCCTTCGCCGACCACCGGCATGATCGAGCCCAGCAGGTAGCTGGCGATGGTCCGCTTGCCCACGTTGATGTCGGCGGTGACCGGCATGCCCGGGATGATGTGGAATCCTGGCGGCGTGTCGTGGAACGTCACCCGGTCCAGCGTCACCCTGCCGCGGTAGAACACCTGCCCGCCCGCATCCTGCGGCGGCTGCGGCGCCCCCCGGCGCGGCGCCTGCTGATCGGTGGTGAAGCTGTCCGCACTGGTCAGCCGAACCGTCCCGTCCGCCCCGCCGTAGCGCGTGTAGGGGAAGGTCGCGAACTTCACCGTCACCTTGTCGCCGACATGCACGTAGCCCGACTCGCTCGCCGGGATGTTGGCCTCGACCTCGAGCGGCGAGTTCAGCGGCACCAGCGTGAAGAACTGGTCGCCGGACGCCAGCACCGAACCCACGGACACCTTGGCGATGGTTTGCACCACCCCGTCCTGCCCGGCGCGCAGCGCCACCAGCCCGCTGCGCAGCTGCGCCTTGGCCAGCTGCTGCTGCGTCTCGCTGAGCTTGCGTGACGCATCGGTCAGATCCTGCGAGATCTTCGACCGCCACTCCTGCTCGTAGGCGTCGCGCTCGGCCACCGCGCCCTGCAGCTGCGCGCGATCCTGCTGCGCCGAACGCAGCGCCGCCGCCAGCGAGCGCTGCGCCTCGACCTGCGCATCCTGCGCCTGCAGCGTGTTCAGCCGGCTGCCCACCGCGTCGCGCTGCAGCTCCTCGCGCATGCCGGCCACGTTGGCCGCGATCGCGAGACGCTGCTTGTAGCTCTCCGCGTCCTGCTCGTCGCGCTGCACCAGGACGGCGAAGCCCTCGATCTTCTGCTGGTAGTTCTGCAGCCGCGCGCTGTGCTCGCCCAGGCGCTGCGCGAAGATCGCCGCCTGCACCTGGCTCGCCGGGCCGCTGCCCGCCGGCCGGTACGCCACGCCCTGCGCCTCGGCGCTCAGCCGGTCGACCTCGGCCTGGAAGCTGGCGGTCTGCTGCGTGCTGGCCCCCACGTCGGCGGTGCTGTCGGTCGGGTCGAGCCGGGCCAGCAGGTCGCCCTTGTGCACCACCTGACCCTCCTGCACGTCGATCGAGCGCACGATCGCCGTTTCCAGCGGCTGCACCACCTCGTTGGCCGACACCGAGACCACCTTGCCGCTCGCCGTCACCACCCGGTCGATCGGGATCAGCCACGCCGCGGTGGCGCAGCACGCCACCAGGCTCGCCACCGCCCACACGGTGAACCGCGCACCGGGCAGCGCCTGCGCATTGACCATCGCCGCCGACGGAGAGTGGAACTCCAGCACCGAGAGCGGGATCTCCGGCCCACGCGCAGCTCGCCCCTCCCCCCGCCGCTCCGGCCGGGCTGGCGGTTCCGCCGGTCCCACCGGCGTCAGGCTGCGTCCCGACATCGCCTTCTCCTCAGTCGCCCTGCGCGAGCACGGGCGCCAGCGGCGGCTGCCGGCCCTTCTCGTTCAGGTGCCGGTTCTGCTGCAGCCACAGCTGGCGGTAGATCGAGCAGCGCTCCACCAGCACGTTGTGCGGCGCCACGTCCACCAGCCGGCCACGGTCCAGCACCGCGATCTGGTCGCAATCCACCAGCGACGACAGCCGGTGCGACACGATCACCATCGTCCGGCCCATGGCGATGCGCGCGAGGTTGGCATTCACCAGCGCCTCGCTCTCCGGGTCGAGCGCACTGGTCGCTTCGTCCAGGATCAGGATGCGCGGGTCGGAGATCACCGCGCGCGCGATCGCCAGCCGCTGCTTCTGCCCGCCGGAGATGTTGGGCGAGCCCTCCTCGATCCAGGTCTCGTAGCCCTGCGGCAGCCGCTCGATGAACTCCTCCGCGCCGGCCAGCCGCGCCGCACGCACCACGTCCTCCAGCGTCAGGCCGGGACGCCCGGCCGCGATGTTGTCGCGCACCGTGCCGCGGAACAGGAAGTTGTCCTGCAGGACGATGCCGAGGTTGCGCCGCAGATGCGTGAGGTTGATCTCGCGCAGCTCCACCCCGTCGATCTTGAGGAAGCCGCTGTACTCGCGGTTGATCCCCTGCAAGAGCCGGGTGACCGTCGACTTGCCCGATCCCGACCGCCCGACCAGCCCCAGCATGGTGCCCGCAGGAACGTCGAACGACACGTCCTCCAGCGTCACGCTCTTCGCCCGCGGATAGGTGAAGGTCAGCCCGTCGAGCACGATGTGCCCTTCCAGACGCGGTCGCATCCCGGTGGTCAGCGCCCGGGTCTCGGTCGGCTGGTTCAGCACCTGGCCCACCTCGGCGACCGAGGCGCGCACGTCCGTCATCTCCTCCAGCAGCCGCGCGATGCCCACCAGCGGCTGCGTCACCCGCTGCCCCAGCATCATGAACGCGATCAGCCCGCCCACCGCGAGCCCCGTGGTGTCGCTCAGCGCCAGATAGGCGCCCACCATGATCACGCCGCGCGAGATGAACAGCTCGATCGGCTGGATGATCGTCTGCGGCCAGTTCGCCATGCGCAGCGCCGCCAGCCGTGCGGCACTGGTCTCGGCCACCCGCTCGTCCCACTCGGCCCGTCGTGACGGCTCCAGCGCCAGCGTCTTGATGGTGCGTATCCCCTGCACCGTCTCCGACATCACCGATGCCTTGCGGTTCTCCGCGGCGATCACCCGCCCGATCAGCCGGCCCACCGGGCGCAGGAAGATCATGATCACCACCGCGATGAACCCCGATGCCGCCAGCACCATCCACGCCAGCGTCGCATCCAGCCAGAACAGGAACGGCAGCAGGAACACCAGGGTGAACGCGTCGAGGAACGTGCTCAGCAGCTTGCCGGTCAGGAAGTCGCGCACCTTGAACACCTGGAACAGACGGCTGACCGTCTCGCCCGCCGGATGGTGCTCGAAATAGTCCACCGGCAGCGCCAGCAGCCGGGTGAAGATGTGCAGGTTCAGCTTGGTGTCGATCCGCGCCGACAGCACGCCCACCAGCTCGCGCCGGCTCCAGCCCAGCATGGTCTCGTAGGCGCTCAGGATCACCAGGATCGTCGACAGCAGGATCAGCGTCGACATGCTGTGGTGCGCCACCACCCGGTCGATCACCGACATCACCAGCAGCGCCGGCACGATCGTCAGCACGCTCAGCACCAGCGACGCCAGGCTGATGTCGCGCAGCAGCTTCGGCTGCTCCAGCACGATCCCGGCGATCCACGCCAGGTCGAACGGCGCCTCGAACTCCACCCGGCTGCGCTGCCGGCGCACCAGGATCACCTCGCCGGACCACACCTGCGACAGCCGCAGCTGGTCCACCGCGATCGGCGGATCGCCGGCCGCAGCCGACGGGTCCTGCATCCACACCACGTCGCGCGTGGCGTCCACGCCCACCAGCAGGCCCGCGCCGCCCTCGTTGAACAGCAGCACCGTCGGCGGCGCATCGGCGAAGCGGAACAGGTTGCGCCAGCGCAGCTTCAGCGCCCGCGCCGTCAGCCCCTGCTCGCGCGCCCAGCCCACCAGCGAGGCCGCCGTCGGCAGCGCCTCGCCCACCTGGCCGCGGAAATCGCGCGCGTCGAGATCGACCCCGTGGTGGCGCGCCGCCGCGATCATCGCCCGCAGCCGCGCCTCCAGCGCCCGACGCGCCTCGCCAGGCGCACCCGGCTCCGGGCCGGGCCCGGCAAGGCGGGACACCGCGGCGTCATCAGCCGGTCCGTCTTCGCCCAAAGCTCGATCCAAGGCGCTTCCTTCCCCAGCGGAACCGGGCACGCATTGTCCGCCCGAGCCCGAATGACTACCACGCAGACGCTTAAAAGACGATGAAATTTCCCCTTCGCTCCGGGCGGACAGGGCCGCCACCCGCCCGCCGCTGCACGGCGGGGAGCGCCGGACACCGCAACCCCGGCGCTCATTTCGCAACCCGCAGCGCCTGGAACCCCGGCGCCCGCCCCCCTATGCTCGTACCGCCGGCTCGCACAGGAGGCAACCGCCATGGATATCCGCGCCACCACGGACGCCGACCTGCCGGAGATCCAGGCAATCTACGCCCACCACGTCCTGCACGGCACCGGCACCTTCGAGGACGCCCCGCCCTCGCTGGAGCAGATCGCCGTCCGCTTCGCCCGCGGCAACGCCCGCGGCTTCACCTGGCGCGTGGCCAGCGACGCCACCGGCATCCTCGGCTTCGCGTACTACGGGCCGTTCCGCGAACGCCCCGCCTACCGCTTCCTCGTCGAGGACAGCATCTACGTCCGCGACGACGTCCGCGGCCAGGGCGTCGGCAAGCAGCTCGTCGCCCGCCTGCTGGTCGACGCCGAGGCCGCAGGCCTGCGCCAGATGATCGCCGTCATCGGCGACGCCGAGAACATCGGCTCGATCGGCATGCACGCCAGCCTCGGCTTCCAGCGCACCGGCACCATCCGCGCCGCCGGCCGCAAGTTCGACCGCTGGCTCGACGTCGTCATCATGCAGCGCGCCCTCGGCGAAGGCGACGCCGACCTCCCCGCCTAGCCCTCCCCCGCCAGCACGCCGTCCGATACCCCAACAACCCGGCGCCCCCGCCGCCCGCCACTCCCACCTCCCTGGCCCCATCCTGCACCACGCCGCCCGCGCGCAGCCCGCCCCACCGCCGGCCCGCTCCTCCGCCCCGGAACCCCATGGACCTGTTCACCTGCGGCCACTGCGGGCAGCGCCTCCACTTCGAGAACACCCGCTGCGAGAGCTGCGGCCACCGCCTCGGCTACCTGCCCGGACCCGGCCGGCTCGCCGCCCTCGAACCCGGCGACGGCGCCTCCTGGCGCGCCATCCCGCCCGCCGCACCCTCGCCGCCCGCACCGCCGCCCGCCGCACCCGTACCCCCCGCGCTCTGGCGCTTCTGCGACAACGCCGCCCTCGACGTCTGCAACTGGATGCTCCCCGCAGCCGACCCGCAGCGCCTGTGCGCCGCCTGCCGCCACAACCGCGTCATCCCCGACCTCGCCCGCCCTGACAACCGGCAGCGCTGGCATCGCATCGAGGACGCCAAGCACCGCCTGTTCCACACCCTGCTCCGCCTCCACCTCCCCCTCGCCGACCGCACCCAGGACCCGCGCTGCGGCCTCGCCTTCGACTTCATGGAAGACCTCCCCGGCTGGACCCGCGTCATGACCGGCCAGGACCACGGCGTCATCACCCTCGACATCACCGAGGCCGACGACGCCCTGCGCGAGGAGCGCCGCCGCCGCATGGGCGAACCCTACCGCACCCTGCTCGGCCACTTCCGGCACGAAAGCGGACACTATTTCTGGGACCACCTCGTCCGCGACCAGCCGGCCCGCCTCGCCGAATGCCGCACCCTGTTCGGCGACGACCGCACCGACTACGAGGCCGCCCTGCGCCGCCACTACGCCCAAGGCCCGCCCGCCGACTGGCAGGACCGCACCATCAGCGCCTACGCCACCGCCCACCCCTGGGAAGACTTCGCCGAAACCTGGGCACACTACCTGCACATCATCGACACCCTCGAGACCGCCCGCGCCTTCGGCCTCGACCCGCCCGCCCGCCACGCCGCCATCGACTCCCGGGCCGCCGCCATCGAGCCCATCATCCAGGCTTGGCTCCCCTTGGTGTTCGCCATGAACAGCCTCAGCCACAGCATGGGACACCCCGACCTCTACCCCTTCGTCCTCTCGCCCCCCGTCGTGCGGAAACTCGGGTTCATCCACGACCTGGTGCGGCCGTTCGCCGCCGCGTGAGCGAAGCAAGCAAGGCCAGAGGCGCCGCCTCTGGACTCCGCCAGGGCGAGCCGCCCTGGACCGGCCTCCTTGCGCCCAGACCCGCCAAAGCCCTCGATGCCTTCGAACACCCGGTTCTTAAACACAGGGATTCCAGAGGCTCAGCCTTTGGCGGAGTCCAGAGGCAGAGCCTCTGGCCTTGCTTGCCCAGCCGATCCCGCTCAGGACCGGTTGGTATCAGGTCGACGAAGCCGTCATGCCCCGATTAACTGGTTTCAAAGTCCCCGGCCTCTGTCCGGGCAAGGCCCGGCCTCACCAGGCCCGGACCGACGCCCCGCCGAACACCACGGCCTGCCGCATGCCGGGCGTGAACAACGCGTACAGCCGGAACCCGGTGGCCGCGCTGGCGTCGTCGAGCGCGGCGCGGTGCTCGGGCGACAGCACCACGTCCAGCGCCGCCACGTTGTCGGCCACCTGCTCCACGCGGCTTGCGCCCATCAGCGCGCAGGCAACCCCCGGCCGGCCCAGCACCCAGGCCAGCGCCACGTTCGCCGGGCTGTGGCCCGCTGCCCCGGCGACCCGGCGCAGCACCTCCACGATCGCCCAGTTCCGCTCGGTGAACAGGCTGTCGCCGAACGGGTTGGCGCCGTCCAGGCGCTTGTCGCCCGCCGGCCGCGCCTCGCCGGCCACCGCCGCGTCGCGCGGCAGCCCGCCGGCCAGGGGACCCGCGGCCTCGACGGTCGCGCGGTCGTACTTGCCGGTCAGCAGGCCGTAGGCGAGCGGGCTCCACGGCACCAGCCCCATGCCGCTGTCCGCCGCAAGCGGCACATGCTCGTCCTCCGCGTCGCGGTTCACCAGCGAGTAGAACAGCTGCAGCGCGACCGGCCGCGCCACCCCGTGCGCGGCCGCCAGCACCGCCAGCTTGGCGCACCACCAGGCCGGGGCGTTCGACACCCCCCAGGTGCGGATCTTTCCCGCACGGACCAGGCCCGCCATCGTCTCCAGGACCTCCTCGGCCGGCGTGACGCCGTCCCAGACATGCAGCCAGTACAGGTCCACGTAGTCCGTCCCCAGCCGGCGCAGCGATCCCTCCAGCGCGCGATGCAGGTGCTTGGCCCCCGCGCCGCCGGCATGCGGGCCCTGCCCCGCCGCGAACCCCGCCTTGGTCGCCAGGACGATGCTGTCGCGCAGGCCACGCTCGGCGATGAAGCCGCCCAGCATCTCCTCGCTACGCCCGCCGGCATAGACGTCGGCCGTGTCGACGAAATTGCCGCCGGCCTCGACATAGGCATCGAACACCGCCCGCGACACGTCCTCCCCCGACCCCCAGCGCGCGGTGCCGAACGTCATCGTGCCGAGCGCGAGCGGGCTCACGACCAGACCGGAGCGCCCGAGGGCACGATAATCGGTGAGCGGCATGGCATATTCCATAGCGGTTGATACAGAACGCCTAGCATCGCTTGCCCGCCCGCACCACCTATTTCATAGTGCGCCCTATGGAAAGCCAGGATCGCCCGCCGCGCCGCAGGATCGGCCGCCCGCTGTCCTTCGATCGCGAGGCGGCCCTGCACCAGGCGATGCTGCTGTTCTGGCGACACGGCTACGAGGCGACCTCGCTCGCCGAGCTGACCGCGGCGATGGGCGTGACCCCGCCCAGCATCTACGCGGCCTACGGCGACAAGAAGCGGCTGTTCCTCGAAGCGGTCCGGCGCTACCTGACGCTGCCCGCCGAGCCAGGCCAGGCCGCCGCACCCGCCGGGACCGCGCGGCAGGCCGCCCTCGACCTGCTGCAGGGCGCAGCAGTCCGCTTCACCGGGCCGCACACCCCCCCGGGCTGCCTGGTCGCCACCGCGGCCATCGGCTGCTCGCCCGCCGCGGCCGACGTCCAAGCCGAGCTGTCCGCGATCCGCCACACCGCCGAGCGGATGCTGCGCGAGCGCATCGGCCAGGCGATCGACACCGGCGAACTGCCCGCACCGACCGACTCCGCAGCCCTGGCCGCGCACGTGATGGCGGTCGTCCAGGGCATGTCCACCCTGGCGCGCGACGGCGCGCCGCGCGACAAGCTCATGCGCCTCGCCGCCACCGCGATGCAGGCCTGGCCGCAGCCGAACCCGCCGCCGTCGCCCGGACGACCACCGACGCCGCAACCCTGACGCCAGCCGCGCCCGTCCCCGGAACCCGCTCCCGCCCGCAAACGACGCGTCCCTACCCCTGCAGCCGGAACCGCGCCGACGCCAGCACATCCCCCGCCACCGCCGCGGCCACCGCCTCCCGCCCCGCCGGCGTCCGCGTCACCGCCACCACCCGCCCGAACGCCGGCACCTCGCCCCGCGCCCGCGCCAGGAACAACCGGCCGAGCGCCCGCCCGGCATCGCTGCGCGGCACGCAGCACGCGCACCCCATCGCATGCACCCCGGCCTGCACCCCGAACCGCGCCGCAGCCCCCGCCGGCAACGCCCCCTCGCCCTCCAGCAGCAGCGCATCCCCCGGCCCCGCCGCCTCGCGCGCGCCCAGCAGCACCGGTATCCGCCCGTCGCCCATCCGCCGCCCCCCGCCAGACCCACGCCCGACATGGGCAGCACGCAGCGCCCCGGCCAGGGTCGGCAGCGCCCCGGCATGGCCGGCGCAGCGAAGCAAGGCCGGGCTCTGCCCGGACCCGCAAAGGGCCGGCGGCCCTTTGATCCCATTCTCTGGGGACCCATCCTGTCGATCCGATGACCGGGCCACTCGGCGGCGGTGGGCAGCCGTGCACTCGCAAGCCGCCCGCCGTGAGTGTCCCAAGGTCTGTTCGTCGCTCACGCAGCCCGGAATGCGACTGATCATCCGGTCGCCGAGCGAAATCCATCAGCATGCGCAAGAAGACACACATCCTGCGGCAGGGCCTGCTACAGGAACGTTCCTCCGTGGTTCCATCCGTCATGAAAACGGGACGCGTCCGATGACAACAACGACCTGGATCGCCGGCTCGGGCGACTGGAACACCGCGTCGAACTGGAGCAACGGTGTGCCCACGGCCGCCGATGCCGCCGTGTTCGCGGATAATCCTGTGCCGAGCAGCGGGTCCTACACCGTCAGCGGCGGCGGTGCCGCCGCCTCGCTCACCATCACCCCGGACCCCGCCAGCGACGCGCCGTTCTTCTCGGGCACGCTCACGATCGGCGCCTTCACCGACGACGCGGTGGACGCGCACCTGCTCGGCGCCGCGGCGCTCGCCTTCACGTCGGCAACGATCTCGGCCGGCGCCCAGTTCGAGGTGCAGGCCGGCGCCACGCTCGGCAACGGTCCGCTCGCCCTCGACAACGGGACCCTGACCGGAACGCTCGACACGCTGACGAACCCGATCGCGCTTGCGGGCAGCGACGTTGTCGCCGCCAACGGGACCTTGGCGGGGGCGATCACCGGCACCGGCGTGCTGCAGCTGACCGGCACCGTGGTGCTGGAGAATTCTGGCAACACCTACTCAGGCGGAACCGTGATCGGCCCCGCCAGCGTCTTCGACCTCGCCGCCGCCACCGTCCGGACCCAGGTCGAGCTTGCCGCCACAGGCGCGGCGGGCACCGGACCACTCGTTCTGGGCGGCGGCACGCTGACGCTGGATCGCGGCGTGACCGTCGGGCCGATCACCGCCGGATTCGACGGCGGCGCGGAGATCGACGCCACCGACCAGACAACCTCAGTGTTCGCCGGCCCGCTTGGGCTCGCCTACAACAACGGCAGCGGCCACGCCCTGCTCGTGGGCGCCATTTCGCCCGGCCCGGAGTTTACCGGCGAGGGCCTCGACGTCTTCGGAGGCATGACGGTGCAGGGCGGCACCGGCAGCGTCACGGTGTTCGGCGGCAACGGCACCGGCTTGTTCTACGGTGGGTCCGCCGGCAACAACATCCTGATCGGTGGCGCCGACCTGTCCGCCTACTCGGTGGGAAGCGGTTACGCGCAGCAGGCTGGTGTCACGGCCTACGCCCCCGGACCATCCACCCTGTTCGCGGGCGGCGACAACGACCTCCTCGTCGCCACCGGCACCGACAACGCCCAGCCGACCGACCCTTCCGGAAGCTTCAACACCCTGGTCGCCGCCACCGGCAGCGAGACCCTGACCGGCGCCGGCTCCACCGGCCAGAACCTGTTCTTCGGCGGCACCGGCGCGGACGTCATCGCGGCCGGCGGCGGCGCGAGCACGATCGTGGCCGGCAGCGGCGCCGCCACGATCAGCGGCGGTGCCGGCGGCACGGCGATCTTCGCAGGCAGCGGCTCCGACCTCATGCTCGGCGGCACCGGCGCCGACTACGTCCAGGCCGGCGCCGGCAACGCCACCCTGTTCGCGGGCGCAGGCATGGACCTCATCGGCGTGATCGACGGCCAGGCCGGGGGCAGCCTGGTCGTCTCCGGCTTCCGCCCCGCATCGGACCGCATCTCGGCCCAGGGTTACGCCGCCGCTCCCACCGTCGCCTCGGCAGGGGGCAACACCGTGCTCGGCTTCGCCGACGACACCCGCATCACGCTGCTTGGCGTGACTTCGCTGCCGGGCGGGGCGCTTTCATGAGCGGACCCGGGGCAAAACCCGCCAGGACGGACCAGACCGAACCACGCCGCCCACGGGCCGGCCCGCCGACACGGGATACCTCGGTGGTTTGAGAGATCGCGTCTCGGCAACCTGATCGGCCAGCGCGCCGGACACAGCCCCCGCTTCGGGCCCGGATCGGTCAACCGGCAGTATCCTGACGGCCGAAGCGGGCGACAGGCTGCCGATGCCCATGCGTTGCGTGGCGAGGCTGCCGTGTCCGGCCGCCTCGTGGAGGCGAGCGGCTGGACACCCTGGTAGATCGCGCCTCGACGCACGGCGTCGCAGCCGTGCGATCAATCCGGCGGGCGACCGGTTCCGCTCCGCGCACCGAAGCGGACCGGGACCTCACCACCCATGCGGTCTCCGCTTCAGCCGGGGATACCTCACCGAGGCGCCAGCCCGGTCCAGCAAAAGGCGACCAGGCAATCGGCGGCTCGGTTGGGAACGCCTTGTCGCGGCCTCAGGCATCGAGCTGGAGGCGAAGCGGGGCTGGGTTCCCCCTCCGCCCGTGTTCCCCCGGCCGGAGCGGGGCCGTGGGAACCTTGCGCGGTCTACGCCGGGACCCGCCCAAGACCTGAGGCCCCTGGAAACAACGTCTCCCACGCAAATGGATTCCAAAGGCCAAGCCTTTGGCGGAGTCCAGAGGCAGAGCCTCTGGCCTTGCTTGCCCAGCCGGTCACGCTCAAGACCGATCGATACAACCAGAACACAAGCTGGCACCGCCCCATGTCGCCTGGCTGACAGGCGCCTGAAGAAACGGCATCCGAGCCGCACCGCCCGTTGACGGATCCGGGCAGAGCCCAGCCTTGCTTCGCCCGCCTACCGACACCCCGATCCCGAGAACGAACCTCCTGCTCCACTGGACATAAGCATATGTTTATGTCCTAACCACCCCATGGACGACCTGATCGCCAGCCTGCGCGCCGCCGCCGAGCCCACCCGGCTCCGCCTGCTGGCGCTCGCCGCCCGCGGCGCCTTCTGCGTCACCGAGTTCGTCGAGATCCTCGGCCAGTCCCAGCCCCGGCTCTCCCGCCACCTCCGCCTGCTGTGCGACGCCGGCCTGCTCGACCGCGCGCGCGAGGGCGCCAACGTCTGGTTCGGTGTCCCGCACGGCACCGGCGCCGGCGACCTGGTGCACGCCCTGCTCTCCCGCCTGCCCGACGCCGACCCCACCCTGGAGGCCGACCGCCGCCAGGCCGCGCGCGTGCTCGCCGAACGCGCCCGCATCGCCTCTGACAGCTTCAACCGCCAGGGCGCCGACTGGGACGAGATGCGCGCCCTCGGCCTGCCTGCCCCCGCCGTCGAGGCTGCCCTCCTCGCCCTCCTCCCCGGCGGCAGCCTCGGCCGCGCGCTGGACATCGGCACCGGCACCGGCCGCCTGCTGGAGCTGCTCGCCCCGCGCGCCGCCTCCGCCACCGGCGTCGACGCCAGCCGCGCCATGCTCGCGCTCGCCCGCGCCCGCCTGGCGACGCTCGACCGCCCGAACTGCGCGGTCCGCCACGGCGACATGTACCGCCTGCCGTTCCCCGACCGCCATTTCGACCTGGTCGTCCTGCAGATGGTCCTGCACTACGCCGAGAACCCGGAGGCCGCCCTCGCCGAAGCCGCCCGCGTCCTCGCCCCCCGCGGTCGCCTCGTCGTCATCGACCTCGCCGCCTACGACGCGAGCCCCACCGCGCACGCCCTGGCCCACCGCTGGCCCGGCTTCGCCGACGCCGGGATGGCCCGCCTGCTCGCCAGCGCCGGCCTGGACGCCGCCACCCCCAGCGTCGTCCCCGGCCCCCTGGAGATCCGCCTGTGGTCCGCCCACGCTCCGGCCCTGGCGCAGGTCGCATGAGCGGGCCGCCAGAGGCAAGCCGCTGGAATCCATCAATCAAGCCCCGGGGCACCCTCGCACGGCCGGGTGCCCCCAACCAGATGCCAGTCCAGGGCGGCCCGCCCTGGCGGAGTCCGGAGGCAGAGCCTCTGGACTTGCTTCCTCCTGAGGACCCGTCATGACCCGCCCCCACCTGCTGGAAGCCCTCCAAACCCAGGTCCTGCTCGCCGACGGCGGCATGGGCAGCCGCGTGCAGGCGCTCACCCTCGACGTCGAGGCCGACTACTGGAACCGCGAGAACTGCACCGAGGTGCTCAACCTGAGCCGCCCCGAGCTGGTGCGCGAGATCCACCGCGGCTACTACGCCGCCGGCGCCGACATGGTGGAAACCAACAGCTTCGGCGGCTCCCCGATCACCCTGGCCGAGTTCGACCTCGCCGACCGCACCCACGAGATCAACCGCGTCGCCGGCGAGCTGGCCCGCGAGGCCGCCGACAGCTTCGCCGACGGGCGCCACCGGTGGGTGCTGGGCTCGGTCGGCCCCGGCACCAAGCTGCCCAGCCTGGGCAACATCGCCTACGACCCGCTGGAGGCCGCACTCGCCGCGCAGTGCGCCGGCCTGATCGACGGCGGCGTCGACGCCATCCTGATCGAGACCTGCCAGGATACGCTGCAGATCAAGGCCGCGGTCAACGGCGCCAAGCTCGCCCGGGGCCGCGCCGGCACCGACACGCCGATCTTCGTGCAGGTCACGGTCGAGACCACCGGCACCCTGCTGGTCGGCCCCGACATCGCCGCCGCCGCCACGGTGATCCACGCCCTCGACGTGCCGCTGCTCGGCCTGAACTGCGCCACCGGCCCGCAGGAGATGGCCGAGCACGTGCGCTGGATCTCGAACAACTGGCCCGGCCTGATCTCGGTGCTGCCAAACGCCGGCCTGCCCGAGCTGGTCGACGGCCAGACCCACTACCCGCTGAACGCCGCCGACATGGCCACCTGGGTGGAGCGCTTCGTCGCCGAGGACGGCGTCAACCTGATCGGCGGCTGCTGCGGCACCGGCCCCGACCACGTCGCGGCGCTGGACGCCATGCTGCGTCGCCGCGCCGGCGCCACCGCGCGCCCCACGCCCGCCCAGCGCACCCACCACTGGGTGCCCTCCGTCGCCAGCCTGTACGGCCAGGTCCCGTTCCGCCAGGAGAACAGCTACTTCTCCATCGGCGAGCGCTGCAACGCCAACGGCTCGAAGAAGTGGCGCGAGCTGCAGGAGCGCGCCGACTGGGACGGCTGCGTCTCCGTCGGCCGCGAGCAGTCCGCCGAGGGCTCCAACGCGCTCGACATCTGCACCGCCTTCGTCGGCCGCGACGAGGTGATGGAGATGGACGAGGTGATCCGCCGCTTCACCGCCTCGGTCAACGCCCCCCTGGTCATCGATTCCACCGAGACCAACGTCATCGAATCGGCCCTCAAGCTGCACGGCGGCAAGCCGATCATCAACTCGATCAACTTCGAGGACGGCGAGCACATGGCGGAGGAACGCCTGCTCCTCGCCCGCAGGTTCGGCGCCGCCCTGGTGGCGCTCACCATCGACGAGCAGGGCATGGCCAAGACCCCCGACCGCAAGCTCGCCATCGCCACCCGCCTCGTCGAGTTCGCCTGCGACCGCCACGGCCTGCCGCAGTCCGACCTGCTGATCGACCCCCTGGTGCTCACCATCGCCACCGGAATGGAGGACGACCGCAAGCTCGGCCAGTGGACGCTCGAAGGCATCAAGGCGATCCGCGACCGCTACCCCGACGTGCAGATCGTGCTCGGCCTGTCCAACGTCAGCTTCGGCCTCAACCCCGCCGCCCGCGCCGTGCTGAACTCGGTGTTCCTCGACCACGCCACCCGCGCCGGCATGACCGCCGCCATCGTCCACGTCAGCAAGATCCGCCCGCTGCACCTCATCCCCGCCGAGGAGGTCAAGGTCATGGAGGACCTGATCTTCGACCGCCGCACCGAGGGCTACGACCCGCTGCAGCAGGTCCTCGCCATGTTCGCCGACCGCAAGCTCGCCGACGCCACCAAGAAGGTGCGCGCCGACACCGTGCAGGGCCGCCTCAAGGACCGCATCGTCGACGGCGACCGCAAGGGCCTGACCGCCGAGCTCGACGAGGCGATGTGCGAAATGCCCGCGCTCGACATCATCAACACAGTGCTGCTCGACGGCATGAAGGTCGTGGGCGAGCTGTTCGGCGCCGGCAAGATGCAGCTCCCCTTCGTGCTGCAGTCCGCCGAAACCATGAAGGCCGCCGTCGCCCACCTCGAGCCCCACATGGAGAAGGTCGCCGGCCAGGAGAAAGGCACCATCGTGCTCGCCACCGTGAAAGGCGACGTGCACGACATCGGCAAGAACCTGGTCGACATCATCCTGACCAACAACGGCTACCGCGTGGTCAACCTCGGCATCAAGGTCCCGCTCGCCGACATGGTCGCCGCCGTGCGCGAGCACCACGCCCACGCCATCGGCATGTCCGGCCTGCTGGTGAAATCCACCGTCGTGATGCGCGAGAACCTGGAGGAGATGAGCCGCCAGGGCCTCGACGTCCCCGTCCTGCTCGGCGGCGCAGCACTCACCCGCAACTACGTCGAGGACACCTGCGTGCAGTCCTACGCCTCCGGCCGCGTGGTCTACGCCCGCGACGCCTTCGACGGCCTCAACCTGATGGAGCGCGTCACCGGCAACGGCTTCGACGACTACCTCGCCGCCATCCAGTCCAGGCGCGTCGGCCGCGCCCGCAACACCACCCGCACCCTCGGCCAGGCCGACGCCCGCGCCTTCGCCCCGGTCGACGTCGCCGCCACCCAGGCCCGCCGCCGCCGCCTCACCCGGCCGGCCCCGGTGATCGAGCCGCCGTTCTGGGGCCCGCGCACCCTCGCCGCCACCACCCGCGCCGTGCTGCCCTTCCTCAACGAGCGCAGCCTGTACCAATTCCAGTGGGGCTTCCGCAAACAGGGCCGCACCCTCGACGACTTCCTCGGCTGGGCCAAGCAGGAGCTCCGCCCGGTCATGAAGCGCATGCTCGCCCTCTGCGAGGCCGACGACATCCTCCACCCCCAGGCGATCTACGGCTACTGGAAGGCCGCCGGCCAGGGCAACGACCTCATCGTGTTCGACCAGGACGGCACCACCGAACGCGCCCGCTTCGCCCTGCCCCGCCAGCCGCGCGAGGACGGCGAGTGCATCGCCGACTTCTTCCGCGACGTCGACGACGAAAGCCGCGACACCATCGGCCTCCAGGTCGTCACCGTCGGCCAGCAGGCCTCCGACACCGCCCGCGACTGGTTCGCCGACAACCGCTACCAGGACTACCTCTACCTGCACGGCCTCTCCGTGGAGATGGCCGAAGCCATGGCCGAATACACCCACAAGCGCATCCGCGCCGAGCTCGGCTTCGCCGCCGAGGACGACCGCGACATGGAACGCATGCTGCAGCAGAACTACCGCGGCAGCCGCTACTCCTTCGGCTACCCCGCCTGCCCGAAAATCGAGGACCAGGACTCCCTGCTCCGCCTGCTCGGCGCCGAACGCATCGGCATCTCGCTCTCCGACGAGCACCAGCTCCACCCGGAACAATCCACCAGCGCCATCGTCGTCCTCAACCCCGCCGCCAAGTACTTCTCGGTCTGACGCAGGCACAGCCAAGGAGGAAGACAAGGCCAGGGCTCTGCCCTGGACCCGCTGGGGCCTGAGGCCCCAGACCCACATACGAAAGCGGCTGCGACCGTATTGCGCTTGGATCGGGCGCGATCGCATAACGATGCGCCCGAGAGGTTGACCGAAGGGCTGCTGGTTGTCGCGCTGGAAGAGCGCGAGCATATCCTGCGCGCTGTAGCCGAAATGCGGCTCGCCGCGGTCTCTCAGGATTATGACCGCGCGGATGTCTTGTGGCGGTCGATCGAACCCGCCCTTGCCGCAATTGCCAAGTACGTGCTTAAGCAAGCCGACGCCTTTGTAATGAACGTTAATAAAGCTGTTGCGGCTGGCATTGGTGTCGCCATGTTAATTACGCTAGCCTGGGCTATCGGCCTTCTTAACAACGCAGACGCAATCGGTAGCTTACTGAAGCTAATACATCCAGGATGACCGACCGACGTTAAGGGTCGTCTCAACCAAGCACGACCGCGCCGCCGCCGCCGCACCCGATCCTTCCCTAGCCGGTGCTGGACGTCGCTTTACGTCGCCTCCCTCCGCGCTCGCCGTCGCGCCTCGGAGCCGCGGCCTTCGTGGTAACGCGTGCCCGCCCACTCCCTGCGCCAAGCCGAGCTTCCATCCAGCGCCGCGAACCCAGCACCCCTTCCAGCAATGCGGGCACCGAGAAGTCCGCATCCAGCCGCGGGAAATGGATGCCGAGCCCGAACGCCTCCGCCACAACAGCCGTCAGGTCATCGCGCGATGCGTCCCGCAAGCCTTCGGCATCCCGCGGCGCAAAACCGATCTCGACACCGCTGGTAAGCCGAACGATGACCCGGTCGCGCCCTGCATCGCAGTGCACACTCTCGGCCCGCGGCCCACGCAGGCGCTCTTCGCCACGCGCCCTTGCCGCCTCGAACTGCTCCGCCGTCAGCTCAGCCATGGAACCGCCTCCAATCCTCCATCAGTGCCGCCTGGTGCTCGGAAATCAGGCCCAGAACCCGCCTGGCGTCCGGCTCGCTGCAGCCGATGGCCTCCGTGTCCGCCGGCCTGCCAGAGCAACCACCACGACCCACCCCCGGCCCGATGACATGGACGTGGGCCGGCGAATGATCGTTCGGGTATATCGCGACCCTCAGCCCGTCGATCCGCAGCACCGTCGGCACCGCTCCAGCCTATCGAAACTCTGCCCTCAGGATAGCTGCGACAGACGACTGGTCCCCGACCACCCACCCGACCCGAACTCCGCCCCGCTCACCCCGCCAGCCCGATCCGCCACGCCGTCCCCGCCCCCTCCTCCCGGGCCCCCTCCTCGCGCGCCAGCGACGCGCCCGCCTGCCGCACCAGCCGCTCGACGAACCCCAGCCCGGCGCTGCCGTCGCGCGCGCCCGCGAAGCCGCGCCCGTCATCCTCCACGCTCAGCACCGCCCCCGCCGCGCCGCTTGCGAGCCGCACCGTGACCCGCCCGCCGCCCTGCGACGGGAACGCGTGCTCGCAGGCGTTGGCGACCAGCTCGTTGACCGCGACGCCGAGCTGCAGCGCCTGTCCGCGCGGCACCGACAGCGGCACCGACCGCACCTCCAGCGCGATGCCGCGCGAGCCCAGCTCGCCCGCCGCGGCGATGCGGGCGCACAGCGTGCCCAGGTAGACGTCGAACGCGATCGCCTCCGCGGCCACACCCGACGCCGGCGGGCCGAGCAGGTGGTCGTACAGCCCGGCCAGCGCCATCACCCGCCGCGCCACCCGCCCGAGCCCGCCCTGCGCCGCGCCCATCGCCTCGCGATCCGCGCTCATCGCCTCGCGATCCGCACCCATCGCCTCGCGATCCGCAATCGAGCAGATCGCCTGCAGGTCGTTGCGCACCCGGTGGTGCAGCTCGTCGAGGCAGGCCCTGTGGTCGGCCTCGACCCGCGCCCGCTCCCGGCCTTGCGCCGCCCGTTCCTCCTCCAGCCGCGCCGCCTGCCGCTCCTGCGCGCCATCACGCACCACCAGGCCCACGGCGCGCGCCAGCAGCTGCACGAAGCAGACGTCGAGCGCGCTGAACGCCCGCGCGCCCACGCATTCGAGCACGCCGAACCCCACGCCCGCCTCGCCCGGGACGACGACCGCGACGCACCCGCCGCCGCGCTCCCGTTCCGGCAGGCCGGGCACGCGCCGCGCCGCGCCGGCGATCTCGCACACGACCGGAAGTCCGTCCCGCCAGGCATCTCCCGCGGCGGTGCCCGCCTCGTCGTGCCGCGGCATCGCCGCCATCCCCGCCACGTCCCAGCCGACCTGCGCCTGCACCAGGAACCCCGCGTCTGGCGCACAAACGAGCAGCCGCGCGCGGCGCACCCGGAGCCCCGCCGCCGCGACCCGGCACGCCTCGTCCGCCACCGCCGCCAGGCCGCGACCCTCGCCGGCAAATCCGGTGAACTCCGCCGCCAGCCGCATCTGCCGTCGCAGCCGGCCGCAGCCGGGCGCCGCAACCTCCTGCAGACGCGCCGCCGCGCCTGCCGCGGCACCATCGGGCCCGGATAGGTGATGCGGCCGGTTATCCGTCATGGCTTGCCACCGTCCTGGGAAGCTGCCGCCCGGCAGAACACCATAATACTCACTTGCGCAACACGCTGAACTATACTGGTTATGCGACAGCCCTTGCCGCAGGTGCTGACCTGCGCCATGACCTCGAACCCCGAACCAGGCGGACCCGACCCCCACGGCCAGGCCGCGCTGATGCTGTGCGAGAGCCTGGCCTGCCTGCTCATCGAGCATGGC
>CAXSEF010000002.1:111342-143783 GCA_964236535.1 uncultured Acetobacteraceae bacterium
GGCCGGCCTTGGGCCCAGGTCCCGGAGTCGCCGCATGAACCGAGCCGCCACCGGGTTTGACCCGACCACGCCGGCCGTCGCCAATCCGTTGGCCCGCAAGCTCGCGCTGTTCGCGCCGCTCTCCGCCGTCGATCGCGCGGTGCTCGACGCCCTGACCACGGGCGAGCAGGACCACCCCGCCGGCACCGACCTGGTCCGCGAGGGCATGGCGCCGCGCCCGGTGTTCCTGCTCAAGCAGGGCATGGCGGTGCGCTACCGCAGCCTGCCCGACGGCGGGCGGCAGATCATGACCTTCCTGATTCCCGGCGACCTGTGCGACCCGCACATGTTCCTGCTGGGTGCAATGGACCACTCGATCGGCGCCATCACCGACGTCCGGGTGGCGCCGATCCTGCGCGAGGCGCTGATGGACACCTTCACCGCCCACCCGCGCATCTCGGCGGCGCTGTGGTGGTCCTCGCTGCAGGAGGAGGCCATGCTGCGCGAGCGCATCGTCTCGCTCGGCCGCCGCGATGCGCGCGGCCGCATCGCCTACCTGCTGTGCGAGCTGCTCTGGCGCCACGCCGCCATGGGCCTCGCCGCCCACGACACCTTCCGCCTGCCGCTCACCCAGACCGACCTCGGCGACGCGCTCGGCCTCACCCCGGTGCACGTCAACCGCGTGCTCAAGGACTTCCGCCAGCGCGGCCTGATCGCGATCCAGCGTCGCATGCTGTGCGTGCTCGACCCCGACGGACTGCAGGACACCGCCGCCTTCAACAAGGACTACCTCCACCTCGGCGGCGCCTCCCCCGAGGTCGTGCGCTACTTCGACCGCCTGGAAGACCAGCGCCGCTCGGCCGACGGCCTCGTCGCCTCCTGACCTGCAGGCGAAGCAAGGCCGCGCTCTCCCTCTGCCCGAGGCCTTCGGAAACCCCTGCCTTGGGCAAATGGATCCCAAAGGCCGGGCCTTTGGCGGAGTCCAGAGGCAGAGCCTCTGGCCTTGCCTGCCCGCCCCCTCACACTCCAACACCCACCCACCGAGCCCGCCGCCCATACCCGAACGCCCCCCGCCCCGCTATACGTCCGCCCGCAACGATCGCGGGTCACGGCGCATGCAGATGGACTGGTTCACCGACTCGGCCCCCCTGCGCGGCGTCGCCCTGGAGTGCCTCCGCGCCGCGCTGATCCTGCTGACCACCGTCCACGTCCTGCTGAACAAGCGCAGCCCGCGCGCCGCCATCGCCTGGATCGGCTTCGCCTGGATCACGCCGATCGCCGGCACCGCGCTCTACTTCAGCTTCGGCATCAACCGCGTCACCCGCCGCGCCCGCCGCCTGCGCCGCCACCTGCACCACCCGGGCGCCGGCGACGAGGTCCCGCCCAGCGCCTCGCCCGACAACCACCTCGCCCCGCTGGAGGTCTGCGCGCGCACCATCACCCGCCGCCCCGCCCTGGCCGGCAACACGGTCGAGCGCTTCGAGAACGGCGACCAGGCCTACCCCCGCATGCTAGACGCGATCGAACAGGCCCGCACCAGCATCGCGCTCGCCAGCTACATCTTCTTCGACGACCGCGCCGGCGGCCGCTTCATCGAGGTCCTGGCCGCAGCCCACAAGCGCGGCGTGCAGGTCCGCGTCCTGGTCGACGGCGTCGGCAGCGGCTACTTCCGCTGCCACGCCGCCCGCGCGCTGCACCAGCAGGGCGTGCCAGTCGCGCGCTTCCTGCACTCGGTCTGGCCGTGGCGCATGCCGTTCCTCAACCTGCGCAACCACAAGAAGATCCTGATCGTCGACGGCACGCTGGGCTTCACCGGGGGCATGAACATCTCGGCCGCCAACCTGCTCGCCGACCACCCGAAGGAACCCGTGCGCGACACCCACTTCCTGCTGCACGGCCCGGTCGTCGCCCAGCTCGCCGAGGCCTTCGCGGCCGACTGGATGTTCGCGAGCGGCGAGGACCTGGACGGCGACGCCTGGTTCCCCGACCTCGCCGAGGTCGGCGAGGCGGTCGCCCGGGTGATCACCGCCGGGCCCGACCAGGATCTCGAGAAAATCGAGTTCGTCATGCTGCAGGCGATCGGCTCCGCCCGGCAGTCGGTCCGCCTGATGACCCCGTACTTCCTGCCCGACGAGCGCCTGCTCGCGGCACTCTGCCTGGCCGCGATGCGCGGCGTCGAGGTCGATGTCGTGCTGCCTGAGCACAGCGACCACCGCGCGGTCGACTGGGCGTCGCGCGACAACTTCGTCCCCCTGATCGAGGCCGGCTGCCGCATCTGGCTGAACCTGCCGCCGTTCGACCACTCCAAGATCCTGGTCGTCGACCGCACCTGGGCGCTGATCGGCAGCACCAACTGGGACAGCCGCTCGCTGCGGCTCAACTTCGAGCTCAACCTGGAGGTCTACCACTCCGAGCTCGCCACCGACCTCGACGGCCTGGTGCGCTCCAAGCAGGGCCGCCGGGTACGCAGCAGCGAGCTGCGCGCCCGCACGATCCCGGTCCGCCTGCGCGACTCCGCCATGCGCCTGACCCAACCCTACCTCTAGCGCCTGCCCGGGAACTCTGCTCCGCCGGTCATCTGACGCGCCCTTGCTGCGCTCCGGTGCTCACCGCCAAGCAGGCCGCTCCGCTCCGGTGCTCGCAAGGACACGCCGGCCGACTCTGCGGAGCGAGTTCGCAGGCAGGCTCCGCCCCCTGCACAACCACAGGCAGCGCTTCCCTGCGCCGGATGCCCCGCAGCCCGTCCGGCATCGCGCCGTCCGAACCAGGCCCTCACCCCGCGGCCGCCCGCCTGTCACGCGGGACCGGACACTCGCCCCAGAAGTGTCCGGTCCCGCCGGACACTTCACCCCGAAACTGTCCGGTCCCGCCGGACACTTCCGTCCGGAATCGCGGACACTGTCCGGCCCCGCGTGACACCCACGCTCCCCGACAGCCCCCACTTGCCTTTTTCCCGAACCCCATCCCCTTCGCAGAACTCGCTCCGGCAACTTACACCAGCGGCCGCAGGCATTGACCTGCAGGCCCAGCAGGGCTCGGTTCTCCCGCCGCCCGCATTCCATGACCCAGGCGGGTCATCGGAACCTTGCACGGGCTACGCCCGGACCCGCCAAAGGCCCGAGGCCTCCGGAAATCCCTTCCCTAGGCAGAAGGACTCTCAAGGCTCGCCTTGAGCGGAGTCCAGAGGCAGAGCCTCTGGCCTTGCCTGCCTGGCCGGTCACCCTCAAGGACCGTTGGTATCACCTGGCGTATCTTCGCGAGCACCGGCTCGGCCGTACGCACCGGAGTGCCGCGAAAGCGCGTCAGCCGAGCGCCGGAGGCGAGCTCCCGGGCACGCTCCGGCGCATGTCGGCCAGATGCAGGCGCACCACGATGGGGCGGTGGTCCGACGAGTGCCGCGCCAGCACCCCGGTGTGCGTGCAGGCCATGCCCCGCACCAGGCAGCGGTCCAGCCGCAGCGGCACCACCCGCCCGCACAGGTGCGTGGGCCGGCGCGGCCCCACGTCGCGGAACCCCGGCAGCAGCACCGGACCCACCAGGTTGAAGTCGCCCAGCACCGCCGCATGCGCCGGCAGATGGCTCGCCACCCGACGCAGCTGGCGGCGGTTGAGCACCTGCCCGTGCGACAAATGCACGTTGGCCACGCTGAACCCGTCCAGCGCGGTGATCTGCGACACCCGGTGCAGCAGCGCCCCAGACGGCAGCGGCACCACCAGCGTCGGCGCCACCGGAGCCTCGGGGCTCCATGTCGCCAGCCCGTGGATGCGTCCCGGCTGCACGGTCCGCGCGTAGTGCCCGCCGACACGCGCCTGCAGCCCGTCGACCATGGACGTCGCCTCCTGCAGCAGCAGCAGGTCGGGAGCCTCCGCCTCGATGACCCGCACCAGCTCGTCCAGCGTCGCACCCACCAGCCGCAGCAGGTTCCAGCTTACGATCTTGATCATCCAGGCTCCTCGTACAGCTCCCGCCACGCCGCCGACGGCCCTGCGCCGGGCACCCCGATGCCGCGACCCCGGCCGCACCCCACGCGCGCAGACCCGCGGTCGCGTCGCCGCCGACCCAGGGCACCGGTGCCCGGTTCCGTTCTGCCACACCCCGCCGCGTCGCGCAGCACCGCGCCCGCGCCACCGGGCGGCAGTTCCAGCGACGGGCGAAACGCTCTACAGCGGTGCCCGCGAGGCGCGCCCGCCAACCCGGCCGCCGAACCAGCGTCCCGGGCAGCAACCGCGGCCGGCACGCCAGCGGCCACCCGGACGGGGCGCGCACGTGCCAGGCGGAGGCGCGTGCCAGGCGGAGGATACCTTGACGTCAACCATGAGCCGGGTCGCCAGCGGCAGCATCGTGCTCGGCCTGATCGTGCTGTCGCTCAAGGCGGCGGCCTGGTGGCTGACCGGCAGCGCGGCGCTGTACTCCGACGCGCTGGAGAGCGTGGTCAACGTCGCCGCCGCGGTCGTCGCCTTCTGGGCGCTGCGCCTGGCAGCGCGCCCCGCGGACGCCAACCATCCCTACGGCCACGCCAAGGTCGAGTTCTTTGCCGCCGTCGTCGAGGGCGGCCTGATCGTCGCCGCCGCAGCGCTCATCGTGCAGAACGCCTGGATCAGCTGGCGCGAGCCGCACCCGATCCAGGCCCCGGGGCTGGGCCTCGGACTGAACGCGCTGGCCACCATCGGCAACGGCGCCTGGGCGGTGGTCCTCGCCCGCGTCGCCGCCCGGGTGCGCTCGCCGACGCTTGCCGCCGACTCCCGCCACCTCGCCGCCGACGTGATCACCTCGATCGGCCTGGCACTGGGCGTGGTCGCCTCGGTCGCCAGCGGCCGGTCCTGGCTCGACCCGGTGGTGGCGGCGGCAACCGCCATCTACGTGCTGTGGGCCGGGCTGCGGTTGATCAGCGAGTCGGTCGGCGGCCTGATGGACGCGGCGCCCGCGCCCGCCGTGGTCGAGCGCATCCGCTCCCTGGTCGGCGAGCACGCCGAGGGTGCGCTCGAGGTGCACGACCTGCGCACCCGCCACGCCGGCCAGCTGTCCTTTCTCGAATTCCACCTGGTGGTGCCCGGCGCCATGACGGTCGACACCGCCCACGAGATCTGCGACCGCATCGAGGAGGCGCTGCGCTGCGAGATGCAGAACCTGGCCGTCACCATCCACGTCGAACCCGACGCCAAGGCGAAGCACCACGGCGTGCTGGTGCTCTAGCAAGGCCGGGCAGAACCCGCCGCCGAACGGAGGCCGGGGTCTGCGGGCGGCCTCGCCCCCCAGCCTTCCCTTGCCTGGCCGCCCGCCTCCACACCCCCCCGACAAGCTTCCCCTGCGCACCCTATGCCGCTAGCGTCCGGCACCCATGGATCGGAACACTCCCGTGCTCGCGTCCCGTCACCTGCTCGCCATCGAGGGGATGCACCCGCCGGAGATCGCGGCGCTGCTCGACCTGGCGGAGAGCTACGTGCTGCTCAACCGCTCCGGCAAGACGCAGCGCGACACGTTGCGCGGGCGGACGGTGATCAACCTGTTCTTCGAGGACAGCACCCGCACCCGCACCAGCTTCGAGCTGGCCGGCAAGCGCCTCGGGGCCGACGTGATCAACATGTCGGTGGCCTCCTCGAGCGTGAACAAGGGCGAGACCCTGCTCGATACCGCCGCGACGCTGAACGCGATGCACTGCGACCTGCTGGTGGTGCGCCACGGCCAGTCGGGCGCGCCGTCGCTGCTGGCGCAGAAGGTGGGGGCCGCGGTGGTCAACGCCGGCGACGGCACGCACGAGCACCCCACCCAGGCGCTGCTCGACGCGCTGACCATCCGCCGGCGGCGCGGCCGGCTCGCCGGGCTGACGGTGGCGATCTGCGGCGACGTGGCGCACAGCCGGGTGGCGCGCTCCAACATCCACCTGCTCGGCACGATGGGCAGCCGGGTGCGGCTGGTCGGGCCGCCGACGCTGATGCCGGCCGAGGTGTCGCGCATGGGCGTCGACGTGTTCCACGACATGCGGCGCGGCCTGGAGGGCGTCGATGTGGTCATGATGCTGCGGCTGCAGCGCGAGCGCATGGGCGGCAGCGGCGGCAGCGGCCTCGCCATGGTGCCCAGCGCGCGGGAGTACTTCCGCTTCTTCGGGCTCGACGCGGAGAAGCTGTCGCGGGCGGCGCCGGACGCGCTGGTGATGCATCCCGGACCGATGAACCGCGGCGTGGAGATCGACAGCGCGGTGGCCGACGACCCGGAGCACAGCGTGATCCGCGAGCAGGTGGAGATGGGCGTCTCGGTGCGGATGGCGGTGCTCGACCGGCTGGCGCGACCGGCCCAGGGCAACGCGGTGCAGGCGGCGCGCGGCAGCGGCAGCGGGCGGCGGGCCGACGGCGCGGACCACGGCGCCGAGGTGGCCGGTCGCCGCAGCGCCGACCGGCGAGATCAGGCCGGCTGGAGCCTGGAGGGCGGCGGCGACGTCGGCGCGGATGACCGCCGCGGTGCGGAGCCCGTGCCGAGGCGCGGCGGAACCGCGGGTGGCTGACTGCCTGTTCATCGACGTGCGGCTGATCGACCCGGCCTGCGGCCTGGACCAGCACGGCGAGCTGCTGGTGCGCGACGGCCGCATCGCCGATCTGGGCGCAGCACTCGGCCGCCCCGACGGGGTGGAGCGGGTCGACGGCTCCGACTGCGTGCTGTGCCCCGGCCTGGTGGACATGCGCGCCGCACTGGGCGAGCCGGGCTACGAGTACCGCGAGACCATCGTCTCCGCCGCCGCGGCAGCCGCGGCGGGCGGCATCACCACGCTCGCGGCGCTGCCCGACACCCGGCCCGCGATCGACGACCCGGCGCTGGTGCGCCTGCTGCGCGCGCGCGGCGAGGAGACCGGCTCGCTGACCATCCTGCCGTACGGGGCGCTGACCCGGGGCTGCCGCGGCGAGCAGCTCGCCGAGATCGGCCTGCTGCGCGAGGCCGGCGCGGTGGGGTTCACCGATGGCGCGCGCGCCATCGGCGACGCCAGGCTGATGCGGCTTGCGCTGTCCTACACGCGCATGTTCGGGGTGCGGGTGGTGGTCCACCCGGAGGAGCCCTCGCTCGCGGCGGGCGGTGCGGCCACCGAGGGCGAACTGGCGACGCGGCTCGGCCTGCCGGCGATCCCCGCGGCGGCGGAGGCGATCCTGGTGGCGCGCGATCTGCGGCTGGCGCAGCTCACCGGCGGCGCGCTGCACATCGCCCACGTGTCGACCGGCGAGGCGGTCGCGCTGATCCGCCGCGCCAAGGACGAGGGCATCGACGTGACCTGCGATACCGCGCCCCCGTACTTCGACCTGAACGAGACCGCGATCGGCGATTTCCGCAGCTACGCCAAGCTGTCGCCGCCGCTGCGCCCGGAGAGCGACCGGCAGGCGGTGGCGGCCGCACTGCTCGACGGCACCATCGACGCGGTCGCCTCCGACCACCAGCCGCGCGACGTCGACGACAAGCGGGTGCCGTTCGCCCAGGCTTCCCCCGGCGGCGCCGGGCTCGCGACGCTGCTCGGGGTGAGCCTCGCGCAGGTGCATGGCGGCACCCTGCCGCTGCCTGCCGCGGTGGCGCTGCTGACCGCACGGCCGGCCGCGGTGCTCGGAGTGTCGGCGGGCACGCTCGCCCGCGGGGCTGCGGCCGACCTGTGCCTGTTCCATCCGGAGCGGGCGTGGAAGGTGTCGGCCGGCGCGCTGCCTGGCAAGGCGCGCAACACGCCGTTCGACGGCCGGCCGCTCGAAGGGCGGGTGCTGGGCACCTGGAAGGCCGGCCGCCGGGTGTTCCCGGGACCCGCGGCCGAGCCGCGGTGGTGAATGCCGCGATGCCGGGTACGGCTGCGGTCGCGCTGGCGATCCTGTGCTACCTGCTCGGCTCGATCCCGTTCGGGCTGATGCTGACGCGGCTTGCCGGCGCCGGCGACATCCGCCGGATCGGCTCGGGCAACATCGGTGCGACCAACGTGCTGCGCACCGGGCGCCGCGGCCTGGCGGCGGCGACCCTGCTGCTCGACGCGGCCAAGGGCGCGCTGGCGGTGGTCGTCGGCTCGCTCGACCCCGGTCCGGCCGGACCGCTTGGATCGGCAGACGCGGCACTGGCCGCGCTGTGCGTGGTGGTCGGGCACTGCTTCCCGGTATGGCTGCGATTCCAGGGCGGCAAGGGCGTGGCGACCGCGCTTGGCGCGGCGGTGGTGCTGTGCTGGCCCGTGGGCGCTGCCGCCTGCCTGGCCTGGCTGGCGGCAGCGTGGCTCAGCCGGCGCTCCTCGGTGGGGGCGCTCGCCGCAATGCTGGCCGCGGCGGTCGGCGGAGCGGCACTGGGTGGTGCGGCACTGGGTGGTGCGGCACTGGCCGGAGCAGCACTGGGCGGGGCTTCGCAGGGCCGGCCGGCCGGGCTGGCCCTGGTGCTCGTCGCGCTGCTGGTCACCGGCCGCCACCACGCCAACATCCGCCGCCTGCTGGCCGGCAGCGAGCCGAAGATCGGCGCTCGGGCATGAGCGCCGATCTTCGTGCGGGCCGCCGGCGATGACGCCGGACGAGCGGCTGGACCGGCTGCGGCTCGCCCGCACCGAGGGCGTCGGCCCGGTGACCTACCGGCGGCTGCTCGCCCGGTTCGCCAGCGCCGCCACGGCGATCGACGCCCTGCCCGGCCTCGCGCGTTCCGGCGGCCGGCGCGAGGCGCTGTGCGTCCCCGGCCGCGACGACGCCGAACGCGAGGCCGCCCGGCTCGACCGCATCGGCGCCAGCCTGCTGTTCCTCGACGAGCCCGGCTATCCGCCGCTGCTCGCCCTGCTGGCGGATGCGCCGTCGGTGGTGGCGGTGCTGGGCGACGTCGCGTGCCTGTCCGCGCGCGCGGTGGCGCTGGTGGGCGCGCGCAATGCCTCGACCAACGGCTGCCGGATGGCCGAGGCGCTGGCGACCGACCTCGCCGCCTCCGGGCTGGTGGTGGTGTCCGGGCTGGCGCGCGGGATCGACGCGGCGGCGCACCAGGGCGCGATGCATGTCGGGCGCACCGTGGCCTGCGTGGCCGGCGGGCTCGACCGACCCTACCCGCCCGAGCATGCGCGGCTGCAGGCGGAGGTGGCCGAGCGCGGCGCGGTGGTGGCCGAGGCGGGCCTGGGCGTCACCGCGCAGAGCCGGCATTTCCCGCGGCGCAACCGGATCATCGCCGGGCTTTCGCTGGGCGTGGTGGTGGTGGAAGCGGCGCTGCGCAGCGGCACGCTGATCACGGCGCGGCTGGCGCAGGAGGCGCACCGGGAGCTGTTCGCGGTGCCGGGCTCGCCGCTCGACCCGCGCTCGCGCGGCAGCAACGACCTGATCCGACAGGGCGCCTGGCTCACCGAGCAGGCCGCGGACGTGCTGGCGAACCTGCCCGACCACGGGCCGGCGCTGGACAGCACCCAGGCTCGGGTTGGATGGGAGCAGGACGGCGACGCAGCCGGGCCGTCCGGTGCATCGCAGGCCCCGGGCGGCAGGGCGGCGCCGCCCGGCGCCAGCCTGGCGGACGATTCCGCCGCCGGCGCGCAGTCTGCCGAGGCGCAGGCGAACGAGGCCGTCCTGGCGCTGCTGAGCGTTTCGCCGACCCCGGTTGACGAGGTGGTGCGCCACTGCCACTTGTCCGCGGCTGCCGTCTCTGCCGCGCTGCTGGAGCTTGAGCTCGCCGGCCGGATCGAGACCCTTCCCGGGAACCGGGTGTGCCTGCTGACCAGTACGGGGCTCTAGCGCAGCGTCCCCAAGGGTATGCCATGACTGACGTCGTCGTCGTCGAATCGCCGGCCAAGGCCAAGACCATCAACAAGTACCTGGGCGGCGGCTACACCGTTCTCGCGAGCTTCGGCCATGTGCGCGACCTGCCGCCCAAGGACGGCAGCGTGCGGCCGGAGCAGGACTTCGCCATGGACTGGGCCGCCGACGAGCGCGGTGCCCGCCAGATCGGCGCCATCGTCAAGGCGCTCAAGGGCGCGGCACGGCTCTACCTCGCCACCGACCCGGACCGCGAAGGCGAGGCGATCTCCTGGCACGTCCGCGCCATGCTCGAGGAGAAGAACGCGCTGCGCGGCGTCGAGGTGCAGCGCATCACCTTCAACGAGATCACCAAATCGGCCGTGCAGAAGGCGATGGCCCAGCCGCGCGAGCTGGACCAGCCGCTGATCGAGGCCTACCTGGCGCGCCGGGCGCTCGACTACCTGGTGGGCTTCACCCTCTCGCCGGTGCTGTGGCGCAAGCTGCCGGGCAGCCGCTCCGCCGGCCGGGTGCAGTCCGTGGCACTCCGCCTGGTGTGCGAGCGCGAGGCCGAGATCGAGGCGTTCCGCGCCCGCGAATACTGGACGATCGAGGCGCACATGGCGACGCCGGCCGGCGCGCCGTTCATCGCCCGCCTCACCCACCTGGACGGCAGCAAGCTCGACCAGTTCGACCTGAACACCGAAACCCTGGCACTTGCGGCGCGGGCGCAGGTCGAGACGGGCAGCTTCAGCGTTGCCAGCGTCGAGCGCCGCCGGGTCAAGCGGCATCCGCCGGCGCCGTTCACCACCTCGACGCTGCAGCAGGAGGCCAGCCGCAAGCTCGGCATGGGCGCGCAGGCGGCGATGCGCGCGGCGCAGCAGCTCTACGAGGGCATCGAGCTCGGCGGCGAGACCACCGGCCTGATCACCTACATGCGCACCGACGGCGTCTCGATGGCGCGCGAGGCGATCGACGCGATCCGTGGCCACGTCGGCGAGACCTTCGGCGAACGCTACCGTCCCGCCGCGCCGCGCGAGTACCATGCCAAGGCGAAGAACGCCCAGGAGGCGCACGAGGCGATCCGCCCGACCGACGTGGACCGTGTGCCGGAGACGATGGCGCGCTACCTCAACGCCGAGCAGGCGCGGCTGTACGAGCTGATCTGGAAGCGCGCGGTCGCCAGCCAGATGCAGTCCGCCGAGCTCGACCAGGTGATCGTCGAGGTCGCCGACCCGGCCAACCCGCGCGGGCCGAAGCTGCGGGCGAACGGCTCGATCATCGCCTTCGACGGCTTCCTGCGGCTGTACCGCGAGGGGGTGGACGAGGGCGAGGAGGAGGAGAGCCGGATGCTGCCGCCGATGGCGGAGCGCGACCCCCTCGCCTGCCCCAAGGTCGACGCCTCGCAGCACTTCACCCAGCCGCCCCCGCGCTATTCCGAGGCCAGCCTGGTGAAGATGATGGAGGAGCTCGGCATCGGTCGCCCCTCCACCTACGCCTCGATCCTCTCGGTGCTGCGCGACCGCAACTACGTGCGCATGGAGAACAAGCGGTTCGTGCCGGAGGACCGCGGCCGCCTGGTCACGGCGTTCCTCACCAGCTTCTTCGAGCGCTACGTCGACACCGGGTTCACCGCCGGCCTCGAGGAGCAGCTCGACGACATCTCCGACGGCAAGGCCGAGTGGCGCTCGGTGATGCATGCGTTCTGGGACGACTTCTCCCGCGCGGTCGAGCAGACCCGCGAGCTGAAGATCTCCGACGTGATCGACGCGCTCGACGCCGACCTGGGCGAGCACTTCTTCCCGGGCAAGGCGGACGGCACCGACCCCCGCCTGTGCCCCGCCTGCCATGCCGGGCGGCTGGGCCTGAAGCTCGGGCGGCACGGCAGCTTCATCGGCTGCTCGAACTATCCCGCCTGCCAGTACACCCGCCGCCTGGCGATCGAGGGCGGCGAAGGCGATGGCGAGACCCTGAAGGAAGGCCTGCGCGAGCTGGGCGCCAACCCTGCCACCGGCGAGATGGTCACGGTGCGGCGCGGCCCGTACGGCCTGTATGTGCAGCAGGGCGAGGCCAATCCCGAGGACAAGAAGTCGAAGCCGCGGCGGACCTCGCTGCCCAAGGGGGTGGACGGCGACCAGATGACGCTCGACCAGGCGCTCGGCCTGCTGTCGCTGCCACGTCTGGTGGGCATCCACCCGGAGCTGGGCGAGCCGATCGAGGCCGGGATCGGGCGGTTCGGGCCGTTCGTGAAGATGGGCGCGATCTTCGGCTCGCTCGACAAGGACGACGACGTGCTCGCGGTGGGGCTCAACCGTGCGGTGGACGTGCTGGCACGCAAGCTCGCCAGCGTACGGGCTCTGGGCAACCACCCGAAGGACCACGCGCCGGTCATGGTCAAGAAGGGCCGGTTCGGGCCCTATATTCAGCATGGTCTGGTCGTGGCCAACGTACCGCGCGGGGTCGAGATGGACGACGTCACGCTGGACGACGCGGTGGCGCTGCTCGCCGAACGCGGCAAGCCGCTGAAGGCGAAGCCGGGCGCACGCAAGCCGGCGACGCGGACGGCCAAGCCGGCGGCGGCGCCCAAGGCGGCCGCAGCGAAACCGGCGAGGCCAAAGGCTCCGGCGGCGAAGCGCAAGGCCGCCGCCAAGTCTGCCGCGGCCAAGACAACGGCGAAGCGGTCTCCGGCCAAGGCCGGCTGAGATGGCGCATCGGCCGCCGGATCAGGCTGCGGCGACCGGGGCGGGGCCGGTCGGAATCGTGTCGGACGGATCGAACCTGGATCAGGTGCCGCAGGACGGCGCGGCGGCGAGGTCCGTCGTCTCGAACCCGGGCAAGCCTCGCTGGAGCGACGTGCCGGCAGACGGCGAGAAACCGGCCACCGGGTCCATCGCCCGTGACGGCTCCGGGCAGAACGAGGGTGTCGGGCTGCAGGCGATGACCGAGGCAGTCGGCCCGGACGGGCCGGGCGCGGCGGACACTGGCGACCGGGACGACGAGGCGCGTCGGACCGGTGCCGCCGGGCTGCCGTCGCGCGAGGCCGTGCGCCGGTTCATCCGTGCGAGCCCCGGACGGATCGGCAAGCGCGAGATCTCGCGCGAGTTCGGGCTCGGGCCGGAGCACCGCGTGGCGCTGCGCGAGATGCTGCGCGACCTGGCGGAAGACGGCGCGATCGCACCCGCCGGACACCGGCGCTTCACCCCGCCGGGACGGCTGCCCGAGGTGACGGTGGTGCTGGTCACCGGCACCGACCCGGACGGCGAGGCGCTGGCGCGGCCGGTCGAGTGGCGCGGGGACGGGCCGCCGCCGCTGGTGCTGATGGCGGAGGAGGGGCGCGGGCGACCGGCGCTGGCGCCGGGCGAGCGGGTGCTGGCGCGGCTGAAGCCGATCGCGCCGGGACGCTACGAGGGGCGCACGATCAAGCGGCTGAGCCAGGCGCCGGCGCGGGTGCTCGGCGTGTTCAAGGCCGGCGGGCGGGCGTGCGCGGACGAGGCCGAGGCGTACGGCCGTCCCGCGCGCGGGCGCGGGCGGTTCGTCCGGCGCGGCACCGGGATCGCGCCGGCGCCGGGCGAGGGGCGGCTGATCCCGACCGATCGCCGGGCGAAGGCGGAGTGGCGCATCCCCGCGGGCGAGACCGGCGGGGCGGAGCACGACGAGATCGTGCTGGCGCAGCCCCTGCCCTCTTCCGGGTACGGGCTGAAGACAGCGCAGGTGATCGAGCGGCTCGGGCGCATGGGCGACGCACGCTCGGTCAGCCTGATCTGCATCCACACCCACGGCATCCCGACCGAGTTCGATGCTGAGTCGGTAGTACAGGCCGAGGCGGCGCGCCAGGTCACGCTGGGCGAGCGCACCGACCTGCGCGACCTGGCACTGGTCACCATCGACGGCGAGGACGCCCGCGACTTCGACGACGCGGTATTCGCCGAAGCCGACTCGCCGCGCGACGGCGAGGCCCGGGGCGGGCACCGGCTGATCGTCGCGATCGCCGACGTCGCGCACTACGTCCGTCCCGGCACGGCGCTGGACCGCGACGCCCGCAAGCGCGGCAATTCGGTGTATTTCCCCGACCGCGTGGTGCCGATGCTGCCGGAGGCGCTGTCCAACGGCTGGTGCTCGCTCCGCCCGGGCGAGGAGCGCGGCTGCCTGTTCGTCGAGATGCGGGTGGCGGCCGACGGCACCAAGCTGTCGCACCGCTTCGGCCGCGGCCTGATGCGCTCGACGGCCCGCCTCACCTATACCCAGGTGCAGGCGCTGGCCGACCGGGACCACAACGACACATCGCCGGAACACACCGCGGGCGGAGCCGTCGACCCGGCCCCGCGCCTTGTCGACCAGAGCGTGCTGGACGGCGCGCCCCCGGTGCCCGACGGCCTGATCCGCGCGCTCTACGCGGCGTTCCGGGCGCTGCTCTCGGCGCGCCAGGACCGCGGCACGCTCGACCTCGACCTGCCCGAGCGCAAGGTCGAGCTCGACGACGCGGGCCAGGTGACGGCGATCGCGCCGCGCCCGCGCCTCGACAGCCACCGGCTGATCGAGGAGTTCATGGTGCTCGCCAACGTCGCCGCCGCCGAGGAGCTGGAGCGCCGGCACCGGCCCTGCATCTACCGGGTGCACGCCCCGCCGTCCGACGAGAAGCTTGAGGCGCTGCGGGCTTTCCTGCGCAGCTTCGACCTGGCGCTGCCGCCGACCGGCGAGCTCCGGCCGCGCGACCTCGACCGGGTGCTGCAGGCCGTCGCCGGCACCGAGCACGCGCCCTTGGTCAACGAGGTGATGCTGCGCAGCCAGAGCCAGGCAGCCTACAGCCCCGACAACATCGGCCATTTCGGCCTGGCGCTGTCGCGCTACGCCCACTTCACCAGCCCGATCCGGCGCTACGCCGACCTGCTGGTGCACCGCGCCCTGGTGTCGCAGCTGCGACCGAACGACGGTGGCCTGCCGCACGACGGCGAAGGCAGCGCCTCCGAGTACCCCGACATTGCCGAGCACATCACCGGCACCGAGCGCCGCGCCGCTCTGGCCGAGCGCGAGGCCGTCGACCGTTACCTTTCTGCATACATGGCGGATAAAGTGGGTGCGGTGTTCGCCGCGCGCATTTCCGGTGTTGCGCGGTTCGGGCTGTTCGTCACACTGGACGACAGCGGCGCCAGCGGTCTGGTGCCGCTCAAATCCCTCCCGGACGACTACTGGATGCACGACGAGACGACCCAGTCCCTGGTCGGCCGCGCCACCCGCCTCGTGTTCCACCTGGCGCAGGCGGTCGAGGTGCGGCTGTCCGAAGCAACCCCGGTGACCGGCGGGCTGCTGTTCGGGATGCTGACCGGCTCGGGTGCCCGGGCGGCCGGAGAGGGGAGCCGGTCCCGCCGCAGGTGAGGAGACGCCAGTTACGGCTGCCCACGCGGCGCGAGCCGCCGGCCGGGCGGTCCTGCATGACGGCCGCAGCGGTGCCGGGGCGGCGGGGGTCCGGAGGAACAACGCTGGGTCGATTGATCCTGGCCGCTGCCTTGGCAATGCCGCTCGGCGGGCGGTCGCAGCCCAGGAGCGAAAACACTGGCGGCAGTGTCGACACCACGAGCAATCCGGTCTCGCCTCTCCTGCACCCGCGCGTCGCCAGCCAGGACGACGGCGGCCCCGACATCTCGGGCACGCGGCCCGCTGATGCAGGCAGCCGACCTGACCAGCCGGGTGCGGCACTGCCGGCGACCGCTGCAGCCGCCACGGATGACGGCGCGGTGATCAGCGCCGCGCTCGGCTTCATCGCGCCGCGCTCGCTCGATCCGACGACCATCCCGCAGCTCACCCTGTGGGGGTTGCAGGCGCTGGTGACGCTCGATCCGTCGCTGACGCTGCGCTCCACCGCCGGCGTGATCCGCATCGAACCGGCGGCCGCTGGGCGATCCCCTGGTCCCGGCTCCGCGGGCGTCCCGCAACAGGTGCGCGGTGCGGGGGAGGCTGGCCTCGCGCCGGCCGACGGCGAGCACATCGCAGCCGCTCAGGCGCAGGACGTCCCGGCCGCCGGTGCCGGCTTCGTCCGCACGGCACCGGACGAGGGCGACGCGCCGGCCTGGGGGATGCTGGCCGCAGCGGCGATGGACTGGGCATCCGAACGCTCCGCCACGATCGGCGACACCCCCAGGCCGGCGCTGCTGCAGGACTTCTTCGACGAGATATTCTCCCACCTCGACCCGTATTCCCGCTACGTGCCGCCCGCCGGGGCGCAGCATGTGCGCGATCGTCTCGCCGGGCAGGTCGGCATCGGGGTCGAGCTCTCCCGCCTGGGCGCAACCCTGGTGCTGGCGACGGTTGCGGCCAACGGACCGGCGGCCGAGGCCGGGCTGCGGGCGGGCGAGCGGCTGCTGGCGGTCGATGGCGTGCCGACCGCGGGCGCCGGCGTCGCGGCGGTCGCGGCACGGCTGGTCGGCGAGGAGGACAGTCCGGTCGTGCTGCGGGTTGCAGCGGCGGACGGCCGCAGCCGCACGCTGACCCTGCACCGCGTCGTGGTGCCGCCGGAGACGGTGTTTGCCGAGCACCTGCAGCTCGTCGCCGGGCGTGGTGGTGCACATGGCGCGGAGCTGCTGGTGCTGCGTCTGACCGCGTTCACGGCCGACACCGCGCAACGGCTCAGCGAGGAGCTGGAGGCCGGCCTGGGTCCGCGTACGCGCGGGCTGGTGGTCGACCTGCGTGGCGATCGCGGCGGGCTGCTGCGCCAGGCGGTGACCGCAGTGGCGCTGCTGCTGGACAAGGGCGTGGTCGCGACGACGGTCGGCAGGGCGCGGGAGGCGTCGCGTGTGTGGCGGGTGCAGGGCGGCGACCTGACCCAGGGGCTGCCGATCGTGGTGCTGGTGGATGGCCGCACCGCCAGCGCCGCGGAGATCATGGCCGCCGCGCTCGCCGACCAGGGACGCGCGGTCGTCGTGGGCAGCACCACGTTCGGCAAGGGGGTCGTGCAGACGCTGACTGAGCTGCCCAACGGCGGCGAGATCTTCGTCACCTGGAGCCGGGTGCTGGCGCCGCTCGGCTGGCCGTTGCAGGGGCTGGGGGTGCTGCCGCAGGTGTGCACCAGCCTTGGTCCGGAGGCGACGGCGCGACAGCTGCACCGGCTCGGCTCAGGAACACTGGAGATGGCGGGCGTGCTCGGGAGATGGCGGGCAGCGCGGGCGCCGCTTGACGCCCAGCAGCTTCCCGAGATGCGCGAGGTCTGTCCGGCCGCGCAGGGCGAGGACGGCGACCTCGATGTGGCACGCGCACTGCTGCAGCAGCCGAGCATCTACGCGGCAGCACTGCTGCCGCATGCGGATCTGGCGGCCCAGTCCGGAGAGGCGCGCTGAACCGACGCGGGCATGGCCCCGCCCCGGGGATGCCGCCGGTCCGGCGCCATGATCGCGAGCGGTCAGGTCACGAGCAGGTTGTGCTCGATGTGCAGGCCGGTGAGGCAGCCGTTCTGCGACGGTCTGGACAGCTTGACCGGGCAGGGCAGGATCAGCATGGTGCGCGCCTTGCGGCCGGCGGACTGCCAGGGGCCGCCGCGCATGTGCGGAGTGCATTATGGCCAAGTCGAACACCATCCAGATCCGGCTCGTATCCACCGCTGATACCGGGTATTTCTATGTGACCAAGAAGAACGCCCGGGCGCAGACCGGCAAGATGGAGCTGCGGAAGTACGACCCCGTGGCCCGCAAGCATGTTGCGTTCAAGGAAGCCAAGATCAAGTAGGCCAGCTCAGCGGTCCATAGCTGCCATGCCTGCCGCCGCAGTCTAGAGCTGATTCCTGCGGCCGTGCTCTTGCCACGCCCAATGCTGCCGATCGGCACATCTTGGATTCTGCGGCGCTGAACATGTCTTCTCGGGTCTGTGCCGCGATTGACCCGGCACGGTGGGTGCCGAAGAACACGTATATCTTGCGCTGCGGCGCCGGGCGCGCCTCGATTGTATTGTGCCAGCGCAGGACTGCAGGATAGTCGGCCAGGTCGATGCCTCGTTTTTCCGGGCTGCTGACCCGCGGGACTGTCGCGATGTCGCCGATCGTTCTGCCACGCAATTTGTTTTTGACAGACACTTATCCAGGACGCGATTTAGCTGCCTGACCTCGCTGGTGTCGCGGTTGACCGCGTCAGGCACGTAGCTCGTGCATTGGTTGTACTGGCCGAACCCCGCCCACCTGAAACATCAGCCAGTGCAGGCCGGCGTAACGCTTCAGGGGAGCAGCGGGCAGCAGACGGCAGGTCTTCTCCGCGAGGTTGATCAGGCGCGCGCCTGATTCGAACAGCCGCAGCTCCTGCCCCTACGGCCCGCCGCTGTCGATGATCGCGAGGATCCAACCGGTCTTGAGGGTGACCGGCCAGGCGAACAAGGCCAGAGGCTCTGTCTCTGGACGCAGCCACTGGCCATGCCCTTGGAACCCATTTGCCTATGGAACGGGTTTCCAAAGGCCTCGATGCCTTTGGCGGGTCTGGGCAGAGCCCAGCCTTCCTGCGCTTACAGGTCAATGCTCAGGGCCGCTGATACAAGCGTCAGGAACTCCGGCTTGAACTGGTCGCCGGCGCCGATATCGATCGGAACGATGCGATATTCGAAGCCCGGCTCCTCGATCGCGATTTGCACCTTGTGCCCGTTCGGGGTCGGTTAGCTGCACACTTCAATCATCGGCGGCATTCCTGTTGCGCGAGCATGGACACCACGTGCGGAGCCGTCCAGTACACGGCCGCCCTCACAACGGTTCGTTCATCCATACGTGGGACGCTGCAGCTTCACACAAGCGTGCGCCATGACCATCGGTTCCGAGTTCCTCGCCCTGTCCTGCTCCCGCCCCGACCCCGTCCAGGGTGCTTCGGCGGAGCCTGCACGGGCTGCGGCACCGGCCCGCCGGCGTCCGGTGCCGCAGGACTGGATGCTGTACCAGCCCAGGCTCGCGCTGCAGGGCGGCCGCCTGCACGGTATCGAGGCGGCCACGCGCTCGCCGCCTGTCCAGACCGGCCGGGACATGGGCCGGGGGCCACTCGGCGAATGGGAGATCGCCGGCTCCTCGGGCCGGGCCCGGCTGGTTGCGTCATGGCGTCTCGACGCCGCGTTCGCCGAGATCGCCGGCTGGTGCGACACCCGCGCCAGGCTTTGCGTCGCGGTGCCGGCGGAGCTGATGCCGCAGACGCTGCTGTCGGTGCTGACCAAGCTTGGCTGCGATCGCGCACCGTGCGAGCGCCTGGAGCTGGACTGCCCGGAAGCGTGGTTGGGGGCGCTCGACCTGGACGGCGTGCTGGCGCTTTCGGCGATCAGCGACCTCGGCGTTGACATCGCCGTGGAGGATTTCGGCGAGTCGGCGGCAAGCCTGGGACTGTTGCGCCGCCTGCCGCTCGGCGTGGTCCGGCTGCACGCCTCGCTGGCCCGCGACCTGGAGCGCGGCGTCGAGGACCGCGCCGTGCTGCGCGCCATCGTCGCTGCAGCCCACGCGATCGGGATGCGGGTTGCGGCCAGCGGCGTCGATACGCTGCGGCAGCGCGACCTGCTGGCCGAACTCGGCTGCGATGACGGCGTCGGCACCGCGCTCAGCCCGCCGATCCCCTCGCGCGAGCTGCAGTGCTGGCTCGGCGCCGACCCGCCCGAGCCGAACGATGGCTGGCACGGCGGGAGCGTGGCTGGCGCGGACCGCCGGACGCTGGCGCCTCGTGAGGTGATGGGATCGATCAGTCGGCGCTCCTGAAGGCACAATGCGACGTCTGGCGTCGGCTTGCCGCGACGTAACTTGCGACCCGGCGCGGTCTGCGCCAGCGTCTGGCGGTGATGTTTCCCACAGACGATCCGAGGCCGGGCCCGCCCCAGGCACCCGAGGCCGCTGGTCCCGCGTCGGCGAGCGGGAATGCGGCAACAGCTTCGGTGTCACAGCGTCGCGACGCAGCCATTGCCGAGGCGATCCTGGGCCTGACCGCCGCGCGCGGGCCCGACCGCTCGATCTGCCCGAGCGAAGCCGCGCGGATGGTGGCCGTGTCACAGGGCCTCGCCGAGTGGTCGCCGCTGATGGGCAACGTCCGCCGGATCGCACTGTGCCTGCAGGCCACCGGCCAGGTGCAGATCCTGCGCAAGGGGTGTGCGGTGCCGGCCAGCCAGGTGCGTGGCGTGATCCGGCTGCGCCAGGCAGCCACGGCTGGCGAACCGGCCGCTCCGGCGTGCGACCTGCCGAACGAGGACGGAGCGGCGTGAGGCTGGCCGGATGGCTGCTCGGCTTCGCCCTGCCGCTCTGCCGCACGCCGGGCGCAGCGTCGATACCGTATCCGGACACCGGGTCGCTGCGGGGTTTGCTGCGGCCGACTTCGCCGAACCACGCGTTGGCGGCACCCGCGCATTTCATCCCCGCACCCGACCTGCTGACCAGCGACTACCACCTTGCACCCGCGGACCTGCTGGACGCGCTCGATGCCGCGGTGTCGTCACTTCCGGGCGTTTTCGCGCTGGCGAATGCAGCAGGGCCGGCGGCCGGGTCCGCGACGCCAGACCACGACCCCGTCGGGCCTCCGGCGATCGTGCATCGCCGCGACTACGTCGTGCGATCGCCGCTGTTCAACTTTCCGGATCTCGTAAGCGTCGAGGCACTGTCCGCACCTTCGGCGGCCGGGCAGCCCAATGGCGGCCTCGTGCTGTGGTCTCGCAGCGTTTACGGCCACTCCGACCTCGGCGCGAACCGACGCCGCCTGCTCGCCTGGCTGCGCGCGCTGGACGCGCGGCTGGGCTCCTCCCCTGCCAGCCGGAGTGCCTCCTGATGCGCGGCCTTGGCCCGTTCCTGCGTGACGCCTGGTTCCTCAGCCGACCGTATTTCCGCTCGGAGGAGCGTCGGTCCGCCTGGCTGCTGCTCCTGGTGATCGTGGCCATGAACCTGGCGCTGGTCGGCATGAGCGTCGTGCTCAGCTACTGGCGCAACGCATTCTACGACACGCTGCAGACCAAGAACTGGGACGCGTTCATCTCGCTGCTGTTCACCTACCGCCGTACCGAGGACGGCGCGCTCATGCCCGGTTTCTGTGAGATCGCCACGGTCTACATCGTGATCGCGGTCTATGCCCGCTACCTGCAGCAATGGCTCGGCATCCGCTGGCGCCGCTGGCTGACCGCCCGGGTGCTGAACGACTGGTTGTCAGACCAGGCGTACTATCGCATCGGGCTGCGCAACACGGGCCTCGGCCCGAGCGACGGCACCGACAATCCGGACCAGCGCGTCGCCGAGGACGTGCGCGATTTCACCTCCAGCACCCTGACGCTCGGCATCGACCTGCTGTCGAACGTGGTGACGCTGTTCAGCTTCGCCGGCGTGCTGTGGGGCCTGTCCGGGCCGATCACCCTGCTCGGCATCACCATCCCGGCCTACCTGGTGTGGATCGCACTGCTCTACGCGGTGCTCGGCACGGTGGCGACGCACTTCGTCGGCCGCCCGCTGGCGCTGCTCAACTTCGCCCAGCAGCGCTTCGAGGCGAACTTCCGTTTCGGCCTGGTGCGGGTGCGCGAGAACACCGAGGGTGTGGCGCTGTACAACGGCGAGGCGGAGGAGCGCGCGCGCCTGCTGGCGCGCTTCGGTGATGTCTACGCGAACTTCCGCGCGATCATGAATCGTAACAAACTGCTGAATTCGCTGGTGATCGGCTACTCGCAGGTGTCCAGTATATTCCCGATCGTGGTGATGGCGCCGCGCTTCTTCTTCGGCAAGCTCACCCTCGGGGCGCTGATGCAGACGGTGGGTGCGTTCTCCGAGGTGCAGGGCGCGCTGTCCTGGTTCATCGAGTCGTACGCTTCGCTCGCCGAGTTCCGCGCCACCACCGAGCGTCTCGCCACTTTCGGGCGCGCCATCGAGGACGCGCGGGCTGCAACGCGCGCGTCCGGCAACAGCCGGCAGACCGGCCCCATCGACACGCCGAGGGGCGCGGACCTCGTGCTCGACGGCGTCACACTGGCGCTGCCGGACGGCTCGACGCTGCTTGACCGGGTGCATCTCGAGCTGCCGCGCGGCCGGAACACCGTCATCAGCGGGCGCTCGGGTACCGGCAAGTCCACGCTGTTCCGCGCCATCGCCGGGATCTGGCCGTTCGCCGAGGGCACGATCCGCCGGCCCGCCGGCTCCTCGCTGTTCCTGCCGCAACGGCCGTACATCCCGCTCGGCACCCTGCGCCACGCCCTGTGCTATCCAACCGCTGCGGCCGAGCACGCGCCAGCCAGCGTCGAGGCTGCCCTGCAGGACGCCGGGCTCGGCATACTGATTCCGGAGCTCGACGAGGATGCGCCCTGGGGGCAGCGGCTGTCGGGCGGCGAACAGCAGCGTCTGGCGGTGGCGCGCGCCCTGCTGCTGCGGCCGGACTGGCTTTTCCTGGACGAAGCGACGGCAAATCTAGACCCGGAGTCCGAAGCAGCGCTGCTGCGCACGCTGCGTCAGCGCCTGCCGGAGACGACGCTGGTGTCGATCAGTCATCGTCCCGGAAGCACCGACCGCGGTGATCGACAGATCCGGTTCAACCGGGAGTCGGGTAGCGAGGGACATCTGGACGAGGCAGCAGCAGCCTGAAGGCAGCGGCTGCGCTTTCTGACCGCTAATCAAGGCAAGCTGGGACACCCCCAAACCCGCCGAAGGCCGGGTCTCTGGAGCCGCTTTCCTTGAACGTGAAGGTGCCAAGGTAACCCCTTGGCAGAGTCCAGAGGCAGAATCTTCGGCGTTGCCCGCTCGAGTCTAGCGGGCCAGCCGAGGATAGAGCGCCGTTGCGGCGGCGAGGAGAAGCGCCAGCCGTGGCGCGCCGTGCCGGGACTCGGCATGACGCAGCTCTTCGCTCAGCACGATGGAGCACGTCGCGAGCAGGATGCCACCGCCGAGCACCCGGGTCGACGCGGGTGCCACCAGCACGCCGCCGACCAGTTCGGCCACGCCGACGGCCTGCATCTGGTTCGTGGTCCAGCCCCAGTTGCGGAACATTCGCGTATAGCCGCGCTGCGAGAACAGCTTGTCCGCCCCGGCCACCGCGAAGGCGAGGCCAAGGACCGAGAACCAGAGGGAACGTCGTTGGGTCATGGCACGGCAACGCCGCATCCGGCTCCGTGTTCCCACACGGGACCGCAGGCAATCGCGCCATGCAAGGAACCGGCTAAGGGCGAACCAAAGCCGGCAGAAACCGGAGAACCTGGTCTGCGATGCCGCAGTCCGACAAACGGTGGGTGCGGCTGCTGAAGTTCCGCCGCCTGATCCGTGGTCGCGGCCTATGCCGTGTCGGCCTCGCCCAGCACCCGGAGCACGTCGTCGCCGTAGCGCTCCAGCTTGGACGCGCCGACACCCTTGATCTGCCCGAGCTGGTCCAGGGTACGCGGCCGTACCGCGGCGATGTCGCGCAGCACGCTGTCATGGAAGATCACGTAGGGCGGCAGGGACTGGCTGCGCGCCTCCTGCAGGCGCCAGCCGCGCAGCGCGCCGAACGGGCCGTCCTCGACCTCCGGGTCGTCGCGCCGGGGTTCGCGCGAAGCCCCGGTCTCTGCCAGTCCGCGCGACGGCGTCTGGCGCCTGGCCTTGCGCGTGTCGCGTTCCTCACGCTCCAGGTCGCCGTCGCGCACCAGATCCTCCTCGCGCAGCATCACCTGCTGCTCGCCGCGCAGGATCGGGCGTGCGGCATCCGGATCGAGCGACAGGGTGGCGTATTCGCTGCTGTCGGTGCGCAGCGCGCCGCGCGCGATCAGCTGGCGTATCACGCCGCGCCAGAAGCCGAGCGACTCGTCGCGGCCGATGCCGAACAGCGGCAGGCTGTCATGGCCATGGCGCTTGATCATGTCGGTCTCGCGACCGCGCAGCACGCTGACGATGTGCAGGGCGCCGAAGCGCTGCCCGGTGCGATAGACCGCAGACAACGCCTTGCGCGCGGCGTCGGTGCCATCGAACAGGCGCGCGGGCGAGCGGCAGTTGTCGCAGTGGCCGCACTCGCCGCCGAGCGCCTCGCCGAAGCAGCCAAGCAGGGCGCGGGTGCGGCATGCGGTGGTCTCGGACAGCGAGATCATCGATTCGAGGCGGCCGCGCATCACCTTCCGCTGCTGCTCCGGCGCGTTGGACTGCGCGAGCCAGTGCCGGGCCCGGGCAATATCCTCGCCGCCATACAGCAGCAGGGTATCGGCGCGCTCGCCGTCGCGGCCGGCGCGGCCGATCTGCTGGTAGTAGGACTCCGGGCTGTCTGGCATGTCGAGGTGGGCGACGAAGCGCACGTCCGGCCGGTCGATGCCCATGCCGAAAGCGATGGTGGCGCAGATCACCACCGGCTCGCCGGAGCGGAAACGGGTCAGGCCGGCGCGCTTTTCCAGCGGCGACAGCCCGGCGTGGAAGGCGATGGCGGTGCGCCCGGCCTCGCGCAGCCGGGTGGCGGTGCGCTCGGTCTTGTTGCGGCTGCCGCAGTAGACGATGCCGGCCTGGCCCGGGTGCCGGTCGAGGAAGGCCGAAAGCTGCTGGGACTCCGAGGCCTTGGCGCGAGCCGCGATGTGCAGGTTGTCGCGGTGGAAGCTGGCCGCGAACACCGTGGCATCGCGCATGTCGAGGTTGGCGAGGATGTCGGCGCGGGTGCGCGGGTCGGCGGTCGCGGTCAGCGCCACGCGCGGGACGCTGGGGAAGCGCTGCCGCAGCCCGGCGAGCGCACGGTACTCCGGCCGGAACTCGTGGCCCCAGGCGGAGACGCAGTGCGCCTCGTCGATCGCCACCAGGGCGACCTCGATCCGCGCCAGCCGGTCCAGCGTCGAGCCGGAAAGCAGCCGCTCCGGCGACACGTACAGGAGGTCGAGCGTGCCATCCGCGAGCGCCCGGGCAGTCTGTCGCGCCTCGTCCGGGTCCAGCTCGGAGTGCAGCGCGCCGGCGCTGATGCCGAGCTGGCGAAGGGCCGCGACCTGGTCATCCATCAGCGCGATGAGCGGGCTGACGACCACCGCCGTGCCGGGCCGGCACAGCGCGGGTACCTGGTAGCACACGCTCTTGCCGCCGCCGGTCGGCATCAGCACCAGCGCATCGCCGCCGCCGGTGACGTGCATCACCGCGTCGCGCTGCAGGCCGCGGAACGCCGGGAAGCCGAACACGCGGGCGAGCACCGCGTCGGGACCATCCGCACCGCCGGCCGCGGTTGCCGTCGCGGACGGAAGCGATGCCGGCAGCGCGACGTTCGGCGTGCCGGGCGGCAAGGCGGGTGCGCTCATGAGGTGATCATCGCATGCATGGGAGCAGGGCGGCCGGTGCAGGACCCCGCCGCCCGAGGCGCTCAGCGGCCGATATCGATCTCGACCCGGCGGCTGTCGACGCCAGGCTGGCTCTCGGGGTCAGGAGCGTAGGGCAGGCGCTGCACGCGCGATGTGCTCACCCCGATCGAGGTCAGCGCCTGCATCACCGCGTCCACGCGCTGCCCGGCAAGCGCCTGCGCTGCTCTGGAGTTCACGCCCTTGTAATCGGCGAACCCGCCGAGGATCACCGGTTCGGCCGGGCGGGAGTTCGCCACGCGCGCGGCCTCGATGATGGTGTTCTGCGCCGGCTCGTCGATACGGGCCGAGCGGTCCCCGAAGAACACGTTGTAGGTCGGCGGCCCCGAGCGGAAATACGAGCATCCGGCCAGGCCCGGCAGGGCGGTGGAGAGCAACAGGAGCGTTGCGGCACGACGCATGGCTAGAACTCTCCTGCAACGATGAGCACGCTTTCCTGCCCGCTAGGACCATGGGCGTCAATCACAGGCCTAAGGCCGGCCGATCCGGCGGGACCGAAGCCGCGTCGACACCGGCCAGGCGCTGGCGCCCAGCCGGGTGTTCACGTGCCATGCGGGCAGCGGGCCACGCTGGAGGCAAGTGCGTGACGGCCATGGGCCGGCCGCCAGCGTCGCGGTTCCGCCGCCGGCGCTGCCTGCTAACCGGCGCCGAGGTCCTTGGCGCTGCTGATGACACGCGTCATCATTCCGTAGGCGATCGCCTCGTCTGCCCCCATCCAGTAGTTGCGGTCGGTGTCCTTGGCGACCTTCTCGTAGGTCTGCCCGGTCTCGCGCGCGATGATGCGGTTGATCCGCTCGCGCATCTTGATGATCTCCTGCGCCTCGATCTTGATATCGGTGGCGGGGCCGCGCACGCCACCCATCGGCTGGTGCAGCAGGAACCGGGTGTTGGGCAGGCAGTAGCGCCGCTCCTTCGCCCCGGCGAGGAAGATCAGCGCGCCGGCACTCGCCACCCAGCCGGTGCCGATGACTCGCACCGGCGCGTCGGCATCGACGAAGCGGATCATGTCGTGGATCGTGTCGCCGCTCTCCACATGGCCGCCCGGCGAGTTGATGTACACGTCGATCGGCTCGGCCGACGCGCCGGCCAGCGCCAGCAGCCGCCCGGTGACGTCGCGCGCCAGCTTGTCGTTGATCGCGCCGAATACCAGTACCTTGCGCTGGTTGAACAGGCGCAGCTCCAGCTCATTGACCGGCGAACTCAGCGTCTTGTTGTCGTCCGGCTCCTTCTTGTCCGGGCCCTGCGGCTCGGGAACATCAGGGTCGTCGGGACCCGGCGCGTCGGGATCGTCGTCATCGAGCCGGACGCGCAGCCCGGCGTTGCGGGCGTGGGCTGCATACGAGGCAGCGGCAAGGGACCGGTGGGTCGTCATGGTGCGATCTCCGTCAACTGCCCTGTAAAATGTGGCCTCGCCCGGAGAAAGTCGAGGGCAGCCGGTGCGATCAGGCGCAGGGCCACCAGTCTGCCCGTGTCACGTCGGGATCGGCAGCCATCGGCAAGCCCGTCTGGCGCTGGCGTGGACCGGCTCGCGCAGCGTTATACCAACGGGCCTTGAGTGTAACCGGTTAGGCAAGCAGGCCAGAGGATTTACTTTAGACTCCGCCAAAGGCCTTGCCTTTGGAATCCCATGCCCAGGGCACGGGTTTCCAAAAGCCTCAGGCTTTTGCCGGGCCTGGGCATAGCTCGCGCAAGGTTCCGGTGGCCCGCGTAGGCCAACGGAATGCGGACGGGCAGCCCAGCCTTGCTGCTTACAGGTCAATGCCTTGGATCGCTGGTATTGGTCGGGCCGGGGCGGGCCTCTCGGCCCAGGCGGATCCCGGCGGCCGCAATCCCGCCTCGGCCAGCGCTCCGGCGATGTGGGCGAGCAGGTCTTCGGCGAGCATCCCAGGTCCGGCCAGGGCCGCGGCACGCCCGTGCAGCCATACGCCGGCGCACGCCGCGTCCCAGGCCGGCATCCCCTGCCCGAGCAACGCCCCGATCAGCCCGGCGAGAACGTCGCCCGAACCGGCGGTTGCGAGCCAGGGTGGCGCGTTGTCGTTGATCGCGACTCGGCCGTCCGGGCCGGCCACGATGGTGTCGCTGCCCTTGAGCAGGACAACGGCGCCGGTGCACGCCGCCGCCGCACGCACCGCGGCCACCCGATCCTCGCCGGGCGGCCCGAAAACGCGCGCGAACTCCCCGGCATGCGGCGTGAGCACGGCGGCGCCGCGCAGCCGGTCCGGCGCCGCGGCGCAGGCGGCCAGCGCATCGGCGTCCACCACCACCGCGCGATTGGCGGCGAGCAGCGGCGGCAGAATGCGCACGGCATCGTCCTGGCCGAGCCCGGGTCCGCAGACCCAGGCATTGCGGCGCGTGTCCTGCAGCAGCGTCGCGAGCGACGCCTCGCTGACGATCAGCCCCGGCTCGCCCGCGCGGTAGGTCGCCGCATCGCTGGTGGCGGCCACAGTCACCAGACCGGCGCCGCCGTGCCGGGCGGCGGCGGCGGCGAGCCGGGCCGCGCCGGTCATCGTGCCGCCCAGCACTGTCACATGCCCCCGGGTGTACTTGTGGTCCGTGGCGGCAAGGGCGGGCACCCGCCACAGCCCCGGAGCGTTGCGCCAGGCCCGCGGCCGCACCTGGCGCAGTGCTGCGTCCGGCATGCCGATGGGCGCCACCAGCACCCTGCCGCACAGGGCGCGCCCCGGGAGCAGCAGGTGACCCGGCTTGGCGCGCACGAAGGTCACCGTCAGTTCGGCCGCGCGGACGCGGCCGCGCGCGAGGCCGGTCGTGCCGTCCAGCCCGCTCGGCACGTCGACCGCGAGTACGCGCCGCGCCGCGCCGAGCGTCTCGGCGACCAGCCCGCCAACGTCGCGCGACAGGCCGGCGCCGAACACCGCGTCGATCACCAGCTCGGCGCGCACCGCCTCGGCGGGCCGGAAGGCCACGTCCGGGCCGCGCCCGCGCGTCGCGGTCCAGCGTGCTGCCGCCAGGGCCGCGAGGCTGCCCGGCGGCGGCGACGCCAGGGCCGCAACGCTGACCGGCCAGCCGCTGCGGGCCAGCAGCCGCGCCGCAACGTAGCCATCGCCGCCATTGTTGCCGGGCCCGCACAGCACCAGGGTGCGGCAGGAGCGCCGCCGCAGCGCCGCCTGCGCCACTGCCCGTCCCGCTGCCGCCATCAGCGTCTCGGATGCGCAGCCACAGTCCGGGGCGAGGCGGTCCGCCTGCGCCATCTCCTCGGGGGTGAACAGCGCCAGGGACCAGGGATCGGTCGCGTGGTTCATGCCAAGCTCCTCGCTGAACCGCCGCTTGGGGATCGCCGCGCAGCCATCACAGGCCAGTCCATGCGGCGTTCGCGACGGTGCAGCACACCAAAGTTGCGGCGCCGTGGCCGGGTTGCCTGCGCAAGCCGCTTTGCCGGCATGCATCAGGATCCTGCCGCCACTGCAGGCCGAAGGTTCGCGCGGCCGGGATACGCTAGGCTGCAGCGGTCAAGTCCAAGGAAGCGTTCCATGCCGCTGGTGATTACCGTCGCCCAGCAGAAAGGCGGCGCCGGCAAGACCATGCTGGCCGCCAATCTCGCCGCCGCCTGGGCCGCCACGCGGCGCGTCGGCGTGCTCGACATCGACCCGCAGCGCTCCCTCGCACGCTGGCACGCGTTGCGGGCCGCCAATCCGGCGCTGCGTCCGATCGCCTGCAGCGACGCCGCAGGATGGAAGCTTGCCAACGAACTCGACCGCATGGCCCGCAGCAGCGACATCGTCCTTGTCGACAGTGCGCCGCACATGGACATGGACGCGCGCCGTGCCATCCGCGCCGCAAGCCTGGTGCTGGTTCCGGTGCAGCCCGCCCTGCCGGACCTCTGGGCCGCCGAGGCCACCGTGGCACTCGCGCAGGCCGAGCAGCGGCCGGTGCGGCTGCTGATGAACCGCGCCCCTGCCCGCTCCCGCCTGCGCGCCACCGTCGAAGCCGAGGCGCAGCATCGCGGCTGGGCGTTGCTGCCGACGCCGCTCGCAAGCCGCAGCGCCTATGCGACGGCCTTCGCGCAGGGTATGGGCGTCACCGAATCAGGCCCGCGCTCGCCCGCAACGGCCGAGCTGCTGGCGCTGGTCGCCGCCATCGAGGAGATCCTGTCGTGACCCTGTCCTCGCCAATCCTGTGGGACTTCGTGCTCGCCGTCCACCTGCTCGCGATCACCGCCTGGGTGGGCGGCATGGCCTACGCCCTGCTGGTGGTGCGCCCGGCGCTCGCCGTGCTCGACGCGGCACCGCGGATGCAGCTGCACCTGCTCACGCTGAAGCGCTTCTTCCTGATCGTCTGGCATGCAATGCCGCTGACCATCCTCTCGGCCTACGCCATGGTCTTCGGGGTATACGGCGGCTTCGCCCACCTGCACTGGAGCATCAACGTGATGAACCTGCTCGGTCTGGTGATGGCAGGGCTGTTCCTGTTCCTGTTCTTCGGCCCCTACCGCAAGCTGCGCCGCGCCATCCGCCCCAGTGCGGAGTTGCTGAGCCGCGTGCGAAGCCTGGTCACGGTCAGCCTCGCGCTCGGCATCGTGGTCATTGTGGTGGCCTCGATGGGGCACCAGTGGTAGCGGGCTGAACTCGGGCCAGCGGCCCCGGATGTTGACCTCTAAGCCAAGCAAGGCCGGATTTTCCTTCCGCCCAGAACCGGCAAAGGCCAGGAGCCTTTGGAGACCCTTCTCTTGAATAAATGGATTCCAGAGGCTCGGCCTCTGGCGAAGCCCAGAGGCAGAGCCTCTGGCCTTGCTTGCCGGGCTGGTCCAGACACGCCAGGGCGAGCGACGTTAGGCCATCTCCCAAACCGCACAGCCGATCATCAAGGGACGGCCGAATGCAATACCCCAGCGGCTGCGGGCAAGTCCGCCGCCGCGGTTGTCAGAACCCGGCGCACCGCGGCGGTAAGCTGTGCCAGCTCACCTTCGGTCACGGTGAACGCCGGCGTCAGGTAGACCACACGCCCGAACGGACGCAGCCACACCCCCTGCTCCACGAACGCCCGCCGCAACCAGCCCACATCCGGGGCCTCCAGCTCCACCACCCCGACCGCGCCGAGCACGCGCACGTCGCGCACCCCCCGAATTTCGCGGCACGGCGCCAGGCCGTCCGAAAGCGCCTGCGAGATGTCGGCCACCTGCGCCAGCCTCGGCTCGGACCCGAACAGGTCCAGCGATGCCAGCGCCGCGGCACAGGCCAGGGGGTTTGCCATGAACGTCGGGCCGTGCATGAGCGCGCATGTCGGGTCGTCGGACCAGAACGCAGCGAACACGTCCGACGTCGCCACCGTTGCCGCGAGCGGCAGCGTGCCCCCGGTTAGCGCCTTGGACAGCGTCACGATGTCGGGCACCACCCCGGCCTGCGCGCAGGCGAACATCGCGCCGGTGCGGCCGAAACCGGTGAAGATCTCGTCGGCGATCAGCAGCACGCCGTGCCGGTCCGCGAGGCGGCGCAGCCGGCGCAGCACCTCGGACGGGTGGAACACCATGCCGCCTGCACCCTGCACCAGCGGCTCGACCAGGATCGCCGCGACCTCGTGCACATGCCGGCCGAGCAGCGCGTCCAGCACAACCTCGGAGGCATCGTCGAGCGGCAGGTCCGCCAGCAGCTGCGCCGGCAGCACGCCGGCGAACCGGGCGTGCATGCCCGCCTCCGGGTCGCAGACCGACATCGTGGCGAAGGTGTCGCCGTGATAGCCGCCCCGGAACGAGACGAAGCGGGTGCGGCGCAGCCCGCGGTTGAGGCTGGCCTGGACCGCCATCTTCATTGCGACCTCCACCGCGACCGAGCCGGACTCGGTGAAGAACACCCGCTCCAGCCGCCGGACTCGGGTTTCCTGGTCTGCCTCCGCCAGACCGTGCGCATCCGCCAGCAGCGCCACCAGCCGCTCCGCCAGGGCGAGCGCCGGCTCGTGCACCAGGCCCGCGAACATGACGTGCGGCATCGCCGCGAGCTGACGCCGCACCGCGTCCGCGATATGCGGGTGATTGTAGCCGTGGCAGGCGGTCCACCACGAGGCGATGCCGTCGATCAGCACCCGCCCGTCCGCAAGCTCGATCCGCGCGCCGTCGGTGCGCGCGACGCGCAGCGGCGCTGGGTCGGTCTTCATCTGGGTGTACGGCAGCCAGAGATGGCCGCTCACCGGCGGCGAAGGAAGCAAGGCCAGAACCTCTGCCTCCTGGCCCCGTTTGGGCCGCGAGGCCCCAGACCCTTTGTGTCCGCGTTCCACGGCAGCCCGCCGCCGCTCACCCCGCGGCGACCGAGCGCATCCCTAGCCGCGCCAGCAGCGATGCGTCGCGGTCACCGCCGGGATTGGGCGTGGTCAGCAACCGGGCACCGCCGAAGATCGAGCTGGCGCCGGCCAGGAAACACAATGCCTGTGTCTCATCGCTCATGCCCTCGCGGCCGGCGGCAAGGCGGATCGTGGCGTGCGGCATCAGCACGCGCGCGGCCGCGACGATGCGCACGAAACGGATCGGGTCGGCATCGGCGCTGCTCGCGAGAGGGGTGCCCGCGACACGGACCAGCATGTTGATCGGCACGCTCTCCGGGTGGCGCGGCAGGGTCGCGAGCGCGTGCAGCAGGCCGGCCTGAGCCTCCGCATCCTCGCCCATGCCAACGATGCCGCCGCAGCAGACGTGCACGCCGGCGTCGCGGACGTGGCCGAGCGTGTCGAGGCGATCCTGATAGACGCGCGTGGTGATGATGGCGCCGTAGTGCTCGGGCGAGGTGTCCAGGTTGTGGTTGTAGTAGTCGAGGCCGGACGCGGCGAGACGGCGGGCCTGACCGGCGCTCAGCATCCCCAGGGTGGCACAGCTCTCGATCCCGAGCGCGCGCACGCCCGCAACCATCTCGCAAACCTCGTCGATCTCGTGCTCCTTCGGCGAGCGCCAGGCGGCCCCCATGCAGAAACGGGTGGCACCGGCGTCCCGAGCCTGCCGCGCCGCGTCGAGCACCTGCGCCACCCGCATCAGCCGGCTTGCCGGGACACTCTGCTCGTGGCGGGCGCTCTGCGGGCAGTAGGCACAGTCCTCGGGGCACCCGCCGGTCTTGATCGACAGCAGCGTGGCGATCTGCATCCGGGTCGGGTCGAAACGGGCACGGTGCACGAGCTGGGCGCGGAACATCAGCTCGGGGAATGCCAGGTCGAGCAGCGCGCGCACCTCGGCACGCGTCCAGTCATGCCGCGGCGCCTTGCCCGGGACCGCGACGCTGCCAGAATCAGCCGCAGCCGGTGCCGGGCGAGAGTGCCGGAAGCCCGGCTGCATCAGGTTCGACATGCGGCATTTCTCCGTCTCGCGCGCTGTCGCGCCGCTTCGGTGTGACCAGCTTGGCGGCCGCAGGCAAGCACCGACCATGTCATCGCCCGATGTGCCGGTGGCTGCAAGCGAAGGCCAGGGCTCTGCCGTGGACCTGCCGGAGCCTACGGCCCCGGACCCGCACGTGAAAGAAACAGTCTATAAAGTAATAGCAGCGGCCCTAAGCATTGACCTGTAAGCGCAGCAAGGCTGGGCTCTGCCCAGACCCGCCAAATGCTAGG
>CAXSEF010000003.1:0-73683 GCA_964236535.1 uncultured Acetobacteraceae bacterium
GCGAACAGCCCGGCCAGGGTGGCGACGCGGCGGCGCGAGGAGGGAATGCCCATCGTGGACAGGTGGTCGTGGTCGGGGCCGTCGGCAAGCAAGGCCGCAGGCCCTGTCACGCAGCCCGGCCACGCCCCGCTCGCACCGGCCTGCAAGCAAGCAAGGCTGGGCGTTGCCCAGACCCACCAAAGGCCTGAGGCCTTTGGAAACCCGTTCCTTAAGCATATGGATTCCAAAGGCGAGCCTTTGGCGGAGTCCAGAGGCAGAGCCTCTGGCCTTGCTCGCCTGGCCGGCCACACCCAGGCGCAAGCTTCGTCGCGGTGGCAACATCACGCCACAATCTCATGGCCGCATTGCGAAACATGTTGATCCCGCCGCCGCCGGCGCAGACAAGTCGAGTGGCGCGGACCCCGCGCGGCAGGGCGCGAGGTGCGGCGTGCAGCGGGCTTCCAACCACGACATCGCCGCCAGGTGCCGCAGCAGCGCCCCGCTGCTGCTGGCGCTGCTGCTGCCGCTCGCCACCGCGGCGTGCGGCGGCTCCAGCCTGACCGCCCGGCAGTCGGCGCACGACTACGCCGCGTCGAGCCACGACTACCCCCCGCCGGGCCCGCCCGAGGACCCCTGGGGCCCCTACATCCGCGAGGCCTCCCGCCGCTTCCAGGTGCCGGAGCAGTGGGTCCGCGCCGTCATGCACCAGGAGTCCGGCGGCCACGCCCTCATGCACGGCGCGCCGATCACCTCCTCCGCCGGCGCCATGGGGCTGATGCAGGTCATGCCCGCCACCTACGACGAGCTGCGCGTGCAGCACGGCCTCGGCGACGACCCGTTCGACCCGCACAACTCGATCCTCGCCGGCACCGCCTACATCCGCCAGATGTACGACCGCTACGGCTCGCCGGGCTTCCTCGCCGCCTACAACGCCGGGCCGCAGCGCATGGACAACTACCTGGCCGGCAGCCCGCTGCCGAACGAGACCGTCAACTACGTGGCCTCCATCAGCCCGCACCTCGGCGGCGCCATGCCGCAGTCCGGCCCGGGCGCCAGCGCGCCGGTCGCCTACGCCGCCGCCCGCGCGGGCTCCTACCGCAGCCAGGCCCGCCGCACGCGCGGCTGCGTGCGCGACCCCGACGCCGCCTACGACACGCCCTGCGGCACCCCCGCCCAGCCGCCGCAGCCGGTCGAGGTCGCCCTGGCCAGGCCCGCGGACCCGCCCGGCTGCGTGCGCGACCCCGACGCCGCGTTCGACGCGCCCTGCGGCACGCCCGCCCGCCCGCCGGCGCCCCAACCCGTCGTGGTCGCCGCGGTGCAGCCCACGCCGCCCGGCTGCGTGCGCGACCCCGACGCCGCCTTCGACTCGCCGTGCCCCGGCCCGCGCCCCGCCCCGGTGCTGGTCGCCGCCTCCGAGCCGGTCGCCTCGGCCATCTACCGCGCCGCCCCGGTGCCGCCCCCCGCCCCGCCGCCGCCCGCCCCGCCGCCCTATGCGCCCAGCCCCTACGCGCCCAGCCCCTACGCGCCCAGCCGCTACGCCCCGGCCCCCTACACGCCGCCCCGCGACGCCCCGCAATCCCCCACCCAGCCGCCGCGGCTCCTGCAGCAGCCCGCCAGGCCCGGCCTGTTCAGCACCGCCAGCGCCGCAGGCCTGCCCGCGGCGCCCGCCCGCTCCCCCGACCGCGCGCCCTATCGCGCCGCGGCCGCCCCCTACGCCACCCCCGGCTGGGGCATCCAGGTCGGCGCGTTCGCCACCGTCGAGCTTGCGCGCAGCACCGCCGAGCGGGCACGGCGCGAGGCGCCGCAGCTGCTGGACGCCGCGCAGACCCGGGTGGGCGCCACGACCCCGTTCGGCGGCGCGGTGCTCTACCGCGCCCGCCTGGTCGGCATCGGCGCACAGGAAGCCGCCGCAGCCTGTGCCCGCGTGCAGCGCCTCGGCACCCCCTGCATGACGATCGCGCCGGGAGCATAGCAGGAGCAAGGCCGAGGCCTCTGGAAGCCCCTTGCCCAAGAAAATGGATTCCAAAGGCGAGGCCTTTGGCGGAGTCCAGAGGCAGAGCCTCTGGCCTTGCCTACCCTGCCGGCCGCGCTCGCCCGCCGTCCGCAGCCGGACCCCGCTACCCCGGCATGCTGAGCACGAACCGCGTCCCGCGATGGCTGCGGTCGTGCTCGACCGTCGCCTTGATGGTCTGCGCCATCGAGCTCACGATCAGGCTCCCGAGCCCGCTGCCCCGCGCCCCCGGGCCTGCCTTCCCGCCCGCCGCGCCCGCGTCCGCCCGGTCCGCGCCCGTGTCCGCGCCCGCCCGCTCGGCGGGCAGCCCCACGCCGTCGTCCTCCACCACCAGCACCAGCGCCCTGGTGCCGCTGTGCCCGAGCGACACCCCGATCCGGCCCGGCCTGCCGTCCGGGTAGGCGTATTTCAGCGCGTTGGTGACCCATTCGTTGACGATCAGCCCGAGCGGCACCGCCTTGTCGGTCTCGACCCGCAGCGGCTCGGCCTCGAGCTCGATGGTGACGCCGCCATCCTCCTGGTGGACCGCCTTGCGCAGCTCGTCGACCAGCCCGGTCAGGTAGGCCTTCATCTCCACGTAGCCGACGTCCTGCGCCGTGTACAGCCGCCGGTGCACCAGCGTCACCGCGTCCACCCGCTCGGCCGCGCGGCGCAGCACCGCGCGCGCCGCCGGGTCGGCCAGGCGGCGCGCCTGCAGCTCCATCAGCGAGGTGATCAGCTGCAGGCTGTTGGCCACCCGGTGGTTGACCTCGCGCAGCAGCACCGACTGCTGGGCGGCGAGCTGCTCCAGACGCTCGTGGCTCTCGCGCAGCGCCCGCTCGGCGGTGTCGCGCTCGCGCCGCAGCCGCTCGCGCGCCAGCGCCAGGCGGATCGCGCTGTCGAGCAGGTCGAGGAAGCCGCCGTGCACGTCCTTGACCACGTAGTCCGCCGCGCCGTGCCTGAGCGCGGTCACCGCGATGCGCGGCTCCTCGGCGGCGGTCACGAAGATCACCGGCGGCGCACCCGGCAGCGCCAGCAGCTCCGGCAGCACGTCCAGCCCGTCGCGCCCCGGCATGTAGTTGTCGAGCGCGATCACGTCGAAGCCGCCGCCCGCCGCCATCATCACGCCCTGGTCGCCGCCGGCCGCCAGCCGCACCTCGAACCCCGACCGCGCCAGGTGACGCTGCACCAGCCGCGACAGCGCCGGGTCGTCGTCGACGTAGAGCACCCGCACCAGCTCGCTCACCGGTCAGGCCCGCCGGCGCGGCTCACGCGGGCTCGGGCATCTGCATCACCGCGAGGAACAGCCCGAGCTGGCGGATCGCCTTGGCGAACCCCTCGTACTCGACCGGCTTGGTGATGTACACGTTGCAGCCGAGATCGTAGCAGCGCTGCACCTCGTCGTGGTCGTCGGTCGTGGTCAGCACCACCACCGGCACCCGGCGCAGCACCTCGTCCGCCTTGATCCGCGCCAGGATGTCGAGCCCGCTCATGTCCGGCAGGTTGAGGTCCAGCAGCACCAGCATCGGCGGTCGCCGACCCGGGGCCGGACCGAACAGATGCGCCATCGCGCTGGTGCCGTCGGCGAGGTGCACGATGTCGTTGCCCACCCCGGCCCGGCGCACGTTCTTCTCGATCAGCCGGGCATGGCCGGCATCGTCCTCGATCAGCAGGATGGTGACAGGCACCGCGTTCATCCAGGCACCCCGTGCGCCGTGTGCGTCCGCCGCATGTCACCAGTCCCCCCGCACGCCGCGCCAGCCGCCACGGTAGCCCGTAACCATCGTCCGGGCCCAACAATGATCCGGGGCCGGCCCGACCGCAGTCCAGCGTCGGCCCCGCCCCTGATCCGAAGCTCCCCCGACCCAGAAGCTGTCCCGACCCAAAAGCTGTCCCGACGCGGACCCCGCTCACCCCGCCCGGTAGCGCGCCCAGCCGCCGGCGCGCAGCGCGCAGGCCGGGCACGCGCCGCAGCCGTAGCCCCACTCGTGACGCACCTTGCGCTCGCCAAGGTAACAGGAATGCGTCTGCTCCACGAGTGCCGCCACCAGCGCCGCCCCGCCCGGCCCAGGCCCGCCCAGCCGCTCCGCCAGCCGCCAGGTCTCGGCCTTGTCCCGCCACATCAGCGGCGTCTCCAGCACGAAGCGCCGCGCCAGCCCGAGGTTGATCGCCAGCTGCATCGCCTTGATCGTGTCGTCGCGGCAGTCCGGATACCCCGAATAGTCGGTCTCGCACACGCCCGCCACGATCCGCCGCAACCCCCGCCGCCACGCCAGCGCCGCCGCCGCCGCCAGGAACAGCAGGTTGCGCCCCGGCACGAACGTCGTCGGCAGCCCGTCCCGCCCGGTCTCGATCGCCGCGTCCGAGGTCAGCGCCGTCTCCCCCAGCCCCGCGATCAGCCCGGCAAGGTCGAGCACATGGTCCGGCCCCAGCCGCCCCGGCCACCGCGCGCCCAGCGTGTCGCGCAGCCCCGGCCGGCACTCCAGCTCGACCGCATGGCGCTGCCCGTAGGCAAAGCCCACCGTCTCGACATGCGCATAGCGGTCCAGCGCCCAGGCCAGGCACGTGGCACTGTCCTGGCCCCCGGAAAACAGCACCAGCGCATGGTCTTCCATGACGATCCTCTCCCAAGCACGGCCAGAGCCCACCCAACAGGCCACGAGCATGACCGGCCAGGCAAGCAAGGCCAGAGGCTCCGCCTCTGGACTCCGCCAAAGGCCGAGCCTTTGGAATCCCCATGCTTGAGGAACGGGTTTCCAAAGGCCTCAAGGCCTTTGGCGGGTCTGGGCAGAGCCCAGCCTTGCTGCGCTTCATGCCCCCGGCCTTTGCCGCCGCCCGCCCGAGCCCCCACATCCCCCGCATGGACCTCGATTTCACCGAAGACGAGATCAGCCGCTACTCCCGGCACATCCTGCTCGCCGAGGTCGGCGGCACCGGCCAGGCCCGGCTGCGCGCAGCGAGGGTGCTGGTGGTGGGCGCCGGCGGCCTCGGCTGCCCGCTGGCGCTCTACCTCGCCGCCGCCGGCGTCGGCACCATCGGCCTGGTCGACGACGACCGGGTCGAGCTGTCCAACCTGCAGCGCCAGGTCGCGCACTCCATGGCCTCGCTCGGCCGCCCCAAGGTCGCCTCGGCGGCCGCGGCGATCCGCGCCATCAATCCGGAAGTCACCGTCCACGCGCACCGGACGCGGCTCGACGCCGGCAACGTCGCCGGCCTGATCGCCGGCTACGACCTGGTCTGCGACGGCAGCGACAACTTCGCCACCCGCTTCCTGCTCGCCGACGCCTGCGTGCTCGGCCACCGCACCCTGGTCTCGGCCGCGGTGCTGCGCTTCGAGGGCCAGCTCTCCACCTTCAAGCCGCACGCCGACCGCGACGGCCCGTGCTACCGCTGCCTGCACCCCGTCCCGCCGCCGCCCGGGCTGGTCCCCGCCTGCTCGGAGGCCGGCGTGCTGGGCGCGGTGACCGGCGTGATGGGCACCCTGCAGGCGACCGAGGTGGTCAAGGAGATCGTCGGCATCGGCGAGGGCCTGTCCGGCCGCCTGCTGATCTGGGACGCGCTGGCGGTGCGCTTCCGCACCGTCCGCCTGCGCCGCGACCCGGACTGCGCGCTCTGCGGCCCGCACGCCGCCATCCGCGACCTCTCCGGCCACGCCCTGCCGACGCCGCCGGACCAGGGCCTTGCCGCACCCACCCCACCCGACGCGGCGGCCCACGCCGCCCCTGCCGCGGCAAGCCACCCCGCTGCCCCGCGCGGCGCCCACGATGCAGTCTGAACCCCTCGGCCTGCTGCTGCTCTCGGGCACCCAGGAGCGCGCGCACTACGCGTTCGTGCTGGCGGCAGGCGCCGCAGCGCTGGGCCGGGACGTGGTGCTGCTCGCCACCAACCGCGGCTGCCTCGCCCTGTGCCGCGACTGGTCCGCGCTCGACGGGGCCGCGCGCGATGCCGTGCTGCGGTCGCGCGGCGTGGCCGGCCTCGACGAGCTGCGCGAGGCCTGCGCCGCGCTCGAGGTGCGCATGATCGCCTGCGACGCCGGACTGCTGGCCGAGGGCATCGCCCGCGACTGGCTCATGCCCGGCGTGGAGGTCGCCGGGGTCGCCACGTTCCTGGCCGCGGTCGGGCGCGGCCAGATGATCTCGCTCTGAACCGACCACCGCGACCGCCCGGCCACACGCCCCGCAGAAACCATCCGACCCCCCCTGCGCCGCTTGCCCCGAAACTGTCCGGCCCGCCCGGACAGTTTCGGGGCAAGCGGCCCGGCCTCCCCGGACACGTCCGCGCGCCGGACTGTCCGGCCTGACCGGACACCGACCCCCGGAGTGTCCGGCCGCACCGGACACTCCGCCGCCGAACTGTCCGGCCTGACCGGACACTTCGGGCCTCCGGACCCGGCAACTGTCCGGCCTCGCCGGACACTGTGTGGCCGATGCGACACCACCCGCCCCTAAACACCAGCGGCCCCTGTCAGCGCAGCAAGGCGGGGCTCTCCCTCCCCATTCCAACGGCCCAGGCAGGGCGGTCGGAACCTCACGCGGGTACCGCCCAGACCCGCCAAGGCCCCGGGGCCTTTGAAAACCGATCTCCTGGGCAAATGGATTCCAAAGGCCAGGCCTTTGGCGGAGTCCAGAGGCAGAGCCTCCGGCCTTGCCCGCCTCGCCGGCATGACCCGATCGCGCGCCGGCCGAAACGACAAACCGCCCCCCAAGCCAGCCGGCGCGCGTGCGGCGCTTGACCTGCCCGGTGCAGCCTTGCACGCAGAAGCCATGCGCGACCTCCTCCCGCTGCTCCTCGCCATGCTGCTCCCGGCCGCCGCCGGTGCCGCCGAGCCGCCCACCCCGCCCGACCAGCCGCGCGCGGCGCACCCGCTCCCGACCGCGCCCGGTCACGCACCGGCGCACCCGGCCAGCCTGGCGCACCCGGCCAGCCTGGCGCACCCGGCCGGCCTGGCCCACCCTGCCGGCCATGACGCCGCGCCACGCGCCCCGACCCAGGCGCACCCGGCCGCGACCGCGTCGCAGCCCGGGCACGGCCCGCCCGGTCACGCAACGCGCCATCCCGATCCCCGGCATGCAACGACCCAGCACCCCGGCGGCGCGCATGCCGTGCCGGTCCACCCCGCGGCGCCCCCGGTCGTTCCGCCCGCGGCGCCTGTCGCCCCGGCCGCCCCGGACAAGGGCAGCAACACCGGCCTGCCGCTGCCGCGCTGGTCGGCGCTGCGCAGCGAGGAGGTCAACCTGCGCACCGGCCCCGGCACCCGCTACCCGATCGACTGGGTCTACAAGCGGCGCGACCTGCCGGTCCGCGTCGAGCGCGAGTTCGACATCTGGCGCCTGGTGAGCCTGCCCGACGGCACCCAGGGCTGGGTCAGCGGCGCCACCCTGGTGACGCACCGCACGTTCAGTGTCGTCGGCCCCGCCGCAGTCGGCATCACCGGCTCCGCCGCGGGCAGCGCAGCCGCCCTCCCCGCAGGCAACGCGACCGGCTCCGCCAAGGGCGGCGTCACCGCCCCGACCGGCGCCGCCGCATCGGAGCGGGTCATGCGCGCCGCTGCCGCCGAGGACGCCCCCGTCGTGGCGCGACTCAGGCCGGGGGTGATCGGCCGCATCCGCTCCTGCGAGGCGGGCGCCGCCTGGTGCCAGGTCCAGGTCGGCGACTACCGCGGCTGGCTGCGGCGCGACGCGTTCTGGGGCACCGACCCCGGCGAGGCGGTGCAGCAGTAGGCAAGGCCGGAGGAATCCCATGCTTCAGGGCGGGTTTCGAGAGGGCTCCGCCCCCTGGTGGGTCCCGGCAAGGCCCGGCCTCGCGTCCTTCCCGCCCGCCGGCGCGCCTCACCGCTCCGCCAGGTCGAGCAGCGCCGCGAACCCGCTCTCGGTGCCGATCGCCAGCATCGCCCCGTCCGGGCTCCAGGCCAGCGCCGAGACCGCGCCGCGTCCTGGCGCCACCAGCGGCAGCAGGCGCGCGGTCGGGATGTCGGCGGCCACGACCGAGCCGTCGGAGAACCCGGCCGCCACCATGTCGCGCTCCGGGTGGCAGGCGACGCGGGTGCAGATGATGCCGTCGGGCGCCGTCGCCAGCTCGTTCGGCGCCTTGCCCATCGGGCCGCCGCCGAAGAACGGCCACAGCACGACGCTCTCCGCCCCGGAACTCGCCAGCCACTTGCCGGTGCGGCTGAACGACAGCGACTCGCTCCTGGTCGGATACCCGCTCATCCGCATGTGCTGGCCGTCCGCCAGCCGCCAGCCATGCAGCGCGTTCTCCTGCATTGTCGTGACCACGGCCTCGCCGGCCGGATGGATGGCGACCCCGGTGTGGCTGCCCTTCCACTCCAGCACGCGCGGTGTGTCGCCCCTGGCCGCCACGAACCACAGCGATACCCCGTTGTAGTGCGAGGCCGCGACCCGCTTGCCCTTGGCGTCGAACGCCAGCCCGGTCACCGTCGTCGGGTGATCGAGCACCTTCAGCGCGCCGCCGGCCGCATCGAACAGGTGCGCCCGCCTGCCCACCGAGCACGCCAGCAGCCCGGCCCTGGCGTCGGCATGGCTCGCGACCTGCTCCACCCACTTCGTGCCGAAGCGTGCCAGCTCCGTGCTCTCCCCGGCCGCGGAAGTGCGCCGGAACGCCCCGTCGTCGCCCCCGCTGACGAACCCGCCGGGACCCACGTCGGCCGCCAGCGCCAGCACCCCGCCGTCATGCACCGCCGCCGCACGCCACGCGCCGACCCGTGGCGCCAGATGCAGCACGCCGTCGCCGGTCGCGAACGCGCAGGTCGCCCCGTCGCGGGAGAAGCACGCGGCGATCACGTGCGCGTCGAGCGCGTGGTGCGTGCCGCGCTCGTCCAGCAGGAAGTCCGCGGCGAGGCTGTTGCCCATCGAGGCTACTCCAGGAAGCAAGGCCAGGGCGCGGCCCTGGACCCGCTGGGGGCTGAGCCCCCAGACCCACACACGCCTAGGCAAGCGCCAGCGAGGGCACCGGCGCGGCGAGACGCCGGTTCACGTCGGCTCGCCCGTGCCCAGCACGGGTGGCACCGGACCCGGTCAGCCAAAAGTCTTTTTGCTTCTTTTTCTTCAGAAAAAGAAGATCTTGCTGGCTTGATTGCTCCTGGAATCCATGACGGCCTCTAGGCCGCCACCTGGCAAGCCTCGAACCCGCGCCGCAGCTGCGGCCGATTGAGGTTCCGCCCGATGAACACCAGCCGCGACACGCGCGCCTCGCCTGCCTTCCACGGCCCGATGAAATCGCCGTCGGCCATCATGTGCACCGCCTGGAACGCGAAGCGCCGGTCCTCGCCCGCGTAGCCGAGAATGCCCTTGGTGCGCAGCAGGTCGCCGCCCTGCTCCGCCAGCAGCCGGCTCATCCAGGCGTTGAACTTCTCGCCGTCGATCGGCCGCGTCGCCTCGAACGACAGGCTGGCGATGTCCTCGCTGTGGGTGTGCTCGTCGCCGTGGGTCAGGAAGTCGGGGTCCATCGCCAGGATGCGGTCCAGCTCGAACGCGCCCTGGTCGAGGATCTCCGACACCGGCACCGCCGAGCGGGTGGCGCGGTGGACGCGCGCGAAGCGGTTGATGCCGCGGATCGCCGCCTCGACCGCCACCAGCCCGGCCTCGTCCACCAGGTCGGTCTTGTTCAGCACGACCACATCGGCAAAGGCGATCTGCGCCGCGGCTTCCGCGGAGTCGGCGAGCCGGTCGCGCAGCGTCTTGGCGTCGACCACGGTGACGATCGCGTCGAGCCTGGTCCTCGCGCGTACCGTCTCGTCGACGAAGAAGGTCTGCGCGACCGGCGCCGGGTTGGCGAGCCCGGTGGTCTCGATGATGATGCCGTCGAACTTCGAGCGACGCTTCATCAGCGCGCCCACGATGCGGATCAGGTCGCCGCGCACGGTGCAGCAGATGCAGCCGTTGTTCATCTCGAACACCTCCTCGTCGGTGTCCACGACGAGGTCGTTGTCCACCCCGAGCTCGCCGAACTCGTTGATGATGACCGCATACTTGCGGCCATGATGCTCGGTGAGGATGCGGTTGAGCAGCGTGGTCTTGCCGGCGCCGAGATAGCCGGTCAGCACCGTCACCGGCACCTTGGCCGCTTCGTCGCGCGCGCCGGCGGCGCCGGCGGCCTGGGCACCGGACCTGGCTCCGGCCTGGGTAAGGGTGTCGCTCATGGAGTGTCTCCGCTGTCTGCGTCGCCCGACATATAGGCGCGCGTCTCCGCCAGGCCCAATCCCAGCAGCAGGAAGAACCAGCCGGACAGCGGCATCGACGTGAAGCTCGAAGCCGAGGCGACCGGCCACTCCTGGACCAGCGCCGCCACGAACAGGCCGACCCGCAGCGCGTGCCGGCCGGCATCGGCGCCCGCACCTGCTCCCCGGCCGCCCGCATCGCGCCAAAGCCCGCGGCCCAGCCCGCGCAGCCAGGCGATGACCAGCAGCGCGAACAGCAGCAGCCCGGGCACCCCGGCATCGGTCAGCGCCTGCAGATAGTGGTTGTGCGGGTGCTGGACGCAGACATGCGGCGATCCGCCGCCGCCGTCATCGCCGTCCCCGGCGCGGCCCGCAAGCCCGTGGAACGTGGACGGGTCCGGACACCCGGTGCGATAGCCGTCGAAGCCGCGGCCGGTCCACGGGTTGGCGCGCGCGATCACCAGGGCCCGCACCGCGATCCGGCCGTAGTCGCTCTGCGGGAAGTGGCGCATCTGCTCGCCGAACCGGGTGACCAGGTGGCCGAACGCCGGCGGCGACAGCACCGCCGTCGCCGGCACCAGCAGCCCCGCCGCCAGCAGGCACGCCAGCACCACCCGGCGCAGCCGGCGCAGCAGCAGCCCGCTCGCTGCCAGGCCGATCCCGGTCAGCAGCAGCGGCATGCGTTGCCCGATCAGCACCACCGTCGCGGCCCCGGCCAGCACCAGCAGCAGCGCGCGCACCCACCGCCGCCGCTCCATCCAGCGTGCCGCCAGCGGCAGCATCGCCGGGAACAGCAGCCGCGACATCGGCGCCCCGGCCCGCGGCTCGAAATACGGCCCGGTCAGCGAGCCGTCGCCCCAGCGCGGCCAGCCCCACAGGTTGCGCCCGGCCAGCAGCTGCAGCCAGGACTGCAGCGCGATATACAGCGCCGACCACGCGACCAGCCGCGCCAGCCAGCGACGCGCCGACCGCTGCGCCACCGCCGCCGCCCCGCGCCCACCCGCCAGCACCCAGTGCTCGAGCGCCGCCACGAACACCAGGAAACGCACGGTCGCCAGCGCCTGCAGCAGCGAGCCGGTGCCGCCCCGGCCGAGCCCCGCCACCGGCAGCGAGCACACCACCAGCCACAACCACCACGCCGCCGCCACCCGCACCCAGCCGGTGCGCGCCCAGCTCCAGTCCCGCAGCCGGGCCGAGTGCAGCAGGAACAGCGCCGCGATCCCGGCGATCAGCGCCTCGGCGATGCCGCGTCCGTGCAGCAGCACCAGCGGCAGCAGCAGCACCAGGCCCCGCACCGCCCAGGGCGCGGCCTGGTGCGCCGCGGCCCGCTGTGCCCGCGCCGACGCCGGACCGGGCGCCTGCGCCCGCAGCGGCCACGCGCCGGGAGGCCCGCTCACGCCGCGTCGTCCACGCCGCCCGCCACCGGCAGGGCAGGGCCCCCCCCGATCGCGATCCAGCGCGCGCGATGCGCCGCCAGCCGGACCTGCGCCTGCGGACGGTCGAATCCCCGCGCTTGCGCCAGCCCGGCCAGCGACAGCTGCGCCCGCCGGTCGGGATCCCCGCTCAGCGCCAGCATCGCCGCCGCCAGCCCCTCCGCCTCCACGAGCACCGCAGCACCCTCCACCAGCTCCGGCAGGCCCCCGCGCGGGGTCGCGATCAGCGCGGCCCCGCTCGCCATCGCCTCCAGCGCCGCCAGCCCGAACGGCTCTTCCCAGCGGCTGGGCACCACGACGATCGCCGCGCGCGCCATCGCCTGCAGAACCTCGCGGTGCGGCCGGTGCCCCAGCAGCCGCACGCCCGCCGCACCGGCCCGGGGGCGCAGCGCGTCGAGGAACGGCGTGCTCGGGCTGTCCGGCGCGAAGCGGTCGGCGCCGATCATCTCCGCCCGCCACCCCGGACGGTGCGGCAGCACCGACGCGCAGGCCTCGACGAACAGATCGGCGCCCTTGTCCGCGACCAGCCGGCCGGCGAACAGCAGCACCGGCTCGCGCGCGGCCGGCGCCAGCGGCGCGGGCAGCGCCGCAAGGTCAAGGCAGTTCGGCAGCACCGCCGGGCCGGGTCCGTCAAGCCCCGCCATGAACCGCCGCCGCAGGTGCTCCGACACGCACACCACGTCGAGCTGCCGCAGCAGCCGCGCCCGCGCCCGCGCGGTGCGCGCGCCGCGCATCGCCTGCGGGTCGTTGTGCAGGACCAGCCCGATGCGGGCATGCGGCAGCGCCCGGCGCAGCTGCCGCGCCACCGCCGGTCGGTTGTGCACCTCGACCAGCCCCAGGCCGAGCGGACGCAGCACCCGCGCCACCCCTGCGCCGTAGCGCACCAGCTGCCCGAGCGGCGGCCACAGCGGCAGCGGCGCCGCCAGGAACGCCACGTCGGCGAACGGCGCCGGCTGCGGCGCCCCCACTACGACGTCGCCCGGCAGCGCCAGGCGCCGCACCAGCAGCCCGACCGCCCCGACGGCTGCGGGAGAGAAGCCCTCGCGCGGCGGCAGGACGATGGCGGCACGGGTGTCTGGCATGGCTCGCCGCAGCTTAACGCGAGCGGGGGGTTGGTCGCCACAAGACAGCGCGCAAGGCCAGAGGCTCTGCCTCTGGACTCCGCCGGGGGCTGAGCCCCCGGACCCGCACATGAAAGGATTTCTGGTTCCTAGCGCAGCAGCGACTCGTATCTTGCAAGCTGCCACTCCGCCGGCTCGGCCGCGGCCAGGTCGTACCACTCGGCAACCATCGGATGGCTGCGCACCGCCCGGCAGTACTCCATTGCGCCCGCGGCCAGCGGCGGCTGGTAGGTGAGCAGCCGGGCCGCGACCGGCGCATACATCGCGTCCGCCGCGCCGAACGCCGCGCCGAACAGGAACGGCCCGCCTGCACCGAAGCGATCCCGTGTTCCGTCCCAGATCGCGGCGATGCGGGCGAGGTCGCGCGCCACCCCCGCCTCCCGCGCCAGCGCCGGGCCCAGCGCCGCGTAGTCCGGCCGGCCGAGATTCATCGGCAGCGCGGTCCGCAGGTCGCGAAATCCCGAGTGCATCTCGGCCGAGATGGCGCGGGCATGGCTGCGCGCCGGCAGCGCCGCAGGCCACAGCCGCGGCGATAGCTCCGCGCAGTACTCGCAGATCGCCAGGCTGTCCCAGACCTCGATGCCGCGGTGCACCAGCGCCGGCACCAGCCCGCTCGGCGTCGCGCCATCCAGCGTGGCGCCTGCGCCGAGCCGGAGCACGCGCTCCTCGACCTCGAGCCCGGCGAGACGCACGGCGAGCCAGCCGCGCATCGACCACGACGAGTAGCGCCTGGTGCCGAGGGTCAGGACGCCGTCGGGCATGGTGGCCTCCACTGGTGCGGGCTGGACCGGTCAGGCAGGCAAGGCCAGAGGCTCTGCCTCTGGACTCCGCCAGAGGCCGAGCCTTTGGAATCCCTATGCTCAAGCGAAGGGTTTCCAAAGGCCTCAGGCCTTTGGTGGGTCCGGGCGGAGGGAAAGCCCAGCCTTGCTTGCTCAAGACCCCAGCGGACCCCCGTCTTCAGGTCACGGGCCCAAGACCTCGCCGTCCTGCGCCGCCCGCGCCACGAACGCCTCCAGCCAGTGGATGGTGTACTCCCCCGCCTGGAACTCCGGGTCCGCCATGATCCGCTGGTGCAGCGGCAGCGTGGTGCTGATCCCCAGCACCGCGAACTCGCGCAGCGCCCGGCTCATGCGCGCGATCGCCTCCGGGCGGCTGGCCGCGTGCACGATCAGCTTGGCCACCAGGCTGTCGTAGTACGGTGGCACGACGTACCCGGCATACAGTGCCGAATCGACGCGCACGCCGAGCCCGCCCGGCGGGTGGTAGACGTCGACCCGCCCCGGGGTCGGCATGAAGCTGTCCGGGTCCTCGGCGTTGACCCGGCACTCGATGGCGTGGCCGCTGAAGCGAACCTGCTCCTGGGTGAGCCCCAGCGGCTCGCCGGCGGCGATGCGGATCTGCTCGCGCACCAGGTCGAGGCCGGTCACCATCTCGGTCACCGGGTGCTCGACCTGCAGTCGCGTGTTCATCTCGATGAACGCGAACTGGCCGTCCTGATGGAGGAACTCCAGGGTGCCGGCGTTGCGGTAGCCGAGCTGCGCCAGCGCCCCGGTCGCCACCCGGCCGATCGCGTCGCGCGCGGCGGCGTCCAGCACCGGCGAGCCGGCCTCCTCGACCAGCTTCTGGTGGCGCCGCTGCAGCGAGCAGTCGCGCTCGCCCAGGTGGATGACGCGGCCGTGGTTGTCGGCGAGGATCTGCAGCTCGATATGGCGCGGCCGGTCCAGGTACTTCTCCAGATACACCTCGTCGTTGCCGAACGCGGTGCGCGCCTCGGTGCGTGCGATGCGCCAGGCGTCCTCCAGCTCGGACTCGCGGGCGGCGACCTTCATGCCGCGCCCGCCGCCGCCGGCGGCCGCCTTGATCAGCACCGGGTAGCCGATCCGTGCCGCCACTCGGCGCGCCTCGTCGAGGTCGGGGAGTGCGCCGTCGGAGCCCGGCACCAGCGGCACGCCGAGCCGTCGCATCGCGTCCTTGGCGGTGATCTTGTCGCCCATCATGCGGATATGCGCAGCCGTCGGCCCGATGAAGGTCAGCCCGTGCGCCTCCACCATCTCGGCGAAGCCCGCGTTCTCCGACAGGAAGCCGTAGCCGGGATGGATCGCGTCCGCCCCGGTGACCGCGGCCGCTGACAGCAGCGCCACCTCGTTGAGGTAGCTGTCGCGCGCCGCCGGCGGGCCGATGCACACGCTCTCGTCGGCAAGGCGGACATGCATCGCCTGGGCATCGGCGGTCGAGTGCACCGCGACGCTGGGAATGCCGAGCTCGCGGCAGGCGCGCTGCACCCGCAGCGCGATCTCGCCGCGGTTGGCGATCAGGATCTTGTTGAACGGCCTCGCGCCGGGGACAGGCAAGTTGGCTGCCAGGCGGGCAGGCGGCAGGGCGCCGGGCACGGAGACTCAGGCCTCGATGATCATCAGGGCCTGGCCGTACTCGACCGGGCTTCCCGAGGCCACGAGGATGCGGGTCAGCGTGCCGCCCCGCGGCGCCTTGATCTGGTTGAAGGTCTTCATCGCCTCGATCAGCAGCAGCGGCTGCCCGGCGGCCACCTGCTGGCCCTCCGTCACGTAGGCGGCAGAGCCCGGCTCCGGCGAGAGGAAGGCGATGCCGACCATGGGGCTGGTGACCGCGCCCGGGTGGGCGGCGTCGTCCTCGGCGGTGGGCGCTGCCGGCACCAGGGCGGCGACGGCCGGCGCGGCCGGGACCGCCACGCCCACCGGCGCGGAAATCTGCCCCGGCAGGCGCGCGACGCGGATCCGGCTGTCCTCGGCCGAGACCTCGATCTCGGTCAGACCGGTCTCGGTCAGGATGCGCGCGAGCGTGCGGATCGCGTCCTCGTCCACCGGAAGGCGGCTCATCGCGCGACGCCCTCGGCCGCTTCGGCGTCGAGCAGGATCTCGGCCATCGCGGTCAGCCCGAGCGCGTAGCCGCGGATGCCGAGCCCGCAGATCACCCCGATCGCGGCCAGCGACACGTAGGAGTGGCGACGGAATTCCTCCCGGCGGTGGATGTTGCTGATGTGGACCTCCACCACCGGAAGCTCGGTGGCCAGCAGCGCGTCGAGCAGCGAGACCGAGGTGTGCGACAGCCCGCCCGGGTTGATGACGATCCCCGCGGCTCCGGTCCGGCCCGGCGCCGGGCGGCAATCCTGCACCCAGGTGACCAGCTCGCCCTCCGCGTTGGTCTGGCGGAAATCGATCGCGAGGTCGAGCGCCTCGGCCGCCTCCGCGCACAGCGCCTCCACGTCGTCGAGCGTGGCGTGGCCGTAGATGCCGGGCTGGCGCAGGCCGAGCGTATTCAGGTTGGGGCCGTTCAGCACGGCGATCAGCGGCATGGCCATGTCCTGGCGCGTAGCACGGCACGGCCCCTCGTCCAACCGCTCAAGGCCGCGACCTCGCGTGAACGCGTTCTGCCGCGCACCCGGCGGGTAGGGCAAGGGTTCTGGCGTCGACCTCCAGGGCCGATGGCCCTCAACCTCATTTTTGCAGGCCTGGGACCTCATACCAGCGGGCCCGGATATCGACCTGTCGGCGAAGCAAGTCTGGGCTCTCCCCCCGCCCGCATTCCAACGGCCCGAGCGGGGCCGTCGGAACCTTGCGCGGGCTGCGCCCAGACCCGCCAAAGGCCTGAGGCCTTTGGGAACCCCTTCCTTAAGCAACGGGTTCCAAGGGCCAGGCCGATGGCTGCGTCCAGAGGCAGAGCCTGTGGCCTTGCTTGCCTAACCGGTTACGCTGCCCGACTAGAAGAACAGGATCGTGCCGGCGGTGAACACGTTCTGGTCCACCGCCTGGTTGGCGTTGTTGTGGTCCTGGACATGGGCATACTCGCCGACCAGGGTCAGCCAATCGGTCAGGCTGTAGTAGGCGCCGCCGATCGTGGCGGCGTTGCGCCGCACCAGCAGCGGGTCGTCCTCGCCGGCCGCCTGATAGAGGCTGCTCTCGCCATAGCTGACAACCAGCTTGAGCTTCTTGACCGGCTTGTAGCTGCCCTGGGCATAGAAGCCCTCGGAGTTGCGCAGGTCGCCATCCGCCGCGACACCGTCGAACATCAGCGCGGTCGTGCCCACGCCGCGACCGCGATAGTAGTAGCCGACCGCGCCGAACGGTCCCGACTCGATCTTCGCACCCACCTCGCCGGCTCCCACCGTCGCGTTCTTGATTGCCGTCGTGGTCAGCGCGGCGGTGGCGGCGATGCCCTGTTGCGGCTGGATCACGCCGCCGAGCCAGACCCGCGCCGTGGTCGCGCCCGCGGCGTAGTCGTAGGTGACCTTGCCCTGGAACATCGGGGTATCGTGCGCGGTCGAGGTGGCGGAATAGCCGCCGCCGGCGAAGTTGACCTCGTCGAGCGGCTGGAACACGCCCACGGTCGCCTGGAACCCGGCGATGATCGGCGAGGCGTAGGTGATCTGCGGCATGAAGTCGGCGTAGATGTAGCCGATGCCGATGCGGCCGAGCGAGGTGTTCGCCGGGTTCGCGTTGCTGCCGGTGGCGCCGACGCTGAGCAGCGTGGCGTCGGACAGGATCGCGTCGGAGCCGAAGATGCCGATGTCGCGGCCGACCTTGACGGTGCCGAAATCCTTGGTGCCCGCGGTCACGAACACCTGGCGGAAGTCGACCCCCGCAGTGCCCAGGCCCACCGGGCTGCCGCCTCCGTTGGCGCCGAACGCAGAGCCGTTGTTGGCGCTGTCGATGCCGGGATAGACGCCGAACTCGGCGGCGAGATCGATGCCGTTCTGGGTCGTGCTGGCCTTGAAGATCAGTCCGGCCGGCAGCAGCCCGTTGCGGATCGACGACGAGTCGAACCCGCTGTTGTCGGCGAGACCTCCGGCGACGGTATGGTCGCCGTGACCGGCCTGGCTGTAGCTGTAGAAGCCGTTGACGAAGCCCGAGAAGTTCAGGTCGATGTTGCCGACGCGGATGTCGACGCCCTTGCCGGGGACGTAGGGAGTGGTGTGCACAATGGTCGGGCTGTCCAGCTCGACCTTGGCGCTTTGTGCCGCCTCCTGCGCCGCCGCGGCGCTGGCGGAGGCGGCGGCGGCGGCGGCCTGAGCCTGCGCCACCGCGTCGTCGGTCGCGAGCGACGTCGGCTCCGACCGCCCGCGACGGCTCTCGGCGCTGCGGCTGCCGCGGCGGGCCTCCGCACTGGCATGCGCGCTGTTGCCAACGTGCTTGCTGAGCAGGCCGGCATATTCCGCCTGCGTCAGGCTGCCCTTCGCGCGCAGCAGTTGCAGGAGATCGGTGTAGTCGTCGGCCCGGGCGGGCGCGGCGGCCAACAAAAGTCCGGTGCCGACCGACACGATACCCGCGACCTGTAGTCCCCTGGTGAAGCAGCGTGCCATCCAGTAGTCCCCCCGTTTGTCCGACCGAATTTGGCGGGGCCAACTTGTTGCAATGCAACGAGGAGTGCCCCGACGTTTCTGGTCATTTGTTGGGATCCACGCTCGCGGGAACTCGCGTGCTGGTCAAGCCGCCCGAGGCCCGTGTGGCCCAATTGTCGCCCGCTGTGGTCCGCCGGACGCAGAATGATCGCCCGCACGAGGCTGCGATGGGCCAGTCCGCCGCCGCCGCGCTCTGGCCGGCCTAACGGGCTGGCCCGACCATCCCGGTGTCGGGTCGGAAGCCGGCGTTCGGGGTGACGGGTACGCGGACGAGGCCAAAGGACGGCCTCCCCTCCACTTCAGGCGCGCCTTGAGATCACGGTTGGACGAGCCTGCCTTCAGACCGCTTCAGCGAGCCGGCTGCCATGGCTGATACCGATCGGCCCCGAGCTTGACCGGTCAGGCAAGCAAGGCCAGAGGCTGGTGGTGTCTCAGTTTGAAAGTCGGCTTCCGACCGATTGTGTTGAAAAAGTCTGCCCCGAGCCGTCGTAGCCGATTTTAGCGCAGAATTGAAACTATTTTCCTGAACAATTACAAATAACTAGCTGTTTCGCTATCGTTTCAGATTGGCGCATTCAAGCCGACATCGGTCTTTTTCAACACAATAGACCTAAAGCGGTGGTCCAGATGCAAGACCGCATGATCCGGCTCGCGATGTGGACGCGGGACGCACGACGTGAACCATCGTCTTTAAAAACCTAGCGCGCGACGAGCCGCCAGACCGCGGCGCCTGCGGCGTCGATCGTGCCTCGATCCGTCCCGAATCCGCTGGCGTCGGCGTCGCGGACGAAGCCGGCCAGGGCGCCGGACAGCAGGGCGACCAGGACGTCGAGCGACAGGTCACTGCGGATGGCACCGGCCTGGCGCGCGTCGTCGAGCTGGGCCCGGAGGACCGCCTGGGTCTGCTCGGTCGCGGCGCGGCTCTCGGCGTCGAGGTAGTCGGCGTGGTGGTGCAGCTCCAGGAAGCGGAACGCGGAGCTGTTGGCCTGCGCCCAGCCGACTGAGGCGCGCCAAAGGGCATCGGCCTGGTCGCGCGGTGCCGCGGCAGGGTCGACGGCGAGGGCCATGGCGGCCGCGAACGCCTGCTTGCGGTCGCGGTAGACCGCGTTGACGAGCGCCTCTTTCGTCGGGAAGTAGCGGTAGATCGTGCCCACCGCGACGCCGGCGCGCCCGGCGACCTCCGGCACCCGGGTGCCGTGGAAGCCGCGCTCGGCAAACAGGGCGAGGGACGCGCCCATGATCGCGTCCCTGCGGTCGGGCGGCGGATCGGCAGGCGCCGTCAATCGGATACCATCGCCGCGCCGGCAATCCGCGTGGAAAGCGGGAGCGGAAGCAGCCGTCCGAGACTTGCGGTGAGCGCGTTCAGCCGGCCGGCTACCGCGATGGGGCGGCCGGCGAGGCAGGCCTGGACGCCGATCTCGGCGACGGCCTGGCTCGACATGACGCTCCTGCGCTGGAACCGGTTCATCGGCTGGCGGGCGACGTCGAAGAATTCGGTCGCGGTGACGCCCGGGCACAGGGTGGTACAGGTGACGCCGGAGCCGCGCATCTCGTGGTTGAGGCCCATCCCGAAGGAGACGACCTGTGCCTTGCCGGCGCCGTAGGCGGCGTAGAGCGGCGTCGGCTGGAAGCCGGCGATGGACGCAACGTTCAGCACCCGGCCCCGGCGACGCGACAGCATGCCGGGCAGCGCCAGATGCGTCAGGTGCATCAGCGCGACGACGTCGACCTCCTGCATCCGGCGGACGCCGTCCCAGTCGGATTCGGCGAACGGTCCGTAGAGGCCGAAGCCGGCGTTGTTGACAAGGATGTCCACGCCCGCGAGATCAGGCTGCAGGGCGAGGCGCGCATCCCCGTCGGCGAGGTCGACGGACCGCACGACAGCCTGGCCGGAGCCGATCTCGGCCGCGAGGCGCTCCAGCGCCTCGGCACGACGCGCCACGAGGATGACAGAGGCGCCACGGCGCGCGAGGACGCGGGTGAGATCGGCGCCGATCCCGCTCGAGGCACCAGTCACGAGGGCTGTCTGGCCGTCGAGGCGTTCGGATCGACGCGTTCCGGACATTGGCATGGCCTCCACTGCGAATGAATGATCATTCATGCAGGGGCGGGTCAGCCTGTCAACAGGGCGCAGGCGCGGCCGCACCGACATCCTGGTCGTCAGCCCTGGCCGGACTGGACAACTGTCTTGTCTCCACTTCCACCGGAGTCCGCTCCGAGCAGACTGTCAGCTTTCTACCTATTGTGTTGAAAAAGTCGGGAACAGGCATCAGCCGGCCTATTCGGCGCAATCTTCTTGCTGAAGAACCTCCAAATCGGGAGTAAAAACCCAAACCGTTCGTATTCTTAAGGCATTTTCTTTCGCGCTCATCGGTGTCGCCGACTTTTTCAACAAAATCTACCAGAAGCAGACGTTTAAATTGAGACACTGCCCAAAGGCTCTGCCTCTGGACTCCGCCAAAGGCTGAGCCTTTGGAACACCTTTGCCCAGGGAAGGGGTTTCCAGAGGCCTCAGGCCTTTGGCGGGTCTGGGCAGCCCACGCTGGGTTCCGCTGGCCCGCCTGGGCCGTCAAAATGCGTGCGGAGGAGAGTCCGGCCCTGCTTCGCCTGCAGGTCGATGCCTGGGGCCGCTGGTATGACATACCGACGGGAGCGACCGACACGGTCTGGAGCCCTGTTTGAAAACCGCCATGTGACTCGGCAGCGCGGGTTTCCAAACGGCTCCGGAGCACCGGAGCGCCGGCGACCCGCGTCTGCCATCGTTGCAGCCGCGCGGGTCATGCCCCAGGTATAAGGCAACCAGGATCGGTCAGCCTTGGCGCATCCGGGGAGATCCCCGCCCGCCCCGCGGCGTTGCCATCCCGCCACCTCTGGCGTGGTTGCAAACCGTGCGGTCGCGGTCCGATCGTCTCTCGGCGCTGCGGTTTGGCCCGGTCCGGCGCGGCGCGTACGACGGCAAACGTGCTGTTGCCCCGGCTGTGCCGTGGAGGAACTGGAGCGATGGAGATCACCATCACCGTGAACGGCGAGGCGCGCGCGCTCCCCGGACCTGCCACGGTGCAGACCCTATTGCACGGCCTCGGCCTGGACTTGCGCAAGGTCGCGGTGGAGCGCAACGAGGAGATCGTGCCGCGCGGGCGCTACCAGCTGACCGGCCTGGTCCCGGGCGACCAGGTCGAGATCGTGCACTTCATTGGCGGAGGCTAGAGCATGGACGGTATGCGGCAGTCCGGAGCTGGCGCCGCCGGTGCGCTGGAGGATGACGGGTGGAGCGTGGCGGGTCGCCGGTTCACCTCCCGGCTCGTGGTCGGCACCGGCAAGTATCGCAATCTCGAGGAGACCGCGGCGGCGATCCAGGCATCCGGCGCGGAGATCGTCACGGTGGCGGTGCGCCGGGTGAATCTGTCTGACCCCGCCGCGCCGATGCTGCAGGACCACGTCGATCCGAAGCGCTACACCTACCTGCCCAACACCGCCGGATGCTCCACCGCGAAGGAGGCGGTGCGCACGTTGCGCCTCGCCCGCGAGGCCGGCGGCTGGAACCTGGTCAAGCTCGAGGTGCTCGGGCCGGCCCCGCACCTCTACCCCGACATGGCCGCGACCGCCGAGGCCGCCGAGGCGCTGATCCGCGACGGCTTTGAGGTGATGGTGTACTGCGCCGATGATCCCGTCGCGGCCAGGCGGTTGGAGGACATGGGATGCGTGGCGATCATGCCGCTCGGCGCGCCGATCGGGTCCGGGCTCGGTCTGCAGAACCCGGCGATGCTGTCGCTGCTGATCGAGCAGGCGGGCGTGCCGGTGCTGGTGGATGCCGGCGTCGGCACCGCGTCGGACGCAGCGATGGCGATGGAACTCGGTTGCGACGCGGTGCTGCTGAACTCCGCGATCGCCCATGCCGGCGATCCCGTACGTATGGCCCGCGCCATGAAGGCCGGTGTGGAGGCAGGGCGCCTCGCGCACCTTGCTGGTCGCATGCCGCGCCGCCTCGCCGCAGACCCGTCAAGCCCCCTGGCCGGTCTGATACGCTAGACCCGTTTCGGCGAACGGCCTGCGGCAGCTCGTATTCCGGGCGGTGGCTGCAACTAGCCACGCCGAGCACCTCAGGGCAGGGATCGGTGGAGCTTCGACGGACCTACGCAGCCGCCTTTCAGGGACAGGAAACGCCATGGACGCCCAGCACTCCAGAGCCGGTTCTGTCCCCAGCTCTTAGCAGCAAGGCTGGGCTCCCTCTGCCCGCACTCCAACCGTCCAAGTGGGCCATCGGAACCTCGCGTGGGCTGTCCGAGGCCCGCCAGAGGCCTGAGTCTCCTGGAAGCCCTTCCCTTAAGCATGAGGATTCTAAGGCGAGCTTGTGGCTTTGCCTGCTTGGCCGGTCACCCTCAAGGCCGGTTGGTACTGCGTCGCGGGCGAAGCTCCGGTCCCGGGCCAGCACCCGAAATCCTTGACTTCGAAGCGACGCGGCGACTGCGCCCGGTCACGCCACACTCAACCGGCAGCCGCCCCATGAAGCCATGGTGTGACGTGCAGCCGCTCGGACACCCGTGCCGCGACGATTATGGTTCGATACCGCAACGAACTCCTGATGCCTGGCGTGGCGATCGCGAAAAATGCCGGGCTGAACGGTGACGCGACAAGACATGGCTGCAGCGGCAGCAACATTGCTGAACGATCGGTCAGCACCCTTGATGAAGCTGTGTTGCGGCGCAGCGTGATGCGGGATTTATCTTGTCCTTATGTCCGTTCAGCAGGACGCAACGCTGCCGGTGGTGCAAGCATAGTGGCGCCGCTGCTCGCAGCTATCCTCGGACGGGCTTGCTATTTCTATCCATCTCGGGCCCACTCCACTCGATGGTGTGTGACCAGGGTCTCTCGGAAGGGACATGCATGAGCGAACCCGCACTTCGATTGCGCAGCGGCATGGTATCGGGCCTGCTGGCCTCGACCCTGGCGTTGGCCGCTCCGGCATTTGCCGCCGAGGTTGACGGCGGATGGGAGCAGAGCGGGCAGGCATCGTGGTATGGTGGACGTCACGCCGGCTGCCGTACCAGCAGCGGCACGTCCTTCAATCCTGCCGAGATGACTGCGGCGCATCCGACCCTGCCGCTCGGGTCGCGCGTCCGGGTGACCCTGCAGGATACCGGAGACTCCGTGGTTGTCACCGTGACCGACCGCCAACCGGGTCACGGCCGCCGCATCATCGATCTCTCGCGTGGTGCCGCAGAGCGCATCGGCCTGGCCGCGCGTGGCGTGGGTCAGGTCACCGTGGAGCCGGTTGGTCGGTCCGAACCGATCGAGGTCGCGGATGCAGGGCTGGACGAAAACGTCCTTACTCAAAGCGAATCCGTCACTCCGCGACGTGGTCGGCGACATACGCGCCCCGTTCGCCAAGCGGCTTCGGCGGACCATCCGTACTATCACGTGCAGTCTGCAGCTCTAGTTCGGAGTTCAGTTCGGCTCCCAATAGTACGGCATACACTGTAACCCAGAACCACATCATCACGCCGGCCACCGTACCCAGCGGCCCATAGGTCGCATCGTAGCTCGCGTAGGTGCCGACGTAGTAGGAGAACGCCGCCGAGGCCACGAGCCAGAGCAGTGTCGCGACCATCGACCCCGGCGTCACCCAGCGCCACGCCGCCTTTCGCCGCGACGGGCCGAATCGGTAGAGCACCGATAGCGCCAGCACCACAAACACCAGCAACACGCCGAGGCTGCCCAGTTGCGCAAGCAGCTTCTGGTCGCCGGGCACCTCCAGCAGCTGCAACCCCAGCGGCAACAGCACCAGCACCGTGATTCCCACTACGGCCGCGACCACCGCGCACAGCGTCATTGCAAGTGCCGTCAACTGGTAGCGCACGATTCCTCGGGTTTCGGCCTCGTCGTAGGCAAGGTTCAGGGCAGCCAGGATCGACTTGGTGCTGGTCGTGGCACTGTACAGCGCGATCAGGAAGCTCAGGACCAGGCTGAAGGTCAGCGCTCCGGGCGGCTGTGACACCAGAAGGTGGACGCGTGCCTCGATCAGGCTGAACGCCGAGGGCGGCAGCAACTGCGACAACACCTGCAGCTGCGGCTCGACGGTCGCCGGGTCGAATGCCAGGCCGTAGACCGAGATCAGCGTGGACAGCGCCGGGAACAGCGCCAGCGTCGCCCAGAAGGCGCAGCCGGCGGCCGCAAGCGAGATCCGGTCCGAGACCATCTCCGTCAGTGTCCGCCGCAGAACCTGCTTCCAGCCGCGCCAGGGGATGTGTGCTGGTCGGGTCGCGAGCCGGCCCAGCGCTGCGGCCTCGGGTCCGGCGGCGTGGGCAAGCATCTCGCGGTCGGCCGGATCGCTCTGTGGCATGGGCTTCTCCGGGCCGGGTCGATGCCGCGGCATCACTGCCGCGCGGCGCTCGGGGCCTGCGCTTCACTGCAGCGAAGGAGGCGATTCGTGCAACGGCCTCATCGCCGCGGCCGTGCGGGATACGAGTATGGCTGGCCGTGCGACATCGAACGCGGGTTTGCCGACGCAGGTTTCGACGATCCGAAATATGGTCTTGCGCCCGCTTCGCATCGGTCCTATTTGCGCTCCCCACGCAGCAACGCACGTGCCTCTGGCCCTCGTGGTTACGCAACGACGTCAAGCGTTCTGGCAGTCAATCCAACGCTGGTTCGTTCGACCGTTTCGTCAACCACGCTCCCCCGCCTGAACAGGTGGAGCGACAGGACAGGGAATTTGGGATCGATGACCCCTAAGATCGCCCGTTACCTTGCTGACGTTGTTCCCGCGACGCCGTGCTTGGTACTCGACATCGATCGCGTCGCGGAGAACTATCGCAGATTGAGCGATCTTCTTCCGCTGGTGCGCATCTACTATGCTGTGAAGGCCAACCCTGCCGCATCGGTGCTGCAGCGCCTCGCCGGCCTCGGCTCATCGTTCGACGCCGCGAGCTGGGAGGAGATCGCGCTGTGCCTGCAGGCTGGTGCGACGCCTGAGGCCATCAGCTTCGGCAACACCGTCAAGAAGGCCAGCGCGATCGCGCGCGCCCATGCGGTGGGCGTGCCGATGTATGCGTTCGACAGCATCGAGGAACTGGAAAAGCTTGCAGTGCATGCGCCGGGCCGGCGCGTCTACTGCCGCATCGTCGTCGAGAACAAGGGTGCCGACTGGCCGCTGTCGGGCAAGTTCGGCACCACTGTCGAGAACGCCCGCGACCTGATGGTGCGTGCCGGCGAGCTGGGGCTCGACCCCTACGGCCTGTCGTTCCACGTCGGCAGCCAGCAGACCACGACGGCGGCGCACAAGCTGGCCATTGCCCAGGTTGGCCTGTTGTTCACCGACCTGCAACGCGCCGGCGTCGACGTGCGCATGGTCAACCTCGGCGGCGGGCTGCCGGCCCGCTACCGCGACGAGGTGCCGGAGCTGGAGGAGTTCGCCGAGGCAATCAGCCACGCGATGACCAGAGCGTTCGGCAATCGGCTGCCCGAGATGATCATCGAGCCGGGACGCTCGATGGTCGGCACCGCCGGCGTGCTGGTCTCCGAGGTGGTCCTGGTCAGCCGACGCGACCCCAACAGCCCGATACGCTGGGTCTACCTCGACGTCGGGCGGTTCGGCGGCCTCGCCGAGACCGAAGGGGAGGCCATAAAGTACCGCTTCGCCACCCCGCATGACGGCGCCGAAACCGGCCCGGTGGCGATCGCCGGCCCGACCTGCGATGGCGTCGACGTGCTCTACGAGAAGTCCAATTACCGCCTGCCCATGGCGCTGACCGACGGCGATCGGGTCGAGATCGACAACACCGGCGCGTACACGACCACCTACTGCTCGACCGCGTTCAACGGGTTCAGCCCGCTGGCCGAGCACTGCATCTGAGGCTCGGGCAGACCAGCAAGGCCAGGGCGCTGCCGCTGAACACAGTCAACGATTTGGTTCTTTGAGGCCCGAAGCTTGAGAAAAGGGTCTTGAGGGTTCCGCTTTCTGGCAGGTCCGGGCAAAACCGAGCCTTGCCTTGCTCTTGTCATGCAAAAGCCAACCCTGCGCCCGATCATGCGGCCCGGATGTCCAGGGTCCGCAGGTATGTCGGCAATCCCGCATCCTGGATCGGGATCAGCCATGCCGGCACGCCAAGATGTCGGGGTAAGCCTGCTCGCAGCCAGGCAGGACCACGAAGACCGAGCCCGGCTCCCACTCCGCCGGGATCGGGCTGGGATGCGGCGATACCAGGAAGGCCTTGGCCGCGGTCTCATCGGCGGCCTGCGGGGAGCTCTCCAGGGCGACCGCGCGGACAAACGACCGGATCGCCGCCGGATGGTCCATGCGCCGATGGCGCGGTAGCAAGCCAGGCTGGGCTCTGCCCAGACCCGCAAAGGGCCGGCGGCCCTTTGATCCCGTTCATTTTGCGGCCCTTACCGATGGGCAGTGCTGTCGATTTGCGTGGTCTCGACCTCGGGTTCCAGCGGATCGCGGCCTTTGAGGGAGGGGAGGGGCCCTGGCCTTCTCTTCTCAATCCATTGCGTCCCGTGCCAGCGGAACCAGGCGGGAACACCCACGGCTCCGTCCACAGACTTACCCCGAATTTTGTGGATAACTATCCGCCGCCGACAGCTCCAGTGCCCGCGCGTAGACGACCCGCCGCGGCAACCCGGTGGCGCCGGCGACGAGTGCGGCCGCGTCCTTCACGCTGTGCGCCGCGAGTGCGGCGCGCAGCCGTCCGTCGAGTTCGCCGTCTCCCGCGCTCTCGGCCGGCGCCGGCCCGACCAGCACCGTGACCTCGCCGCGTGCCGCGTGCCGCGCGTAGTGCGCGGCCAGCGCCGGCAGCAAGTCCCGGCGCACCTCCTCGAACCGCTTGGTCAGCTCGCGGGCCACCGCGGCGGGACGTTCACCGAACACCGCGGCCATGTCGGCCAGCGCCTCGGCCAGGCGATGCGGCGCCTCGTGCCAGATCAGCGTGGCCTGCAGCCCGGCGAGCTCGGCGGCGCGCAGCCTGCCCAGCTCGGTGCGTCGCGCCGACTGTCGCGGCGGCAGGAATCCCGCGAACAGGAACGGGTGCGGCGGCAGCCCGGACAGCACCAGCGCGGTGAGTGCGGCGTTGGCGCCCGGTACCGCCCCGACCGGCAGTCCCGCCGCCAGCGCCGCCCGGACTAGCCGATATCCCGGGTCCGAGACCAGTGGCGTGCCGGCGTCCGACACCAGCGCGAGCCGCTTGCCGTGGCGCAGCAGATCGAGCAGCGCCGGGATGCGCGCCTCCTCGTTGTGCTCGTGCAGGGCGGCACTACGCACCGAAATCCCGCAATGGCCGAGCAGGCGCGCGGTGGTGCGGGTGTCCTCGCACAAAACCAGGTCGGCGTCGGCAAGGCTGGCGATGGCACGCGCCGAGATGTCGCCAAGATTGCCGATCGGCGTGGAAACCAGCACAAGGCCTGGGTGACGGCCGGCCGGCGTCGCGCCGCCGTCACCCGCACCACCCGCGGCCAGGTCCGGCAACGCGGAGTCGTCCGGTTCCGGCGCGTCCCGCACGTGGCTGGCCTGGCGGCCCGCCTGCTCACCAATGGCCTGCTCACCAATGAAGGGAACCGTGGATGCGTCGTCGTGCATCAAGCCTCCTCGCCCTGCTCGCCGTCGCGGCCGCGGGCTGCACGGCCGGACAGCCATACCCGCCTTCCGGGCCTGCGGCCATGTCGGGGCATGGCGCACCGGTGCGCCGCGTCGCGATCCTGCTGCCCCTGAGCGGTGGCAATGCGGGGCTGGGTCAGGCCATGCTGCGCGCGGCCCGGGTCGCGCTCTCGGTGCCGGGCTCGCCGGAGCTCGACGTCCGCGACACCGCAGGCACGCCGGAGGGTGCCGCGGAAGCGGCGCGGCTCGCCGTGGCCGCGGGCGACCAGCTGATCCTCGGGCCGCTCACCAGCACCGAGACCGCCGCCGTCGCCCCGGTGGCGGGGCCCGCCAACGTCGCGGTGCTGGCCTTCACCTCCGATCCGGCGCAGGCGCGGCCCGGCGTGTGGGTGCTGGGCATCACCCCGGACCAGCAGGTGGGACGCCTGGTGGAGGCCGCGCGGGCGGATGGGCGCAGCCGCTTCGCGGCCGTGCTGCCGGAGGGCGCATTCGGCGCGGCGCTGGCTGCGGCCCTGTCGCGCGACGTCGGCGCGGACGGCAACCCGCCCGACATCCGCCGTGCCACCACCTTCGCGGCGACGGGCGCCGCGCTCAAGCAGGTAAGCGGCTACGAGCGGCGGCGTGCGGCGGCCGAGGCGCAGCTCACAGCCGCCCGCGAGCAGGATCCGGCCGCGACGTCCCCGGTCGCGCAGGAGCCGCAGCCCGATGCGTCGACCGCCGCGTCCACGCCCGCGGTGGCGCCGGAGGCCGCGCCGCCGACGCCGGTCCGGGTCGGGGCCGCCGAACTCGCCGCGCAGCCGGTGCCGATCGACGCCCTGCTGCTCGGCGGCGCCGGCTCCGGACTGCGCGATCTCGCCACGCTGCTGCCGGCCTACGACCTGAAGCCGCCGGCGGTGCGGGTGCTGGGCCCGGCGCTGTGGGCGCGCGATGCGGCGCATCTCGGCGGCCTGGCCGGAGCCTGGTACGCCGGCCCGGACCCGGCGCTGCGGGCCGGCTTCGTGCGCGCCTACCTCGCCGCCGGAGCAGCCCCGCCATTCGCTCCGGCTGCCGGGGCGGGTCCCGGAGCGGCCGCGATTCCCGACACGCCGCCGCCGTCCCCACCGCCGGCGTTCGCCGACCTGGCATACGACGCGGCGGCGCTTGCCCGCGTGCTCGCAGCACAGGGCTACGGCCCGGTGGCGCTGCAGCGGCCCGAAGGCTTTGCCGGGACCGACGGCGTGTTCGCGCTGCAGCCGGACGGCACGGTGCGCCGCGAGCTCGCGGTGTTCGAAATCGACCCTGGCGGCGGGTCGCACCGGGTGACCCTGGCCACGGCCGGTTCACGGCCGCCGGGAAGCTGAAGGTTCGTGCGGGAACTCGCCTTGCGCGACAACGACGCGCCGGAAATCAGCCTGCAGGGCGTGTCCCTCCGCAGGTTCGTTTTCCTTTCGACGTCCTGACCGCTCGTTTGAGAATTCGCTGTGCCGAGTCACATGGCGTGCCTGTGCGAGCACCGGAGCGGAGCGGCCTCTGCGGCCGTGAGCACCGGAGCACAGCAGAAGCGCGTTGGATGACCGGCAGAGTAGAATTGTCAAGCGGGCCCTGAGCGCTCCGCCCGTGCCGTCACGGACCGAGGCGGTATCCGACCTGCCGGCACGGCAACCGCGCCCGCGTCCGGCGCAGCTGCTCTCGGTCGCCGCAGCAATCGCAGGGGTTCCGGTCGCCGTACTGGTCGTGCTGGCGGCGACCCTCGCGTTGCCGATCGGTCCATCGCTCGCGGCGATCGGCACGGTCGTGCTGTCCGCACTGGGCCTGGCGCTGCTCTGGGTCAACGACATGGCGATGCTGGCCCAGGTCCTGCACCGGGCGGCGAATGGCGAGATCCCGGGCATCGCGGTCCCCCGGCTTGCGCCGAGCGAGATGGTGCTGCGCGAGGCGGCCCATCTCGCCCGCGCCAGCGCCCTGCGCGCGCAGCTGGTCGAGCGGATGCTCAGCGGCGAGGCCGCGCTGGTGGAGCGCCTGCCGGACCCGCTGATCGTTCTCGGCCCCGATCACGCGATCCAGCGCGCCAACGTCTCGGCCCACAGCGCCTACGGAGCCGATCTCGCCGCCGTGCTGCGCCACCCGGGGTTGCGCCAGGCGGTGGAGCGCGTGCTGGCCGGGGTCGCCGAGGTGGCGGGGCCATCGGCCGCGATCACCCAGCCGACCGGGCCAGCCGTCACGGTCCCGGCAGCCGCACGCCAAGAGGCACCGGTGGGGCCGCTCGCCGCCGCCGCTTCGGCGGGCACCGTGGCGGTCGAGCTGTCCCTGCCGGTTCCGGTGCCGCGCGAGGTGCTGGCGACGGTGATCGCGCTCGATCCACCGCTGGTCGGCGGCGGGCGGGTGATCGTGGTGCTATCCGATCGCTCGCGCGAGCGTGCCGTCGAGCGGATGCGGGCGGATTTCGTCGCCAACGCCAGTCACGAGCTGCGCACGCCGCTCGCCAGCCTGATAGGCTTCATCGACACGCTGATCGGCCCCGCCGCCGACGACCGTCCGGCGCAGCAGCGGTTCCTGGGCATCATGGCCGAGCAGGCGGCGCGCATGAACCGGCTGATCGACGACCTGCTCAGCCTGTCGCGGATCGAGCTGGTCGAGCACCTGCCGCCCGTGGGGTCGGTGGCGCTGTGGGGGGTGGTGGTGCGCCAGTTCGCCGCGTTCGAGCCGCGACTGGCCGGGCGCGCGGTGCGTCTGGAGCCATCGGTCACCCGGGGGCTGCCCGAGCTGCCGGGCGACGCCGACCAGCTCAGCCAGGTGGTGCAGAACCTGCTGGACAACGCGCTGAAGTATGGCCGGCCCGGCGGAGTGATCCGCGTCTCGCTGCACGCCTCCGCACGGGGCGCGGATACACGCTGGCCGGCGCGAGCCGGCGTCGTGCTGTGCGTGGCCGATGACGGGCCGGGCATCTCGCGCCGCGACCTGCCGCGGCTGACCGAGCGGTTCTACCGCGCGGACCAAGGACGGTCGCGGGCGGTGGGTGGCACCGGGCTCGGGCTCGCGATCGTCAAGCACATCGTCAACCGGCACCGCGGGCGGCTGCTGATCGAGAGCGAGGAGGGGCAGGGCGCGCGGTTCAGCGTGTGGCTGCCTTCGGAGTAGCGGGAAGCGAGGCCGGGCTCATCCCCATGCCTGAACTCTGCGACCCGCCAGGACCGACCCGCCTCTGGACTGGCCTCCTTGGGGGCACCATGCCCTGCGTGTGCCGTTGTCTGGATGTGGGCTGGGCTCTTCACGCCGCAGCGTGTCCCGCCTTGAGAAAGGGCACTGAGCCCGAACTTGCCTACAGGTAGCGCGCGGTGAGGTGCGCCTCGAAGTCCGCCAGGTCGAGCGGCTTGCCGGTGGCGTGCCGCAGCAGCGCGTCGAATCCAAGCCGCGCGCCCATTCCGTGCACCCGGGTCCGCAGCCAGCCGAGCAGCGGCGCGAGGTCGCCCCGGCCCAGAGCGGCGTCGAGCTCGGCGACATCGCGGCGAGCCGCGGCCATCAGCTGTGCAGCAGCCATCGCGCCCAGGGTATAGCTCGGAAAATAGCCGAACAGCCCGTCGTACCAGTGGATGTCCTGCAGGCAGCCGAGCCGGTCGTCAGGCGGTGCCACGTCGAGCAGGGCACGCAACCCGTCCGCCCACGCGCCCGGCAGGTCGGGCACGGCGAGGTCGCCCGCGATCATCGCCTGCTCGAGCCGGAAGCGCAGGATGACGTGGGCGGGATAGGTCATCTCGTCGGCCTCGACCCGGATCAGGCTGCGCTCCACCCGCCGCCACGACCGCGCCAGAGCCGGCCCGCTCCAGCGGCCGCCTGAACCCGGCAATGCCATCTGCAGCTCGCCGGCAAGCCAGGCGAGATAGGGGTCGGACAGGCAGGCCTGCATTTCGACGATCAGCGACTGGCTCTCGTGCGCGGCCATGCCGGCGGCCTGCCCGACCGGCTGCCGTGCCCAGGCCTGCGGCAGTCCGCGCTCGTACAGCGCGTGACCGGTCTCGTGCAGCACCCCCATCAGCGCCTGGACCGGGTTCGCCGGGTCGTAGCGCGTGGTGATGCGCACGTCGGTCGGCGTTCCGCCGCAGAACGGGTGAGCCGAGCGGTCGAGCCGGGTGTGCGCCGGCTCCAGGCCCGCCGCATGCGTCAGGCGACGGCACAACGCTTCCTGGTCCGCCTCGGAAAACGGGCCGTGCGGCAGGGTCGCGCCGTCGCGGTCCGCTCTTGCCTGCTTCTCCAGGGCGCGCGGCAGTGCGTTCGCCAGGAAGGCTTCGTAGCGTGCGAACACCGGCGCCACGTCGGCGCCGGTGATGCCGGGCTGGTAGCCGTCCATCAGCGTATCATGCGGTGACAGGCCAAGCGCCGTTGACAGCGCCTCCGCCTGCGCCCGGGTGAGGCGCACCACCTCGGCAAGCGCCGGCGCCACCGCCGCGAAGTCGCCGGCCGGGCGCGCGGTGCGCCAGATCGTCTCGCAGGCCGAGCAGGCCCGGCTCAACGCCTCGACCAGGTCGCCGGGCAGCGCGGTGGCCCGGGTGTGCGCGAGCCGCATCAGCCGTAGGTTCGCTCCGCGCCAGCCCGCCGCGTCGGCCATGTCCTGGCCCACATCGGATGCGTCCCGCTCAGCCCGGTCCAACGCCTCCGCTGTCTCCGGCGCGACCAGCAGTTCGTGGCCTAGGCCTGCCAGCACCGCGAGCTGGTCTCCGCGCGCGGCAGCACCGCCGGGGGGCATCATCGCCGAAGCGTCCCAGCCGAGCACCGAGGACGCTTCGCCCAGGGTCGCGATGCGGGTGAAGCGGGCGGCGACCTGATCGTAGGCGGCTTGGCTCAATGCGGACTCCTGATTTTTGGACAAGGAAAAGCAATCAGACAAGGAAGGTGGGGTACTCCGGCCACCGCGTTCCAATCGCCCAGGCGTGCCGTCGGCACCTTGTGCGGGCAAGGCTCAGACCCGCCAGGGCAAGCCGCTCCTGACCCCACATTATTCCCGTCCTTTCGGGAGGCGAGTCCAGGGCGGCTAGCCCTGGCGAAGTCCAGAGGCAGAACCTGTGGCGGTGCTTGCTTCCAAGCCAGGCTATGCGGACCGCAGTCGGTCAAGGTCTGGCAGCAGCACCGTGAGCAGCCCGATCGCCGGCAGCCACGCGCAGAGCTGGTAGACGAAGCCGATGCTGGTCGAGTCCGCGACCATGCCAAGCACTGCGGCGCCGATGCCGCCCAGCCCGAACGCCAGCCCGAAGAACAGCCCGCCGACCATGCCGACGTGCCCCGGCAGGAGATCCTGCGCGTAGAGCAGGATCGAGGAGAACGCCGAAGCCAGGATCAGCCCGATCACCACGCTCAGGACGGAGGTCCACTCCAGCGAGGCGTGCGGCAGCATCAGCGTGAACGGCAGCACGCCGAGGATGGAGCACCAGATCACCCGTCGCCGTCCCACGCGGTCGCCGATCGGGCCGCCCATCAGCGTGCCGAGCGCCACCGCGGCGAGGAAGAGGAACAGCTGGAGCTGCGCCGCCTGCACCGTCAGGTGGAAGCGCTGGATCAGGTAGAACGTGTAGTAGCTGGTCAGACTGGCCAGGTAGAAGTACTTCGAGAACACCAGCATCACCAGCACGCCGACCGCGAGCGCGATCCGGCGCGAGCCGAGGGTCGCGTGCGGTGCCGCGACCCTGGCGGGCCGGCGCAGCGCCTGGTTGCGGTTGTACCAGGTGCCGCAGACCCAGAGCAGCGCGATCGCCAGCAGCGGCCCGGCCACGAACCACGAAAGGCTGGACTGGCCGTGCGGGATCACCACGAAGGCGGCGGCCAGCGGGCCGAAGCTCTGCCCGATATTACCACCGACCTGGAAGATCGACTGCGCGAGCCCGTGCCGGCCGCCCGACGCGAGGCGGGCCATGCGCGACGCTTCCGGGTGGAAGATCGAGGAGCCGACGCCCACCAGTGCTGCGGCGACCAGCAGCATGGGGAAGCTGCCGGCGCGCGCCAGCAGCAGCAGGCCCAGAAGGGTGAACCCCATGCCGAACGGCAGCGAGTATGGCATTGGCCGCCGGTCGGTGTACCAGCCGATCAGCGGCTGCAGCAGCGAGGCGGTCATCTGGAACGACAGGGTCAGCACGCCGATCTGGGCGAAGCTCAGGCGGAAGCTGCTCTTGAGCAACGGGTAGATCGCCGGCAGCACCGCCTGGATCATGTCGTTGAGCAGATGCGACAGGCCGAGCGCCATGATGACCGGGAACACGGTCCGCCCGACGGCGGGACGCGCATGGCTCTTCGGCGCGGCGAACGCGTCGGCGGTTCTCGGCAGGACCTCGCCCATTGATCGTCTCCGTCCTGGCCCGCTGCAAGGGCCGGCAATGCTGCAGCGCATTATCCTGGGGTCGCGCCCCCCGGACGGCCAGCCCGCGCCCGTCGAGGCTGCCCTGCGAGCGTACTCAGCCCGGGGGTCCGGAGGGGCGGCCTTGCTCCCGGTCCTGCATTTGCCGCCCGCTTGCAGCTTGGACCGGGCTGCCGATCGTGGAACAACGCCCCTGCCTCCGGGATCACGCCATGCAATCGAGCCGTGACGAGACCGCCCAGGCGCCGCGCAACGCCGGGCTCGACCTGCTGCGCGCGGTGGCGATCCTGTTCGTCCTGGCCTCGCACTACGGTCAGGCGGTACCATGGTGGGGCGGGCACCGCTGGGGCGAGCGCATCCCTGCGGCGATCGGTACCTACGGCACCTACGGGGTGGTGCTGTTCTTCGCGTTGAGCGGCTACCTGGTCGGCGGCATCGCCCTGCGCGTCATGCAGGCCCGCCCGGGCCCACGCGCGATCATGGTGTTCCTGGTGCGCCGCTGGATGCGCACGGTGCCGCTGTATTACGCGGCGATCGTGGTGTTCCTGGTGATCTCGCCGCCGCCGGCACACTGGCTGGCGCATGCCCTGCGCTACGCGAGCTTCACCCAGAACCTGGCCGGTTCGCTGCCCGACGACCATTGGCTCGCGGTGTCATGGTCGCTGACGGTGGAGGAGTGGTTCTACCTGCTGCTCGGCACCGGCGGCCTGGGCCTCGCCATGCTGGTTCCTGCGGGTGTCGCATGCTGGCTGTCGGTGGCGTTGCTGGTGGCGGTGCCGACCTGGCTGCGCTGGTCCTCGCCGCGCGAGATGTGGTTCGCCTACGCCGATACGCTGTGGTTCGACGCGATCGCCTACGGCCTGGCCCTGGCGCGCATCGCCGCCCGGGTGCGCATCGCGTGGCCGGTCGCGCTGGTGCTGGCGCTGGCTGGCGTCTGGTGCGGCTGCATCGTGATGACCGGGCAGCTTGCGCTGCCGGCGGTGGCGTTCGTCACCTTCATGCCGAGCACCCTGGCGACCAGCGCGGTGCTGCTGATCCCGCTGGCGCTGCGCTGGCGCACCGGGCGCGGCCGGCCGGCTGCGGCGCTGCGCTGGGTCAGCACCCGGTCGTACGGGCTGTACCTGTTCCATACCGCAGTGCTGCTGCCGATCAGCGGGGCGATCTCCACCCGGCGGGGCACGTTCGAGCACGGCGCCCCGTGGTGGATGGTCGTCGGCGGGCTGGCGCTCAGCCTGGCGGGGCCCTGCGTGCTGGCTGAGCTGGGGCACCGGCTGATCGAGCGGCCGCTGATGCGCCTGCGGCCGGGGCAATGGGGTGAGGCTCCTGGGACCGGCGAGCAAGGAAGGCCAGAGGCGCTGCCTCTGGACTCCGCTCAAGGCTGAGCCTTGAGAATCCCTCTCGGGGCGTGAACCCTGCGCTTGTTACCCCTGGGAAGCGTCGTGGTATGGCTGCCTCAGGGATATGGTTTCCAGAGGGCTTGCCGTTTGACGGCGCCCAGAGGCAGAGCCTCCGGCCTTGCCTCCTGGCCCACGCCCCTGCCCTGGCGCGGGCGCATCGCCAGCAGCGGCTGCTCGACGTAGCGCACGCTGAGCCAGGACAGCGCCAGGATCAGCACCGGCCCGGCCAGCATCGCCGGGCCACGACCCCACCGCCCCTGCCAGTAGCCCAGCGTGACCAGCTCGAAGATCGTCAGGTGGGTCAGGTAGATGGCGTAGGACTGGCCGCTCAACGCGCGCACCAGGCGAGCCGCGGCGCCCTCGCCCCGGGCCCAGCGCAGGGCGGCGGCGATGCACAGCGCGAGTCCTGTCGAGGTGACCGGCGTGAACAGCAGGTGCTGGACCGGCGTGGCGACCGGCAGCAGTGTCGTGGACCCGGAGGTCCAGCCCAGCGCGGTCATCGCGAGCCCTGCCGCGAGCGAGGCCGGCCAGAACCGCGTCAGCACGCTGCCGGGCCCGAGCCAAGCCAGCACCAGGCCGTAGGCGATGGCGTCGAGGCGGTACAGCACGACCTTGTGGACCGAGGCGAACCAGTCGCCGTCCGGGGCGGCCAGGCTTCGGAGCGCCGGCGGCACCAGGAGGAAGGCCGCGATCGGCACCCAGGCCGGGACGCGGCGCGATGCCAGCGCGAGGATCGCCACGCTGGCACCCAGGTAGAACCATTCCTCGACCGTGAGCGACCACGACACGCTGAACCACTCGTCGGGCAGCCGCGTCGCGAGGTTCTGCGACAGCGTGGCGTAGCGCAGGAGGTGGCCCCACAGGTCGGTATCAGGCGGCCAGACCACGACCAGCACCGCCATCCACACGTAGTAGGCGGGCAGGGTGCGCATCCAGCGCCGCACCATGAATACCAGCCACTCGCGCCGGCTCGGGTTCTCACCGGCGATGCGCAGCAGGATGGTGCCGATCAGGAATCCGCTGAGCACGAAGAATAGTTCGACGCCGATGACCCCGCCGTAGGCGAGCCAGGTGGGGATGGTGTAGGCGAACATCGTCGCATAGACCCAGCTGCCATGTGCGAGGACGACCAGCGTCATGGCCACGACGCGCGCGACGTCGAGCCCGAAGTTCCGGCCGGTCGCGGGAATTAAGGCCGTCTTCAAACCACCAGGCCCGGGTCCTCATCTGCAGTGCAGGCGGATGCTCCCCGAGCTCCGCCCAAGGGCCGGGAACGTCGCTCACATTGCCTGAAGCAGATGAATTCTCAAGGCTCAGCCTTGAGCAGGGTCGAAAGGCAGCGCCTCCGGCCGGGCCTTCTTGCCGTCGGAACGCAGCCGCGGCCGCCTCTGCCATCTCCTGGTCCCGGCGCCGCTGTTAACGCCAGCCGCGCCCACCGCCCGTCCTGCCTGGGCGGGATGTCGCCGGCGAGGATCATGTCCGCCGTTGCTTTAGGCGTGGGCGCCGTCAGGCGGGGGTGCAGAGTGGCGACACGTTGGCGCAGGCCGGCGAGGGCGTTTCCTGCGCACCCAGTGTCAGAACATCCGAGCGGACGGCATGTTGCCACGACCAGCTCAGGTCCAAGTCCTGGACAAGCCCCGGAGCCCGCGACCCGGGATGGAGACGGTCTGGCGGCGCAAGGCGTGCCGGGGCACAATGCCCCGCCCGTGGAGACGATGATGCGACACCTCCCTTTGGCTGCTGCGCTGGCGCTGCTGGCCGGCTGTACGCATGACGGCTCGCCCGCCGGACAGGCCGGCGGCCCGAGCCGGTCATTGCTCGATGCATATTTCATCGCGCATGGCATGGCATTCGGCTCGACGTCGTATCGGGTCAACCCGGCGGTGGAGGCCGAGCTGGACCGGCTCGACGACCGCGCGGCGGCCGCCCTCGGTTCACTGCGCCCCGGCGTGTCGGGCGGCCGGCAGCAGCGCGAGGCAGAGGCGGCGGTCGCGGCCCTGACGAGCTATGCCGCCGCCCAGGCCGGTGGCTTGCCGTCCGCGGTTCCCTGATCGCCCGGCGTCGGCGATGAGCGCCGAGGGGCGCACAGCGGCACGGGGGGAAGGGTTGCAGGCCGACCCGCCGCTGCTGCGGATCGAGGCGCTGCGCACGATGTTCGGCGACGTCGCGGCCGTCGATGGCGTGTCGCTGTCGCTGTCGCAAGGGCGCACCCTGGCGGTGGTGGGCGAGAGCGGCTGCGGCAAGTCGGCGCTGGCGCTGTCCGTGCTGCGCCTGCTGCCGCCCGGAGGGCGCGCGGCGGCCGGCCGGGTGTTGCTGGACGGGACCGACCTGCTCGGCTTGACGCAGCCGGAGCTGCGCGCGGTGCGCGGTGCCGGGGTGGCGATGGTATTCCAGGAGCCGATGACCAGCCTCAACCCGATGCTGCGGGTGGGCGAACAGGTCGCCGAGGCGCTGCTGGCGCATCGTCTCCGCAGCTCGCGTCGCCCCTGGTCGGGAAAAATGCGGCGCGCCCTGCACGCGCAGGTGGTGGCGTCGCTGGACGCAATGCGGATCGCCGATCCGGCGCGCTGTGCGGCTGCCTATCCGCACCAGCTCTCCGGCGGCATGCGTCAGCGGGTGATGATCGCGATGGCGCTCGCTGGCGATCCTGCACTGCTGATTGCAGACGAGCCCACCACGGCACTCGACGTGACGGTGCAGGCCTCGATCCTTGCTCTGCTGCGCGCCCGCCAGGCCCGCACCGGCATGGCGATCCTGCTGATCACCCACGACCTGGGCGTGGTCGCGGAGATGGCCAACGAGGTTGCGGTGATGTATGGTGGCCGGGTGGTGGAGCACGGCCCGGCGCGCGCGATCTTCGACGACCCGCAGCATCCCTACACGCTGGGGCTGCTCGCCTGCCAGCCCGGCGGGGTGGCCGCGGGCCGGGGGCGACTGCCCGCGATTGAGGGCGTGGTGCCGGCGCCCGGCGCGATGCCGCAGGGCTGCCGGTTCCACCCGCGCTGCGTGTTCGCCGCGGCTGCCTGCAGATTTGAGGATCCGGCGCTGCGGCTGCTGGGTCCTGGCCATGCAGCGGCATGCCTGCGCGCGCCGGTGGAGGACGCGCTGGCCGATGGTGCACGCTAGCGAAGCAAGCAGGGCAAGGCGCTACCCAGACCTGCCAAAAGCCGCAGGCCTCTGGAAACCATTACCCGCAGTTTCTGGCACGACGCCCTGCAATGTGCCGCTATGCTAGAAATGTCTGGGTCTGGGACACCGGGTCCCAGCGAATTCCAGAGGCAGGGCGTCTCGCCTTGTCTTGCCCACCGGTTTCACGCATGAGCGCCGCACCGCTGCTGAAGCTCGACGGGCTGGTGCGGCACTACCCCGGCCGGCGTGCCCACCCGTTCGCGCCGCGTGGCCCAATACAGCGGGCGGTCGACGGGGTATCGCTAGAGGTCGCCCGCGGGGAGACGCTGGCGCTCGTCGGCGAGAGCGGCAGCGGCAAGTCGACGCTGGCTCGTATGGCGTTGCGCCTGGTCGAGCCGACCGTGGGGTGCATCCGGTTCGACGGTCGGGATATCACCGCGCTCCGTGGTCGCGCTCTGCGTCGCGTGCGTGCCGACCTGCAGCTGGTGTTCCAGGACCCCTACGCCTCGCTCAGTCCGCGCCGCCGCGTGGGCGACACGCTGCTCGAGCCGCTGCTGGTGCACCGGTTCGGCGGTGCCGGCGCCGCGGGCCGTGCCGCCCGCGCGGCGCGGGTGACCGAGTTGCTGCAGCTAGTCGGCCTGGGCGAACACCACGCCGGGCAGTTCCCGCACGCCCTGTCCGGCGGGCAGCGCCAGCGCGTCGGAATCGCGCGCGCGATCGCCCTGAACCCGCGCCTGGTGGTGTGCGACGAGCCGGTGGCCGCGCTCGACGTCTCGGTGCAGGCGCAGGTCGTCAACCTGCTGCGCGCGCTGCAGGACCGCCTCGGGCTCTCCTACCTGTTCATCGCGCACGACCTCGCGGTGGTGCGCCACATGGCCGACCGGGTCTGTGTCATGCAGGCTGGGCGCCTGGTGGAATCCGCGTCGCGTGACGCGCTGTTCGAGCAGCCACGTCATCCGTACACCCGCGCTCTGCTCGACGCCGCGCCGCTGGCGCAGCCGCGCGGGCAGAGCGAGCAGGCGGAAGCCACGATCGAGCCGGCACTGGCAGCGACGCCGCAGGCCGGCTGCCGCTACCACCTGCGCTGCGCCCATGCGGTGGCACGCTGCGGTACCGAGGATCCGGCGCTGCGGATGCTCGACGCGGGTCATGCCGTCGCCTGCCACCGTGCCGAGGTGTTGCCGCCATGGCGCCCGCGCGTCCCGCTGCCGCCCGCGCCGCACGCAGCCCGACGCCTGGCACTGCTCGCCGCACGTTCCGTTTAGGCGATGCGCCGTGCCCGTCATGACTTCGCGACTCCCGTGCCGGCCCGACAGCCGAGCTCCCGGCTTACGTGGATGACGTAGCCGGCAGCATTGGGCGCACAACGAACTCGGGCCTGTGATGCAACCGTTGCGCGCGCAGGTCGGACCATTGCCGCACCGGGGCGTGCGATCCTGTCGCGTTGCGGGTTGTCTGCTGGAGCTTCGGGTGATAGGCCGTTGAAACTATGCCGATCCTGCCGGAGCCTCCGGTGGCAAGAACGCTCAGCGTGAAGGAATGTCCTCCTTGTTCAGACGTCGCAAGCCAGACGAGGCCGAAGGGCAGACGCCCGGTCGGGACGAAGCGGCCAGTGCCTCGACCCGTCCGGCAGGGTTGACGGCCGGCCAGCCGTCCGCCCTGCAGTATCCGACGCAGCGGCCGGTCGACACCGGCCTCGGCGTGCCGCCGTTTCGTCCCGTTGCCCCCAAGGAGGCTCCTGCCATGTCCCGTCCGCCAATGCCTGCCCCTGCGCCGCTGCCCGCCGGCAATGCCATGCCGGTTCCTGCGACTCGCCTCGGCCAGTCGCCGCGCCCGGCTCGCGAGGCGGTCGAACGTCGCACCCTGGTGGTCGGGCGCGGTATCTCGGTGCAGGGCACCGTGCAGGACGCCGAGCGGCTGGTCGTCGAGGGCACGGTCGAGGCCACGATGATCAGCGCCGACGAGCTGTCGATCGCGCAGGGTGGCATCTTCCGCGGGGAAGTCGAGGTCGGCGATGCGGAGGTCGCCGGCACCATCGACGGCACACTGACCGTGCGTGGCAACCTGGTGGTGCGTACCACCGGCAAGGTGCTCGGCACGGCACGGTGCCGCCGGCTGCAGGTCGAAGACGGCGGTGCCATCACCGGGCGCATCGAGATGCTGACGGAGGGCGGGGATGCGCCACGCGTCGAGGTGCCGCGGGTGACGGTGTCGGCCGAGAACGTGGGCTGATACCAACAGGCCTTGATCGTGACCGCAGAGGCAAGCATGGCCGGAGATTGTGCCTCTGGATCCCGCCCAAGAGCAAGCCTTTGAAATCCGTCTGCTTAAGAACGGATTTTCAAAGGCTCAGGCCTTTGGCGGGTCTGGGAAGAGCCCAGCCTTGCTGCGCTTGCAGATCAATGCTCAGGGCCGCGGGTGTCAGTCCGGAAGACAGCAAGTCCAGAGGCTTTGCCTCTGGACTACGCCAGGAGCCCTGGCTCCAGACCCTCTGTGTTCTGCAGAATTCACGGCCGGAAGATCGTTACTCTCCGCGGAAGATTAAAGCCTTGTTGCAGGGTGCGTGCGGGCTCCGCCGGCGGTGGTCCCGACGCCTCTGTCTCCGACATCTCCATCCTGTCGCGACTACGGCCGGCCCAGGGTCACCGTGCACCGTCGGTTGCACAACCTGTGGATGCCGTCGCGCGACGTCTCCTGGACAGACGTCAGCGTTCAGCCGTAAGCGGGGAAGGGCGTGACCGCGGTGCAGGCAAGTCCGGAGGCCCGGCTTCAAACGCAAGGGCGGGTCCGCAAGCTTCCTATGCTTGAGTAATGGGGTCAAAGGGCCGCCGGCCCTTTGCGGGTCTAAGCAGACCCCGGTCTTGCTTGCCTGGATATTCGCCATCGTTCCGAAGGCAGGTTAGAACTTCATCGGCTGGCATCAGGCGCCCGGGACAACTGGCACGGGCTCGGGCCCTGTGGTTCGCAAGGCGGCCGTCGCAGGGAAGCGCCGCAGAAGGTGCAGCATGATGCCCATGGCCGGGAGCGCCGACAGCACGGCGACGCCGTAAAACTGCACCCAGCCGAGCCCGGCGGCGAGGAACCCCGACAACCCGCCCAGCGTGCGCACCCCGACGACGGCCAGCGACGATAGCAGCGCGTACTGTGTTGCGGTGTAGGCGACCGAGCACAGCCCGGACAGGTAGGCGATGAACGCCGCGTCCGCCATGCTCTCGGCGAAGCCCTCGACCATCACCTTGAGGTAAAGCACCCGGATGTCGCCGTGCGACAGCGCGACGGCGACGTAGAGCAGCAGCGTCGCCATCTGCGCGAAACCGGTGAGTACCAGCGCTCGCCCGGTGCCGATCCGCGCCACCAGGAGCCCGCCGGCTGCCGATCCCGCCAGGCTTGCGCCCAGTGATGGGAGCGACAGCACGCGGGCGACTGCCGCCCGGTCGAAACCCATGTCGTGATAGAATGGCACCGCCATCGGCCCGGCCAGCGCCTCGCCGAGCTTGAACAGCAGCACGAAGGCGAGGATTTCGATCGCTCCTGCGCGCGACAGGAACTCTCGCAGCGGCGTCACCACGGCGCCGCGCAGCCGTCCGGCCACCCCTTCGGCATGCGCCGCCAGCACCGCGATCGGCTCCGACGCCGCGAGGCTCACCGCGATGCCGAGCCCCGAGAGCCCCGCCATGCAGAACAGCGCGCCATGCCAGCCGAGCGGGCCCGCCAGCCCAATCGCGCCAGCGCCGGAGGTCAGCATGGCCACCCGGTAGCCCCAGACGTAGGCCGCCATCGCGGCACCCTGCGCACCCTGCGGAAAAGTCTCGATCCGCCAGGCGTCCACCACGATGTCCTGGCTCGCCGAGAGGAACGCCACCGCCACTGCCACGCCCACCAGCGCGCGGACGTCCACTCCGGGATCGGACCACGCGAGCCCTGCCAGTGCCACGACGAGCGCCGCCTGGATCGCCACCAGCCACCCGCGCCGCCGGCCGAGACGACGCAGGCCCGGCGGCGGGCGCATCTGGTCGAGCAGCGGTGCCCAAAGAAATTTCAGGGTGTAAGACAGGCCGATGAGCGCCGTCAGGCCGATGGCCCCAAGCGAGACGTGGTGCTCACTGAGCCACTGCCGCAGGGTCAGGCCGGTCAGGGGAAGGGGGAGGCCGCTGGCGAAGCCGAAGGCGGCCATCAGTAACAGGCGGCGGTCGCGGAGCACCTACGAGCCGGGAAGCAAGCAGGGCCAGGATTCGCCCGGACCCGCCAAAGGCCGGGAGCATTTGGAACCCGTCCTGCAAAGGTCATTGACGCGCCGCCAGTGCGGTGCTGAAGCCACTCTCATGTGTGGGTCTGGGGCCTCAGGCCCGAGTGGAGTCCAGAGGCAGGGCCTCTGGCCTTCCTTGGCCACGGACGTTCAGGCGGCCTGACTATCCGACTTCTTCTCGTTGCGCTTGCGCTCGCTGGGATCGAGGAACCGCTTGCGCAGCCGTACCGCCGTCGGCGTGACCTCGACCAGTTCGTCGTCCTCGATGTAGGCGATCGCCTGCTCGAGGCTCATGCGGCGCGGCGGGATCAGCAGCATCGCCTCGTCCTTGCCCGACGCGCGAACGTTGGTGAGCTTCTTTTCCTTGATCGGGTTCACATCAAGGTCGCTCTCGCGCGAGTGCTCGCCGAGGATCAGGCCAACATAGACCTTGTCGCCGGGATCGACGAACAGCGTGCCGCGCTCCTGCAGGTACCACAGTGCATACTGCACGGCCTCGCCCGGCTCGGACGAGATCAGCGAGCCGTTGCGACGTCCCTCCATCGGCCCGACCCACGGAGCATAGCCGTCGAAGATGCGGTTCATGATGCCGGTGCCACGGGTGTCGGTGAGGAACTCGCCGTGGTACCCGATCAGCCCACGCGCCGGGATGCGGAAGGTCAGGCGCACCTTGCCGCCGCCCGACGGGCGCATGTCCTGCATCACGCCCTTGCGCCGGCTCATCTTCTCGACCACCACCCCGGAGTACGGCTCGTCGACGTCGATGAGCACCTCCTCCATCGGCTCCTCGCGCTCGGCGGTCGCCTCGTTCTTGCGGGTCAGCACCCGCGGACGACCGATGGTGAGCTCGAAGCCCTCGCGGCGCATGGTCTCGATCAGCACGCCAAGCTGCAGTTCGCCGCGGCCGGCGACCTCGAATGCCTCGCTCTCCTGGCTCTCGGTGATCTTGATCGCGACATTGCCCTCGACCTCGCGGAACAGCCGGTCGCGGATCTGGCGCGAGGTCACCTTCTTGCCCTCGCGACCGCCGAGCGGGCCGTCATTGACCCGGAACGTCATCGCGAGCGTCGGTGGATCGACCGGGATGGCGTAGAGCGGCGCGGTCATCTCCGGCGCGCCGATGGTATCGGGGATCGTGGCGTCGGTGAGCCCGGCCACGGCAACGATGTCGCCGGCCTCGACCTCCTCCACCGTGACCCGGTCAAGCCCGCGGAAGCTCATCAGCTTGGTCAGCCGGCCGGTCTCCACCACGGAGCCGTCCTGGCGCATCACCTTGACCGGCATGTTCAGCCGGGCGCGGCCCTGCTCGACCCGGCCGGTCAGCACCCGGCCCAGGAAGTTGTCGTAGTCGAGGATCGAGGCGACCATGGCGAACGGCGCCTCCTTGTCCAGCCGGGTCGGAGGCACATGGCTCATCACCAGGTCGAACATCGGCGACAGGTCCTTGCGCGGACCATCCAGCGCGGTGTCGGCCCAGCCATTGCGGCCGGAGGCGTAGAGCATCGGGAAGTCGAGCTGGTCGTCGCTGGCGCCCAGTGCGGCGAACAGGTCGAACATCTCGGTGTGCACCTCATCCGGGCGGGCATCCTGGCGGTCGACCTTGTTCACGACCACGATCGGCTTGATGCCGCGCGCGAGCGCCTTGGTCAGCACGAACTTGGTCTGCGGCAACGCGCCCTCGGCGGCGTCAACCAGCACGATCACGCCGTCGACCATGTTAAGAATACGCTCGACCTCACCGCCGAAGTCGGCGTGTCCGGGCGTGTCAACGATGTTGATCCGGCTGTCGCGCCACAGGACGCTGGTGCATTTTGCAAGAATGGTGATGCCACGCTCGCGCTCCAGGTCGTTGCGGTCCATCGCGCGTTCCTGCACCTGCTGGTGCTCCCGGAACGACCCGGACTGGCGCAGCAGCTGGTCGACGAGAGTGGTCTTGCCATGATCGACGTGCGCGATGATGGCGATGTTGCGGATGTCCATGCGGCTGCCTGCGTCTGGCGCCGGGAAACGGCGCGGTGTTCGGGTGGCGGCCACGCGGGCCGCTCCGGTCGGGTGACGCTTCGCCGTGAAGGTGGTCGGACACTTGCTCGTGCGTCGGGCCACGACCACCGGCGCGGCGCGTGTCGTGCTGCGGCGCACACATAGGACTACGCGGGCCCAAGTGCGAGGGAAAACCACAGCGCCACCCAGGGATTGCCGTCGGCGTCGGGTAATTGGGCGCAACCGCCACGAGCTGGTGTCGGCGGGCTGCGAACGGCACCAGTAAGCTCGCTGCGCTTCCGAGTCTGGTAAGCGCGTATCGACAGGCGCAGCCGCGATGTTGGCCTGCGCCACCGTAGCTTCGTCGTGGCGCGGGGCCGACGGTTGGTATCCGAGGACTACCGCAGCGACAATCGGTGGCCAGCACTCTCTGCTGCCGGTCCGGACAGAAGAGGAGCCGCGTCTCGACCTACCGTGCAGTCGAATACACCCGCAGTCCTGCTTCAGCGAGCCGATGCGCCGCCCGAGCCACCGATTGCCGTTCCACCCGATGCGCCGCTGCCAGAGGTGCTGCCCATGCCGCTACCTGCCCCCCCGGACGACTGGCTGCTGGTCGACATTCCCGAACCAACGCCGCCCGGGGAAACCGGATCGACCCCGCCGCTGGCTCCAGTCGGGCTTGGACCCGCACCGCTCGTCCCGACGCCACCACCCCCACCCATCCCGCCGGCAATGCCGCCCACCCCCGCCGCACTCCCCATGCCGCTTCCAGCGCCCACGGCATTGCCAGCGCCCCCTGCGCCGCCCACGGCGCCTCCGGCGCCGCCTGCGCCCGCTCCGCCGCCGGAGGCGCCGCCACCTGCCAGCGCCACGCCAGGCGCTGTCATCAACGCCAGCACGACTGCCACTGTCGAGACGCGCATGATATCCTCCTGGGTTGTCTGTGTGCGGCCACTACACGCGAGCCGGTGGCTGGTTGCTGCCTGCTCGATCACGAAGCCCTCAACCCGCGGTGACTGCTGGTCCAGGCGGCGCGGACACCAGCTGGAAGGAACGTTGCGTCCGCGGGCGGTGCCGAGGGCGCGCCGCTCGCAGTCCGGTTCACAGGCCCGTGGCGGCCCGCAATCCCGTTGCCGGGCGGGCACCGTACTGAGCGATCACACTGGCCGCAGCGATGCTGCCGATTCGCCCGGCGGCTGCGAGGTCGCGCCCGGCGGCCAGCGCCGCAAGTACCCCCGCAGCGTAGGCGTCGCCGGCCCCTGTGGTGTCGAGCACCTGGACGGGCTCGGCCGCGACCTCGACCCGCTCGGTGCCGCGCAGCAGCACGCTGCCCTGCTCGCTGCGGGTCAGCGCCGCGAGCGTAACCTCCTGCCCGGCGAGCCGGGCCGCATCGTCGAACACCTCGCAGCGATAGAGGCTGCAAATCTCCGCCTCGTTGGCAAACAGGATATCCACATGGCCGCTCACCAGGTCACGGAAGGCGTCACGGTGGCGGTCGACGCAGAACGCGTCGGACAGCGACAGTGCCACCTGCCGTCCCGCCGCGTGCGCCAGATCCGCCGCGCGACGGAACGCGGCCTGTGCCGCCGGAGGGTCGAACAGGTAGCCTTCGAGGTAGGTCACCGCGGCGTCAGCTACCAGTGCTGCATCCACGTCGGTCTCGCCAAAGGCCACGCAGGCGCCAAGAAAGGTGTTCATGGTGCGCTGCCCGTCCGGGGTAACCAGCACCAGGCAGCGCGCGGTGGGCGCCCCGTCGGCAAGCGGAGCGGTCGGGAAGTGCACGCCGCAGGCCGCGATGTCGCGCGCGAACGCCGCACCGAGCGCATCCGCCCCGACCTTGCCGAGGAAGGCCACGCGTGCGCCCAGCACGGCAGCGACGGCACAGCTGTTGGCCACTGACCCGCCGCTGATCTGTCTGCCCTGCGAGAGTACCGCGGTCAGCCGGGTTGCGGCATCAGCGTCGATCAACGTCATCGCCCCAGGGCGCATATCGTGGCGCGACAGCATGTCGGGTTCCACCGCGGCCACGACGTCGACGATCGCGTTGCCGATGCCGAGCAGGTCGAAGCGTGGTGCTTGCATGGCGGTTTCCGATTGGCCAGCGCCGGTGGCGGGGGCACAGAGGCTGGGCTCGTAACACTGTGCCGCCGCGGCGGCAAACGCCGGCGCGGGGCATGTCCTGGCTAGAATCCGTACGTGAGCCACCCAACCGTCCCACGAAGTAAGGCCGGGCTTTGCCCAGATCCACCAAAGGGCGGAGCCCTTTGGAAACCCTTGTCTTAAACAAATGCAGTCCATGGGGTCGGACAATGGCTGCATCCGGAGGCTGGGCTTCTGGCCTTGCTTGCCTGACCAATCCCGCATCACCGCCGCTGATGCGGTGATACGCCGGCCATCTGGCCCGATTTTCCTGCCATTCGGTGCTCACGGCCGAGGGCCACGCCACTTCGATGCCCGAAAATCACGGCAGTTGACTTGCTGCAGCGTGTTCGAGACGGGCCCCGACCAGCCTAGCATTGTCCCGGATGGTCTCTCAGGCGCTCGCCTTGATGACCCGCTCGATCTCGGCCTGCACCAGCCGTTCGACCAGCGCCGGCAGATTGGAGTCGAGCCACTCCTTGAGCCAAGGCCGCATCTCGTCGCGCACCATGTCCTCAAGCGTCGGCCCGCTGCGATGGATCACCGTCCCGCGCGCACTCACCAGCGTGCGGACCAGGTTGCCGACCGAAGAGGCAGTCGCTGCCTGTGTTGCGCCGTCGACCAGCAGGTCGGGGTTCAGCGCCAGGGCGGGTGCCGAGGCTACGCGGGCATGGCTCGAAACCGGTATTTCGACCGGCACCGTGGCGGCGGCAACCGACGCAGCGGCTGGTGCGGCCGCGGGCGGCGGTAACGTCATCGGCTCCGGCTCCTGCACCATCATTGCGGGGTTGAGCATAAGCACGGGCGGCTCCGGCTCCGGCTTTGCCTGCGGGGCCTCGTCCTCGCTGAGGATGCGCCGGATGGACGCGAGGATGTCGTCCATCGACGGATCCGGCTCTGACCCGGGCGCCGCGTCGGGATACGAATGCCCGCTCATCTCAACGTGCCGGCTGGCTGGTGGCATAGTCGCCGGTGCCCCAGACCCGGTCACGCACAGCATTGTAGTAGGCGGTGTCGTCATACAGCGGCACGTTGAGCCCGAGGTCGCGCGCCGTGAGCCGCCCGATCGCTGAAGCTACCCCGTACGACGCGGTCACCACGCTGGAGAGGTTCTGCACCAGCGTGGTTTGCGAATTCAGCAGCGTCTGCTGGGCGTTGAGCACGTCGAGCGTGGTGCGGCTGCCGACGATCGCCTCGCGCTCGACACCCTGCAGCGCGATCTCGTTCGACTTGATCTGCGCCCGGGTGCTGTCGATCGTGGCCTTGGCCGCAACGTAGGTCTCATAGGCCTGGGTGGCCTGCTGCAGCGCCTGCCGCTTGGCATCGTCGACCGAACGCTGCGCCGCCTGGGCGGTCTGCCTGGCCTGACGCACGGCGGCGTATTCGGAGCCGCCCTGGTAGATCGGCACGGAGACGTTCAGCGTTGCCTGCGCGCCGATCTCGCGGGTCTTGAAAAACGCCTGGTTGTCGTCACGGAACGCGGTACCCTGGGCGCTCACCTGGGGCAGCAGGGCGGAGAACGCGACGTCGACCGCGTCCTTGGCGGCGGACTGGTTGAACAGCGCCTGGATCACCGAGGGATTGTTCGAGACCGCAAGATCGAAGGTCTGCTGCTCGGTCTTGGTCGGCAGCTTGATCGGCTGCGGCTCGGTCAGATTGTCGGGCGGCAGGGTGCCGATGTAGCGAACATACGCCGCGCGCGCCGACTGGAGGGTACCCTGCGACGTCTCGCGGGTGGCGCTGGCGCCAGCCAGCGACGACTCGGCTTGTGCCACGTCGGTCCGGGTGATCTCGCCCACGCGGAAGCGGTCGTTGGTCGCCTGCAACTGGCGCTTGAGCACCTGCTCGTTGTTGATGTTGAGCTGCAGCAGCTCCTGGTCCTGGATCACCGTGACGTAGGCGTTGATCACGTTGGCGAACACCGTTTCCTCGGTCGACAGCAGGTTCGCCCGCTCCGCGAGCACGTTGTTCAGCGCCTGGTGCACGCCGGACACGGTGCGTCCACCGCGATAGATCGGCTGGGTCGCGCTCGCCTGCAGCGCCAACTCGTCGCGGTTGTCGCGCGTCTTGACGATGCCGCCGACAGTCTCGCCCGTCAGGCCGGAGTAGCTGCCATCGGCGTAGCCGACGCTGCCGGTGAAGGTCACCTGCGGCCGCCAGCCGGCAAGCGCGGTCGGCACGTTCTCGTCGATCGAGCGCAGGTGGGCACGTTCCTGCAGCAGGGTGGGATTGGTCGTGTAGGCCGACGCCAGCGCTTCCTGCAGCGTGTGCGGGATCTGCGGCGCAGTCTGCGCCCCCGCCGGCGCCGTCAGCAGCAGCGCAAGGCCTGCGCCCACGGCGGAGGCGAGCAGGCCATACCGATAGCCTGCCGCCATCCGGTCGCGGACAGAAATGCTCACGTCGTCGCAACCGCGCGCCATGGGGTCACTCCTCGAGGACGGGCCGTCAGCCCACGGGTTCTGCTGTATCGAACGCCAGCGTGGCACAACCGGTGGTGTGGCGCCACCGGGCATGGATACCCAGGGGGTGAACCACGCAAGGCTGGCGCCCGGTCCGCCTGCCGTTGCGTTGGGCGCGGGCAACCATCAAATTGCCCTCGCCACCTCCTGCCAAGCCGCCGGACGGGAGCCCTGCGAAGCCGCCCCACCCCGGAGCTTGCCAGGCCGTCCTGAGATCCGGGGCTTTGCCCACAGCGGATTCCGCCTGAGAACCGCAAGCAGGGCCTTTGGCCTTGTCATCTCCTCGGCGTGGCTCAGAACCGGAACGCGGGTCGCGGCATTAGGCCCGGCAGCAGCGCCGTCGCGCAGTCGAACTGCAGCTGGGCGCGCAGGCCGGCGGCGGTGCGCTCGGCGATCACCGCGCGGGTCAGTCCGTCAAACGCTGCAAGAACGGCGATGATCCGCCCCCCCGGCGCGAGCTGCGGCCCCAGCGCCGGCGGGATCGCGGCTGCGGCGCCCTCGACCACGATCAGGTCGTACGGCGCCTGGCCGGGCAAGCCCTGCGCCAGTTCGCCCTGGAACACGCGCACCCCGGCGCTTCCAGCCGCTTCTCCCGGCGCAACGCGCCGCGCGAGCGCCAGTAGCGCCTCGTCGTCGTCGAGCAGCGCCACGGCGAGCCCGCAGCGCGCGAGGATGGCGGCCAGGTAGCCAGCGCCGCCGCCGACCACCAGGGCACGCTCGCCGGAGCGCGGGCGGGCGAGCTGCAGCAGCCGCGCGGTGTTCATCGGCTGCATCAGCACCCGGCCGCGCCCCAGCGCCAAATCGGCGTCCATATAGGCGAACGGCGCCAGCGCCGCGGGCACGAACGCCTCCCGCGGCAGCGACCGCATCGCCTCGAGGATGCGTGGGTCGGTCACCTTGTTCGGCCGCACCTGGCCGTCAACCATGGTGGCGCGAGCCTGGTCGAAATCCAGCGCGGGCGCGGTGGCGGGGAAGGGCTCTGCGGTCATCGTCGGCTCGCGTCTGGAACGCGGCGCTTATACGGGCAGCATGGTGGCGCGCAAAGACGTGCGGCGAACCAGGCACGCCCGCGAGACCCTGGCCAACGCCCGGGCCTTGACCGTGGGTCGGACGGCGAGGATATACCGCGTCAGGCGTGCCGTGGCTGGTCCGGTGGCAGAGTGGTGATGCAGCGGACTGCAAATCCGCGAATGTGGGTTCGATTCCCGCCCGGACCTCCAACGCCGCGACCCCGATGAAGCGAAGGCTAGAACTCTGCCCCCGCTTCAAGACGGAACCTGCTGGGCCTGAGGCCCTGGATCGGTCTATGCAAGCCGTCGCGGCACCGGCCGGGGCATGGTGCCGGCGGCCCCGGTGAGCAGCTTCCAGAGCCCTCGTTCTGGCGCACCTGGGTGCACCGCGCGCAAGGTTCCGACGGCCCGCCTTGGTCGTTGGAGCGCGGGCGACGGGTGAGCCCGCCGTGTGTCGCTTCACTGCATCGACAGTGCGATCCGCGTTTTCCATAGTCGAGACGCACAGCACGGAGCGCTCCCATGGCCGTCATCATCCCGGTCGAACCGTTCGACTGCGTCGTGTTCGGCGCCACCGGCGACCTCACGCTGCGCAAGCTGCTGCCCGCCCTCTACTACCGCTTCCGCGACGGCCAGGTGCAGCCGGGAGCGCGCATCATTGCCGCCGCCCGCTCGAAGCTCGACAACGCGAGCTACCGGGAACGAGCGCAGGGCGCACTGCGCCACCACGTCAAGGACGCAGACCTCGACGAGGCGACGCTCGGCCGCTTCCTGGAAATGGTGCACTACGCGCAGGTGAACGGCGCCGTCGACGAGGGCTGGCCCAACCTCATGGGCCTGCTCAAGGACTCCGACGACCGGGTGCGGGTGTTCTATCTCGCGACTTCCCCCGAGCTGTACGGTCCCACTTGCGACAACCTCGAGTCGCACGGCTTGGTGACGAAGAAGTCGCGCGTGGTGCTGGAAAAGCCGATCGGCCACGACCTGGAATCGGCGCGCGCCATCAACGACCAGGTTGGGCGGGTGTTCCGCGAGGCGCAGATCTTCCGCATCGACCACTACCTTGGCAAGGAAACGGTGCAGAACCTGCTGGCGCTGCGCTTCGCCAACACGATCTTCGAGCGGCTGTGGAACGCCGACGTGATCGACCACGTGCAGATCACCGTCGCCGAGACTGTGGGAGTGGAAAGCCGCGGCGACTACTACGACCGCTCCGGCGCGCTGCGCGACATGGTGCAGAACCACCTGCTGCAGCTGCTGTGCATGGTGGCGATGGAGCCGCCGACGCAACTCGACTCCGACGACGTGCGCGACGAGAAGCTGAAGGTGCTGCGCGCGCTCAAGCCGATCGCGCCGCACAGCGTCAGCCACACCACGGTGCGCGGCCAGTACGCGGCTGGCGCCTCGGGCGGGCACGGCGTGGAGAGCTACGCCCATGACCTGCGCGCCGGCGGTGGACGCGAGACAAGCGACACCGAGACCTTCGTGGCGATCAAGGTCGAGGTGAACTCGTACAGATGGGCCGGGGTGCCGTTCTATCTGCGCACCGGCAAGCGGCTGCCGGAGAAGGTCTCGGAAATCGTGGTGCAGTTCCGCAACGTGCCGTTCAGCCTGTTCCCGCGCGAGGCGGCCGAGCTCGCGCCCAACCGGCTGATCATCCGCCTGCAGCCCGAGGAGGGCATGCGGCTCGGTATGATGACCAAGGACCCCGGGCCGGGCGGTATCAGGCTGCGCGAAGCCGAGCTGGCGATCGGCTTCGAGGAAGCGTTCTCGACACGCTTCCCCGACGCCTACGAGCGGCTACTGATGGACACGGTGCGTGGCAATCCGACGCTGTTCATGCGCCGCGACGAGGTGGAGGCGGCCTGGTCCTGGGTCGAGCCGATCCTGGCGGCCTGGCGCGACAGCCCGGAGCGTCCGCGCCCATATGCCGCCGGCAGCTGGGGGCCGACCGCTGCCATCGCGCTGATCGAGCGCGATGGCCGTACCTGGCACGAGGAACTGGCCTGAGCGGCTGGCCGTGACGCTGCGGCCGCCGCTGCAGCAGGGTCTGCGGCGCCCGCTGGGCCGGCGCCTGCTGACCCTGGGCTGCGTCGCGACCATGGCGCTGTGCGCCGAGGGATGGTTCGCCTGGCACAACCGCGGGCAGGTGCAGCACGCGCCGCTGGTCAGCGACATGGCGATGGTGCTGGCGGTGCGCGACCGCGTCGTCGCCGCCGGGCTGATCCATGCCGGCAAGGATTGCCTGGCCTTCTTCCTGCACGACGCGCCGCCGGGCCAGCCGGTGCTGCTCGACGTGTTCGAGAAGCACAGCGCCGCGTGCCCGGGCGACGCCGCGGCGCCGCGGCTGTTCGGCGTGCGGGTCGACCGCTCGAACTCGCGGATGTGGGACGACGCAGGTATGCCCAAGGCCTTCGCGCCCTTGCCGTGATAAGTGCGCGTGCCAGCCGCCACATCCGGTTCGAACAACGCTCCGTGCGGTCCGGCCGCTGATCCGCGGTAAGGCATCCCATATGTGCGGCGTCACTGCCGCGGAGGCCGCCAATGCCCTACCGAGTTGCCGTCGTCGGCGCCACCGGGGCCGTCGGCCGAGAGATGCTGCGCGCCCTGGCCGACCGCGAGTTCCCCGCAAGCGACGTCGCCGCCCTGGCCTCTGGCCGCGCGGTCGGCGCCCAGGTCAGCTTCGGCGAGCGCAACCTCAAGGTCGGCGCCGTAGAGCGCTTCGATTTCTCGACCTGCGACCTCGCTTTGTTCGCGCCCGCCCCGGCGATCTCCGCAGTGCAGGCGCCGCGTGCCGCCGCCGCAGGCTGCCAGGTGATCGACGCGAGCGGGCAGTTCAGCCTGGACCCGGACGTGGCGCTGGTAGTGCCCGAAGCCAATCCGCAGGCGCTGGCCCGGCACACCAGGCGGCGTATCGTCGCCAGCCCGCACTGCACGACGATCCAGCTCGCCGTGGCACTCAGGCCCCTGCACGAGCGCTTCGGGGTGACGCGGGCGGTGGTCACGACGTTCCAGGCGGTCTCCGACCTGGGCCGCGAGGGCATGGACGAGCTGTTCACCGCGACCAAGGGCAGCTTTGTCAACGACCCTGCCAAGTCCGAGCAGTTCACCAAGCCGATCACCTTCAACATCATTCCGCACATCGACCGCTTCCTCGACGACGGCACCACACGCGAGGAGTGGCGGCTCGCCGTCGAGATGCGCAAGGTGCTCGACCCCGAGCTGGCGGTGTTTGCGACTTGCGTGCGGGTGCCGGTATTCATCGGTCACGCGATGTCGGTCGCGATCGAGCTGCTTAGCCCGGCCAACACAGGCGAGGCGCGCGACCTGCTGCGCAACGCACCGGGCGTGGTGGTGCAGGACACCCGCGAGGACGGCGGCTACGTTACCCCGATCGACTGCGTGGGCGAGGATGCAGTCTATGTCAGCCGGCTGCGACGCGACGTGACCGTCGCCAACGGTCTCGGACTGTGGTGCGTGACCGACAACCTGCGCAAGGGCGGGGCGCTGAATGCGTTGCAGATCGCGGAACAGATGGTGGCGCAAGGGCTGCTCACGGCCCGGTCCTGACCCCGCTCACGCAGGGCTGCCGCCAATCCCTGGCCGACGCTGTGGCCTTAGAAACTGCATATACTGCGACGGCGGACCATACCTCGATCCAGGCCATTCCGACCCAATGCCGCTCGCGTTGACGGGTCCCGGTGTGACGCATAGAGAAACGAGACGTCTTCCGGAGGCTTGAGCCCGCCCATGAAGAGTATGCAGGACCCGCGGATGGTCGGTCATGCGAGCGACGGCCGCTTGGTGCGCCGGCCGCTGTCGCCGCATCTGCAGGTGTATCGCTGGCCCGTGACCATGGCTGCGTCGATCCTCAACCGGATAACCGGGGTTGCGCTCTCGGTGGGCTCGCTGCTGCTGGTGTGGTGGGTCGTGGCCGCGGCGGCCGGGCCGGACGCATTTGCCACCGTGCAGCGCTTCGTCGGCTCGTGGCTCGGTCTGCTGCTGCTGCTGGGCTGGACTGCTTCGCTGTTCTACCACCTGTTTGCCGGCATGCGGCATTTGGCGTGGGACGCGGGCTACGGCTTCGACAAGCCGGTGCTCAACCCGTTGACCTATCTGGTGCTCGGCCTGACAGCGACGGCAACCGCGCTGGTATGGATCGTCGGCCTGTCGATCTGGTAGGAGTACGTCCGTGGCGGAGATCGGCATCAAGATCAGGCGCTCCGAGCTTGGCCGGGCGCGCGGGCTGGGCAGCGCCAAGTCCGGGGTCGAGCACTGGTGGGCGGAGCGGCTGACCGCGATCGCCCTGGTGCCGCTCACCGTGTGGTTCGTGATCTCGGTGCTTCGCCTGCTCGGCGCCGACCAGCCGATCGTGGCCGCGTTCATCGCCCGGCCCTGGAACGCGGCGCTGCTGCTCCTGCTGCTGGTGACGACGTTCCACCATATGCAACTGGGTTTGCAGGTGATCTACGAAGACTACATTCACCAGCGTGGAACGCTGATTGCGTCGCTGGCGACCAAGGCAGCCTGTCTCGTGCTCGGCTTGCTCGGCGTGATTGCGGTGCTCAAGCTCGCGATCTGAGCGCATCGCTGCCTGACCATCCCGGCTGACCGATCCGGCCGGATTACCTTCCGGCATTCCCCCGACACCTGGACCCAGCATGAACGCGTTCACCAAGCCGGCCGGCGCCTACCCAATCATCGACCACACCTACGACGTGGTGGTGGTGGGTGCCGGCGGGGCCGGGTTGCGCGCCACGCTGGGCATGGTGGCGACCGGGCTGTCCACCGCCTGCATCACCAAGGTGTTCCCGACCCGCAGCCACACCGTCGCCGCGCAGGGCGGCATCGGCGCGGCGCTGGGCAACATGGGCGAGGACGACTGGCGCTGGCACATGTACGACACCGTGAAGGGGTCGGACTGGCTGGGCGACCAGGACGCGATCGAGTTCATGTGCCGCGAGGCGGTGCCCGCGGTGCACGAGCTGGAGCATTTCGGCGTGCCGTTCAGCCGCACCGACGCCGGCACAATCTACCAGCGCCCGTTCGGCGGCCACATGACCGAGTATGGCAAGGAGCCGGCGATGCGCGCCTGCGCCGCCGCCGACCGCACCGGCCACGCCATCCTGCACACGCTCTACCAGCAGAGCCTCAAGCACAATGCCGAGTTCTTCGTCGAATATTTCGCGCTCGACCTCATCATGGAGGAAGGCGCCTGCCGCGGCGTGATGGCCTGGAACCTCGAGGACGGCTCGATGCACCGGTTCCGCGCCAGCATCGTGGTGCTGGCGACCGGCGGCTACGGCCGCGCCTACCTGTCCTGCACCTCGGCGCACACCTGCACCGGCGACGGCGGCGGCATGGCGATCCGCGCCGGGCTGCCGACCCAGGACATGGAGTTCGTGCAGTTCCACCCGACCGGCATCTTCCCCGCCGGCTGCCTGCTCACCGAAGGCTGCCGCGGCGAGGGCGGCTACCTGACCAACTCGGAAGGCGAGCGCTTCATGGAGCGCTACGCCCCCACCGCCAAGGACCTTGCCTCGCGCGACGTGGTGTCGCGCTCCATGACGGTGGAGATCAACGAGGGGCGTGGCTGCGGCCCGAACCAGGACCACATCATGCTCCACCTGGAGCACCTCGGCGCCGACCTGCTGCACGAGCGTCTGCCCGGCATCAGCGAAACCGCGCGGGTGTTCGCCGGCCGCGACGTGACCAGGGAGCCGGTGCCGGTGCTGCCCACCGTGCACTACAACATGGGCGGCATTCCCACCAATCTGCACGGCGAGGTGCTCAGCCCGACGCGCGAGGACTCGGACCGGGTGGTGCGCGGCCTGATGGCGATCGGCGAGGCGGCCTGCGTGTCGGTGCACGGCGCCAACCGGCTCGGCACCAACTCGCTGCTCGACCTGGTGGTGTTCGGCCGCGCGGCGGCGCAGCGGGCGAGTGCGATCCTCAGGCCGGGCGAGGGCCAGGCGCCGCTGCCGCCGCGCGCCGGCGAGGCGTCGCTCGACCGCTTCGACCGCACCCGGCACGCGAGCGGCGGCACCCGGGTCGCCGAGCTGCGCGAAGGGCTGCAGCGGGCGATGCAGGCGCACGCGGCGGTGTTCCGCGACAGCGACAGCCTGACCGCCGGCGTCGGCAAGGTGCGCGCGCTGTGGCACGGGCTCGCCGACATGAACGTTGCGGACCGCGGCCTGATCTGGAACAGCGACCTGGTGGAGGCGCTGGAGCTGCAGAACCTGATGGGCAACGCCTCGGCGACCATGGTAAGCGCCGAGGCGCGCAAGGAAAGCCGCGGCGCCCAGGCGCATGACGACTATCCCGACCGCGACGACGAGAACTGGATGAAGCATTCGCTGGCCTGGGTCGGCGAGGATGGCGGCGTCGCGCTGGACTACCGCCCGGTGCGGATGCGCACGCTGACCAACGAGGTCAGCGTGTTCCCGCCGAAGAAGCGCGTTTACTGAAGGTCGACGACCAATGGCCGAGTTCAGGCTTCCGAAGAACAGCCGCGTCGGCAAGGGCCGCGCTCACAAGGCGGCACCCGGCGCGAAACGGGTCAAGGAGTTCCAGATCTACCGCTGGAGCCCGGACGACGGCGAGAACCCGCGCATGGACACCTTCGAGGTCGACCTCGACCACGTGGGGCCGATGGTGCTCGACGCGCTGATCCACATCAAGAACGACATCGACCCCACGCTGACCTTCCGCCGCTCCTGCCGCGAAGGGATCTGCGGCTCCTGCGCGATGAACATCGACGGCGGCAACACGCTGGCATGCCTGAAGCCGACCGAGGAATGCAGCGGCGCGGTCAGGATCAACCCGCTGCCGCACATGCCGATCATCAAGGACCTGGTGCCCGACCTGAGTCAGGCCTACGCGCAGCTGCGCAGCGTCGAGCCGTGGCTGAAGTCCGACACCGTCCCGCCGCCCGACGCGGAGCGGCCGCAGAGCAAGGAGGAGCGCGCCAAGCTCGACGGCGTGTGGGAGTGCATCCTGTGCTTCTGCTGCACCACCTCCTGCCCGAGCTACTGGTGGAACGGCGACCGCTATCTCGGCCCGGCGACGCTGCTCGCCGCCTACCGCTTCATTGCCGACAGCCGCGACGAGGACACCGGCGCACGGCTTGACGCGCTTGAGGACCCGTTCAAGCTGTACCGCTGCCACACGATCATGAACTGCACCCAGGCGTGCCCTAAGGGTCTCAATCCCGCCAAGGCGATCGCCGCGATCAAGCAGCTGATCGTGGAGCGGCGGGGCTAGTCCGGTCCCGGCCGGGCCGCTGCGATGTTCAAGGGCGCTCTTCCTGGCGACGCACGCCGTGCCTGGTCGGACAGCCTGCTGGCCGACCACGCGATTTTCCGCCTCGCCTGGCACAACTGGGCGACCGTGGTACCCGGGCGGCTGTACCGCTCCAACCATCCGACGCCGTCGCGCCTCCGCGCGGCGGTCGAGCGGCACGGCCTGCGCACCCTCATCAACCTGCGCGGTCGGCGACACTGCGGCTCGGACGCGCTGTCACGGTCGGCAGCGGCCGAACTCGGGCTGCACCACGTCGACATGGCGTTCGAGAGCCGCGGTGCCCCGCACAGCGAGCGCATCCTGCGCTTTGCCAGCCTCTACCGCGCAATCGAGACGCCGGCGCTGATGCACTGCAAGTCCGGCGCCGACCGCGCCGGGCTTGCCGCCGGGTTGGTCGTGCTGTTCGAGGGCGGCAGCTCGGCGGAGGCGTTGCGCCAGCTCTCCTGGCGGTTCGGGCACTTCAATCGCTCGCGCACCGGTGTGCTCGACGCGTTCTTTCGCCGTTACGCCGAGCAGGCGGAAGGCCGCGTACCATTTCTCTATTGGGTCGAGCACGACTATGACGAGATGGCCCTGAAGCGAGATTTCGTCGCACACGGGCTGTCCAGCTTCGTCACCGACAAGATCCTGCGCCGGGAGTAGGCTGCAGTTGCAGACATCAGCACACAGGAGGTTTCATGGCCGGGTTTGGACGACGTCAGGTGCTTGGCGGCATCGCGCTTATCGCATCCGCGAGAGCACTCCCGGCAAGCGCCGACGACACGCTGGCCTGGGGCTTCTCATTTCCCTCCATCGAGGGCGGCACCCTGGATTTCTCCGCGTTCCGCGGTCGGGTGTTGCTGGTCGCCAATACCGCCTCGTTCTGCGGCTACACTCCGCAGTATCGCGGGCTGGAGGCACTCTACCGCGAGTTCTCGCCCCAAGGCCTGACGGTGATCGGTGTTCCCAGCAACGACTTCGGCCAGGAATCCGACAGCAACGGCAAGGTGAAGACGTTCTGCCAAGCGACTTTCGACGTGCAGTTCCCGATGGCCGGCTTGTCGCATGTCAAGGGCAGCGACGCCGCCCCGTTCTATCAGTGGGTGCGTGCCTCGCGGCAGTGGGAGCCCGGGTGGAACTTCAACAAGGTGCTGATCGGGCGCGACGGGCGCATCCGCGGCACCTTCTCATCGAATGACTTGCCGGATGGTGTCGGCATGCATTCGGAAATCCACGGTGCGCTCGACTCGACCGTGTCATAGGAAAGGCCGGGCCTCCCTCTGCCGGCATTCCAATGCCAAGCGGGGCCGTCGTAACCTTGCGCGGCCTATCCCTCCGCCCGCGTTCCAATAGCCCAAGCGGGCCGTCGGAACCTTGTGCGGGCTATGCCCAGCCCCGCCAGAGGCCCGAGACCTATGGAAACTCCTTCCTTACGCATGAGGTTCAAAATTATTAGGTCAATGGCTGCGTCGGGCGGCAGAGCCTCTGGATTTTTTTGCCGCTGTTTTCGGCCAGCTACTCCGCCGCCGCTGCCCGCTTCGCCCTTGCCGTGCCATACTCTTCCCCGCGTGCCAGTTCGAACAGCAGCAGCGAGCGCCCGGTGACATCGTAGGACGCCCCGGCTTCGAGCAGGGTACCGCCGCCACCTGACAACTCGCCGCCATCCACCTTTGCAAGGTTGGTGTCGATCAGCCGCCGCCAAGTGGTGCCACCGACCACGGTCGGCAGCTTAAACGCAACCAGATCGTGGTAGGAGTTGACAATCAGCAACAGAGTCTGGTCGTCGCCCCGTCGTGCAATGCCGGTCGGCTGGGCTCTCCCGTCCAGCAACACCCCCATGCAATGCGCCGACGCGTCGTTCCAGTGCTCGGGAGTCATTTCCGTGTCGCCGGGGCTTAGCCAGGTCACGTCCTTAAGACCCAGCTCCTCGTTCCACTCCGCGGTCAGGAACCTGGTGCGGTGCAGCACCGGATGGCGGCGACGTAGCCGGGCCACATCGGAGACGAAGCGCAGCAGCTCCCGGCCCTTCTCCTTGATGTCCCAGTTAACCCAGGAGGTCTCGTCATCCTGGCAATAGGCGTTGTTGTTGCCATTCTGCGTGCGGCCGAACTCGTCGCCTGCAAGGAGCATCGGAGTGCCGCGTGACAGCAGCAGCGTCGCTATCATGTTGCGCATCTGCCGTTCGCGCAGCTCGTTGATTTCCGGGTTGTCGGTCACACCCTCGACGCCGTAGTTCGCGCTGTGATTATTCGAGTTGCCGTCCTTGTTTTCCTCGCCGTTCGCGTCGTTGTGCTTCTCGTTGTAGGTGACGGTGTCGTTCAGCGTGAAGCCGTCATGAGCGGTGAGGAAGTTCACCCCGGCCCAGGTCTGCCGCCCGCGCCGGTTGAAGAAGTCGGCGCTGCCTACCAGCCGCGACGCAAGGCTTGGCAAGGTAGACTCGTCACCCTTCCAGAATGAGCGCACGTCGTCTCGGTAGCGGTCGTTCCACTCCGCCCAGCCCGGCGGAAAGCCACCAACCTGGTAGCCGCCCGGTCCGCAATCCCACGGCTCGGCAATCAGCTTGACCTGGCTCAGAACTGGGTCCTGTCCACAGGCCTTCAGAAACCCCGACTGCTCGTCGAAGCCGTGTGGCTCGCGAGCCAGGATGGTGCCGAGATCGAAGCGGAAGCCGTCGACGTGCATCTCGGTAACCCAGTAGCGCAAGCTGTCGGTGACCATCTGGATCACCCGTGGATGCGACAGATTGACCGTGTTCCCGGTGCCGGTATCATTGATGTAATAGCGCTTCTGGTCCGGCAGGAGGCGATAGTACGAGGCGTTGTCGATGCCTTTGAACGACAGCGTGGCGCCGCGCTCGTTGCCCTCTGCTGTGTGGTTATAGACCACGTCCATGATCACCTCGAGACCAGCGTCATGCAGCCGGGCAACCATCTCCTTGAACTCGACCAAGGCAAAACCGGCATTGGTGGCGTAGCGCCGCGCCGGCGCGAAGAAGCTGATGGTGTTATAGCCCCAATAGTTCACCAGGCCCTTGTCCTGCAGGTAGTCGTCGTCGATGAACATGTGCACCGGCATCAGCTCGACCGAGGTCACACCGAGCGACTTGATGTGCCGAATCACTTCCGGCACCCCGAGACCGCGGAAGGTGCCGCGCATCTCCTCCGGCACTGCCGGGTGCAGCTTGGTGAAGCCGCGCACGTGGGTCTCGTACAGCACCGTGCTGTCCCAGGGTACCATCGGGCTGCGGTCGCCGCCCCAGGTGAAGGCGGAGTCGATCACCCGGCTCTTGGGCATGAACGGCGCACTGTCGCGCTCGTCGAAGCTGAGGTCCTCGTCCTCGGCGCCGATCGTGTAGCCGAACACTGCGGGATCCCACTTGAGCTGGCCCACCACCGCCTTCGCGTAGGGGTCGAGCACCAGCTTGTTCGGATTGAAGCGATGCCCCTGCTCCGGCTCGTAGGGGCCGTGCACCCGGTAGCCGTAGACGGTGCCGGGGTGAGCGTCGGGCAGGAAACCGTGGAAGATCTCGTCGGTGTATTCGGGCAGCATGACCCGCGCGAGCTCGGTTTCGCCTTCCGCGTCAAACAGGCACAGCTCGACGGCGGTGGCGTTCGCGGAGAACAGGGCGAAGTTCACGCCCCGTCCGTTCCAGGTGGCACCCAGAGGATAGGGGCGGCCCTCGCTGATCCGCGGCGTCGTCGGCGTAACCATGTGTTCACTCTCCCGGGGCTGCGCGAAGCAAACGCGCGAGCGGCGGATGGTTGCGGGGGTACAAGGGAAGGCTGGGCTCTGCCCGGACCCGCAAAGGGTCGGCGGCCCCTTTGATCACATTTATCCAAGCCCTCGTTCGAAGGCTCGCTGTGCCGATTCATATAGCATATTTCTGTGAACGCCGGAGCACAGCAGAGACGCCTCAGATCGCCGACGGAAATGGGTTTCCGAGCGGCTCCAGGCGTAAGGTTTGCAAGAGCTCGCCTCAGGCGGCGTCCAGAGGCTGAGCCGCTGGCCCTCCGTGCGACCGCTTACCCCAGCACCAGAGCGCGGATCTGTACCGGATCGCTCTGCTCCATCACCCGCCGGCTCAACCGAATGCAGTCGTCGATCGAGGCCGCGCGGATCACCTGCTTGACTTGCGGCACCGCGGTCGCGCTCATGCTGAAGCAGCGCAGGCCAAGGCCCAGCAGCAGCTGGGTGTAGCGGGGGTTGCCCGCCATCTCCCCGCACACCGACACCGGCTTTCGCACCCGCAGCCCGGCTTCTATGGCGAACTGCACCAGGCGTAGCACGGCGGGGTGCAGCGGGTCGTAGATCGCCGCCACTTCGGCCAGCGAACGATCAACAGCCAGCGTGTACATTGCCAGGTCATTGGTGCCGATGGCGAAAAAATCCGCTTCCAGGGCCAGCGCATCGGCCGACAGCGCCGCCGCCGGGGTCTCGATCATCACGCCGAGTGGCGGCAGCCGGTCGGAGATCTTCTCGCCACGCCGACGCAGCCGCCGTGCAACCCGCTCCAGGAGCTCGCGCGCCAGACGAAGCTCCGCAAGGTCCGTGACCATGGGCAGCATGATGCGCACCGGGCCGGCGGTGGCGGCGCGCAGGATGGCCGCGAGCTGGGTCTCGAACAACGCGGGATGGCGCAGCAGCAGGCGAATGCCGCGCATGCCAAGAGCGGGGTTGCGGTCGTCGACCGAGGTGAAGCCCTCGGACGCCAGCGAGTCGAGCTGCTTCTCCCCGCCCCAGTCGAGCACGCGTATCGTGACGCCGTCGCCACCCATCGCCTCCACCACGCCGCGATAGGACTCCGCCTGGTCGTGTTCGTCGGGCACCCGGTCGCGGTTCATGAACAGAAACTCCGAGCGCAGCAGCCCGATGCCGGTGGCGCCAGACTGGGCGATCAGCGCGAGTTCGGCGGGGATTTCCAGGTTCGCGTGCAGCTCTACCTCGGCGCCGTCGGTGGTGCGGGCCGGCAGACGGCGCAGCCGCGCCAGCTTCTGCCGCTCGCGGGTGAAGGCGGCCACGGCCTGCCGGGCCTTGCGCAGGGTCTCCGCGCCGGGATTGACGATGATGGTGCCGGCGCCACCATCGACGACAACCTGGCAGCCCGCCCGCACCGCAGCCTGCAGCCCGGTGGCGCCCAGCACCGCGGGGACGCCAAGCGCGCGCAGCATGATGGCGGTGTGGCCGTCGCTGCCGCCCTCCTCGGTGGCAACGCCGGCGACGCGCGCAGGATCGATCAGGGCGGCATCCGCCGGGCGCAGCGATTCGGCCACCAGGACCGCGCCCGCTGGTACCGCGCCCAGCGCCCTGAACGGCGCCTGCGCGAGATTGCGCACCAGGCGTCGGCCGATTTCGCGCACCTCGTCGGCACGGCGCTGCAGCCCGGCGGGGTCATCGCCCGACAGCCCGAGCAACGCGCGGGCCACCTGCTCGGCCTCGTCGGTCACTGCGGTCTCGGCCGAAACCAGCTTGTCACGAATACGGATGCGCGCGCCGCGAATTAGCCGCGACGGCCCCAGCATCTGCATGTAGGCGTCGAGCAACGGCGCCAGCTCGACCTGGGTGTCGTCCGGCAGCAGCAGCAGCTTCTGTCGCAGCTTGGCGATCTGCTTGCGCGAACGCTGGATCGCCTGCTCCAGCCGCTCGCTTTCGGCGCCAACCGCCTCGCTTGTGATAGTGCCGCGGGTGAATTCCGGTGACACCTCGCGCGCGGTGTACGCGGGTCCGATCGCGATGCCGTTGCCGAGCGCGATCCCGCTCAGCCGGCGCTCCGGGCGCTGCGGCCGGTCCGGCCCTGGAGGGCCGTCTGCTAGGGCCGGTTCATCATTCCTGTTCATCGAAGCCGGAGTCGACCAGTGCCGCCAGGGCCTCAAGCGCCTCCTTGGCGTCCCAGCCTTGCGCCCGCAGCGTCAGGCCTGATCCCTGGCCAACGCCCAGCATCATCAGGCCCATGATCGAGCGCGACGACACTGGCTCGTCCGACGATCCGGAGCGCGACACCTCAACCGAGGCGGCGTATCGCTCGGCCAACGCGACGAAGCGTGCGGCAGCGCGGGCGTGCAGGCCGCGTTGGTTGGACACCACGACATCGCGGCTCAGGACCGGATCGGCAGCCTCGCTCATCGCCCTGGCGCCGTGCGCGAAGGACCCCGAGCCCGCGCAGGAGATCGGCCGTTGGCCGGCCTCGCGCGCCATGCAACGGGTCGCCACCCTGCCGGCGCATGGCCAACTCCCGATCCGCTCAAGCCTGGGCCTTGCGCAATGGCGCGGCCAAGACAGGCGGTAGCAGGCCCTTGCGGCACTGCTCCGCCAGCACGGTCGGGCCATGCGCGGGCGCATGGGAAGCCGCACAGATGTATTTCCGCCCGGCCAGTTCGGCGCAGTCCACGCACTCGGCCAGTGTCTGGCGCGAGCGGACGTTGGCAAGTTTAACCAGCATTGGCAGGTTGACCCCGCCGATCACCTCGACCCCGTCGCGATCCATCATCGAGATTGCAAGATTGCTTGGCGTCCCGCCGAACATGTCTGTCAACAGGACAACGCCGTCGCCCTGGTCCACCTCCGCGATCAGCGCCTGGATTTCCCTGCGGCAATTTTCGATATCGTCATCGGCTCCGATGCACATCGTCGCCACGCAGCGTTGGCTTCCGACGACGTGCTCCATTGCGGATCGCAACTCCACCGCCAGCCGGCCATGCGTCACCAGCACCATGCCGATCATGAAATCGCCTGTGCTTCCTGCACCCTGCACTCCGCGTCAGCTCTGGACGATCGCGTCTGCGTCGTCGATCCTGCTCTCGTGCGTGGCATCCGTTCCTCTGCGCGCGTCTGCGCCGGTATGCGCTGTGCGTGGCGGGGCGCCTGTTTCCGGGCCTTCCGGCGTGGCGCGCCATCTGTACGCCAGCAGACACTCATCGGCTTGTAGGCCTGCTGCCATCCGCTGATCGGTGCGTGGCACCCTGGTAAACCGGCGCGCGCATCTTGCCGCCCGGCGATAGTACAAACCTTTGTCCCGCCGAGCCGCATTTCGTCCGGCTGCTACGGCTACAGTTCGTCACGGCGCCTGTCTTGCCCGCACCGGGGCTTGAGGGCAATAGCCTTCTGCGGTCAACAATGCTCCCGGCCTACCGACATCCTCCACGACGTGCATGTCGTGTCGACTGGCATAACAGAGATGGGATGGGAGCGTCCGCCGTGCAGGGTGACGATCCCCGGCACGAGCAGGGGATACCGACCACAGCCGTAGGCACCGGTTTCTGGAACCAGGAAAACCGGCATTTTCTACCAAGCTCCGGTTGCTGCGCGCATCACACATACCGCGAGCGCGTGGCTGAAGCGCGCCGCGAGGCGACCGCAGATCGTGTCGGCACCGAGCCGCCTGCCGGCGCAGGGTCATGAGAACGCTCCCGCGCGCTGTGCAATCCGGCCCAGCGCGCAATCCAGCGCCAGCGACACCCGTTGCGCCGCGGAGACCAGCCCGGGGTGAATTGTCACCACTGGAAGTCCGAACACTGCATGTTGTGCCGGTCGCGGCAGGCGCAGCAGGGCGTTGCATGGATCAAGGTCGCGCACGTCGAGCTGCACCACCAGACGCAGGAGTGCTTCCGCCCGGTGCGGCAGCTGCAGCAGACCGAGCCCGCGCACCTCCAGCAGGCCGGCAAGCCCGGCTGGCGGGTGGGCGACCCCGTGCTCGATCGCTACCTGGTCGTCGGCCACCAGCTCGAAGCCGCGGTCGAGCAGGCGCAGCATCAGGTCCGACTTGCCCGAACCCGACGGCCCGATCAGCAGGACGCCATCGCCGTCCTTGGCCGCGCAGCTTGCGTGGATCTGCATGGGCGGGACTGTGGATCGCGTCGACCCCGAAAGGAAGGGGGGTGTTGCCGGAGCCCGACCTGCAAGGAAGCACCGGAGCTCTACCGCATGGCCCGGCCGACGGCCGCGTTTCTGAAAATACCCTACCCGGGAAGCCTCGCAGGCCAGAAGCCGCTTTGGCTCCAGGCCCGGGAGGTCGCTGAGCGCACGCCGCGCCCGAGCCGTGCGCCAGAACCATGCAACTGACGGCCCTACAGCCCCATCGCACCGCGCATGAACGCTCGTTTCAGGCCTGGCAGGCGCTGCACCCCGGCGATTCCCAGGTCGCGCATTCCGCGCAGCACGCGGCTGTCGCTGCTGAACAGCCGGTCCAGGCCGTCGGTCGCGGCCAGCATCAGCAGGTTGTCCGGACGCCGCGCTCGCTGGTAGCGCGCCAGCAGCGCCGGGCTGCCGATGTCCGCTCCCGAAGCGGCCGCCTCGATCACCAGGCCCGACAGCGCCAGCACGTCGCGGAACCCGAGGTTGAGACCTTGGCCCGCAATCGGGTGGATGCCGTGCGCCGCGTCGCCGACCAGCGCGAGCCGGGTGTCGACGTAGCGGTGTGCGTGCAGGGCGGATAGCGGGTAGAGCCAGCGCCGCCCGATCAGCCGCACGCTGCCCAGGTGGTCGCCGAGCCGCCGCGCCACCTCACCTGCGTAGGCCGTGTCGTCGAGCGCCATCATTCGCCGGCCGAGTGCCCCGCGCTCGGTCCACACGATTGCCGAGACGTGCGGTGCACCCTCGGTCGCGCACATCGGCAACTGCGCGAATGGCCCGCCGGGCAGGAAGTGCTCGAGCGCCGTGCCGTGATGCGGCCGCTCGTGGGCGATGGCGCAGACCAGGCCGACCTGGTCGTAGCCGAGGCGGGTGGTGCGGATGCCCGCCGCCTCGCGCAGCCGGCTGCCCCGGCCCTCCGCCGCCACCACCAGCCGCGCCCGCAGCGTCGTATGCCCGAACCGCACCAGCGCGCGCCGTGCAGTCCGCTCCACCCGTGCCTCGGCGGGCGCGTGCAGGCGCAGCCCTGGCCGGTCGTGCAGCGCCCGGTTCAGCGCGACGCGCAGGCTGCGCGCCTCCACCATCCACCCCATCGCCGCAGGGCTGCCGCCTGCGCCCGCGCTGGCGTCACGAACGTCGAAATGCAGGAACAGCCCGGAGGCAGGACGGCCGACCCTGCCGTCGGAAATGCGGATCTCGGTGATCGGGCAGGACGACTGCGGCAGCTCGCGCCACAATCCGGCATCCTCCAGCAGTCGCCTCGACCCCGCGGCAATCGCGTAGGCCCGCCCGTCGAATTCCGCATGCTCCATCGGCGGCAGCGCGGCCCGGTCGAGCACGGCCACCGACAGGCCCCCCGCCTGCAGCCGGCAGGCGAGCGTCGCACCGACCGGGCCCGCGCCGACGACGCAGACGTCGACATCGGCCGTGACGTCATTCGACGGTGCGGCGCCACGGCCATCGTGCGCATCACCGTCTGACGGCATGCGTCGGTCTGCTGCGGCGTGCAGCCGTGCCACGCGCCGGTCCGGGTCTGCGGCAGGCGTGTGCCAGGCGGCCATCATGCTGTCATCCCGTTCTGCTCGTTTCATATGCATGTCACGGCGATGCCGATAACGCCGGTTCCGGCCCCGCCTGCCCGGTCCGCAGGCATGTGCCGCGCTCCCGCGGAGCCGGGCCGTCGGTAGATGGGGTGCCGCACGATCGTGACGCGGTCCACCTGCAGCGCTTTGTTGCCGGTAGCAGGCGACCCGCGCCGTTCCTTGGCAACCCAACGCCAGGCGGCACGTGGGCCCCGGCGCGCGGGCCACCACCGGCATGGTTCTTGAAAGACACCTGCCGACGCCGCCCACCGGGCGGGACCGGTATAGGACGACGCATGTGAAGCTGGTGATCGCCATCATCAAGCCGTTCAAGCTGGACGACGTCCGGGAGGCGTTGACTCCGCTCGGCGTCCAGGGGCTCACCGTATCCGAGGTCAAGGGGTTCGGCCGGCAGAAGGGCCAGACCGAGATCTATCGCGGCGCCGAGTACCACGTCAGCTTCCTGCCCAAGGTCAAGGTCGAGGTTGCGGTTCCCTCCGACCTGGCGGAACAAGTGGTCGAGGCAATCATGAAGGCCGCACATACCGGCAAGATCGGCGACGGCAAGATCTTCGTGATGGACTTGGAACGTACAGTACGGATCAGGACCGGCGAGCTGGACGGAGAGGCGCTTTGAGCTGCACCGATTTCCAGGCTCGTCGCCCGGATCCTGCGGGCACGCCGGTACTCCTGTTCCGCTCCTGCCGCACTGCCCTGCTCGCGCTGCTGCTGATGACGGGCCTTGCGGGCCTTGCGCCAGTGCTGGCGCAGCCGGATGCACCCGCCGCCCCGACTTCCACTTCAGCGACGTCCGCACCCACCACGCCAGGCTCAGGTGCGACAACGGCCCCGAACGCCTTGCCGGTTGCGAGCGATGCTGTTGGCGGCGCCGCGGTACAGCCTCCCAGGATCGACTCCGGCGACACCGCCTGGATGCTAACCAGCACCGCGCTGGTGCTGATGATGACCATCCCCGGCCTCGCCCTGTTCTACGCCGGCATGGTGCGCAAGAAGAACATCTTGGCCACGCTGATGCAGTCCTTCGCGATCTGCTGCCTCGTCACCATTACCTGGATGGTCGCTGGCTATAGCATCGCCTTCACCAACGGCACCGGGAGCACCGTACCGTATTTCGGCGACCTGAGCCGCTTCTTCCTCAACGGGATTGCCGAGCACATCAGCAAGGGCACCGATGTCGGCTTTGTGCTCGGCGCTGGCACCGACGCCGCCTCGCCGGAGACGATCCCCGAGAGCGTCTACATGATGTACCAGATGACGTTTGCGATTATCACGCCGGCGCTGATCTGCGGCGCCTTCGCTGACCGGATGAAGTTCTCGGCGATGTGCGTGTTCATGGTGCTGTGGTCGCTGACCGTCTACAGCCCGATCGCGCACTGGGTGTGGGCGCCGACCGGCTGGCTGTCCAAGGCCGGCACACTCGACTTCGCCGGCGGCACCGTCGTGCACATCAATGCCGGCGTGGCCGGGCTGGTGTGCTGCCTCGTGCTCGGCAAGCGGGTGGGTTATGGCCACGACAACATGGCGCCGCACAACCTGTCGCTCGCAGTGATCGGCGCCGCGCTGCTCTGGGTCGGCTGGTTCGGATTCAACGCCGGCTCGGCGCTCGGCGCCAACGGCCGCGCCGGCATGGCGATGATGGTGACGCAGATCGCCTCCGCAGCGGCAGCGCTCGGATGGATGTTCGCCGAATGGTTCACTAAGGGCAAACCCTCGGTGCTCGGCATCATCTCCGGCGCGGTGGCGGGGCTGGTGGCAATTACCCCGGCCTCGGGCTTCGTGCTGCCCGGCGCTGCGCTCGCCATCGGCATCGCCGCCGGAGTGACCTGCTTTTGGTCGTCCACCTGGCTCAAGCACGTGCTCGGCTACGACGACAGTCTCGACACCTGGGGCGTGCACGGCGTGGGCGGCATCGTCGGCGCGCTGCTGACCGGCGTGTTCGCATACGGGCCGCTTTCCGCGACCGACGCCGCGCCGGAAGGGACCAGCGGCAGCCTGAACCAGCTGCTCGTACAGGCCGAGGCGGTCGGGGTCACCCTACTGTGGAGCGGCCTGGTGACGTTCGTGCTGCTGATGCTGATCAAGGTCACGATCGGGTTGCGCGTCGGCCGCGAGCAGGAGATGGAAGGGTTGGACCTGGTGCTGCACGGCGAGCAGCTGTTCTAGGGCAGGAAGCCAAGCCTGGGCTTTGCCTGCGCCTGCAACAGGGTCCGAAGGTGTTTAACTACACCCGGCCTTGAGGACGACCGGCCAGGCAAGCAAGGCCAGAGGCTCTGCCTCTGGACTCCGCCAAAGGCTCGCCTTTGGAATTCCTATGCTTAAGGAAGGAGTTTCCATAGGCCTCGGACCTTGGCAGGTTCGGGCATAGCTTGCGCAAGTTTCGGTGACCCGCCTGGGACGTTGGAATGCGTGTGGAGGGAGAGCACAGCCTTGCCTCGCCTACAGATCAATGCCCGGGGCCGTTGGTGTAAGCCCGTGCCGTGTCGGCGACGTAGGCCGCAACCGGCTGGGTCAGCGCCAGACCAGGAAGCTCTTCCGGTGCCACCAGCCGTGCGGCCACCACCTCCCGGCAATCCAGTTGCAGTTCGGGCAGATCCTCCAGTCGCAACTCGAAGAAGTGCACCCGGTCCAGCCGCCCGTCCCACAGGCCCGAGCGGATTCCCGCTGGCACCAAGCCGCTGACGACGAGGCCGGTTTCTTCCGCCAGTTCGCGGCGGGCCGCTGCCTCGGGAGCCTCGCCGGGCCAGATCCCGCCGCCAGGGAAATTCCATTCCCTGCGGTAGGATGCCTGGACTAACAGCAGCAACTCGCCAACGTAGACCGCGACCAGCGCGCCTTCGTGGGGCGGCTGGCGGACCCGCCACCATAACCGCGCCAACGGGAACGCCACGCGGTAGCCCGCCTGGAACGCCAGGTCCACGGGAGAGCGTCGCGGCGGCTGTATTAACTGTGACATGGCACCGGACTCCCTGGACGTCGGCGGCAGGCGGATAGCCACCGGTCGGAACGTAATGCCAGGATGCGGAGCCTTGTGCAGAGTTGACAAGAGTCCGCCGGTCTGCGGCGCCACCACCGGTGGCGGGAGTGTCAAATCTCGATGCGTCCGCTGTGCCGCAGGCTGCATCCAGCGATCAACCACCGTCCGTCATGCTCATGTTCCATGCTGTACAGCGCCAGCGCCGGTGCCCCGTCAGCGCCGACCAGCTCGACCCTCTGCACCAGCAGCCCGTCGTCCCGCTCCAAGCGGTCGAAGCTTACCGACCGCGGTCGGATCACCGCCGGGTACGCCTCGCGCACGATGGCCACGAAGTGCGCGCCATCGCCGAAGCGTGCCTGGATGCCGGGTGCGGCGAAGCTGAACGCTGCGGCGGCATCATCGCGGCGGAACGCCTCAAGCTGCGCCTCGATAACGGTGCGGATTGCGGCGCGGTCGGCGGCCGTGACCTCGTCCTGCGCCATCGCGGGCCCGGCAAGGGCGACCACCAGCAGGGCTGCGAGTGTCAGCAAGACATGCAACTTCCTGCGCATCGGCGGTCTCCGTAAGCCAGATTGCCCGCGCTGCGCACAAGCGGCAGGTTGCGAGCACCCGTCAAGCTTCGCCATGCCACAAACCGGTCACGCGTTCCACCATGACGCCGTGGCTTGTAGCACCGGCCGACGAGGCAAGTCCTACTGCGCCGGCTCGGGTGCAGGGAACAGCACGTCGGTTTTGCCCTCGATCCGGTAGATCACCAGGCCCAGCCACTCGTGCACCGCCCAGTCCAGGGTCGCGAGCTTGGCGCCCAGCAGCAGCGTCCAGGTGGCAATGCGGTCGCGCGACTGGTAGCCGACCGGCCAGGGCAGGACCGTCCAGCCGGCGCGGCGGAACACGCCGACCGCGCGTGGCATGTGGCTCGCCGAGGTCACCAGCACCCAGCGCTCGGCAGGTTGCGGCCGCACCAGAGCCGCGCTGTTGACCGCGTTCTCCCAGGTGGTGCGCGAGGTCGTCTCGAAGGTGACGCGCTCCGGCGGCAAGCCGAGCTGGTCCAGCAGAGTGCGTGCGTAGTCGGCCTCGCTCGCCAGCCCCTGCTCAATCGCCCCGGAGCCGCCGGTGAACAGCAGGCGCGCCTGCGGGTAGCGCTTGGCGAGCAGCAGGAAGCTGGTGATCCGGTTCGCCGCCGAGGTGAAGGTCGGCGTGCCCCGGTCGACGCTGGTCAGTTCGTCGAGCGCGCCGCCGAGCACCACGATCCCGTCAACCCGGTCCGGCGGCGTCGTGACCTGGGGGAAGCGGTCCTCCAGCGGCCGGATCGCCCAGAAGTCGACCGGCAGGACCAGGCAGGCGCCAAGCGCGCCGACACCCACGACGAGCATGGCCCGGCCGAGACGCCAGCGACGGGCCAGCAGCCCGAGCAGCGTCAGCTCGACCATCAGGGCCGAGGGGAGCAGCACGATGGTCAGCAGCTTGCCAATGACGAACATCAGGACCCGCCTGTTTCAGAAAGCCGCGCCGCCACGAGTCGCCGGGCGGATCGGCGCTGCACGGTCGTGCTCCGTACTACGCAGCCGGTGCGATACCCAGGCCTCGGGTGCTTCTCGACCAGTCCACCATACAAGGCCAGAGGCTCTGCCTCGCCTTCTGCCAAAGCCCGAGCCAAAGGAATCCCCGACCCTGAGAAACTGATCAAAGCGCCGTCGGTCATTTGCGGGTGGGGGCGGATCCAAGCCATCCCGGCCTACCACGTTTGCCTGCACCGGGGCGTCCCGATACAATGCAATATAAGTTCGCGCGGGCATCACAGCCCGACGCAGCGGATTGGGTCGTGACGATGATGCCCTACCAGATAGCAGATGCAACCGGCAGCGACCGGCCTGCGCACCAACGGTGGTCGACCTTCATGTCGCTGGGCGACATTGCCCTGTTCCTGCGCGGCGCTCGCACTGACCGAACGATCCGCGCCACCCAGGACAGCGGCGGTTCGCGGGTTGCGTTCGAGACGATCTACAGCACTTTGGACGACCCGTGGCTGTCGGCTGACCGGCGCTACCGCTACCAGAAAAGGAAGTATTCGGCGATCACTTCTGTTCTGCCGAAGGGGCGCTGCTTCGGTCGCACCCTGGATCTGGGCTGTGGGCTCGGGCTGCTCAGCCAATCCCTGGCACGGCACTCCGACGACGTGCTCGGCATGGACATAGCACAGAGCGCCATCGACCGCGCACGGATCCGCGCCAATGGGGTGGCAAACCTGCGCTTCAGCCAAGGAGACCTGACCGCCTTGCCGGCCTCGCTTGACGGAAGTTTCGACCTCGTGGTGCTGGCCGACACGCTCTACTACCTGCCGCGGCCGACCTCCGACCTGACGCTGGAGGCCGCCGCCAGCCGGGTCGGCGCGTTGCTGGCGCCGGGCGGATTGTGCCTGCTGGCCAACCACTACTTCGCCGCATTCGAGGGCGAGTCGCGATTGAGCCTGCGCATCCACCGGGCGTTCCGTTCCTGCGCCGGGCTGCAGCCGATCGTGCAACAACGCCGGCCGTTCTACCTGCTCGACCTGCTGGGCCGAGTCGCCGAGCCCGGCCCGCCTGCCCGTACTGCGTCCTGATGCGGAGATTGTCCACGTGCGGGCGGGGCATTGCCGCGGCAGAATGAGCAGTCTGGTCATCCCAGCCGCCGCCGACGCCGACAGAGCCTGACTTGATGCAGACCACCCCCTCCCGCTCCCGAGACCCCGCTGCGCGGCACCGAAAACGGCATCCGTACAAGCTGATCTCCGCTTCCGCCATGCCCCGTCTGCCACGCGGGCCCGAGTAGGCGAGTGGAGGTCTGTGTTGAATGGGCACGCCACACCGTCCAGCGCCATGAGCCCGCCCTCCGGCATCCGGTCGGGCCGCAGCGACGTAGTGTATCAACGGTGCCAGGGCGGCCACCGGACGGGACGTTTTGAATGGCCGAAGGTTTGCCAGCCATCCGGCGCGTGCTACAGCGGGATCGTTGCCGCGCATTTCCCAGCACGGTGCCGGGTCGCGCAATGCGGGCCCGTCGAGGCGGGTCTGATCGAGGATGCGCGTTGGCAGGGTTTTCCGGGGCGGCAGAAGGACCCTTGGTGGCAGACGGCGCCTTGTTGCTGCAGCGCTGCGCCGCAGGTGACCGTTTGGCGTTCAGGATGCTGTACGACGCCAATGCGTCGAGGCTCTACGGCGTCGCGTTGCGCATCACTCGGCAGTCCTCACTGGCCGCCGACGCGGTGCACGACGCCTTCCTGCAGGCCTGGCAGAACGCCGCCCGCTTCGACCCGGAGCGGGGCAATGCGGAGACCTGGCTGGTCAGCCTGGTGCGCTACCGGGCACTCGACATCGCACGGCGGCGGATGCGCGAGGCGCCGGGTGCCCCGACGCTCGACGAGGCGGACCGCTCGCCTGGAGCGCTCGATGCCCTGGTCGACAGCGACGATGCAGCGGCCCTGCATGGCTGCCTGAAGGAACTCGATGATGATCGGCGCTCGCTCATCTGTCTCGCGTTCATGGAAGGGCTGACGCACAGCGAACTGGCCCTGCGGCTGGACGCACCACTCGGCTCGGTCAAGTCGCGCATCCGCCGCGGGCTCGCGACCCTTCGCGCGTGCCTTGAGCGATGAGCGGCGC
>CAXSEF010000003.1:73783-127090 GCA_964236535.1 uncultured Acetobacteraceae bacterium
CGCATCCGCCGCGGGCTCGCGACCCTTCGCGCGTGCCTTGAGCGATGAGCGGCGCGTCGGGCGGCACGGAGGAACCGGCGGAGGATCTGGCCGGGGAATATGTGCTCGGCTGCCTAGACGCCACGAGCATCAGCGAGGCGAAGCAGCGGCTGCTGTCCGAGCCCGGCTTTGCCGCCGAGGTGCGGGCATGGGAGCGCCGCCTGCTACCACTTGCGGCCCTGGTCGCGGAGCTGACTCCGCCGCATGCGATCTGGGAGCGGCTCGAGGAAGCGATCGCGTCTGCCGCCGCGCCGGCCGCGAACGACGAAACCGCGGGCGGCCGCCCCACAGCCGCCGGCAACGTGGCGGCGCTGCGTCGCAGCGTCCGGCTTTGGCAGATCTCCACCCTTGCCTCGCTCGGGCTCGCGGCGACGGTCGCCCTGGTGACGCTGCTGCGTCCGGTTCCCCTTCCGGCGGTGGCGGCACTGGCGCCCGCGGGCGAGAAGTCCGGACTGTTCCTCGCCATGGCACGCCCGGACGGCACGCTGGTGCTGCATGCGGTCTCGGCAGTGTCGGTGCCGAAGGACCGCGACCTCCAGCTGTGGTCACTGCCGCAGGGTGGGGCGACCCCGGCCTCGCTGGGTGTGCTGCCGGCCGATGGCGTCAGCATCGGGGCCCGCCCCGCGGCGGGCAGCCAGCTTCTGGTCAGCCTCGAGCCGGCCGGCGGCTCCCCCACTGGCGCGCCGACCGGCCCGGTGTTGTACTCCGGGCGGCTGATCGCCCCGTAGCGTCCCCGGAGGATCAGGCCACTGTTCCAGTTTACCCTGTAGACGCTGCTCGTCGAGCGGTCCTGATGTGGCGAAGTCGAATCGGGCACTGCGCGTTATGCCTGCGGCGATTGGGGGCGATGCTGATCAGTGGCAACACGGATTGCCAGGGCCTGTGGGTGGATTACGATTGGGGGCGGCGCTGTCAAATCCTGGTTGTGAAGGGCGGCGAACCCGCCCAGAATCGCTGCGTTTGCCCACCTCGCACGGAGGAAACTAATGACCGACAACCCGCTCGACGACAGCGATGGCAAGCGCAACGCGCTGATCGAGAAACGTGCCTACCACCTGTGGGAGGCCGACGGCCGCCCGCACGGCCAGCACGACGAGTTCTGGGAGCGTGCCTCCGAGCTGGTGCGCATGGAGGAGGCTGCCGGGTTCGGCCAGCTCCCCAACCCGGCGAGCCTGCCGGGCGCCGATCCGTCGCAGGTGCAACCGGTCGAGGAGGCGTTCATCCAGGACAACCTCGGCGAGTTCCCCGACCGCTCCTTGGACCAGGGCGAGCGCCCGCAATCGCCGCGCTCCGCCCTCACGCACGAGGACACGAGCGGGCCGTTGAGCGCTCCCAAGCCGGCGGAGCGAGAGAAGACCAAGCCCAAGGCCGACCAGGAGGAGGCAAAGAAGACAGGTCCGAAGAAGGTGAAAAGCAAGGCTTAGGCAGCAAGGCCAGGACTCTGCCCTGGCCCGCCAAAGAGCAGAGCCTTTTGGAAACCACTTGAAGACAGGGTGCCACCTTACAAGGGCCAGGTTCCCAGCTTGGTGCGGGTCCAAAGCCTCGGCTTTAAGTAGGTCAAGCGCAGATCTCTGGCGTTCATCCCGGTCAGTTTGAAGCCTACCGCCTACCCTGCGTCCAGCGTCCGCAAGGCAGATCCCCGCTCAAACAGCCGCAGCAGCGTGCGCATCGCCATTCCGCGCTCGGATTCCAGCCTTGGGTCGCGATCCAGTATCGCCGCAGCATCGCGGCTGGCCATGTGCAGCATGCCTTCGTCCACCGGATCGCAGAGCCTGAATCCAGCCTCGCCCGACTGCCGCCGCCCCAGCAGGTCGCCACCGCCGCGGAGCCTGAAATCCTCGTCGGCGATCGCGAACCCGTCTTCGGTGTCGCGCAGCAACGCCAAGCGCCGACGCATCGACTCGGTCAGCCCGTCCTCGTGCAGCAACAGGCAGTAGCTTGCAGCGCCTCCCCGTCCAACCCGCCCGCGCAGCTGGTGCAGCTGCGCCAGCCCGAAACGCTCGGCGTGCTCGATCACCATTACGCTCGCCTCGGACACGTCCACGCCCACCTCGATGACCGTCGTCGCGACCAGCAGCCGCGTCCGCCCGGTGGTGAAGTCCGCCAGAGCCGCGTCGCGCACCGAGGGCTCCTGCTGGCCGTGCGCCAACCCGACAACGGGGCCGAACCGCTCGCGCAGCACCGCATAGCGCACCTCTGCCGCCGCGAGGTCCGACAGCTCGCTCTCGTTGACCATCGGGCAGACCCAGTAGGCACGTTCCCCGCCCTCCAGCGCCCGCGCCAGCCCGTCGATCACGCCGGCGAGGGTTGCCAGCGAATGCACCGTGGTGCGGATCGGCTGTCGTCCGGCCGGCTTGCCGGACAGGCGCGAGACCTGCATCTCGCCCCACTGCGTGACCAGCAGGGTGCGCGGGATCGGCGTCGCGGTCATCACCAGCACGTCGGTACGCGCCCCCTTGGCGCCCATCATCAGCCGCTGCTCGACGCCGAAGCGATGCTGTTCGTCGATTACCGCCAGACCGAGGTCGCGGTAGGCTACGGCCTCCTGGAACAGCGCGTGCGTGCCGACGATCAGGCCTAGGCGCCCTGCCTGGAGCGACAGCAGCGTGTTGCGGCGGGCCACGCCCTTCACCGAGCCGGTGAGCAGGCCGACCGGCACCGGGCAGATGCGGGTCAGGGTGCGGTGGTGCTGGCGGGCGAGCACGTCGGTCGGCGCCATCATTGCCGCCTGCGCCCCGGCCTCCACGGCGCGCAGCATCGCCAGTGCGGCGACCAGCGTCTTTCCTGAGCCGACGTCGCCCTGCAGCAGGCGCAGCATGCGCCGGGGAGCCGCGAGGTCGGCATCGATCTCGGCCAGCGCCGCAACCTGGGATTTGGTCGGCTGGTGCCCGAATCGGCCGAGGGCACGCTCCCGCAAGGTGTTGTCGCCGAGCAGGGCGCGGCCGGGGCGATGGCGGTTGCGGTTGCGCATCCAGGCGATCGCGACCTGGTGAGCCAGCATCTCGTCATAGGCGAGCCGTCGGCGTGGCGCCTGACCCGGAACCTCGTGCGGCGCGTGCAGAGCGCGCAGCGACTCGGCGAAGCCCGGCCAGCCCTCGCGCCGGAGCAGCGCCGCGTCGTGCCACTCCGGCAGTTCCGGCAGCAGCGCCAGGCACTGGGCGAGGGCAGGGCGCAGGTGGCCCCCGAACAGCCCCGCCGTCAGCGGCCACACCGCCTCCACCGCCGGCAGGCGCTCGGGGTGCGCGGCCGGCACCACGTGGTCGGGGTTGGCCATGCTGACCCGTCCGCCGTACAGCTCGACCCGCCCGGACACCAGGACGTGCTCCCCCGGCGGCATGTGGCGCAGCCGCGCCTTGCTGAACAGCGCCAGCTCCGCGGTGCCGGTGTCGTCGCACACGCTCACGCGCCAGGGCTGGCGGGCAGTCGCCGGCGGGGTGTGGCGCAGCACCTCGACCGCAAACGTGGCGATCTCTCCCGGGCGGGCGTCGCGGATCGCCGGCCGGTGGCGGCGGTCGATGAAGCTCTCCGGAAGGTGGAACAGCAGGTCGAGCACGCGACCGCCACCGGTCGCCTTCTCGATCAGCCCGGCCACCGCGGCGCCCACCCCGCGCAGGGTGGCAACCGGCTGGAGTAGGGGAGACAGGTCGGGGGGGTCCACGGGCTGACAGGACGACACGCCGCGGCTATAGGACAGCCGCGCCATGGACTCAAAACCGAACCACACGATATCGCCAGAAATGGCACAGCTCGACACCAGGCGACGGCGGCTGCTGTTCCGCGCGACGCACCGCGGCACCCACGAGACCGACCTGCTGATCGGCGGCTACGTCACGCCACGTATAGCGGGCTTTACCGAGGCGGAGCTGGACGCGCTGGAGAAGGTGATGGAGCTGCCGGACGTGGACCTCGCCGACTGGCTATGCGGCCGCAGGCCGGTGCCGGAGGAGGCGTCGAGCCCGATGCTTCTGGCGATGCGGGCGGCAGCGCTTGGCTGAGGGAGCAGCAAGCCAGGCCGTGGTCTGCCCGGACTCATCAAAAGGTCGGAGCCGATTGAAAATCGTTCGGTTCAGTACTTTGCCATGCCCGAGGCCTGGCACCCGGATGACTTGTTTAGGTGCCGGTCCAGGGGCGGCTCGCCCCTGGCGGGTCTGGGCAGAGTCCAGCCTCGCTTTGGGTAGTCTCCGATGAGTGCCACAATCTACGGCGTCCCCGAAGGCTATGACGCTCTCCTTCTCGCCCGCCGCCGGGCCGAGCACGTGGGCGGCCTGCTGCACGTCGCGCGCGACGACACCAGGATGGCCAAGCTCGCCGACATGCTGGCGTTCGTGGCGCCCGAGCTGGAGGTGCTGCGCTTCCCGGCGTGGGACTGCCTGCCGTACGACCGCGTTTCGCCCAACGCCTCGATCGTGTCGGAACGGATTGCCACGCTGGCCCGTCTGACCGAGGCGCAAACCAGGCCCCGGATCGTGCTGACCACGGTCAACGCGCTGGTGCAGCGCGTGCCACCACAAATGGTGTTCGCCGGCGCCGCACTCGGTATCGCGCAGGGTTCAGTCGTCGACATCGCGCGGCTGACGCTGTTCCTGGAGGCCAACGGCTACGGCCGCGCCGACACCGTGATGGAACCAGGCGAGTATGCGGTGCGTGGCGGCATCGTCGACCTGTTCCCATCGGGCGAGCCGGAGCCGGTGCGCCTCGACCTGTTCGGCGACACGGTGGAGAGCCTGCGCCGCTTCGACCCCACGACGCAGCGCTCCACCGGTCCCGCCGGGGCACTGGTGCTTCGCCCGGTCTCCGAGGTGCCGCTCGACGGCGACGGCGTCTCGCGGTTCCGCACCGGCTGGCGCGAGCTGTTCGGCCAAGGCGCCACCGAGGATCCGCTCTACCAGTCGATCTCGCAGGGTCGTCGCCATCCCGGCATGGAGCACTGGGTGCCGCTGTTCCACGAGGCAATGGAGACGCTGCTGGATTACCTGCCGAGCCCCGCAGTCACGCTCGACCACCAGGCCGACGAGGTGCTGGACCGCCGCCTGGAAATGATCGCCGACCACTACGACGCCCGCCGTACGGTGAGCCGCGACGGCGAGGTCCCGTACCGGCCAATGCCCCCGGAGCAGCTGTATCTCGACCGAGCGCAATGGGACGCCATGCTGGCGCAGGGGCCGTTGCTGGCATTCAGTCCGTTCGGCCGCCCGGACGGCGCCGAGGGCCTCGACGCGGGTGGACGGCCGGGCCCGGTATTTGCCCAGGCAGGCGCCGGGATCGCGGGCGTGGACAGCCTGTTCACCCAGCTCGGCGCGCTGCAAACCGCCAACGAGGCCAAGGGCCGGCGCACCATCGTCGCCGCCTGGAGTCGCGGCTCGCGCGAGCGGATCGCCGCCCTGCTGCGCGAGAACGGCGTGCGCGCCGAGACCGCCGACAGCTGGATCGCTGCGCACCGCGCGGGCAGGGGCATGGTCGGCCTGGTGACCCTGGCGCTCGATCGGGGCTTCGTGGCCGAAGACGTTGCCGTGGTCGGCGAGCAGGACCTGTTGGGCGAGCGGATCAGCCGCCCCGCCAAGCGCCGCAAGCGCGCCGACCAGTTCATCGCCGAGGCCACCGAGATCGCCGAGGGCGACCTGATCGTCCACCAGGAATACGGCATCGGCCGCTACGAGGGCCTGGAGATGGTCACCGTCGGCAGTGCCCCGCACGACTGCCTGCGCCTGACCTACGACAACAACGAGAAGCTGTTCCTGCCGGTCGAGAACATCGAGCTGCTAAGCCGTTTCGGCTCCGAGACCCAGGGCGTGTCGCTCGACAAGCTGGGCGGCGCCGGCTGGCAGACCCGCAAGGCGCGGATGAAGCAGCGCATCCAGGACATGGCCGGCGCACTGATCCGCACCGCGGCCGAGCGGCGGATGCGCGAGGCGGCTAGCATGACCCCCGCGGAGGGAGCATGGGACGAGTTCTGCGCGCGCTTCCCGTTCGCCGAAACGGACGACCAGGCGCGCGCCATCGCCGACGTGCTGGAGGACATGGCAAGCGGCCGCCCGATGGACCGCCTGGTCTGCGGCGATGTCGGCTTCGGCAAGACCGAGGTCGCGCTGCGTGCCGCCTTTGTCGCCGCCATGACCGGCGCGCAGGTCGCCGTCGTGGTCCCGACCACGCTGCTCTCCCGCCAGCATGTCCGCACCTTCACCGCGCGTTTCGCCGGCCTGCCGGTGCGCGTGGCCCAGCTCAGCAGGATGGTGACGGCCAAGGAAGCGGCCGAGGTGAAGCGCGGCATCGCCGACGGCAGCGTCGGGCTGGTGGTCGGCACCCACGCCCTGCTCGCCAAGGGAATCGAGTTCGCCGATCTGGGCCTCGTCATCGTCGACGAGGAGCAGCATTTCGGCGTCACCCACAAGGAGCGGCTCAAGGCGCTCAAGGCCGACGTCCACGTCCTGACGCTTACCGCCACCCCGATCCCACGCACCCTGCAGCTGGCACTCACCGGCCTGCGCGAGATGAGCCTGATCGCGACCCCGCCGGTCGATCGTCTTGCCGTGCGCACCTTCATCGGCCCGTTCGATCACGTCGTCGCCCGCGAGGCGATCCAGCGCGAGCGGTTCCGCGGCGGCCAGATCTTCTGCGTCGTGCCGCGCATCGAGGACCTCGACCGCATGGCCGAACGGCTGCGCCAGATCGTGCCGGAAGCGCGCATGGTGCAGGCGCACGGCCGTCTCGCGCCGACCGAGCTGGAGCGGGTGATGACCGAGTTCGGCGACGGCCGCTACGACATCCTGCTGTCCACCAACATCGTCGAGAGCGGACTCGACATGCCCGCAGTCAACACCCTCATCATCCACCGCGCCGACATGTTCGGCCTCGGTGCGCTCTACCAGCTGCGCGGCCGGGTCGGGCGCGGCAAGCTGCGCGGCTACGCCTACCTGACCTGGCCGCAGTCCCACCGCCTCTCCGCCGCCGCCTCCAAGCGCCTCGACGTGATGCAGACGCTGGACACGCTCGGTGCCGGCTTCACCCTGGCCAGCCACGACCTCGACATCCGCGGGGCCGGCAACCTGCTCGGCGACGAGCAGTCCGGCCACATCCGCGAGGTCGGCATCGAGCTCTACCAGCAGATGCTGGAGGACGCCGTTGCCGACCTGCGCGCCGAGAAGGGCGCCCGCAAGCGCGATGCGCGCGACTGGACGCCCAACATCTCGCTCGGCCTGCCGGTGCTGATCCCCGACGCCTACGTGCGCGACCTCCCCGTCCGCCTCGGCCTCTACCGTCGCATCGGCGGTCTCGCCACCGAAGCCGAGGGTCAGGCAATGGCCGCCGAGCTGGCCGACCGTTTCGGCCCGCTGCCGGCCGAGGTGGACAACCTGCTGTCCGTGGTGTCGCTCAAGCGCGAGTGTCGCGCCGCCGGCGTGGAGAAGCTGGAAGCTGGCCCCAAAGGCATGGTGGTGCAGTTCCGCGGCAACAGCTTCCGCAACCCGGGCGGCCTGGTCACCTGGCTGGGCACACGCGGCAGCACCATGCGGCTGCGGCCGGATCACAAGCTCGCGGTGGTGCGCGAAATGACGGTCGGCGAGCGGGTAAAGCTGGCGCGCGAGGTGCTGGGGAACCTGAACCGGATTGCCGGTCAGGCCCGCGCTGCCTGAAGGAAGGCCAGGGTCCCTGCCCCTGGACCCCGCCAGGGCGAGCCGCCCTGGACCGGCACACAGGGGCAGATCTCCACGCCTCTGTCTTTCATGTAGGATTCTGAGAACCTCAAGTCCCCTCGGGGTCCGAGGGCAGATCCCTGGCCTGCCTGCTAAATCGGCAGACGCGGTGAGTTGCTCGGCTGTGCCAGCTTTAACGCTCCCCGACCATACGCAACCCGGCTCTCCCCCGAAGCATCCATTGGCGCGAGCCGTATCTTCGCGGGCGCGGCACAGCGCAGCAGTGCGGCGACGAATCCGCGCCCCCATCCCACTGCGGAGGTTCCTTCCAACACACCCCAGTTCGCCTGCCAGCGGTCCTGTCGTTCGGACAGCGGCATGCAGAGCGCTCGGTCAAGCGCATCCGCCAGTTCGTCCGGATCGTGCGGGTTGACCAGCAGCGCCGACGTCAGCTGCTCGGCGGCGCCGGCGAACCTGGACAGCACCAGCACGCCTGGGTCCTGTGCGTCCTGGGCTGCCACATACTCCTTCGCCACCAGGTTCATGCCGTCGCGCAGCGGAGTAACCAGCCCGACGCGCGCCTCGCGCATGAACCCCGCCATGGTGTCGCGCGATCCTCCGTGAGCCAGAACTCGTAGCGGGGTCCAGTCCGCCTCGCCCCATTCACTGTTGATCGCACCCGCCTCGCGGTCGAGGTCGAGGCGCAGATCCCGATAGGCCGAGACTTCCTTGCGGCTTTCCGCGGCCACCTGGAGCATTGTTGCCCGTCTGCGCCAGTCCGGCCGGGTCTCCAGCAGCCGGCGAAATCCGGCCAGACGCTGCAGCAGCCCCTTGGTCGGGTCCATGCGATCGACACCCAGTACCAGCTGCTGCCCCTGCAGGCTGCGGCGCAGCCGCTCGGTCTCGGGCGAGCGCCACGCCGTGTCCGCCATCGCGGCGAACGCCCTGGCCTCGATCTCCACCGGAAACACGCCGAGCCGCACTTGTCGGCCACCTACCTGCAGTACGCTGCCGTCAAGCCGGGTGGCACCGGCAAGACGCTGGGCACTGGCCGCAAAGTTCTCCACATCGTTTGCGGTCTGGAACCCGACCAGGTCGGCGCCGAGCAGATCCCGCACCAGCGCCCCAGCCTCCGGCACGCTGGCCAGCATGTCCGGCGCAGGGAACGGGATATGCATGAAGAAGCCGATCGGCGCCCGAACCCCGACGGCGCGCAGCATCGCCGGCATCGCCATCAGATGGTAATCGTGCACCCAGATCACGTCGCTGGGCCGCAGCAACGGCAGCAGCGCCCGGGTCATCCGCTGATTCACTTGCCGATAGACCACCGCCGCCCTGCGATCGAATACCATGTGTTCCGGCATCGAGTGCAGCAGCGGCCAAAGCGTACCATTCGAGAACTCGGTGTAGTAGCGATCGTGCTCCTCGCGGCTGAGATCGATCGTTGCATACTGAACAGCACCGTCGGCGATGAGACCAACGTTCCCGGTGTCATCAGAGACTGTGCCGCTCCACCCGAACCACAAACCACCGCGCCGCTCCATCAGGGCGTGCAGCGCGACTGCCAGTCCGCCGGGCTGCACGCCGGAGCCGGTCGGCACCGGAACTCGGTTCGAGACGACGACGATACGGTTCATGTCACCTCCAGCACCGCCACCGGCAGCGACGAGAGCAGGGTGGACGCCGATAGACGCGCAGTTGTTGCGATGTCCTTGCTGTCGCCGCCAAGAACGTTTCTGGCGGCACGTTCAGCAAGGCTACGCGGCAGAACAATTGCGGTTCCACGCCACGCCGCCTCGCCGATGACCGGATACTCACCGATTCCTGCGGCCGTGGCCAGCCGCGATACCGCAACGATTGCCGCCCGACCCTGGTGCACCCGGCCAAAGGCGATCACGTGCTCGGCCATTGGCCCTTCGACGCGCAGCGGCACGTAGCTGCCCTCGGTGAACAGCCCCGGCGTGCGCCCCCGCAACGCCAGCACCCGGGCAATCACTGCCTGCTTGACCCGCCCGTCGCGCCAGTCCGTCAGCAACGTGGGCGGCGACCCAGCAGCGACGAGCGAGGCCTCGCGCGTGGCAAAATCAACCGGCCTGCGATTGTCCGGGTCGACGAGGGAAAAGTCCCAGTATTCGGTCCCCTGATAGAGGTCGGGAATGCCGGGTGAGGTCATGCGCAGGACCACTTGCGACAGGCCGTTGAGCGCGCCGGCTGGTGCCAGCCTAGCCGCCAAAGCCGCGATTTCGCGCGCCACCGGCGCCGCACGGCCCGCGTCGAGCACGCCCGTGAGGAAATCATGGCAGGCCTGCTCGTAGGCCTGGTCGGGCACCGCCCAGTTTGATCGCCGCTTGCCTTCGCGCAGCGCCTTCTCCAGCCAGCCGCCGATCCGCTTGCCCAGCGCCTCCACCCCCGCACCGTCCGCGGGATCGAGATCGAGCGGCCAGGCGCCCACCAGCGTCTGGTACATCATCACCTCGTCGGCGGCGTCGGGCGCCAGGCCATCGTCGAGGTCGCGTTTCAGGCTCGCGTTCATCCGGCTCCAGCGGGTGACCGCCGACGCCCATTCGTCCGGCACCTCGGACAGCACCGCGAGTCGCGCCCGGCTGTCCTCCCCACGCTTGTGGTCGTGCGTCGCGGTGCCGAGCAGGGCGCGCGGGAAGCGCCCCTGCCGCTCCTTGTTGATCGCGTGGAACGCCGCGGGCGCGAGGCAGAACTGCGACGGCTCGCTGCCGACCTCGTTGCGCGAGATCAGCCGGCCGTAGCGGTAGAACGCGGTGTCCTCGACCGACTTCGCCGCCGTCGGCGACGACAGCTGCTGGAAGCGGACCATGGCGCGCAGCCGCTCGCGCCGCTGGCTGCCGGCCGGCACCCTGCGCAGGTCCTCGCCGGACAGCCAGCCCGCCACCAGGTCGAGCAGCTTGGTTCCGGTCGCCGGCACGGTGCGGCGCGCGCCGGCGATCGCCCAGTCCATCGCCTGCCGGTCGGCGTCGCTCATGCCGCCCGGACCGGCATAGATGCGATAGACCCGGAAATGCACCAGGATCTCGGTCAGCACGCGCTGTATCGCGGTCACGGTGTAGTCGCGTGTGCGCAGGTCGCGGCGTGCGATGCGATGCAGCGCCACCGAGGTGGCATACAGCTCGGAGGCCAGGCTGTCGCGCAGGATCTGCCGGCGTCCAGCCCGCGCCTCCTCCTCGAACACCCCGGTGCGCCCGGTCTGCGCCGTCCACAGCTCGGTGAGCGGCGTCTCGCCGGCCGGGTCGTGCAGCACCGCCGAGACGTCGTTCATGAAGTCGTAGCCGGTGGTGCCGTCGGTCAGCCAGTCGGTGGCGAGACGCTCGTGGGTCGCGAGAATTTTCTCGATCCAGATCACCGGCGGCGTCGACGGCGGCCCGCCGGGACGATGCTCCGCCAGCGAATCGAGCTTGCGGCGCAGCTTGCGGCAGTAGTCGCGCGGTGCGGCCAGCCCGTCGACGTGGTCGATGCGCACGCCGTCGATCAGGCCCTCGGCATACAGCGCGAACACCGTCTCGTGCGTCGCGTCGAACACCGGCGCCAGCTCGGCGCGGATGCCGGCGAGGCCATTCACGTCGAAGAACCGCCGCCAGTTGATCTCGTCCGACGCGGCGCGCCACCATGCGAGGCGGTAGTTCTGCCGCTCCAGGAGCCGGTGCAGGCGGTCTCGCCCGACCGGGTCGCGGGCGTCGTAGCCGCGCAGTGCCTCGTGCACGGCGGTGACGTTCTCCGGGCGGCGCAGATCCTCGTGCAGGCCGGCGGCGGCCTGGCGCATCTCGGTGCTGTTGCCGGTCGGCAGGTCGGCGAACGCCCGCGCCACCTCCTCCAGCTGTCCACCCTCGGTGAGCAGCACGGCAGCGTAGTCGTGCGGGCTGACCGGAAAGCGGTTGCCGAAATAGTCGACGTACAGCCGGCCGCTGGACTCGTCGAGGTTCAGCGTCAGGTCGCCGGCTTCCAGGCAATCGCCGTAGGCGCTGCCGAGGAATGGGGCGAGCATCCGGCCGCGCAGCGTGGGATCGGGCGGGTCCCAGTCGATGTCGAAGGTCTCGGCATACGGGCTGGCGCGGCCCCATTCCAGCACGTCCTGCCACCAGGCGTTCTCGCCGGTGCCGACGCCCATGTGGTTGGGCACGATGTCGAGGATTAGGCCCATGTCACGCTCATGCAGCGCCGCCACCATGCGCTCCAGCGCCGGGCGGCCACCGAGCTCGGGGTTGATGCTGTTGTGGTCGACGATGTCGTAGCCGTGCGTGGAGCCGGCCCGCGCCTTGAGCAGAGGCGAGGCATACAGGTGGCTGATGCCAAGATCGCTGAAGTAGGGAACGAGCGCGATGGCGTCGTCCATCGTGAAGCCCTTGTGGAACTGCAGCCTGGCGGTCGCGGAAAGCGGCTTCATTCGGGATGGGCCTTCATCGTTTGAAACAGACAGCAGTAAAGCAGGGCAGGGCAGTGCCCGGACCCGCAAAGGGCCCCTTCAGGCATAAGGCCTTTGATCCCTTTGTTTACGCATCAGGATTCGAATGCTCGCCTCTGGCGGGGTCCGGAGGCAGGACCTCCGGCCTTGCCTGCCTTTCACCCAGTCGTACCTCGTCGCACCGCGTCCAACACGCGCAGTCGCGTCACCACCTCGGGCGCGTCGAGCAGGTCGGCGACCTTGCCCGCCAGCCGCCGCTGCCAGTTCGGATGCCCCGACGTCGTGCCCGGCAGATTCGGCTGCTCCACCAGCGCCAGCGCGTCCTCCACCGGCAGCATCACCAGCTCGCTCGCAGCTCCCGACACGTGGAGACAGGCTGCGTCGACGACGCGGCCTGTCTCCTCCGGCCCGGGCTGCGCGCCGTCGGCCGCGCCACTGAGCCGCATCGCCTGCCACAGCGCATCGCGGTCGCCGGCGCGTTCGCGACGTTCCTCCGCCTCGTCGCGCGACAGGCCGAGCTGCGCGCGCCAGTCGATGTCGCGTCCGCCCCACCAGCCCGCAACCGTCGGCAGATCGTGCGTCGTGGTCATCGCCGACGCCTCGCGCGTCCACTCCGCCGGCGGCACGAACCGACCGCCGTCGCGCTCGAACCACAGCACCCGCATGCCGAAGGTTCCGTTGTCGCGCAGCCGGTCCTGGAAGCCCTCCGGCACCGTGCCGAGGTCTTCCGCCAGCACGATCGCGCGGTGGCGCAGGCTTTCCAGCGCGATCAGCCGCATCAGGTCGGTCTCGGGCAACCGGAGATAGGCGCCGTCCCTGGCGCTCTCGCCTTCCGGCACCACCCAGAGCCGGTGCAGGCCCAGCCCGTGGTCGATCCGCACGCCCCCGGCATGGCGCAGCGCCGAGCGCAGCATCTCGATGTAGGCGCCGAACCCATTCTGCTTGAGCCCGTGCGGCGAGAATGCCGCCAGCCCCCAGTTCTGCCCGTCGCGGCTCATCAGGTCGGGCGGTGCCCCCACGGTCATGCCCGGCAGCGTCTCCTCCTGCCGACTCCAGCAATGGCTGCCGCCGGGGTCTGCCCCCACCGCAAGGTCGGCGATCAGCCCGACCGCCATCCCCGCCCGCAGCGCCGCAGCCTGCGCCGCAGCCAGACCGCGATCGGCGGCGAACTGCATGAAGACGTGCAACGTGATCTCGTCCGCGTGCGCCCGGGCAAACGCCGCGACCTCAGGCGAGTCGGGCGAACGGTATGGCTCCGGCCAGTGCCGCCAGTACCAGGCCCGGCCGGTCGCCAGCATGTGCGCGTGCAGCGCCTCGAACTGGGCATGGCGTTCCAGGCCGTCGCCCCGCTCGGCCCGGAACGTCGCGAACGCCGCGCGATCCGACCCGTCCAGCCCGGCATGGACCGTCCGGAACGCGGCCAGCCGGGCGCGTCCTGCTGCCGGCCAGTCCACCAGTTCGGCGGCCGACAGCGCAACCGCCGCGTCGCCACTCAGGTCCAGCGGCGCATGCAGCACGTTGAGCGCGATCCGGCTAGACGGCGAATACGGGCTGAACCGGTCCGGATCAGCGGAGAACTGCGCGTGGACCGGGCTGATCGCCACCGCATCGGCCCCATGCGCCGCCGCTGCCGCCGCGAAACGCTCCAGCGCCGCGAAGTCGCCGATGCCGCCGTCGCCCTCCCGGCGCAGCGCATAGAGCTGCACTGCGATCCCCCACGCCTTCCGTCCTCCGGTCGCATCGCCGACGGTGAAGCCCCGCCGCGGCGCCACCGCGACAGTCGTGCCGACGCCGCGGATGTCTACACGGTGGTAGCCAGCTTCGAGGATCGCCGGGATCGAGCATCCCTGACCGTCCTGCTCTGCCTGCCCGTCGAACCGCCGCCCGTCCTCCAGCAGAAGCTCATAGCGCCCCGGCATCACCGGCAGCGCCACCCGCTTGCCGACCCGCGCGGTCAGCAGCGGCGGCAGCGCCCGCGCCGCCAGGGCCAGTTGGGCGCGGCTGTCCGCCACGTCGTGCGTCCCCTCCGCGGCAATCCCCAGCGATGCCAGCACCGCGCGCAGCGTCTCCAGGCTCACCTCGTGCGGTGCGCCGAAGGCATCGACCCAGCGCGGCATCACGCCTGCCTCGACGGCAAGTGCGGCGAGCGCCGCGTCGTCGGTCACGGCCCGGCCAGGAACACGACGGTGCTGCACCTCGGCAGCACGCCGGACCGCGAACGCTCGCCATCCCCTGCGTGGCTCTCGAACAGACATTCCCCCGCGGCAGGCGCCACTGCCACCTCGTCCGCGCCCAGGTTGCAGGCCACCACCAGCACCGCCCCGGTGCCCAGCCGCCACTGTCCGCGCACCGCCCGCTCCCCCGAGGGCTGCGCGCCTTGGCTCTTCGCACCCGGAATGCCCGGCACGATGTGCTGCGCCCGCAGCGCCAGCAGCCGCCGGTGCAGCGCGAGCGTGCCGACCGCATCCTCGTTGTCGGCGGCGGGAATCGACGCCTCGAAGGTCGAGCGCGCGTTCGGATCGGGGATGCGCGCGCGGATCGCCTCGTCCTGGAACGCCGCGAAGTGCTTGAACTCCTCGCGCCGCCCCTCGCGCACCAGTCCAGCCAACTGCTGGTTGTGGTCGGTGAAGAACAGGAACGGAGTGCGCGCCGCGTGCTCCTCGCCCATGAACAGCAGCGGGATCAGCGGCGTGCTCAGCAGCAGAGCGGTCGCCGCCCGCAGCGCTTCCGGGTCAACGAGGCTGGTCAGCCGCTCGCCCATCGCCCGGTTGCCGATCTGGTCATGGTTCTGCAGGCAGATCACGAAGCTGGTGGGCGGCAGGTGGCCGCTCGGCTCGCCGCGCGGCGAGCCGCTATGCGGAGACACCTCGCCCTGGTACGCGAATCCTTCCGACAGGCAGCGCGCCAGCAGCAGCGAGGCGTCGGCGAAATCTCCGTAGTAGCCCTCGCTCTCCCCGGTCAGCATCACGTGCACGCAATGGTGCCAGTCGTCGGTCCACTGCGCGTCGAACAGCTCCGGGTGTTCTGCGTCGCGCAGCAGTGCCGCGGTGTTCTTCTCGTTTTCCAGCACCAAATGGACGTGTCGCCCCGGCCCGGCCGCCGCACGGATCGTCTGTGCCAGCACCGGCAGGAACGACTGCGGCGCGATCGCGTGCACCGCGTCGAAGCGCAGCCCGTCGACATGGTAGTCGCGCACCCACATCACAGCGTTCTGCAGGAAAAACTGCCGCACCGGCTCCTTCTTGAAGTCGATCGCCGCACCCCACGGGGTATGCACGCCCTCGTCGAAGAACGTCTTGGCCAATCCATGGACGTACGCGCCATCCGGCCCGAAATGGTTGTACACCACATCGAGCATGACCATCAGCCCGAGCCCGTGCGCCGCGTCGACCAGAGCCCGAAATGCCGCCGGTGACCCGTATGCTTCGTCGGGCGCGAACGGCAGGACGCCGTCGTAGCCCCAGTTGTGCGCGCCTGGAAAGTCGGCCACCGGCATCAGCTCGATCGCCGTGATCCCCAACGCCTTCAGCTCCGGCAGCCGGGCGCGGATGCCGTCGAAACCGTCGCAGGCGCCCGGGTGCAGTTCGTATACCACCGCCTCGTGCCAGGGCCGTCCCACCCAGCCACTGTCCGTCCAGGCGAATGTTGGGTTGACCACCACGCTCCAGCCGTGCACGTCCCCCGACTGCGCCCGCGACGCCGGGTCCGGCACCTCGGCACCATCCGCCGTCCGGTACTTGTAGCGGGTGCCGGCTGCCAGTCGCCGCTCTGCCCCGAACCATCCCTCGCCGAGCGCGTGCAGCGGCACAGCCGCCTCGCCCTCGACCAGCAGCGACAACGTGGCGACCGAGGGCGCCCAGACCCTGAATTGGGTGCTGCCGTCTGGCTGGATCTCGGCGCCGAAGCTCATCTGCGGGCTGGTATGATTCGGCATGCGCCGTCCTCGTGGTGACGGGCGCAGGCCCGTGTTGCGGCAGGCATAGCGCTCGTCCGTGCCGCACTCAAAACATGCCGCGCGATGCGCGACTGCGGCTCGTCCAATCGGCTTGCGCAGGCACCGAGCGACCCATGCGGACGTGAGCACCGGAGCGGATTGGCACTTCGGACAGCCGTTGCAGGATTACCCCGAAAACGTCTTCAGCCGCCAGCAGGGTCAGCGACGAGCACCACGGTTGCAAGCGGCGCCAGCGTCAGCAGCAGCGAAGCGGGCTGGTCATGGCTCGGGCTGCCATCCGACCAGACCCCGCCGCTGTTGCCGACGTTGGAACCTCCATAGATTCCGGCATCACTGTTCAGCGCCTCGCGCCAGTAACCGGACACAGGCACCCCCACACGGTAGCCGTAGCGCGGCACCGGTGTGAAGTTGCAGACCACAAGCACCGCTGGATCGGTATCCTCGCCGCGACGCAGATAGGCGAACACGCTCTGCTCGGCGTCCTCGCGCACCACCCACTCGAAGCCGCGCTCGTCGGTGTCGCGCACGTGCAGCGCCGGCAGCTCTCGATAGGCGGCATTGAGGTCGCGCAACAGCGACTGCACGCCACGATGGCGCGGGTCGTCGAGCAGGAACCAGTCGAGGCCGCGGTCGTGGTTCCACTCGCGCACTTGGCCGAACTCCTGGCCCATGAACATCAGCTTCTTGCCAGGATGGGTCCACATGAAGCCGAGGTAAGCCCGCAGGTTGGCGAACTTCTGCCACTCGTCACCGGGCATCTTGCCCAGCAACGAGCCCTTTCCATACACTACCTCGTCATGGCTGATCGGCAGCAGGAACTTCTCGGTGAACGCATACACCAGGCCGAACGTCATCGAACCATGGTGCCAACGCCGGTTGATCGGCTCCTGCTCGATGTAGTGCAGGCTGTCGTGCATCCAGCCCATGTTCCACTTGTAGTCGAAGCCCAGCCCGCCATCGCCCGCCGCGAGGGTAACTCCCGGGAAGGCCGTGCTCTCCTCGGCGATCAGCAACGCCCCGGGCACCCGCTCGGCCACCGCACGGCTGAGATCCTGGAAGAACGCGATCGCCTCCAGGTTCTCCCGACCGCCATGCTGGTTCGGCATCCACTCGCCCTGCTTGCGGCTGTAGTCGCGGTACAGCATCGAGGCCACCGCATCGACCCGGATCGCATCGGCGTGGAAATGCTCCAGCCAGTGCAGCGCCGAGCCGATCAGGAACGCACGCACCTCATTACGTCCCAGATTGTAGATGTAGGTATTCCAGTCCTGGTGGAATCCCTCGCGTGGGTCGGCATGCTCGTAGAGCGCGGTTCCGTCGAACCGCGCCAGCCCGTGTGCGTCGGTCGGGAAATGTGCCGGAACCCAGTCCAGGATCACGCCGATACCCGCGCCGTGACACCGGTCGACGAAGCTCGCGAAGCCCTCCGGCGTACCCAGCCGGGCGCTCGGCGCGAACTGACCCAGCGGCTGGTAGCCCCAAGAGCCACCGAACGGGTGCTCCATGATCGGCAGCAGTTCGAGATGGGTGAACCCCATCAGCTTCGCGTAAGGCACCAATTTGTCGGCCAGCCGCGTCCACTCGGCACCATTCTCGGAACCAGGAAGCCAGGAGGCGGCGTGCACCTCGTAGACCGAGATCGGTGCCGAGGGAGACTGCCGCTTCGCTCTTCCGGCCATCCAGGCCGCATCGGTCCAGGCGTGCGGGGTAGGATCGGCGACGATCGACGCCGTTGCAGGGGGCACCTCGGCGGACCAGGCGACGGGATCGGCCTTGAGCGGCAGCACGGTGCCGTTCGGGTCGGCGATCTCGTACTTGTAGATCGTCCCAGCACCCAGCTGCGGCACGAACAGCTCCCACACTCCGGCCTCATGGCGCCGCCGCATCGGCAACCGGCGGCCATCCCAGCGGTTGAACGGCCCGACCACCGAAACGCGCCGCGCGTTCGGCGCCCAGACCGCGAACCGGACTCCCGGCACCCCGTCGCGCTCAGTGACGTGTGCGCCAAGCGCCTGCGCGATTTCCAGGTGCCGCCCCTGCGCCAGCAGATGGACATCGAGGTCGCCCAGCACGGCCGGAAAACGGTACGGGTCCTCGACCTCGGCGATCCCGCCGCCATCGCCGACCCGCAGCAGGTAGGGTGCATCCGAGGCGATCGCGCCTGACCAGAACCCGTCCGGATGAACCCGACGCAACATGCCCAGGCTTGCGTGAGTGGCACGGTCCACGACCTCGACCGAGCTGGCCTCGGGCAGGAATACGCGCACTGCCCACCCGCCGGTGCCCCGATGCGGGCCGAGCAGCGCGAAGGGATCGCCGTGCCGCGCATGAACCAAAGCGTCGACTGCACCCTCATCCGGCCGATCCTCGATATCGACCGCCGCGGCCGCCTTGGTGATGTCCTCGAGCATGGGCCTAGGGCTCTCCGATCGGTCCGGTCAGGCGTTTGACGATGGAAGTGAACCCGGCAAGCGGGATGCCGAGCCAGGTCGGGCGGTTGGCGGCCTCGTAGCGTATCTCGTAGGCCGCCTTCTCCAGCAGGAACAGGTCGAGCACCGCTTGCTCCGCCACCGCAGGCACCCATCGCCGCGGCGTCTGATCGAGCACCGCGCGGTAGGCTTCGAGGAACGCCGCGGACGCAGAAGTGCGGAACTTTTCGACCAGCACCGCACGGCTGTCGGCCGCTGGACCCGACTCGGCGGTGCGGCCGATCGAGGCGGCCGCGGCGGCGTAGTCGAACGAGCGCAACAGCCCGGCGACATCACGCATCGGCGAGGACTTCGCGCGCCGCTGCTCCATGGTCCGTGCCGGCTCGCCCTCGAAGTCGATCAGGTAGGCGTCGCCTTGCACCACCAGTACCTGGCCCAGATGGAAGTCGCCGTGCACGCGGGTGCGCAACGCCCCTCGGCCCTGCCGCGCCAGCCCGCGCGCCGCCTCGCGTATCGCTTCCACCCGGCCGCCCAGCGCCGCCGCCTGCATCCGGTCCGGCTCGGAGGGCCACTGCATTACCCGGCCCAGCGCCTCCATCGCCCCGTCGATCTGGGCGATCGCTCCCTCGGCCCATTCCTGCAGCGCCGCGTCGTCGGCCACCTGCGGCATGAAGGCCGGGTCCTCGCTGTCCTGCGACAGCACGGCGTGCAACTCGGCAAGCCTGCGCCCCATCGCCGCTGCGAAGGCGTCATAGCCGGAGAGCGCGTCGGTTGCTTCATCCTCGCCCTCGTCGGAGGCACCGAAATCGTCCGCCGCACGGTCGAGGTACTCGAGCGTCCAGCCCCAGCCGTCGCCCTGGTTGCGAACGAAGCCCTGCACCAGTGCCACGGTATGCGGCACGCCGGCCGGGTCCACGCGCACCGTCTCGGCGACCAGCGGCGCGATGTTGCCGAAACCCCGCTCGGTCAGGTAGCCGGTCATCTCGGCTTCCGGATGGATCCCGGCGAGAACCTTGCGTACGATCTTGAGCACCACGGCGTCGTCGATGATCTGCGACGAATTGGACTGCTCGGCCGACAGCCGGCGCACCTCGGCACCTTCGGGCAGGTCCAGCAGATCGCCGCGGGAGGTAGTGCGGAAGCGCAGTTCTCCCCTTTCGTGGGCGAGCACGCTGCCATCGCGCATGTGCTGGAGCATGGCAGTGGTGAAATCGTCAGAGGTGAAGCCATCGGTCAGGTAGCCGACCTGCGGCCCGCGGCGGGCGCGTGCGAAGGCAAGCTGCATGCCGAGCGCGCTGGCATTCTCCTCGATCGCGACGATCGGCATGGCATAGCTTTCCACCCGGCCACCGACGACGACCTCGATTTCGGAGAACAGCACGTTGTTGTCCCGCCCGGCCCGCAGCGGCACGCCATAAGCAATTCTGGCACTCTGCAGCGCCTCGCCCTTGGCGCCGAACCAGCGGCGCTTGGCAAGATAGGCCGGCAACACGTCGCGCTCGAGGATACGCCGCGCCGCCACATCGGTCAGCAGCTCGGAGAGCTGGTTGCGCACCACCAGCGTCGCGAACTCGGGCAGCATCTCCGGCGCCGGAGCGTGCCAGGACGGCAGCTGCGCCGCGGTCGCGAGACGAAACCAGAAGAACCCGTAAGGCGGCAGGGTCAGCAGGTAGCTGAGCTGGCCGATCGGCGGGAACACCGAGCCGCCGACCAGGTCGACCAGCAATCGACCCTCGAAGGCAGACAGGTCGAGCTCGACGGCCTGCGCGGTGCGTGACAGGTTGGATACGCAGAGCAGCGTCTCGCCCTCGCCACCATGGCCGTCGGCACCGTGCCCCTCGCGTCCTTCGCCGTCATCGAGCTCGCGCAGGTAGGCCAGCACCTTTCTGTTGCCAGGATAGAGAAAGCGCTGGGTTCCGCGACCGAACGCGCGATGGCCGCCACGAACAGCAAGCATGCGGCGCATCCAGTTCAGCATCGAGTGCTGGTCGCGCGCCTGGGATTCCACGTTGACGGCCTGGTAGCCGTACATGGGATCCATGATCGGCGGCAGCACCAGCTGCGCCGGATCGGCGCGGGAGAAACCGCCGTTACGGTCGACCGACCACTGCATCGGGGTGCGCACGCCGTCGCGGTCGCCGAGGTGGATGTTGTCGCCCATGCCGATCTCGTCGCCGTAGTAGATCACCGGCGTACCCGGCATCGACAGCAGCAAGCCGTTCATCAGTTCGATGCGCCGCCGGTCGCGTTCCAGCAACGGGGACAACCGCCGTCGGATGCCGAGGTTGATCCGTGCCCGCCGATCCGACGCATAGGTCTCCCACAGATAGTCGCGTTCCGAGGAGGTGACCATCTCGAGCGTCAGCTCGTCATGGTTGCGCAGGAATATCGCCCACTGGCAGTTCGCCGGGATCTCCGGCGTCTGGCGCATGATGTCGGTGATCGGGAAGCGGTCCTCGCGCGCGATCGCCATGTACATGCGCGGCATCAGCGGGAAGTGGAACGACATGTGGCACTCGTCGCCCTCGCCGAAATAGACCTGGGCGTCCTCCGGCCATTGGTTCGCCTCGGCGAGCAGCATCTTGCCCGGCGCCACGATATCCAGTTCGGCGCGGATGCGCTTCAGGATCGCGTGGGTCTCGGGTAAGTTCTCGTTGTTGGTCCCCTCGCGCTCCACGAGGTAGGGCACGGCGTCGAGCCGCAGCCCGTCGACACCAAGGTCGAGCCAGAACCGCATCACGGACAGTACCTCGTCCATCACCGCGGGATTGTCGAAGTTGAGGTCTGGCTGGTGCGAGTAAAAGCGGTGCCAGTAGTACGCATTCGCCTCGTCGTCCCAGGTCCAGTTGGACTTCTCGGTATCGAGAAAAATGATCCGGGTGCCGTCATAACGGTCGTCGGTGTCGGACCAGACGTAGAAATCGCGCTCCGGCGAACCGGCGGGTGCCTTGCGCGCTGCCTGGAACCACGGGTGCTGGTCCGAGGTGTGGTTGATCACCAGCTCGGTGATGACACGCAGGCTGCGGGCATGCGCTGCTGCGATGAACTGCCGAACGTCCTCGACCGTGCCGTAGTCCTCGTGCACGCCGCGGTAGTCGGCAATGTCGTAGCCGTCGTCGCGGCGCGGGCTCGGGTAGAACGGCAGCATCCAGATCGCGGTGACGCCCAGCTCCACGATGTAGTCGAGCTTTTCCACCAGCCCGCGGAAGTCGCCCACCCCGTCGTTGTTGCCGTCAAAGAATGACTTCAGGTGCAACTGGTAGATCACGGCGTCCTTGAACCACACTGGGTCCTCGGTGGCGTGTCCGGTTAGGGGTCCGGCGGGTGCTGGGATGCTGTTCATGTCGTTCGTATGTCCAAGGGCACGGTCCAGCGTGGCTTAGCGCCTGATACGGGCTCTGTCAGGGGTGAAAGCAGCGCCACCATGCGGATGCGATCTGGCGGGCGATGCCGACCGGTCAAAACGTCGGCATCGCCCGCCAGATCGCATAGGGTGCGTCGGGCGAAAGGCGCACGCGCTGGCGACGTCCAGAGAAACGGAACCGGTCGCCGCCGACGAGATCATCCAAGTCCAGCACCGCGTCGTCGGGCAGTGTCCAGCGATACAGCGGGATGTCGATTTCAGCGTCCTGGACCGCGTGCGGATCAAGGCTGATCGCCACCAGGATCACATTGGACCGATCCGGCGTCGCCTTCTCGAAGAACAAGATAGCGTCATTGGCAGCCGGCAGGAAGGTCACGCCGAGCTGGCTCTGCAGTGCCGGGTTGATCAGGCGCAACCGGTTCAGTTGCGCGATCTCGGCGGTTATGTTGCCCGGGCGATTCCAGTCCCAGGCTCGAATCTGGAACTTTTCGCTATCGAGGTACTCCTCTCGCCCCGGCAGCGGGCTCGCTTCGCACAGCTCGAAGCCGCTGTACACGCCCCAGAGTCCGGACAGCGTGGCGGCGAGAGCCGCACGGATCAGGAAGCCCGGCCGCCCGGACGTCTGCAGGAACACCGGGTTGATGTCGGGGGTGTTGACGAAGAAGTGCGGGCGGAAGAACTCGCGCGGTGCCATGGTCGACAGCTCCGTCAGGTATTCCTCCAGCTCACGCTTCTCGTTCCGCCAAGTGAAATAGGTATAGGACTGGCTGAACCCCACCTTGGCCAGCCGGTACATCACCTTCGGTCGGGTGAACGCCTCGGCGAGGAACACCGCGTCGGGGTAGCGATCCTTCACCTCGGCGATCATCCACTGCCAGAACGGCATCGGTTTGGTGTGCGGATTGTCCACCCGGAACAGCCGTACACCCTGCTGCGCCCAGAACAGCACGGCCTCGCACAGCGCCACCCATAGCCCCGGCACCGCGTCCTCGGCATAGAAATCGACGTTGACGATGTCCTGGTATTTCTTCGGCGGGTTTTCGGCGTACTTGATGGAGCCGTCCGGACGCCAGTCGAACCAGCCGCGATGCTGCTTCAGCCAAGGATGGTCGGGCGAGCACTGGATCGCGAAGTCGATGGCGATCTCGATCCCGTGCGCCGCTGCCGCTGCGACCAGCTGGCGGAAATCCTCCAGCGTGCCCAGCTCAGGATGCAGCGCATCGTGCCCGCCTGCCGCCGAGCCGATCGCGTACGGACTGCCAGGGTCATCCGGCCCGGGCGTCAAGGTGTTGTTCGGTCCCTTGCGGTTGCTGGTGCCGATCGGCGAGATCGGCGGGAAGTACAGCACATCGAAGCCCATCGCCTGCACCCGCGGCAGCTGGCGCACCACGTCGGCGAACGTGCCATGGCGCTTCGGGTCCTCGCTCATCGAGCGCGGGAACACCTCGTACCAGCTGGCAAACCGTGCGCCGATCCGCTCCGCCTCGACCGGGAACGCAGCAGTCTCGCCCGAGAACGGGCGGTCATCCGCGTCGCGCATCAGCGCCGCCAGCCCGTCGGACAGCAGGGTCTCGCGTCGCGCCTCGTCGCCCGCCTGCATCGCAGCGATAGCCTCGCGCAGACCCCGTGCGAGCGCTCCGTCGCTGCGTGCCGCGGCAGCCTCGACCAGCCGGGTGCCTTCGATCATCTCCAGCGCGATCGGCACCCCGGCGCCATGCTTCTTCGCCAGCTCGTCAATGAAGCTCGCGAAGGCGTCGCGCCACGCCTGGATACGGTAGCTGTGCCTGCCGAGCGTCCCCAGCGGGAACACGCCCTGCCAGCGGTCATTGGCCAGCAGCGCCATCCTGATCTCGCCGCCGGCGCCGTGTGGCCCCGTCCAGCTGAGCGCCGCCGCCAGCTTGTCGTGACCGTCGCACACGATGTCCGCCTCGACCTTGACCGTTTCGCCGGCCAGGCGCTTGACCGGGAAGTTCCCCTCGTCGACGACGGGGCTTGCGTTCTCGATCCCCACGCGCGGCCAGTGTCCGGCCGCTGTGGCACCAGCCGGGTCCAGCGGGGCAGGGGAGGCAACCGGCAGTGCCTGTGCCGCAAAGAACCTGACTTCACCCGGCGACAACGCGATGGTCTCGCCCGCGCGGAACCCACCAATGCCCAGTATTGGGTCCAGCGGTCCGAAACGACCACCCAGCATCGGCAGGATGGTCTCCGGCGCCAGTGCCCGAACGCCACGAAGATCGGTATTCGCCAGCACCAGCAAGACCCGGTCGGCCATGCGCAGGTCGGTGTCGGCGCGCAGCATCGCCAGGACCGGACCGGAAGCGCCGAGCGGCAGCAACACCTCGCCCCCGTCATCAAGCAGGGTCTCGGTGCTGAGCAGCCCGTTGAGTGCGGCGATGTCAGTGTCGAGCCCCGACTCGGTGTCGCGCTCCAACGATGCGGCACCTGCGGCCGAGGTGCGGCGATCGGCCGCTGGAGACGCATCCACCAGCCAGCCCGTTCCCAGCGTCGCCGCAAGCGCCAGTGCTCGGCGATAGGCCGGCTCCGCCCGAATCCGATCGGCCTGTGCTTCCGCGACCCCTGGCCCGAACGGCGCGTCCGGACCGGCCAGGACGGGCGCGACCTGGCGCAGCGCCGCGATCTCGTCCCACAGCCACTCGCTGCGCCAATCCCACCACGGCAGCGAGCAGAACACCCCGTCAAGCCCGAGGCCCGTCAGCATTGGCAGCGATGACCGCGGCAAGCCCGGAGTCCAGGCCAGCAAAACCCCGGCGGTGCAGCGGCGTATCGAACGCAGCACCGCCGGCAGGAATTCCACGGGCAGCTCATCAAGTCCCTGCAGCCGGAAACCGGCGATCCCCCACTCCGCCCAGCGCGACAGCAGGCTGCCCCACCAAGCACCCAGTCGCTCGGCAGCACCCTCGTTCGCGACGGCGGCCAGTGCGGCGTGCATGTCGACGTCGCGCCGCGGATCGAGCGGCGCCTTGTCGTCCGGTGGCGCGAACAACCCTGCAGCATCAGCCATCAGCGGCGAACCGGCAGCGATCCGCGCCATCGTCACGTCAAGGAGCAGCGAGACTCCCTGAGCCGCGGCGAGGCGTGCCAAGTCGCGTATGCCCGTTTCAGCCGGCCCCCCGCCCAGACCCGCTGACAGCCTCCCGGCGTCCCCGATCAGCGCCGGATCTGCACCGTCCGGCGAGGTGAAGGCCGGTCCCAGCAACAGATGATCGAACCCGAGACCGCTGACCCTGTGCAGCACAGTCGCCCAGGACGCCGGAGCGCCCAGGCCGCTCCGCACAAAGGCGATCCGCAGCGATCGCCCACTGCTGCCCATGGGAGCCACGTCACTTGCAGCCGCCTTCATGCCTGTCTCCTCGCCCGTTTCGGCCGGGGTAACCCCGATGCCCGGTCGAGTGCCAGAAGCCTCGCCAAGGAGGGGGGAAGCGGCGGCATGCAATGAGGCCATCGTCTCGCGGTCATCCTTGTCGGTTGCATATTGTGAGCGCCGTAGCGCGAGCGGAGTTTCCGCCAGTGTCCGCCGCCTGGTCGCTGTATCTAGACCGCATTGCAACCTGCCAGCCCAATGCAAGTCCGGTCATCGACCGGCTACGCCGAGAACGCGTCCGCTGGCTTGCAGAAGCGATGTCCCGATTGGCACTCAGCTGAGGCGGACGCCGCCGGTTACGGCCTGGTAAGTCGCGATCGCCAGCGTCAGCGGCTCGAAAGGCTTGGTGATGACGAACGCCGGCTCCACGGCCTCGCCGGTCAGCAACCGCTCCGGATAGGCGGTCACGAAGATCACCGGCGCCGGGTGACGATGCGTGATGGCCGCCACCGCCGACGCGCCATCGCCGCCCAGGCCGAGGTTGATGTCGGCGAGGATCAACCCGGGCCGGGTGCGCAGCGCGATCTCGATCGCCTCCTGTTCGCTCGACGCCACGCCCACCACACGGTGGCCGCAGCCCTGCACCAGCTCCTCCAGGTCCATGGCGATGATCGGCTCGTCCTCGATGATCAGCACGTCGGTCGCCGCCGCCTTGTGCAGGTGCGAACGTGCCTCGACCAGCGCCAGCTCCGCGACGGCGTCGTCAAGCCCGGTCGCCAATGCCGCCTGCGACAGTTCCAGCCCCTCCAGCGCCGTCAGCAGCAGCAGCTGCCGCTGCACCGCCGAGAGCCCCCCCGGAGCGGCGACCGGAGCCTGATGCATCGACGCCCGGGTGACGCTGGCGTAGAGGCCGAGCCGCAGATCAACCATGTCATTCTGTCCGGCCTGGCGGGGTGGCGCCGCCAGCATCGCGCGCAGGCTATCGGCCACCAGCGTGTCACCGCGAGCCTGGCTGCCGGTGAGCGCACGCGCATACCGGCGTACATAGGGCAGCTCGCGGATCAAGTCTTCGCGTCCCGGGCTGGTCATCCCCAATCCTTTCCTGGCACCTGTCCTCTGCCGCGCCGGGTGCGGCAGGACAAAGGACCGCGAGGTCCGGCGCCTGGGCGACACAACTCGGCGGAAGCGCTGCAGAGGGCAAGTGGATTCATGGTGAGTGACGGCGGGGCCGCCGCGCCGATACCCGGGGCGCGGGCGGGGCCTGCACAGGCCCGGGCGGCGACGTCGCAGGACCATCAGGGCGAGCTGCGGCCGCAGATCATCAGGTTGTTGCCGGACCTGCGCGCCTTTGCCCGCTTCCTCGCACGCGACCGCACGCTGGCCGACGACCTGGTGCAGGACACGCTGGTCCGCGCCCTGGGCGCGCTCGACCAGTTCCAGCACGGCACCAACCTCAAGGCCTGGCTGTTTACCATCCAGCGCAACGCCTTCTACGAGCAGTTTCGCCGCCGCCGCCGCGAGCAACGCGCCATGGCCGAGCAGTTCTCCGGCGACGAGGCGGAAGGCGCCCCGCAGCACGGAGCGGCCGAGCTGTCCGACCTGCAGCGCATGCTGTTCAGCCTGCCGCCGCTGCTGCGCGAGGCCCTGGTCCTGGTCGGCGCGCAGGAGCTGAGCCACGAGCAGGCGGCGGCAATCTGCGGCGTGCCGGTCGGAACAATGAAGGCGAGGGTTTCGCGCGCCCGCGCCAAGCTCGCGCAGATCACCGGCCGTCGCGCGCGCCCCACCGACGGCGTCGTGGAGTGACGACACCGCGCATGCCGGCAAGGCTGATCGCTATCCGGGCCCGCAAAGCACCACGCTTGCAGGCGATAGGGCGTCTGCTGCCATTTCGCTGCGCATCCACGGGAGCCAAGGTCCCGGCCGCTGGCCGGATCCGGAGACGGAGCATCCGGACCGAGGTCCGAGGCGTGCAACGCAACGAACTGGGGCATCCGGGCGCGCTGGCAATTTCTTGATCGCGCGCATGCAACCGCGATCCCGGGCCGCCATTGATCAGGCGGAACCAGGAGACCGCGGCCAATGACAACGGCGACCTTCCACGACCAGGTTATCGGTATCCTGCCAAAGCTGCGTGTTCAGGCGCTGGCCCTGACTCGCCACCGTGCTGCAGCCGAGGATCTGGTGCAGGACGCCGTCTGCAACGCCCTATCCGCCCAGGACAGCTTCATTCCCGGCACCAACTTCGCCGCCTGGATGCATCGTATCCTGCGCAACCGCTTCATTTCCAACCTGCGCAAGCGCCGCGACACCACCGACATCGACGATGTCCCGGCGCACACCTTCGCCACCGAGGCTCCGCACGAGGATCGCCTCGCACTGAAGGAACTCTCCAAGGCGATGTCGAGGCTGCCCGCAGACCAGCGCGAAGCGCTCGTCATGGTCGTGGTCCACGGCATGAGCTACGAGGCATTGGCGGAGTCCACCGGTTGTGCCGTCGGTACTGCCAAAAGCCGGGTGTTTCGGGCCCGTCGTCAGCTGGAAGCATGGCTGTTCGGCGAAGACCACGCCCGTGGCCGTACGACGCGTCTGCCGCGTGAAGCCGCTGCCGCGCTTGGTCACGCCGAAAACACCAGCAGCACCGTGGCCTGAGCAGGCGTCCGAGATCGCGATGCGGGCATCATACCCCGCGTTGGTCGTCACGGAACAGTTGATTTCGAACATGGCGAAGCGCGAAGACAATTCGATGCCAGCCCGACGTAAATCGCAGGCCGGGTCCGGCGCGCAGAAGACCAATGCGGCCTTTGATCTCTGGCTGCAACGTGGCTTGCACGAGATATTTGATGGTGTCGCCCGGGAGCCAGTTCCGGAAGAATTCCTCCGCTTGATCGAGGAAGACCGGCGGAAATGAATTCCGTGTCTTTCTTGTTCGTGAAGCGAGCGGTTTCTGCCGGATCATGTCGGTCCGAACGCTGTTAGGCGGATTGAGCGACTCTATTCCGGTAAGGCTTGCGACCGCCGCGCTCCTGGCCGCCATACCACTGGTGGCCCTTGCTGGCACCGGGCTGTATCGGGATTACACGCACGCTGCAGCGATCAGCCGAGACCACGCTTTCATGACAGGTTCCGCGGGCGCGGCTGCCATTCGTGACGAGTTGGACCGGTCCATCAGCGTGCTTCGCGCGGTCGCCGCGCTTCCCGGCGTGGCAGGCGGCCTGCAGTCGAACTGCACGGCCAGCCTACAACTTGGTATCGGGCTGTCCGCCGGCGAACTCCGGAGCATCACCGTCTACGAAGCAGATGGCCACTGGCGATGCGCCAGCACGTCAGTTTCACCGGGACCAGCTCTACTGCTTTCCGGACCCAGTATCACGCTGCTTGGCGCCGCCACGACGCCAGCGCAGCTAGTGATGCGCCGGCCCATGGCAGGCATCACCCTGCAGACCGCGATTACTCCCGGCCCGCTGACCGCGCTGCCGTCGCTCGGCTTGGCAGGCTCGGGCGCATGGTACAGCGACGGCCCCGTGCTGGTGCCGCTGACTGGCCGAACCGACCACGAGCCTCCGTCACCGCTGATCCTGGCCCGGCTCCAGTCCGGCGCCCCCGTGGTCGCCGGCGACGCCCCGCGCAGTCACGTGCTGTTCACCTCGGCCCCAATCGACGGCACGGTCCGGCTGGTGCTCGGCTACGATGCCGGCTCCGAGCATGCCGCCGCGTTCCACCTGCTGATGCTGCGCGCTTCCTGGCTCGGCCTGCTGGTGCTGATCGGCCTGATCATTCTTGTCGCCGGCACCAGGCGCGGCGTCGTGGCGCCGCTGCACGCTCTGGGTCTGGCAGTCGGCACCTGGCGCACCAGCGGTGTGTTCCATCCACCCGCCATGAAGCTGCCGCAGGAGGTCGCGGCTCTCGGCAACAGCTTCGGCCGTGCCGCCGCCGCGCTGGCAGAACGCGAGGCGGAACTGGTCCGCTCCCGCGAGCAGCAGGAACTGGCGATGCAGGAAATCCATCACCGGGTGAAAAACAACCTGCAGATCGTCGCGTCGCTGCTCAACCTGCAGGCCAGTCGCATTCGCCAGCCCGAGGCTCGCGCTGAGTTCCAGTCCGCGCGTGACCGGGTGCGCGCGCTCGCCACGCTGCACCGCCACCTCTACGCCCACGGCGAGGTGCACACCATCAACATGCGCTCCTTCCTGGTCGAGCTGTGCGGCCAGCTGTTCCAGGCGATGGGGGAGCGCGAGGGCCGCCGCATCGCGCTCGACATCGACGCCCCCGAACTGCGCATGCTGAGCGACCAGGCGGTTCCGCTCGCGCTGATCGTTACCGAGGCAGTCAGCAACGCGCTCAAATACGCCTTCCCTGGCGGCCGCTCGGGCCACGTCGCGGTCAGCCTGACCCAGGACGGGGAAACGGCGGAGCTGATGATCGCCGATGACGGCGTGGGCATCCCGGCCGGACGGAGCGAAACCGAGACCGGCACCCGTGACGGCATCGGCCTGCAGCTGATCCGCGGCTTCTCGCGTCAGCTCGGAGCGGCGCTGGAAGTCACCGAGGATGTCGGCACCCGCTACGTCGTGCGCATCTGCCTGCGCCAGCAGCGCGACGACCCCGGCAGTGGTTCCAGGCATTGACCTGGAGGCGAAGCAAGGCTGGGTTCTCTCCGCCCGCAGTCCAATGACCAAGGCGGGCCACCAAAACTTTGCGAGGGCTACGCCCGGACCCGGCAAAGGCCTGAGGCCTTTGGGAACCCATTCCTCAAGCAAATGGTTTCCAGAGGCTAGCCTTTGGCGGAGTCCAGAGGCAGAGCCTCTGGCCTTGCTATGCCTGACCCGTGACGCTCAAAGCTTGTTGGTATGACAGGGCAAAAGTTGCTCTCTGCCGCCGCAGGACCATTTCTGCTCCAGGCCGCGGCATTTGCCGGGACAATGGCGCGGCGCCATCGCCGGACCGGCTCGTGGCAATCGGGCGGCAAGCCGGGCAACCAAGCCGTATGCTGGCACTCGGTTGCCGACATGTTCATATCTGGAGGGACCGATGCCCTATGACTACGATCTGTTCGTCATCGGCGGCGGTTCAGGCGGCGTACGCTGCGCCCGGGTTGCCGCGAGCCATGGCGCACGCGTCGGCATTGCCGAGGGGCGGTTCTGGGGCGGCACTTGCGTCAACGTCGGTTGCGTCCCGAAGAAGCTGATGGTGCAGGCGTCGGAATACGGCATGCTGGCCGAGGACGCGCGCGGCTTCGGCTGGAACAGCAAGCGCGGCACCTTCGACTGGCAGACCCTGATCGGCCACAAGGACCGCCAGATTGCCCGCCTCAATGGCGTCTACGTGTCGATGCTGGAGCAGGCCGGCGTCAGCGTGCACGAGCACCACGCGACCTTCACCGGCCCACACAGCCTCGATCTCGGCGGTCGGCCCGTCACCGCCGAACGCATCGTCATCGCCACCGGCGGCCATCCGGTCTGGCCGAAGGAGACGCCGGGATGGGAGCTGGGGATCGTCTCCGACGCGGCGTTCGAGCTGCCAGACATGCCGCGCCGCGTCCTGATGGTCGGCGGCGGCTACATCGGCGTCGAGTTCGCCGGCATTTTCGCGGGCCTCGGCGCCGAGGTGACGCTGCTCTACCGCCAGCACCTGCCGCTGCGCGGCTTCGACCATGACATCCGCGAGGCCCTGGCCGAGACGCTGCCGGCGATGGGTATCACTCTGCGCCCCTCCACCAGGATCGCGCGCATCGAGGCGAACGGCGGTGTGCGCCGGGTCGTGCTGGCCAACGGCGAGACGATCGAGACCGACCTGGTGTTCTTCGCGGTCGGCCGCCAGCCCAACACAGCCAACCTTGGCCTGGAGCGGGCGGGTGTGAAGTGCACGCCGAACGGCGCCGTGGTGGTCGACGCGGAGGACCGCACCAGCGTCGAGGAAGTGTACGCGATCGGTGACGTCTCCAACAAGATGAACCTGACACCGGTGGCGATCGCTGAGGGCCACGCGCTCGCAGACCGGCTGTTCGGTGCGGCGACGCCCCGGAGCTGGTCGTTCCGCGCCGTGCCGACCGCGGTGTTCAGCCAGCCGCCGATCGGCACCGCCGGGCTCACCGAGGATGAGGCCGCAGCGCTGGGCCCGGTCGACGTCTACGTGACGCGGTTCACGCCGATGCGCCACACCATGACGGGGCGTGCCGGGCACCGTGCCCTGATGAAGCTGGTGGTGGACCAGGCAAGCCAGCGGGTGGTCGGCGCGCACATGATCGGCGACGACGCCCCGGAGATGATGCAGGGCATCGGCATCGCGATGACCGCGGGGGCGACCAAGTCGGACTTCGACCGCACCATCGGCATCCACCCGACCGGCGGCGAGGAATGGGTAACGATGCGGGTGCGTACCCGGGTCTCGGGGCTGAAGCAGGCAGCAGAGTAGGGCAAGGCCGGAAATGGGCCCGCTGCTCGAAGGCAGGACCACGATGGCCAACCGCCCGCGACCGCCCCACAAAGGGCAAGACCCATCGCCTGCAAGGTCCTGCCTTCATGCGTCGGTCCGGGGGCTCGGCCCCCGGCGGGTCTGGGCAGAGCCCGGCCTTGCGTGCCTTCCTCTCGGGTCAGCCTCCCGCGCGAGGCGCTGGCATCCTCGCTTGACATGGGCCGATAAGGGCCCACGCCCCAGGCGGGCAGGAGCCGCAATGATGACGTTCCCGACCCGTGACTGGACCCCGGCAAGCTGGCGCGACCGCCCCGCGCAGCAGCTGCCCACCTACCCCGACCAGACCGCCCTCGCTGCTGTCGAGGCAAGATTGCACGGCTACCCTCCGCTGGTGTTCGCGGGCGAAGCGCGCCGCCTGCGCGAGCAGCTGGCGCTCGCCGCCGAAGGCCGCGCCTTCGTGCTGCAGGGCGGTGACTGCGCCGAGAGCTTCTCGCAGTATACCGGCAACGTCATCCGCGACACCTTCCGGGTGCTGCTGCAGATGGCGGTGGTCCTGACCTTCGGCGCCAAGCTCCCGGTCGTGAAGCTGGGCCGCATGGGCGGGCAGTACGCGAAGCCCCGCTCGTGCGACAGCGAGACCCTCGGCGGGCACACGCTGCCGAGCTACCGCGGAGACATCATCAACGGCCCGGACTTCACCGCCGCGGCGCGTATCCCCGACCCGCAGCGGATGGAGACCGCTTATTTCCAGTCCGCCGGCACGCTGAACCTGCTGCGCGCCTTCGCCACCGGCGGCTACGCGGATCTGCACGAGGTGCACCGCTGGAACCTCGACTTCGTGGAGCGCAGCCCACTTGCCGCGCGCTACCGCGACCTGTCTTCGCGCATCGACGAGACCCTCGGCTTCATGGCCGCCTGCGGCATGAGCGCGCTGCCGCAGCTGCGCGAGACCGCGTTCTACACCAGCCACGAGGCGCTGCTGCTGCCCTATGAGCAGGCGCTCACCCGCATCGATTCCACCACCGGCGAGTACTACTGCTGCTCGGCGCATCTGCTCTGGATCGGCGATCGCACCCGCCAGCCCGACGGCGCCCACGTCGAGTTCCTGCGCGGCGTGCGCAACCCGGTCGGGCTCAAGGTCGGCCCCACCACCGCCGTCGACGACCTGCTTCGCCTCATCGCCATCCTCGACCCGAACGACGAGCCCGGCCGCCTGACCCTCATCAGCCGCATGGGTGCCGATCTGGTGCACGCCCGCCTGCCGCCGCTGCTGCGCGCCGTGCGGCGCGACGGCCGGCGCATCGCCTGGCTGTGCGACCCCATGCACGGCAACACCACGAGCACGTCGAGCAAGGTCAAGACCCGCAGCTTCGACCGCATCCTCGCCGAGGTGCGCGGCTTCTTCGACATTCACGGGGCCGAAGGCTCGCGGGCCGCTGGCGTGCACGTCGAGATGACCGGCCTGCCGGTCACGGAGTGCGTGGGCGGCGCGCACCGCCTCACCGAGGCCGACCTCGGCGACCGCTACGAGACCTTCTGCGACCCCCGCCTCAACGCCGAGCAGTCTCTCGAACTCGCCTTTCTGGTCGCAGAGGAACTAAAGGCGCGCCGGGCCGGGTCGCCCGACCTGGTCGCCGCGCAGTGACGTCCGGCGTCGAGCCCCCGCCGACGCTCGACGCCGACATCACCGGCCGCACCGACGCCTACTTCAACCGGACCAAGGCGATCCTCGCCCCCCACGGCGACGCCCGCGTCACCTACGCCCTCTTCCTGCGCCGTCCCGTCGTCTCCGCGCCCCGCCTGTTGCTCGAATGGCTGTCCGACGTCGCCCGCGCCCGCCACACCGCGTTCGACATCGTGCTGACCCATCCCGAAGGCGCCTGGGTCAGCGCCGGCGAGCCGCTGGTCTACCTGACCGGCTCCTTCCTCCAGCTCGTCGACCTGGAGACCCTCGCTCTGCAGAAGCTCGGCCCGGCCCCGCGTCGCCGCGCACAACGCCTGCCAGATGTGCCTGGCGCTCCCCGAGGCCGGGTTCCTCGCGATGGACGCCCGCCACTGCGCCGGCGCCGAGATGCAGGTCGCCATGGCCTACGCCGCCTCGGTCGGCAGCGACGCCGCCAGACGCGAGGGCGCGCGCGGCTTCACCGGTAACGCCAACGACGCCACCGCGTATTTCTTCGGCAGCCGCGCGGCCTCGGCACCATGCCGCACGCCCTGATCGGCTATGCCGGCAGCACCCTGCGCGCCGCCGAGCTCTACCGCGACACCTTCCCGACGAGGACCTCGCGATCCTGCCTGACTACCGGGTCATGGCAGACGCCTGCGCAGCCATCGACGTGGTCGGCACTGGCAGCTTCCTGCCCGACCGCTGGGGCGAGACCTACGCCACCGCCGACATCGTCGCCTACGACGGCGTTGGCCGGGTCAAGGTCGGCCGCGAGTTCCTCTTCCGCGGCTGAGTGTCCGGCCAGCAAGCAAAGCCGGCGCTCTGCCCGATGTCTTGAAAATGGGAGCCGCTGGAGGCTGATACGAACAGGCTCTGAGCGTGACCGGTCAGGCAAGCAAGGCCAGAGGCTCTGCCTCTGGACTCCGCCAAAGGCCTGAGGCCTTTGGCGGGTCTGGGCAGAGCCCAGCTTCGCTACGCTTACCGGTCAATGCTTGCGGCCGCTGTTATAAGTTCCCCAGACCCACACGACGAGGCCTGCTCCACGCCATCTCGGTCATGCCGCGGCACCTTCGGCGGGTCAGAACGCGGACGCTGGGTCTGCCAAATCAGCGGCGATGCGAGAACACAGCGCTTTTTCCACCCCAAGCCTTGGCTTGTCCGCCGTGCGCGCGCATCTGCATCCGTCCGGACGGGACATGAGGATCGGCACGATGAACAATGCAGCCGCGCGAGACGCAGCGACCGGGAGGCCCGCCTGAGCACCCCCCCACCGGGCGCGCTGTCCCCGGGCGGCTGGCGGGTGCGCATCCTCGATCTTTCCGGCGGCGCTGAGGAGGGCATCACCGAGGAGGTCGCGGGCTTCGAGGACATCGAGCACGCCAACGCCTTCGCCCGCGCCTACGTGCGCGACAGCATCGAGGTCTGCCGCGGGGCGGGGATGAACGAGGTCGAGGTGATGCAGGCCTGGCTGGCGTTCGGCGAGGACGCGCTGGTGGTCGATGCCGACGACGAGGGCTGGCGCTCGGCCACCGAGGTCAGCGTGTTCGCCGGCCACCCCGCGGACCCGGCCGACCGCGACTGGCGCGCCCTTGACCCCCGCCTCGTCGAGCCCGACGAAGATGAGAATGAGGCATGAGGCCCGCTCCATACCCCGGCCACACGGCATGAAGCTCCGTTTCGCTCCCAGCCCCACCGGCTTGCTGCATGTCGGCAACCTGCGCACCGCGCTGGCCAACTTCCTGTTCGCCCGCCGCCACGGCGGTCGCTTCGTCCTGCGCATCGACGACACCGACGCCGCCCGCTCCCGCCCCGAATACGCTGACGCCATCGAGCACGACCTGCGCTGGCTCGGTCTCGACTGGGACGAGACCTTCCGCCAGTCCGACCGCCTCCCCCGCTACGCCGCAGCCGCCGAGCGCCTCAGGGCCGCCGGCCGCCTCTATCCCTGCTTCGAGAGCGAGGACGAGCTGCGGGTCAAGCGCGAGCAGCGCCTGCGCCTCGGCAAGCCGCCCCTCTACGACCGCGCCATGCTCCGCCTCACCCCCGAGCAGCGCGCCACCGCCGAGGCCGGCGGCAAGCGCCCGTACTGGCGCTTCCTGCTCTCCGCCCGCACCATGCAGTGGGACGACCTCGTCCTCGGCCCCCGCCAGGTAAAGCTCACCGCCATGTCCGACCCGGTGATGATCCGCGCCGACGGCACGCCGCTCTACGGCTTCACCTCCGTCGTCGACGATATCGACGAGGGCACCACCCACGTCCTGCGCGGCGAGGACCACGTCAGCAACACCGGCCTGCAGATGGACCTCTGGGAGGCGCTCAGCGCCGACCCCGACCGCATTGTCCGCTTTGGCCACCTGCCGCTCCTGCAGGACGGCGAAGGCGCCAAGCTGTCCAAGCGCCTCGAAAGCGTCTCCATCCGCAGCCTGCGCGCCGACGGCATCCTCCCGCAATCCGTCCTCGGCATGCTCGCCCGCCTCGGTACCCCGGCTCCCCCCGAGGCCCTCTCTCTCGCAACCCTTGCCGCCGAGTTCGACCCCAGCCGCTTCGGCCACGCCCCCGCCCGCTTCGACGCGGCCCAGCTTCTCGGCGTCAATGCCCGCGCCCTGCACGCGATGCCTTTCGAGACCATCCGTGAGCGCCTCCCCGAAGGCGCCAACGAGGCGTTCTGGCTCGCCGTCCGCCCGAACCTCGAGCTCCTCGCCGAGGTCCGGCTGTGGTGGGACGTCGTCGCCGGCGACATCGTCGCTCCCCTCCTTGAAACCGACGCTCCCTTCCTCCGCCAGGCCCTCGACGCCCTCCCCCCCGACCCCTGGGACGCCACCACCTGGTCTACCTGGACCACCACCCTCAAATCCACCAGCGGCCGAAAGGGCAGAACCCTCTTCCACCCCCTCCGCCTCGCCCTCACCGGCGAGGAAAAAGGCCCCGAGCTCGCCGCCCTCCTCCCCCTCATGGGCCGCCCCCGCGTCGCCGAACGCCTCCGGGCGGCGGCGTAGGCAGGCACAGGACAGGAAGCCTTCTTTTTCTGAAGAAAAAGAAGCAAAAAGACTTTGCACGCTTGGCATCGAGTCCACACGCCGGTCAGGGACTCCACGGATGAAAGCTCTTTGATTCTTTCTTTCAAGAAAGAACCCGCTTTCTTCCTTCGCCGTTCTCGACAGCGGGCAAGCCTCAGCCCGGAACCGCCGCCGAGCCTGCGAGCAGTCCCCCGTCGACGTTGATCTCCGTTCCCGTGACGTAGGTCGCCTCGTCCGACGCCAGCAGCACGGCGATCGCCGCGACCTCGGCCGGCGTGCCGAACCGCCGAGGCGGCGTCTCGGCCACGAGCGCGGCGATGCGCGCCGCGCGGTCCGGCCCGCTGCCCAGCATCGGCTCCCACATCGGGGTCAGGATCGCGGCGGGATGGATCGAGTTGCAGCGGATCCGGAACCCCTGCTGCGCGCACCAGAGCGCCACCGGCTTGCTGTGGTTGCGCACGGCCGCCTTCGACGACGCATAGGCGGCGGTGCCGGGAATGCCCACCAGGCCGGACCGCGACGACACGTTGATGATCGACCCGTCGCCGACCGGCCGCGTCGCCCGGATCGCGTGCCTGCAGCCCAGGAACACGCCGTCGAGGTTCGTCTCGTGAACCGCGCGCCAGTCTTCGAGACTGGCGTTTTCCGGGTCGTGCACGGCAGGGCCGGCCTCGAACCCCGTGACGCTCGCGTTGTTGACGAGCACGTCGAGGCGACCGCCTCGCGCCAGCACGAGGGCCATCGTGCCCACCCAGTCGGCCTCGACGCGCACGTCCAGGCGCGCCGAAGTCGCCACAGGCCCGGTTCCCGCCGCGACCCTGCCCGCGCCGGCGACATTGACATCCGTCACCCAGACCGTCGCGCCCTCCGCGGCGAACGCCTGCGCGATCACGGCCCCGATCCCGCGCGCCGCACCCGTCACGAGCGCGACCTTGCCGGTCAGCCTTCCCACCCGATCCGCCCTCCCACGTCCATGCAGGCCTGGAAGCCGTGACCTGTCGCAAGGCAGGCGAAGCAAGCGAGTTCTTTCTTGAAAGAAAGAACCAAAGAACTTTTGCCCAGGGAGAATCCTGGCCGACATGCAAGCTCGGAACCAAGCGTGCAAAGTCTTTTTGGTTCTTTTTCTTCAGAAAACGAAGACTTGCTTCTCTGGCTGCCGCTTTCTCTCACAACCTCAGATACAAAAACCGGCTGAACCCGCTCTCCTCGTATCCCCCGAACGCCTCCCCCTCCACGAACCCCCGCCCCCAATACAGCCGTAGCCGCCTTGAACCCCGCCCCCCACGCCGTCTTCAGGCTCAGCCTCCCCACCCCCTCGCCTCGCCGATCATGTGATCGAACAGCACCCCCACTCCCGTGATCGCCTCCCCTCCCACACGGTTCAAACGCTCACCGCCGGCACCATCAGCCCCGACAGGCCGAGCGCGGACACGCTCCCCGCCGGCGAACTCGCGTGCATCCCCGCCAGGTGCAGCGCCAGCAGCCCCCGCACCGCCTCGCCCGAAAGATCGTCCCGCCCGATCGCGAACATGCGCCCACCCCCGTTGCCCCCGCTCGCCGCCTGCCCCAGAAAGCGAGACCCATGACCCCACTCACCCTCCACGACAGCCTCAGCCGCCGCCGCGTCCCCTTCGCGCCGATCGACCCCGCGCACGTTCGCCTCTACGTCTGCGGCCCCACCGTCTACGACCTCCCCCACCTCGGCAACGTCCGCTCCACCGTGGTCTGGGACGTCCTCGTCCGCCTGTTGCGCCACCTCCACCCACGCGTCACCTACGTGCGCAACATCACCGACGTCGACGACAAGATCACCGTCCGCGCCACGGCCTCCGGCGAACCCATCGCCACCATCACTGCGCGCACGGAACGCGACTTCGCCGCCGACATGGCCACGATCGGCAACCTGCCCCCCGACATCGAGCCCCGCGCCACCGCACACATCGCCGAGATGGTGGACATGACCGCGCGCCTGATCGCGGCCGGCCACGCCTACGCCGCCGCCGGCCACGTCCTGTTCTCCGTCGCGAGCTTCCCGCTCTACGGCGAGCTGTCCGGCCGTTCGCCCGACGAGCTTCTGGCCGGCGCCCGCGTCGAGGTCGCCGCCTACAAGCGCGACCCCGGCGACTTCGTGCTCTGGAAACCGAGTTCGCCCGACCTCCCCGGCTGGGACAGTCCCTGGGGACGCGGCCGCCCCGGCTGGCACATCGAATGCAGCGCCATGTCGCGCCGCTACCTCGGCGCCGACTTCGACATCCACGCCGGCGGCGACGACCTGCTGTTTCCACACCACGAGAACGAGCGGGCGCAGAGCCTGTGCGCCTATCCCGGCAGCGGCTTCGCCCACACCTGGCTGCACAACGGCATGATGCTGGTCGACGGCGAAAAAATGTCCAAGAGCCTGGGTAACTTCGCCACCTTGCGCGACGTGGTGGCTCGCGCCCCCGCCGAGGCGATCCGCCTCGCGATGCTTAAGTCGCACTACCGCGGCACGCTGGACTTTTCCGACCGGCTGCTCGACGAGGCGGTGCGCGAGACTGACCGCCTCTACCGCGGCATTGAGGCTGCCGGCGACACCCCGGGCACGCTGCCCGTTGCCTTCCTCGACGCCCTCTGCGACGACCTCAACATCCCGCAGGCGCTGTCCGTGCTGCACACCCTGGCCGCGGCCGGGCGGGCAGGGGACACGGCAGCCGCAGCCTCGCTGCGAACGGCGGGCCGGATGCTCGGTCTGCTTGGCAGGCAACCCGCCGCCTGGTTCCACCGCACTCTGCCGGACACCGGCGCGCCGCCGCATGGCGTGGAGGCCAGCGTGCCGGCATCCCCACCGACCGGCGCCCAGGACGCCGAGATCGAAGAGGCGATCGAGGCGCGGCTGGCGGCGCGGGCGGCAAAGGACTGGTCGGCGGCGGACACGATTCGCGACCGGCTGGCCGGGCAGGGCATCGTGCTGGAGGACAAGGCCGGCCGCACCACCTGGCGCCGCGCCTGAGCCTCGACACCGCCTTCGGACGCCGGTCCGCTGCCTCAGGCCCGGCGGGGTCCAGCGGCGGCGCCGCTGGACTTGCTTCCTTCGACCACCCGGCAACACGAAGCTCGACAAGGAAACACCAGGATGCTCGCAAGAACCACACTCGCGGCGCTGCTGATCGCGGCATTGGGGCACGGCCCGGCACTGGCACAGCCCGCCGCTGCAGGCCCCGCGCTGCCGGCTCACCCGGTCGCCACGCCTGCCACCCCGCAGAGCGGCATGGCCCCGGCCACGCCCTCGACCGACGCCTACCGCCACGCGATGAGCACGATGCACGACGCGATGATGGCCGAGCCCTACACCGGCGATGCGGACCGCGACTTCGTGTCCGGCATGATACCGCACCACCAGGGTGCGATCGACATGGCTCGGGTCGAGCTGCACTACGGTCGTGACCCCGCCATGCGCCGCCTGGCGCAGGACATCATCGTGGCGCAGACCCGCGAGATCGCGCTGATGCGTCGCTGGCAGGCCGCGCAAGGCCACGCCCGATGAACCTCCGTGCGGCGCCTCGGTGACCGGCCGCGACGGCGGCGCCCCGCTCGCCCCCCTCGGCAATACTCCCGTGGTGCTCCTGGTGCGGCCGCAGCTCGCCGACAACATCGGCGCCGTCGCCCGCGCCATGGCCAATGGCGGCCTGTTCGAGCTGCGTCTGGTCGCCCCTCGCGACGGCTGGCCGCAGGAGAAGGCCTGGCGCATGGCCTCCGGCGCCGATCGCATCCTCGATGCGGCGGTGGTGTTCGACAACGTCCCCTCCGCCACCGCCGACCTGCACCACGTGTTTGCGACCTGCCCGCGTCCCCGCCACGTCACGAAACCCGTGCTCACCGCCCGCGGCGGGGCCGCCGAACTGCGCGAGATCTGCGCCCGCGACCTGCGCGCCGGCGTCCTGTTCGGCCCCGAACGTGCCGGCCTCGACCGCGACGACCTCGCCTGCGCCGACACGCTGGTGCGCTACCCGCTCAACCCCGCCTTCATGTCGCTCAACCTCGCCCAGGCCGTCATGGTGATGGCCTACGAATGGTGGAGTGCGGCCGAGGAGACGCTCCCCCGCCGCCTCGACACCCACGAGAGCCGTGTCGCCACCAAGGGCGAGCTGGACCGCTTCCTTGGCCACCTGACCCGCGAGCTCGACGAATGCGGCTTCCTGCGCAACCTGCCGAAGCGGCCGGGAATGGTGCAGAACCTGCGCCACCTGTTCCAGCGCGGCGAGGTCACCGAACAGGAGCTGCGCACGCTGCACGGCGTGGTCACCGAACTGGCGCTCGGCCGCAGCATGCGCGGCCGCGTGGAGGAGTAGGGCCCGGTATCGGCACCACGCGCCAAAGTGTGCCAAAAAGACGTTCATGGGCGGGTCAGGGCCTCAGGCCCCAGCGGGTCCAGGGCAGAGCCCTGGCCTTGACTTCCCCCCCCTTGAGCCAGACCGGCAGCCCCGCCGCAACGAAAGCAACCCGCCCGGCCTGCGCCGCGACCCGCTGGTTCAGCACGCCCGCCGCGTCGCGGAACGCCCGCGCCAGCGGGTTGTCCGGCACGATACCCAGCCCGACCTCGTTCGCCACCACCACGGTCGGCGCCCCGCGCTCCGCGAGCGCGTGCAGCAACGCATCGCCTGCCGCGTCGAGGTCGCGCCCCGCCAGCAGCAGGTTGCTCAGCCACAGGGTCAGGCAGTCGACCAGCACCGGCGCGCCCGGATGCGCCGCCAGCGCGGCCGCGAGGTCGAGCGGCGCCTCGATCGTGACCCAGCCCGCCTCCCGCCGCGCGACGTGGCCCGCGACACGCTCCCGCATCTCGTCGTCGAATGCCTGCGCCGTCGCGACATACACCCATGGCGGCGCTCCCCTGGCAACCAGCGCCTCGGCGAGCCGGCTCTTGCCGGAGCGCGCGCCGCCCAGCACCAGCGTCAGGTCGGAAGCCATGGGCGAGCCTCCAGCAGTCGAGGCAGAAAGCAAGGCCGGGCTCTGCCCAGACCCGCCAAAGGCCGGCGGCCTTCGGAAACCATTCTATAGGGAACACGGCACCTCACCCACCGCCGCTGCCGCAACATGTGTGGGTCTGGGGGCTCAGCCCCCAGCGGGTCCGGGCGGAGCCCGGTCTTGGCTGTCCTCACGCCCCCGAAGTTGACTCCCCTCGTCGCCAGGACCTAGACCATCCTCGATGGTTCCCCTCGAAAGGGGGGATGAAAAGGGAATGCGGTGGGCCGGTTGGTCCGCAAGCCGCAGCTGCCCCCGCAACTGTGAGCGGAAAGTGACCCGTCTAGATGCCACTGGCCCGAGAGCGGGGCCGGGAAGGAGGGCGGGTCGCGATTGATCCGCGAGCCAGGAGACCTGCCATCAAGGGAGCGCGCGGCGCAAGCCGTCCGTCACCCGACTGATCGTGTCTCCGGGCGGGGTGCCCCGGTGGCCTCGGCGTACCGGCCCCGGCCGCGCCGCCGGTCCCGCGGGTGCCAAACACCCCGGACGATCGCACCTCCGTGCGCGCACGCTGCGCGGCCTGGCCGAACCGCACGGGCGGCCGGCCGATTCCCGGGGTTGCGAATGGCCGAGACCATCCTCCACGTCTGCACCACCTGCCGCGCCGGCCGTGACCTCCGCCCGGGCGACTCGCCGCTGGGCCAGGTCCTGCACGGGGCCACCGTCGCCCTGCTCGCCGCCCGTCTCGATGTGCCCCAGGCGACGGGTTCCGGACCGACCGGGCCGGCGGCCGCGGCAATCGAGCTGCGCGAGACCAGCTGCCTCGCCAACTGCGAGCGCGGCTGTTCGGCCGTGCTGTCGATGCGCGGCAAGTGGACCTACCTGCTGGGGGGGCTGCATCCGGCGCTCGCGTCCGACCTGCTCGACTACGCCGCCGCCTACGCGGCTTCATCCAATGGCACGGTGATGCCCTCACGTCGCGCCGCCTCGCTGCGCAGCGTCGTCGTCGGCCGCGTCCCGCCGCCCGACGACCTGACGACCCCAGCCCCGGCCCCGATCCCAGGCTCGATCCCGGTCCCCGCTGCAGCCGAGCGCGCCGCATGAACAGACCGGCCGCGACTCCAGCCCTGCCGGCCTTGCGCCCCCGGGTTCCCGCCACGATCCTCACCGGCTTCCTTGGCGCCGGAAAGACCACGCTGCTGCGCCACATCCTCGGCCAGGTGCAGGGCCGGCGCATCGCGGTGATCGTCAACGAGTTCGGCAGCCTGGGCATCGACGGCGAGACGCTGCGCGCCTGCGGCATCGCCGGCTGCGACGAGACCAGCATCGTCGAGCTGGCCAACGGCTGCCTGTGCTGCACCGTTGCCGAGGATTTTATCCCCGCGATGGTCGCGCTGCTCGACCAGCACCGCCCCCCGGAACACATCCTGATCGAGACCTCCGGCCTCGCCATCCCCAAGCCGCTGCTGCGCGCCTTCGCCTGGCCCGCGGTACGCGACCGGGTGACGGTGGACGGCGTGATCACCGTTGTGGACGCGCCCGCCGCTGCCGCCGGCCGCTTTGCCGACGACCCCGCCGCGGTCGCCGCACAGCGCGCCGCCGACCCCGGCATCGACCACGACAACCCGCTGGCAGAAGTCTACGAGGACCAGCTGCACGCCGCCGACCTCGTCGTGCTGAACAAGGCCGACTTGCTCAACCCCGCTGCCCTGGACCGCCTGCGCGCCGAGACCGCGGCCAGCATCGGCCGAGCCGTCGGCATCGTCGCCGCGAGCGAGGGCCGGGTCGACCCGGCGGTCCTGCTCGGCCTTGCTGCAGCGGCGGAGGACGATCTCGATGCCCGCCCGTCGCATCATGACGCCTCGGACGGCGCGCACGAGCACGACGACTTCGAGAGCTTTGTGGTCGAGCTGCCCGAGGCCACCTCGCCGGAGCCGTTGCTGCACCGCCTGGCGGCGGTTGCAGCCGCGCACGACGTGCTGCGCATCAAGGGCTTCGTGCCCGTCGCCAACCGGCCGATGCGGCTCGCGGTGCAGGGCGTTGGCAGCCGCTTCCGCCATGAATTCGACCGTGCCTGGCGCGCCCACGAACCCCGCATCGGCCGTCTGGTGGTGATCGGCCGCGCCGGCCTCGACCGTGCCGCCATCGCCGCAATGCTCGCCGCCGCGCCGCCGCCGCAGCCGGGAGCCTGAATCCATGCACCTGCTGGTTCGCGAAACCCGCACGCTTGACGAGGCCGAGGCCGCCGTCGACCTCGCGCAGTCTCCCGCCGGGCTGGTGTTCGTCTCGTTTTCCGACAGCGACCTTGCCGCCGCCGCCGCCGCCTGGCTGGAAGCGCCCCCACCCGTCCTCGGCGACTCCGACCCGATGCCCGGCCTGCGCCTCGCCAGTCTGGCTCGCCTGCGCCACCCGCTCTCGGTCGACCTCTACCTCGAACGCACCGTCTCCCACGCCAGCGCGGTCGTCCTGCGCCTGCTCGGCGGCATGGAATACTGGGGCTACGGGGCCGAGGAACTCGGCGCGCTGTGCCGCAGCCGCGGCATTGCGCTGGCTGTCGTCCCGGGCTGCGAACGCGCCGACCCCCGCCTCGCCGAGCTGTCCACCGTGCCCGAGCCGGTCCGCCTGCGCATCGAGACCCTGCTGCGCGCCGGCGGCCCGGAGAACACCCGCCTCGCGTTGCGCCTGTGCGCCCACCAGGGCGGCCTGTGCCCCGAACCCGCAGGCGACCTCCACCCCGTGCCCGCCTGCGGCGAACTGCCGATCCCTGGCCTGCCCACACTGCCCCCCGGCGCGCCGCTCGCCGCGATCGTGTTCTACCGCTCGCAGCGCCTCGCCGGCGACATTGCGCCGATCACCGCGCTCGCCGCCGCGCTCGCCGAACGCGGCCTGCGCAGCCGCGCCCTGTTCGTCGCCAGCCTCAAGGACCCCGACGCCGGAGCCTTCGTCGCCAGCAACCTGCGCGCGTGGCGCCCCGCCGTGGTGCTCAACGCCACCGGCTTCTCCTCGCGCGGCCCGACACCCGAAGGCCCCGACGCCTCGCCGCTCGATGCCGGCGGTGTCCCGGTGCTGCAGCTCGTCCTCGCCGGCATTGCGCGCGACGCCTGGGCCGCCTCGCCGCGAGGCCTCGGTCCCTCCGACCTCGCCATGCAGGTCGCCCTGCCCGAACTGGACGGCCGCCTCGCCACTGCCGCGATCTCGTTCAAGCGCGAGGAGCGGATCGAGGCGCTCGATTTCACCCGCCGCCGCCACGAGCCCGACCTCGACGGCATCGCCATCGCCGCAGACCGCGCCGCCGGCTGGGCCCGCCTCTCCGCCACGCCCGTTGCAGACCGCCGCATCGCCCTGGTGCTGCCCGACGCTCCCGGCACCCCCGGCCAGGTCGGGCACGCCGTCGGTCTCGACACCCCGGCCAGCCTTGCTGCCATCCTGCAGCTGCTGCGCGGCCACGGCTACGACGCTGGCGCCGACCCGCAGCCCGACGCCCGGACCCTCGCCGCCCTGCTGTGCCGCGCACCCGCCACGGCGGCCCTGTCGCTCGAACGCTATCGTGCCCTATTGCCGGGCCTGCCCGCGCCGTTGCGCGAGGCGATCCACACCGCCTGGGGTGACCCCGCCGCCGACCCGTCGCTGCGGGACGGGGCGTTCGCCTGGCGCCACCTGAGCTGCGGCCGGTTGCTGCTCGCGGTGCAACCCGACCGCGGCGGCACGCTCCAGCGCCGGGTTGACTACCACGACCCTGCGCTGCCGCCCTGCCACGGCTACGTCGCCTTCCATCTCTGGCTCACCGCCGAGGGCACCGACGCGATGGTCATGCTCGGCGCGCACGGCACGCTGGAATGGCTGCCCGGCAAGCCCGTCGCGCCCTCGGCCGCCTGCGCTCCCATTGCGCTGATCGGCTCCCTGCCGGTGATCTACCCGTTCGTGGTCAACAACCCCGGCGAGGCCGCCGTCGCCCGCCGCCGCCTGGGTGCGGTGACCATCGGCCATCTTACCCCCCCACTGCGCCGGGCCGGCCTGCACGGCGAGGCCGCGACGCTGGAACGCCTGATCGACGAATACGCCACCGCCGACGGCATGGACCCCCGCCGCACCGCTCTGCTGCGCCGCGAGATCCTCCGGCGCGCCGAGTCCTGCGGCCTGCTCGCCGAATGTGCCGACACCCCGCCCTCAACCCCTGGCAGCGACAGCCCCGATCCCGACATGGAGCGGCTGGCCCGGCTCGACGCCTATCTCTGCGACGTCAAGGAGCTGCAGATCCGCGACGGCCTGCACGTGTTCGCCCGATCTCCCACCGACCCCCTAGCCTGGACCGCCGCCCTGCTCGAAGCCAACCCCGCCGTTGACCCCGCTGTCCTGCGCGCCCGCCTCGCCGCCAGCCCGCCCGCGGAAGCCGCCGCCCTGCTCGCCGCCCTCGACGGCCGCTTCATCCAGCCCGGCCCGGGGGGCGCCCCCTCGCGCGGCCGGGCCGACGTGCTGCCCACCGGGCGCAACATCACCTCGATCGACCCGCGCGGCCTGCCCACCCGCACGGCCACAGCCCTCGCCGAGACCGCCGCCGACGCCCTGCTGCGCCGCCACCTGCAGGACCACGGCGACTGGCCGCGCAGCCTCGTCGTCGATCTGTGGGGCAGCAGCGCGCTGCGCACCGGCGGCGAGGACCTGGCGATGGCCATGCTGCTGCTCGGCGTCCGCCCGATCTGGGACGCCGACTCCGGTCGTGTCACCGGCACCGAGATCACCCCGCTTGCCTTGCTCGACCGCCCCCGCATCGATGTCACCCTGCGTATCTCCGGCCTGTTCCGCGACGCCTTCGAGGCCCAGCTCGCCCTGTTCGACGCCGCCGTGCAGGCGGTCGCCGCCCGCGACGAGGCCATCGAGTGGAACCCGCTCGCCGCCGCTACCCGTGGGCTCGAAGGCGCCGCCCGCCACGCCGCCACCGCGCGCATCTACGGCCCGGCTGCCGGCCATTACGGCACCGGCGTGCAGGTCCTGCTCGACGCCGGCGCCTGGGACAGTCGCGATGCGCTCGGACAAATCTATCTCGCCGCCTCGGACTGCGCATGGGGCCCCGGCCGCGGCGCGGCAGACCGCGCGGGCTTCTCCCGACGGGTGGCCGACGCGGACGCCTTCGTCCACCTGCAGGACCACGCCGAGACCGACCTGCTCGACGGTCCCGGCGTCGCCGCCCACACGGGCGGGTTTGCTGCCGCAGCCGGCAGCCTCGGTGCCACCCCGGCGCTCTACCATCTCGACACCGCGCAGCCGGGCGACCCCCGCGCCCGCAGCATCGCCGAGGAAGTCGCGCGCGTGGTGCGCGGCCGCGCCGCCAACCCCGACTGGGTGCGCGTGATGACCGCGCACGGCTACCGCGGCGCCGCCGAGATCGCCCGCAGCCTCGACGCCCTATTCGCCTTCGCCGCCACCCTGCCGGAGCGCTTCGACCGCCAGTTCGACCTGGTGTTCGACGCCACCCTCGGCGATGCCGCCACCGACGCGGTGCTCTCCCGCGAAAATCCCGACGCCCGCGCCAGCCTGGCCGCTCGTTTCGACGAAGCCCTGTCCCGCGGCTTGTGGCGCCCCGCCCGCAACAACGTTGCCGCAGTGCTCGGCGCCGCGATACCGGAGGCCGTGCAGTCGGGCGCCGCACGACCCGGATCTGTGGCGCTGCCCGGGGCCGCCGCACCATCCGGTGCCGTCGAACCGCCAGCGTCTGCAGAGCTTACCGGGTCGGCCGCGCGACCCCGGCGCGCAGCCGAGACCTCCCGGTGATCCGCGGCTGGTGCCCCTCGCTGTTCGAGCCGATGCAGTCGGGCGACGGCCTGCTGGTGCGGATCAAGCCCCGCGCCGGCGGCATCCCGGCACCGCTCCTGCGCGCCGTCGCCGACGCCGCTGAGCGGTTCGGCAACGCCACGCTCAACCTGACCGGACGCGCCAACCTGCAGGTCCGCGGCCTGTCACCCGCAACCCTGGCCCGGTTCACCGGGTCCATGCTCGCGCACGGCGCGGCCGAGGCCGACCCCGCCGCCGAACGGCGGCGCAACTTGCTTGTCTCGCCGCTCGTCGACGACGACCCTGCCATCGCCCCCTGCACCGGGGCAGTCGCCCGCGCGATCGAGGCGGCATTGTCCCGCCCCGGCGCCCCGACCCGCCCACCCCGCGGCCAGCCGCACGACGTCAGCCCGGACGCACTCCCAGGCAAGTTCGGCCTCCTGGTCGACGGCGGCGGAGTGCTGGGCACCCTCGACGCCCGCGCCGACATCACCGTGCGCTGCACCCACGCAGGGTGCGTGCTGCGGCTCGACGGCGGCGCGCTTGACGTCCCGGTGCCGCCGGAGCAGGCCGCCGACATTGTCATGGCTCTGGTGCACGCCTTCCTCGACGCCGCCGGGCTGCCCGGGTCCACCCTCCGACTCAGGATGCGCGAAATCGTCGCCCGGCACGGCGAGGCGGCGCTGTTCGCCGCGGCCAGCGTTCCCATGCCGCAGCGCCGCGAAACACCGCCAGCTCCTGCGGTCGACCCGGGCGCCGGGGCGGCGCAGGGGGGGTGCCCGATCGTCGGCGCGGTGGCCTATCCCGGCACCTCGCGCGGCGCCGTCGCCGCCGCCCCCGCCTTCGGCCAGCTTGACGCGCGCACCCTGCACGCCCTCGCCGACCTTGCCGAGCGACATGGCGACGGCCGCCTGCGCCTCTCGCCGGACCGCACCCTGCTGATCGGCGGGATCGCCGCCGCCGACCTGGCCACCGCGCGCGACGCCTGCCACGCCCTCGGCCTGATCATCGACCCCGCCGACCCCCGCCTCCGCATCGTCACCTGCCCGGGCCGCCCCGCCTGTACCAGTGGTCAGGTGTCGACCCGCATCGACGCGCAGCACCTTGCCGGCCTGCTCGGCCCGGCGATGCCCGGCCCGCCGGGCGAAATCCGCGCGCTTGTCCACCTGTCCGGTTGCGCCAAGGGCTGCGCGCACCCCCAGGCCGCCGCACTCACCCTGGTCGGCACCGCGCACGGCTACCGCATCGTCAGCCACGGCCGCGCCAGTGACCCTTCGCCCCCGCCGGGCGCCGCCGCGCCCGAAGCCGCCCGCCTGGTCGCAGCACTGCAACCCCGTGCGCCGGCACCGTCTGGCGCCGAAGCTACCCTGACGCAGGCGGAGGCCTGCGCATGAGCCGCTCTCTAAGCCCACCCCCCTACGACTATGAACACGACGGCGCGGCGATCTACGCCCGCTCCTTCGCCATCATCCGCGCCGAGGCCGACCTGTCCGGCTTCGCGCCCGACGAGGCCCGCGTCGCCGTCCGCCTGATCCACGCCTGCGGCATGACCGACCTGCCCGCCGACATCCGCTTCGCCCACGATTTCGCCGCCCGCGCCCGTGCCGCCCTCCTCGCCGGCTGCCCGGTGCTGTGCGACAGCGAGATGGTGGCGCACGGTATCACCCGCGCCCGCCTGCCCGCTGGCAACGCGGTGCTCTGCACCCTCAACGACCCCCGCACCCCTACCGTCGCGCGCGACTTGCGCACCACCCGCTCCGCCGCCGCCCTCGACCTGTGGGGCGAGCACCTCTGCGGCGCCGTCGTCGCGATCGGCAACGCCCCCACCGCGCTGTTCCGCCTGCTCGAGCTGCTCGACGCGGGCGCCCCACGCCCCGCCGCGGTGATCGGCATGGCGGTCGGCTTCGTCGGCGCCGCCGAATCCAAGGACGCGCTTGCAGCCTGCGCCATACCCAGCGTCATCGTGCGCGGCCGACGTGGCGGCAGCGCCATGGCCGTCGCCGCCGTCAACGCCCTGGCCAGCGAGGCGGAATGAGTCCAGAGGCTGTGACACGTGAGGCAAGCAAGGCCAGAGGCTCTGCCTCTGGACTCCGCCAAAGGCTCGCCTTTGGCATCCATTCTCTTAAGGAAGGGGTTTCCAAAGGCCCCTGGCCTTTGGCGGGTCTGGGCAGAGCCCAGCCTTGCTTTGCTGAAGGTCAGAAATCCGGGCCGTCGGCATGAATTCCTTCGCCGGCACCCTGCGCACCGTGGGCCTCGGCCCGGGCGACCCCGACCTGCTCACCCTCAAGGCCGCGCGTATCCTGGCTCACGCCCCGGTCGTCGCGTTCTTCGCCAAGCGCGGCTGCCCCAGCCACGCCCGCACCATCGCCGCCTGCCACCTGCGCCCCAACGCCGAGGAGGAGCGCCTCGACTACCCTTTTACCACCGAGGTCGCCGTCGACGACCCGCACTACCCCGCCGAGATGGCCGCGTTCTACGAGCACTGCGCCGCCCGCCTCGCCTGCCGCCTCGACTCCGGTCAGGACGTCGCCCTGCTGTGCGAGGGCGATCCGTTCTTCTACGGCTCCTCGATGGCGCTGTTCGACCGCCTCCGCCCCCGCTACCGCACCGAGGTCGTGCCCGGCGTCACCGGCATGAGCGGCTGCTGGACAGAGGCGATGCTGCCGATGCTGCACGGCGACGACGTGCTCGCCGTGCTCCCCGGCACCCTCGACGCCGCGACCATGGCCGCCCGCCTCGCCACCTGCGACGCCGCCGTCATCATGAAGGTCGGTCGCAATCTCGCGAAAATCCGGGCCGTTCTCGACGCCGCCGGCTTGTCCGACCGCGCCATCCTGGTCGAGCGCGGCACCATGGCCGAGCAGCGTATCCGCCCGCTACCCGACGTTCCCCCTGCCCAGCGTGCCCCCTACTTCTCCCTGGTCCTCGTCCCCGGCCGCCAGCGCCCCCGATGATCGCGCTCCCGCCCCCTGCATCCCACTCCGGCCCACCCACCGGCCACCTTGCCATCGTCGGTCTCGGTCCAGGAGGCCCGGAGCACCGCACCCCCGCCGCCGAGGCAGCCCTCGCCGCCGCCCAGGACCTGCTCGGCTATGCTCCCTATCTCGCCCGTATTTCCCTGCGCCCCGCCCAGCGTGCCCACCCGACCGACAACCGCGAGGAACTCGACCGCGCCCGCCACGCCCTCACTTTGGCCGCCGCCGGTCGCCGCGTCGCCGTGGCCTCCTCGGGCGATGCCGGCGTCTTCGCCATGGCCTCCGCGGTATTCGAGGCGATCGAGCACGGCGACCCCGTCTGGCGCGCCCTCGATGTCGAGGTCATCCCCGGCATCTCCGCCATGCTCGCCGCCGCCGCCCGCATCGGCGCCCCGCTCGGCCACGACTTCTGCGCCCTCTCGCTCTCGGACAACCTCAAGCCCTGGCCGACTGTGCTGCACCGCCTGCGCGCCGCCGCCGCCGCCGGCTTCGTCCTCGCTCTCTACAACCCGACGTCGCGCGCCCGTCCTTGGCAGCTCGGCACCGCCCTGGACGTGCTGCGTGGAATCCTGCCCCCCGCAACGCCCGTGGTGTTCGCCACCGCCGCCACCCGCCCCGAGGAACACATCGAACTCGCCTGCCTCGAAACCGCCGACCCCGCCCAGGCCGACATGCGCACCCTCGTCCTCGTCGGCTCGGCTGAAACGCGGCTCATCAGGCGAGCGGACGGCGGCGCGTGGGTGTACTCGCCCAGGCAGCAGGCAAGTCCAGAGGCGCTGCCTCTGGACTCCGCTCAAGGCAAGCCTTGAGAATCCTTATGCTTAAGCAAACGGGATCAAAGGGCCGGCGGCCCTTTGCGGGCCTGGGCAGTGCCCAGCCTTGCTTCCTCCAGCCATGCCAGCGCTCCGGCCGCATCCGCAACGCCCGCCTGCTCCGCCCCGGGCCGCTCCACCATCACCACCCCCACCCCCAGCAGCCGCGCCGCCTCCAGCTTCGCCGCCGTCGCCCCGCCCCCGGAGTTCTTGGTCACCAGCACCTCGATCCCCTCGCTGCGCAGCAACGTCAGCTCCCCCCCCAGCGCGAACGGCCCCCGCGCCGCGATCACCCGCGCTCCGGGCAGCGCCCCCGCCGCCGGCGCATCCACGCTGCGCACCAGGTAGTCGTGCCACGATGCGTCGCGGAACGGCCCCAGCTCCTTGCGCCCGACGGTCAGCAGCACCCGCCGCCGAACCGGCCCGAGGCACGCCGCCGCCGCCGCTACATCTCCGACCATCGTCCAGCGATCCCCCACGCCAGGGTGCCACGCCGGCCGGGCCACCCGCAGATGCGCGACCCCGGCCAGCGCCGCCGCCGCGACCGCGTTGGGCGTGATCGCCACCGCATACGGGTGTGTCGCGTCCACCACCGCGTCGAACCCGCCGTCGCGCAGGAACGCGGCCAGCCCCGCCGCGCCGCCGAACCCGCCGACCCGCGTGGCCACTCCGGCCACCGCCACCGGCGCCCGTGTCACCCCGGCGAGCGACAGCACCGCCGCGAACCCCGCCCGCCCGGCCAGCATCCGGGCCAGCGCCGAGCCCTCGCTCGTCCCTCCCAGGATGAGCACCTTGCCGAATGCCGCCACGGAGACCTCGCTTGAGACAGGATGCCACCGTGCCGCACATCGCGACAGCCGTCGCCGGCACGACGCATGCCTACCCTTGCGCCACGCCCGCCTGCGCGCAGGATGCCGCGGATCGCGCACACCCGCCACCCGGCCCCGCCCCGCCGCCCTGGCTCACCCTCGTCGGCATCGGTGAGGACGGCGCCCCCGGCCTATCGCCCGCCGCCCGCGCCGCCCTCGCCTCAGCCGCCCTGGTCGTCGGCGCACCTCGTCACCTCGCCCTCGCCGCCCCGTTGCTGCACGCCGAAACCCTCGCCTGGCCCAGCCCGATGCACACCGCCTACCCCGCGATCCTCGCCCGCCGCGGCAAGCCCGTCGCCGTGCTCGCCTCGGGCGACCCGCTCTGGTTCGGCGTCGGCACGGCACTCGCCCGCCTTGTCCCTTGCGGCGAACGGCGTTGCCTGCCCGCCCTCCCCGCATCGACCCTCGCCTGCGCCCGCCTCGGCTGGAGCGCGCAGGACACCCCTACGGTCTCGCTGTGCGGCCGCCCCGCCGCCACGCTGCACCCGTGGCTGCACCCCGACCGCCGCCTGCTCGTGCTCAGCGCCGACGCCACCACCCCCGCGACCATCGCCGCCCTGCTCTCCGACCACGGCTTCGGCGCCTCCACCCTGCACGTCATGGAGGCGCTCGGCGGCCCGCGCGAGCGCATCCGCACCGCGACCGCCCACCACTTCGCTCTCCCCGACGTCGACGCCCTCAACCTGGTCGCCCTGGAGCTCCACGCGGCCCCAGGCGCACGCATCCTTCCCTTGACCCCCGGCCTGCCCGAATCCCTGTTCGAGCACGACGGCCAGATCACCCGCCGCGAAATCCGCGCCATCACCCTCGCGGCCCTCGCCCCCCGCCGCGGCGAGCGCCTGTGGGACGTCGGCTGCGGCTCCGGCTCGGTGTCGATCGACTGGCTGCTGCGCGACCCGTCCCTCCAGGCCGTCGCCCTCGACATCCGCGCCGACCGAGCCGCCCGCGCAGCCCGCAACGCCGCCGCCCTGGGCGTCCCCGCCCTCGACGTGCGCGTCGGCACCGCCCCCCAGGCGTTGCAGGGCGTGCCTCTCCCCGACGCGGTGTTCGTCGGCGGGGGCGCTGCCAGCCCCGGCGTACTCGCTACCGCCTGGGCTGCGCTCCCGCAGGGCGGCCGCCTCGTCGCCAACAGCGTCACCATCGAGACCGACGCCCTGCTCGCCCAGGCGCGCGCAACCCACGGCGGCACGCTGCTGCGCATCGCCATCGAGCGCCTGGAGCCCCTTGGCACCATGCACGGCTACCGCCCCGCCATGACCCTCACCCAGCTCGCCGCAACCAAGCCATGACCTCGCCCCACCTTGCACCCCACACAGTCATCGTCGCCGGCATCGGCTGCCGCAGCGCCTGCCCCCCGGAAGCCGTCGCCGCCGTGGTGCGCCAGGCCGCCGCCCGCGCCGGTCTCACCCCGACCATCCTCGCCGTGCCGGACCGTCACGCCACGATCGGCGCCAGGGCCGCGCACCTCCTCGGTGCCGAGCTGGTCCTGGTCTCCCTCGCCCGCATCGCGGCGACGCAGCACCGCTGCCCCACCCGCTCGGCCCACGCGCTGCACGTCCTGGGCGTCGCCTCCGTCGCGGAGGGCGCAGCGCTTGCCGCAGCCGGCCCCGACGCCTGTCTGCTGCTGCCCAGGCTCGGCGAGGGCTGGGCCACCTGTGCCCTGGCGGGGACGTCGGAATGACGA
>CAXSEF010000004.1:0-55098 GCA_964236535.1 uncultured Acetobacteraceae bacterium
TGGCCTTTGGCGGAGTCCAGAGGCAGAGCCTCTGGCCTTGCTTGCCTGGCCGGTCAAACACGAGGCCCGTTGGCATAGATACCCCCGAAGGCGAGGAGGTCAGGGATCTGCCCGCTCCTTCAAGGCGGCTGCGCGCTGCGCCCCGTACCCGCATGACAAACGACTTGGCGGCACGGCGCAGAGCATGGCGCCGCTGCCTCATGTAAGTGCTGTCCAGATGCCGCCACCCGTTGGCGGGTCTGGGCGGCGCCCCGCCTTGCCCTCCCGTCATCTGCGCTCGCGCGGATCAAGGGCGACCAGCGTAAGGTCCGCGGCAAGCGAGGCGAGCAGGGTGACGGCGCCCACGGCGAGGATGGCGGCTTCAAGCATGGCGAAATCGTGGGTGCGGGCAGCGGTGAGAATGAGGCTGCCGAGGCCGGGGTAGCGGAACAGGGTCTCGACGACGACGAGGCCGCCGATCAGGTAGCCGGCCTGCGCGGCGAGGACGGTGATAGTGGGCGGCAGCGCGTTGCGCAGGATGTGGCGGGTCAGCACGGTGCGCGCGGGCAGGCCCTTGAGCCGGGCGGTGCGGGCGTAGTCGGCGTCGAGCGCCTCGGCGGTGCCGGCGCGGGCGATGCGGGCGATGTAGCCGAACAGGACGAGGACGAGCGGGAGTGCCGGCAGGATCAGGTGGCGCAGGGTGTTCCAGGCGGTGGCGTCGGGCGGGATGCGGGCGGAGATCGGCAGCCAGCGCAGCCAGAGGCCGAACACCAGGATCAGGACGATCGAGGAGACGAACTCCGGGACGACGGTGAGCGAGAGGCCGAGCGTGGTGATGGCGCGGTCGCGCCAGGTGTCGCGGTGCAGGGCGGCGTGGATGCCGGCGGCGATGGCGGTCGGGACGACGACGGCAAACGCGAGGGCCGCGAGCCGCAACGAGGCGAGCAGGGCGGCGACGACGCGGGGGGCGACGGCGGCGCGGTAGGTGGTCGACGTGCCGAGGTCGCCACGCAGGAGGTGGCCGGCCCACTCGGCGTAGCGGGCAGCAGCCGGGCGATCGGCGCCGAGGCGGTGGTCGAGCTCGGCGACGGCGCGAGCGTCGGCGAGCGGGCCGAGTATGGCGCGGCCGACGTCGCCGGGGAGGAGCTGGGCGGCAGCGAACACGACGACGCTGAGCAGCCAGAGGGTCAGGAACGCGAGGGCGGCGCGGCGCAGCAGGAGACGGGTCACCGAAGGACGCCAAGCGGCAGCAATACCAGGGCTCTGCCCCATGTCCTGGAAGCGGCGACCCGCGGGGAGCAAGCATGAAAGGCGCCCTGCGGCACCTGGAAAAGCGGGATGCTGCAGCCCCCTGCGGAGGCCGGTCCAGGGCGGCGCGCCCTGGCGGAGTCCAGAGGCGGAGCCTCTGGCCTTGCCTGCCTGCTCACGCGAAGCCCGCTCCAGCGAGGAACAGCTGCGCCTGCGCGGTCGCCTCCACGCCAAGCAGGTCGGCGCGCATCGGCACCAGGTAGTCGTAGAAATACGCGGTGATGGCGGGCGTCTGCTCGTGCAACAGTGTGGCGATGCGGCCGGCGATGCTGCGCTGGGCGGAAGCGTCGAGGCTGGCGACGTAGGCGCCGGCGAGCGCGTCATACGCCGGGTCGGCGAAGTGGCTGGCGTTCCACGGGCCGCCGCTGCGCAGGGTCGCCTGCAGCATGAGGTCGGGCGTGCCGCGATGGCCGTAGTCGGTGATGCCGATGTCGCTGTCGAGCCAGTCGGACCGGCCAAAGCTCGCCGACCCGTAATAGGCGCCGATATCCTCGACACGCAGGCGCAGGCGGATGCCGATCTCTGCGGCTTCGGCGGCAAGAATCGCGGCGTAGTCGGCGATCTCGAACAGGTTCTCGGTTACCAGGGTGGCGTCGAGGCCGTGGGCGTGGCCGGCCTGCGCCATCAGCGCGCGAGATTCGGCGAGGTTGCGGGTGCGCTGCGGCGTGGCCGGGTCGGCGTCGCCAGGCGTGAAGGGGGTGTCGTTGCCGAGGCGGGCAAGGCCGCGCAACAGGCCGCTGGTGATGCCCTCGCGGTCGACGGCCAGCGCCAGAGCGCGGCGGGTGCGGGGGTCGGCGAACGGGCCGCGGTCGCAGCGCATGTGCACGAGGCGCTGCGCACTGGAGCGCAGTGCCAGACGGGCAAAGCGCGGGTCGTCGAGCAGGGCCTGCCCACCCTGGACGACGAGCTGCTGCATCAGGTCGGCGTCCCCCCCCTGCATGGCCAGGATCTGTGGCTGCTGGTCGGCATAGAACACGAAGTCGAGGCGGGCAGGCAGCACCGGGCCGCCCCACCAGTCGTCGTTCCGTGCAAAGCTCGCGCCCAGCTCCGGCGTGTAGGTGACGAGGCGGAACGGCCCGGTGCCCGGGAACCCGGACGCGAAGGCCGGCGGCGGGCCGGCGGGGAGGATGACGGCGTTGTAGTTGTCCGAGGAGACGCAGTATGGGAAATGCCCGTTCGGCGCATCCAGCGCGAAGCGGACGGTATGGTCGTCGGGTGCGCTGGTGTTGCCCGGGGACAGCACGTCGCGGAACACGCTCAGCGCGTTGCCGCCGTGCGTCGGGTCACAAAGGCGGTCCATGGTGGCGACGACGTCGGCAGCGCGGAGCGGCCGGCCGTCGTGGAAGCGCACGCCTTCGCGCAGGGTGAAGGTCCAGACGGCGCCGGTGGCGTCGGGGCTCCAGGCGGTGGCAAGCATGGGGCGAAGCGTGCCGTCCGGCGCGTCGAGCGCAAGGAACTCGCCGGCCTGCTGCAGCAGCACGAGGCCGCCGGTGTCGGCGGTGGTGAGCGGGTCGACGCTGGCGGAGGGTGCGATCTGGGCGATGCGCAGGGTGGCTCCCGGTCGCGGACGCAACGCAGGCGCAGCCGCGTGGCCGGGAAGGCAGCGGCTGGCGGCGGCGGCGGCCAGCAGGGTGCGGCGCGTTAGGCCAGCCGCCACGGGCATGGACCTGCAAGCGAAGCAAGACCGGGCTCTGCCCGGACCCGCCAAAGGCCTGAGGCCTTTGGAAACCCTTTCCTCAAGCAAAGCACTTTCAACGACTTTGCCAATGGCTGCGTCCAGAGATGGAGCCTCTGGCCTTGCCTGCCTGGGCGATCGCGCTCCGGGCGCGCATGGCCGGTCGGGGGACGGCGGCCGAACCGGCCAGCGCCGGGAATACGCGCTCGTGCGAGGCCACGCCTGCGGTCAGGGTGCGGAGGAGCCGATCGCCGGGAAGGCGGGGAAGCTCTGCGGCGACGGGCCGGGGGCGTTCAGCGGCACGCAGGTGAAGCTGAGGTCCAGCCCGGTGTCGGGCTCGATGAAGCCGCCGAACGGGTTGGCCTCCAGGATCTCCGACTGCATCTGCCGCGCGTGGCAGTAGTCGGAGGCTTCGGTGAAGGCGATGCGCCGGGCGGCCGCCCTGCCGCCGCTGAAGCTCGAGCGGTCCACCGAGATGCTGTAGGTGTCGGGCCCGGTGGGCAGCACGCCGGTGCTGGTGGCGCAACCGGCGAGCAGCAGGAGGACAAGGAGCGGGGACGCACGCATGGGCACCTCTCGAAAGTACGGGCAGGGCACAGCTTGGCACATCGGCGACGCGACGGCTGCACTTCATACGCCAAGCCGGCGCTGCATGGGCCAGGGGTTAGCATGGCGCAAGCTGCGGCCGTCGGAACCTCGTGCGGGCTACGCCCAAACCCGACAAAGGCCCAAGACCGCTAAAACCTCTTCCTTAAACGAATGGATTCCAAAGGCCAGGCCAATGGCTGCGTCCAGAGGCAGAGCCTCTGGCCTTGCTTGCCCGACCGTGGTCACCCTCAGAACCTGTTGATATGAGCGGAAGCGTCCGGGCAGCCCGGAAGCCAGTCACCAGCCAAGACCGGCCGCCGGAGCCGAGGCCATTTCGCAGCACGATCAGCACATGGCAGTAGGTCGCCCCGGAAGCAAAGCGGCGTCACGCCCCCTGGCCTGCCTCCCGTTCCCCCAACCCCACGCGTTCCTCCAGCCACGACCAGGCCTCGAGCTCCAGCGGGCCGGCGGTCTTCTCCACCGCGATGCGGTGCCGGGCCATCTCGCGCTCGATATGCTCGCGCGGCAGCATGTGCAGGCGGCTGACCAGGATCGCCGCCTCGATCACCGCGGCCTGGGCGCGGTTGTAGCCGGCAAACGCGGCGTGGGAGGCCTCGTCCACGATGCGGCAGTGGAAGCGCGGGCGGGTGGGGTCTTCCTCGACGTGGGCGACCTCCAGTTCCCAGTGCGAGACGGCGTCGGCCAGCCGCGGCGGGCGGACCGTGCCCGCCGGCGCAAGCGGCCAGTCGCGGCGGCCGGTCAGCAGGCCGGCGAAGGTGCGGATGTCGGCGGGGTGGTTCGCGGTCGCCTGCGGGGTGGCGCGCAGGTTGGCGAGCGTGGTCGAGGGACGGAACGGTGCGATGACCCACAGTCCGTCCTGCTCGATCAGGCCGAGCGGGGCGAGGTGCGGGCGGCCCTCGGCGGAGAGGGTGGCAACGATGGTCTCGCGGATCAGGGGCATGCGCGGTTCCGGTCGCAGATCCCGCCCCGGGGCGTTCGCCGCCCCGGGCCGAGGCTGGGGGTCACGCCTGGCGGGCCCTGTCGTCGCGGGCCGGGTGCACGCCGCCGTGCGGGTCGGAGGAGCCCTCGTCCGCGCCAGACGGACGCTGCATCGGGTGTCTGGTGAAATAGTCGAGCGCCTTGCCGACGTCCTCGATCAGCCGGTCGGCCATGTCGCGTGAGAAGGCGTGCCTCACCAGGGCGCGCATCACCGCGGTCTCCTGCAGGTCGGGCGGCAGCATGTAGGCAGCGACCTGCCAGCCGTCCGTGCGCAGCCGATCCGAAAGGTCGAACAGCGAGAAGCCGGCCCCGGCGTCGGGCTTGAGGGTCCAGCACACTGCGGGAATCCCGTCGCGGCTGTCGCCGTCGAACAGGATCTCGAACCGACCGAAGCGCGCGAGTGCCGCGGACAGGTAGGCGGCGACGTCGTAGGCCTGGCGCTGGATCGCGCCGTAGCCTTCGTGCCCGAGGCGGATCAGCAGGTAGTACTGCGCGATCACCTGCCCGCCGGGACGGGAGAAGTTCAGGGCGAAGTCCGGCATGTTGCCACCCAGATAGTTGACGTGGAACACCAGCTCGTCCGGAAGCTGGGCCTTGTCGCGCCACACCACCCAGCCGACGCCGATCGGCGCCAGGCCGAACTTGTGGCCGGAGGCGTTGATCGACTTCACCCGCGGCAACCCGAAATCCCATGGCAGGTCGGGAGCCGCGAACGGCGCCAGGAAGCCGCCCGAGGCGGCATCGACATGGATCGGCACGTCGAGCCCGCGGGTCGCCTGCAGGCGGTCGAGCATCGCGGCGATCGCGGCGACCGGCTCGTAGCGGCCGGTGAAGGTGACGCCGAGCGTCGGCACCACGCCGATGGTGTTCTCGTCGACCGCCGCCTCGACCGTCTCCGCGGTGAGGCCGAGCCGCCCCGCTTCCATCGGGATCTCGCGCAGCTCGACGTCGAAGTAGCGCGCGAACTTGTGCCAGCAGATCTGCACCGGGCCGGTGACCAGGTTCGGGCAATCCGTCGGCCGGCCTGCCGCGCGCTGCCTGGCCTGCCAGCGGCGCTTCATCGCGAGGCCGCCCAGCATCGCCGCCTCGCTCGATCCAACGGTCGAGCAGCCGGTCGCCTCGCCGTCCGGCGCATGCCACAGCGCCGCGATCATGTGCACGCAGCGTCGTTCCAGCTCGGCCGTCGCAGGATACTCGTCGCGGTCGACGATGTTCCTGTCGATCGCCTGGTCCATGAGGCCGTGCACCTCGTCCTCCAGCCAGGTCTGGCAGAAGGTGGCGAGGTTCTGCCGGGCGTTGCCGTCGAACGCCAGTTCGTCACGCACCAGGTTCATCGCGACGTCGGGCGGGATCCCGCGCGCGGGGATGCGCAGCTTCGGGATCGGCTGGTCGACGGCGCGGGTGGCATAGATGTCGGCGTCGCGCGCCTCGGTCGGAGTCGTTTGATGCAGCGGCATCCGATGGTCTCCTCGGGTGGGGGTCGGAGCATTGAGCGCCCGCACGTGTCCGGTTCGCAGGCAGGGCCGGGCCCGACAATGCCGGATCATCATCGGCGGACCGGCCTGCGGAGCGGCGGCGGGGCGGCGCAGCGGCCTCGGGAACGCCCGGCCGCGCCTGGCCTGCGGCGGTCGTCACCGCGGGCAACGCGAGTGCACAGGCAAGGCCGAGCGGCGTCATCGCCGGGGGTTGGCCTGCAGCGCTCACGACGCCTCGAGATCGGTCCGGATTTCCGCGTCCCCTGAGGACCGGATCTCCGCCTCGCCGGACGGATCGTGGCCGGACGTCGCGGCTTCCGGCGGCTGGGCGATGCCGCAAGACCGGGCCGGGTCGTCGGCCTGCAGCACTTCGGCGTCGCCCGGTGGGGGGGTGATGCGGACGCGGCGGCGCTCGCGCAGGGTGTGGCCTTCCTCGGCAAGGCGGGTGCGGTCGCGGATGGTGGTGGGCACGGCCATGCCCCAGGCCAGGGGTTCGTCCTGCACGTAGCGCTTGCCAAGGGTCCAGGCGGTCTCGGCGCGGGCGAGCTCGGCGCCGAGATAGAAGGCGTGCGCGGCGTCGTCGTGGACGGCGAGGTCCGGGAAGAAGGCCATGGTGTCGGCGCCCGCGAGATGGCGGCCGGCGCTCCAGGCATGCACGCCATCCGGCGCGGTGGCGATGCGCCAGTTGCGGTCGCGCACCGCATCCGCCTGCTGGGCGATGTCGGCGGCGCTCTGGGTGAACGGCGAGCGGTCGTGCACCTGCAGCAGGCCGGGGCCATAGTTCTTCGGCAGGTCGTTGTTGGCGCGCGCCGCGAACATCATCCGTCGGGCGGCGTCGTGCTCGGCGACGGTGCGTCGGGTGTGCGGACTGACCTGGACGATGAGCACTGCGCGGATCGCAAGCTCCGAGCAGATGCCCAGCAGCATCGCGGTGATCCCGGACGTGTCGGCATCGGTCAGCTCGGTGAGGTTGCCGGTGCCCATCAGGATCTCGGCCTCCGGCAGACGCTCGCGCAGGGCGTGATAGCGGGTGAGCGAGGTGGCGAAGCCGAAATGGATCGGGTCGAGGATCGGGTCGAGGATCGGGGCGATGCCACGGGCGCGGGCCAGGTCGTGGGCGCGGACCAGGCTGTCCAGGTCGCCATGCGCGGAGGGGATCAGGACCGGCACGGTCGCGGTGCCGGCGACGACGTCGAGGGTGTGCTCGGTGAGGCTGAGCAGGAAGTCGGCGCCGGCCAGGGCGCCGCGGCGCAGCTCCTCGGCGTTGCCGGAGTCGACGCTGACGCGCAGCCCGGCGGCCTTGAGGGTGCTGATGGCGGTCTCGAGGCCGGGGAACGGGGTGCCGGGCTTGCAGCCGATGTCGATGACGTCGGCGCCATCCGCGTGCATCTGGCGGGCACGGGCGAGCAGCGCGTCGGGAGAGAGGGCGACGGCGTCGACGATCTCGCCGAAGATGCGGATGTCGTAGCGCGACAGGTCAGGGGGCTTGCCGCCACGGCCGAGGTGGCGGGGCAGGTCGGCGAGCTCGTCGGGGCCGCGCTCGACCGGGATGCCGAGGGCGTCGGCGAGGCGCCGCGGGTCCACGCCGGCGCGGCCCGGCAGGATGATGCGGTCGACGTCGAGCGGCTGCGGCAGGCGGCGCAGGATCAGCGCCTCGGTCATCAGCGCCGCGACCTTGACACCGATGTTGAGCACCGACCACTCGAAGCCGAGATCGCCGAGGCCATCCAGTACCTGGTGCAGGCGACGCTCGGCGAGATGGCCGGTGAGGAAGCCGACGCGCTCGCTCACGCGGGGGCTGCGTGACCGGGAAGCACCCCGGCGTCGAGGCGGGCCGGCACATGGCCCGGGCCGGCGATGCGGACCTCGCCGGCAAAGCGCGCGCGGAATGCCGGGAAGGCGGCATCGAGGCCGGGCCGGGCCGCGTCGCGCTTGACCAGCAGGACGGCGCGGGCCCGCAGCTCGGTGGCGAGCCACAGCGCCAGGCTGTCGGAGGTGACGGACCAGTTCCTCGCGACACCGGGCGCGCGGGCGAGCATCGCGGCCGGCAGCCATACGGGCGTGAGATGGGCGGCGAGCGCACGGGCGATCTGCGCCCGGCTGGTGGCCACGATGAAGCCCGGGGTGGCCGCGAGGGCAAGGCCATGCTGTGCCATGGCGAGCAGCGCCATCTCGTGCGCGGTGGCGTCGTCGTAGCCGATCAGCGCCTGCTGGACGCGGACGGTATCGGCGAACGGACCACCCCCGGGGACGAGCACGACGGGCGTGGCGGAAGCGGCGACCGCACGCAGCCAGGCGGTGCGGAGGGCGGGGGCGTCGGCGTGGCTGCCGCCCAGCTTGACGACGATCAGGCGAGCAAGGCCAGAGGCTCTGCCTCCGGACTCCGCCGGAGGCAGAGCCCCCAGCCCCACACATGAAGGGTCAGTGACAGAACCCGGACTCGCTTGCCTGCTTGCCGTCACGCGGCGCCTTCGCGGACCCGCTCGATCGCGCAGCCGACGGTGCCCTCGCCGACGTCGAGCTTTTCCAGGGTGATGCGCACGCGCAGCACGGCGGAGTGGGCCAGCAGCATGGCGGCGATGCGCTCGGCCAGGGTTTCCAGCAGGTCGATGTGCTCGCGCTCGATCAGCAGGCGGATGCCGTCGGTGATGACGTCGTAGGAGAACACGTCGCCGAGGTCGGCGGTAAGGCGGGCGGGACGCGCCACCGAGGCCTCGACGTCGAAGCGCACGCGCTGGGTATGGCCGTGCTCGAAGGCGTACGCACCCACCTGCATGGGCAGCACCAAGTCGCGGACGAAGACGCGGTCGGCGTTGCCGGCGTCCTGCATGGCGGGCGCGTAGCCGCGGGCGGAGAGCACGCGCAGGTCCGCAGGCGCGCCCGCGTCGGCGGCCTCGGCGGGGATCAGCGCGCGGATGCGGGCGAGCGCTGCGGGCGAGATCGCGGCGGTGCGCGAGGCCCCCTCGCACAGCGCGCCGCGAAAGCCGAGCAGGCCCGGGTGCAGGACCAGCAGACGGGGCACGTCGGGAGCCTCGAGCGAGCCGGCGAGGCCGGACATCAGTCCGAGACGCCGGCACTCGGCGACGAAGCCTTCGAGCGCCGGGAGCGTCATGTGCGCGAGCAGGCGACCGGACTGCTTGGCCCGGGTGTCGAGCATGGCGCCGGCGAAGCCGGCCTCGGCGATCAGCGGCAGGAGCGAGAAATCGGGGGTGCTGTCGGCGAACAGCACCGCGATGAGCCTGGCGCGGCCTGCAAGCGGGGCCAGGGCGGCGATGCAGGCGGCAGCGTCGCCATCGGGGAAGATGCCGACCTTGACGGTGTCGACGCCTGCGTCGGCAATGGCGCAGGCGGCGCGGCTGACGGTGTCGGGGTGCATCGGCAGGTCGCCGGCAACGGCGCTGGTGCGGCGACGGCCCGCAAGCGCGGCGACGGCCTCGCGTGCCGTGGCAATATCGACCGCGCCCAGGGCGCCGCGCGCCGGGTCCTTGAGGTCGATCACGTCGGCGCCGCCGCGCTCGGCCAGCAGGGCTTCGGCGGTGGTGGCAACGCTGGCCAGCATGAATGTCACGGCGTCGCCTTGCCGGACGTGGCCGCGGCAGTGGTGGAGCCGGCGTCGTCCCGGCCCTGGAACATGCGGTCCTTGACCAGGTAGCGCAGGCCGCGCTGCCAGGATTCGTCGGTGTCGCCGCGGATGTCGACGCTGCCGCCATACAGCAGGCGGTTGCCCGGCACCGAGCGGATGGTGACGTTGACGTTGAGGATCAGCCTCGAGACCTTCTGCACCCAGGCGGCGACCGAGACCTGCGCGCCGAGCTTCTGCGCGAGGTCGACGTCGCAGCCGTTGCAGTCCCACACCTTGAGCTGCGCGCCGGCGGCGGTCACCTGGGCGAGCGTGCCGGCGGGCAGCTTGCCGGTGTCGACGGGGACGAACTTGCCGGTCGCGGTCAGCATCCGGGTCAGGATGGTGTCGAGCGACTTCAGGCGTGCCTTCTCGGCGTCGGACAACCCCTGCTCGGAGCCCTGCAGGCTGGTGTCGTCCATGGAGAACGGGAAAAAGGCCGCAACCAGCGTGGGCGCGTCGGCGAGTGCGGTGAAGTCGCCGGAGGGCGCACGCGGCGCGTGCACCGTCGACCGCGCACCCGGCTCGGTGGCGGACGGCGCGGCGGCACCGGACGGCGCCAGGTCGGCGGGCTGCGCACGACCCGCTGATGTGGCAAATAGGCTCACGAGGGCCGCCGCCGCCGGCCTGCTCAGGCATGTCCGAAGCTTCACGACGCGAGGTCCTCCGTGGCTCCCGGGGCGGCTTGGCGCGGCCTTGATCGGGGGGAGCCTGTTGTTCATGGTGGCGCCCATGAAACGTCCAAACGCGGCGGCGGGCAACGGCATCAGCCGGCCTGCCTTGGCGACACGGCGGGCGACCTGGGCTGCGGGGCTGGTCGCCGCCTCGACGATCGCCGCGATCGCGCCGGTGCGCCAGGTGCTGGCTCAGCCGACCGGGGAGACATCGTGGGGCGGTGCCCCGTCGGGTGCGGGCTCGCCCGACGGGCAGCCGGCCGGGGCGCTGTCCGGCAAGCCCGGGGCGGGCGGGCCGCAGCCGGCCACCTCCGAGGCAGGCACCGCCGCAGGGACCGCAGCCGGCGCAGGTGCCGCACAGCCGGCCGGGGCGGACGCGCCCGGAGTGCTGGCGATCCGGATCGGCTACCTGCGCTGGGTGGAGCGGCGGCCGGTGATCAGCCTGCTCGACCAGCCGCCGGCCGATGACGGGCTCGCCGGGGCGAGGCTGGGACTCGACGACGACAACACGACCGGGCGCTTCATGGCCCAGTCCTTCGCGCTGGTCGACGTGCCGGTGCGTGCGTCCGACGACGTGGTGGCAGCGCTCGGCACGCTGCTGGGCCAGGGGGTGCGGCTGGTGGTCACCGACGTGCCAGGGCCGCTGGTGCTGAAGCTGGCGGCAGCGGCAAGGCCGCAGGGCGGCACCGTGTTCAATGTCGCGGCGCCGGACGACGACCTGCGCGGCGCGAACTGCCAGGCCAACCTGGTCAACGTGGCGCCGAGCCGGGCGATGCTGGCCGATGCGATCGGGCAGTACCTGGTGTGGAAGAAGTGGACGCACTGGCTGCTGCTGGTGGGCTCGCACCCGGAGGATGTGGCGCTGGGCGAGGCGTACCGGCGCACGGCGAAGCGCTACGGGGCGAAGATCGTCGAGGAGCGCACCTACAAGGACACCGACGGCTCGCGGCAGACCGACAGCGGCGTCGTGCAGACCCAGCAGCAGATGCCGGTGTTCACCCAGGGTGCGCCCGCCTACGACGTGGCGGTGGCGGCGGACGAGAACTCGGTGTTCGCGGAATACCTGCCGTACCGGACCTGGGACGCACGGCCGGTGGCGGGCTCGGCGGGAATGGTGCCAACGAGCTGGGACCCGTCCAGCGAAAGCTTCGGCGGCACCCAGCTGCAGAACCGCTTCGGGCGTCTGTTCCACCGCGGCATGCGGGCGTCCGACCTGCAGGCCTGGACGGCGATGCGGATGATCGGCGAGGCGGTGAGCCACGTGAGGTCGGCCGACGCCGCGGCGGTGATGACCTACATGAAGGGCCCGGACTTCGGCGTTGCCGCCTACAAGGGGCAGAAGCTGACGCTGCGGGACTGGGACCTGCAGCTCCGCCAGCCGCTGCTGCTGGCGGACGGGCGGACCATCGTGTCGATCTCGCCGCAGCCGGGGTTCCTGCACCAGACGACCGAGCTGGACACGCTCGGCTACGACCGGCCGGAGACGACATGCAAGCTGCAGTGACAGGACGAGGCTCCGCCCCTACCCGGGACAGGTCCTTGATGAGTGTGGGTCTGGGGGCTCAACCCCCGGCGGAGTCCAGAGGCAGAGCCTCTGGCCTTGCCTTGGCCCTGCTCGTGCTGACGGCTGCCGCGGCGAATGCGGCGAGCCTGGCCTATGTCACCAACGAGCGCGACAACACGGTCAGCGTCCTCGACCTCGACCAGATGAAGGCTGTGGCGACGATCCCGGTCGGCCAGCGCCCGCGCGGCATCACGATGACGCACGACGGCAAGAGCGTGCTGGTATGCGCGAGCGACGACGACACCATCCAGGTGATCGACGTGGCCACGCAGAAGGTGGTGGGCGACCTGCCGTCGGGCCCGGACCCGGAGACGTTCGCGCTTGCCGCCTCGGGCGACCCGCTGTTCGTGTCGAACGAGAACGACAACATGGTGACCGCGATCGACGTGGCGACGCGCAAGGTGCTGGCGCGCATCCCGACCGGGGTGGAGCCCGAGGGCATGGCGGTAAGCCCGGACGGGCAGACCATCGTCAACACGTCCGAAACCACCAACATGGCGCACTTCATCGACTACAAGACGATGAAGCCGGTGGCGAACGTGCTGGTCGACCCGCGGCCGCGGATCGCCCAGTTCAGGCATGACGGGTCGGAGGTATGGGTCAGCTCCGAGTTGGGCGGGACGGTGAGCGTGATCGACCCCAGGACCTACAAGGTTACGCACAGGATCAGCTTCGCGGTGCAGGGGCTGCGCGCCGAGGTGATCCAGGCGGTCGGCGTGCGGTTCACGCCGGACGACAGGACGGCATTCGTGGCGCTCGGGCCGGCAAACCGCATCGCCGTGATCGACACCGCGACCTACACGGTGAGAAAGTACCTGCTGGTGGGGCAGCGGGTCTGGCAGATGGCGTTCACGCCGGACAGCAAGTACCTGCTGGCGACCAACGGGCTTTCGAACGACGTGTCGGTGATCGAGGTGGCGGGACTTACCGTGGTGAAGTCGATCCCGGTCGGGCGGCTGCCGTGGGGCGTCGTCGCGGCGCCGCAGTGAGGCAGCAGGCAAGGCCGGGCTTTGCCCGGACCCGCCAGGGGCGCGCCGCTGCTGGACCGGCCTTCTTTGCGCCCCTGCCCGGCGGCCTGTGCGTCTGCCGTGCATGAGCGACGTCCCTGCCCTGCTCGTCGACCACGTGAGCCACGCCTACGGCGCCCGCCAGGCGCTGCGCGACGTGTCGCTGCTGGTGCCGCAGGGCCGGTTCGCCGCCCTGCTCGGGCTGAACGGCGCCGGCAAGACGACGCTGTTCTCGCTGATCACCCGGCTGCACGACACCCGGGCGGGGCACGTCAGCGTGCTCGGGCAGCGGATGGATCGCACCCCGGGCGAGGCGCTGCGCCGGCTCGGTGTGGTGTTCCAGGCGCGGACCCTGGACCTCGACCTCTCGGTGATGGACAACCTGCTTTACCACGCGTCGCTGCACGGCATCGGCGGCAAGCGCGCGCGGGCGCTGGCGGCGGGCGTGCTCGCCGAGGTGGATCTCGCCGACCGCGCGCGCGACAAGGCGCGGGGTCTGTCGGGCGGGCAGATGCGGCGGGTGGAGATTGCGCGCGCGCTGCTGCACAACCCGCGCCTGCTGGTGCTGGACGAGCCGACGGTGGGGCTCGATGTCGCGTCGAAGTCGGCGATCGTGGGCAGCGTGCGCCGGCTGGTGCGCGAGCGCGGCGTGGCGGTGCTGTGGGCGACGCACCTGCTCGACGAGGTGGCGGACGGCGACCTCGCGGTGGTGCTGCACCGGGGCGAGGTGCTGGCGTCGGGGCTGGTGTCCGAGATCGTGGCGCGGTCAGGCGAGGCCGACATCCGCGCGGCGTTCACGGCGATGACCGGCGGTGCTGCCATGGGGGGAGAATCGTGATGGACGGGCTTGTCGCGGCGCCGGGCGCAACGGTGGCGGTGCCCGGGCCAGGGTTCACGGCGCGGCAGCACATGATCTGCCTGGGCGGGATCATGTGGCGCGAGGCGCTGCGCTTCCTGCAGCAGCGGGAGCGCTTCGTCGCGGCGCTGGTGCGGCCGCTGGTGTGGCTGTTCATCTTCGCCGCCGGGTTCCGCCAGATCCTCGGCGTGTCGATCATCCCGCCATACCAGACATACATCCTCTACGAGGACTACGTGACGCCGGGTCTGATGGCGATGATCCAGCTGTTCAACGGAATGCAGTCGTCGCTGTCGATGGTCTACGACCGCGAGATGGGCAACATGCGCATGCTGCTCGTAAGCCCGTTCCCGCGCTGGTACCTGCTGGTCAGCAAGCTGCTTGCGAGCACTGCCGTCTCCGTGCTGCAGGTCTATGCCTACCTGGTGATCGCGTGGCTGTGGGGGGTGACGATCCCTGCGTGGGGGGCGGTGCTGGTGCTTCCCGCCCTGGTGCTGAACGGGCTGATGCTGGGCGCGCTGGGAATGCTGCTGTCCTCGGTCATCAAGCAGCTGGAGAACTTCGCCGGCGTGATGAACTTCGTGATCTTCCCGATGTTCTTCGCCTCCGCAGCGCTGTACCCGCTGTGGCTGGTGCAGCAGTCGAGCCCGGTCGTCTACCTGATCTGCCGGCTCAACCCGTTCACCTATGGGGTCGAGCTGATCCGGTTCTCGCTGTACGGGCAGGCGAACTGGCTGGCGCTCGGGGTGGTGGCGGCGATGACGGTGCTGTTCACCGCCGGCGCGATCACCGCCTACGACCCGTCCCGCGGGCTGATGGCGCGGCGCGGCGGCCCTGCATGATGCGAACGCCAGCAGGACGCACGCTCCTCCTGGCAGTCGTGGCCGCGGTGTGGACCGGGGCCGCGTGGGCGGCGCCGCCGGAACCGCGCGACCCCGACTGGCCGTGCCAGCAGATCAAGGTGCCGGAGCTGTCGGTTGCCGCGGTCTGGGCCGGTCCGACGCTGGACCATGCGCAGGCATCGTGGAAGGACGACGCTGAGGTGGCGGCGCTGGTGGCGCGGCTCGCGCAGCGTCGGATGTCGCTCGACGACGCGCGGACCGAGATCACGGCGTTTGCAGGCCGCGCCGGCGCGCAGCGGCAGGAAAAGCTGCTTGCGCTGTTCGCCGGCCTGTTCGAGACGCTGGACCAGGAACGCAGTGCCGTGGTCGGCGGCCTCGATCGCTATGGCAGCCGGCAGAAGCAGCTTGCGGACAAGGTGCGCGGCGAGGCCGACGCCATGCATGCCGAGCAGGCGGCGGCGGCGCCGGACGCGCAGAAGCTGGCCACGCTGGGCAACGAGGTCGGCTGGGACACCCGGCTGTTCGAGGACCGGCGGCAGTCGGTCCACTACGCCTGCGACGTGCCGAACACGATCGAGCAGCGGCTGTTCTCGCTGTCGCAGGCGATCCAGGGGGCCCTGAGGTAGGCCAGCAAGGCTGTGCTCTGCCCGGACCCGCCAGGGGCGGGCCGCCCCTGGACCGGCCTATGACAGGCCTGCTCCCTGTCGGTTCGAGAACTCGGCCCCCCATCCGGTTCCAGAGGCAGACCTCCGGCTGTGCTTGCTCAGGGGGTAATCGGCTTGCCCTGCTCATCGACGATCGGCACGCCGTACCCTTCCAGGATGTGGTTGATCTCGTCCTGGTTGTCGCTGATCATCTTGTTCAGGGTCCGCTTCCAGTCCTGGTCGCTGTGCCGCACGCCCATGGAAATACGGTAGTCCAGGCGGACGCCGGTTTCCTTGGTCAGCGGCATCACGGTGAGGTCGACACCGGCCTGCCTGGCGTAGTAGCCGCCGATCGGGCCCCAGACGATCGCCGCATCGATGGTGCCCGCACGAAGGTCATCGATCATGGTCTTGGACGGCGAGTCGTAGCGGGTGTCGACGGTCAGGGGGTAGGGCTTGGCCAACGCCATCAGGTTGTTACGCACCAGCAGGATCGAGGGCGGCGTACCCGCGACGATGCCGACGTGCCTGCCCTGCAGCTTCGGATCCTCGATGGAATCGACACCGTCCAACGGACCGCCTTTCTTGTACACAAGGGCGTAGCTGGTCCGGTAGTACGGGTTGGTGGTCTGCACCAGGTCGTCCCCCTGCGCGTCGCCGATGACGACGTCGCACTTGAACGCGTTGAGCGTGTTGCGCACGAAACCGATGACCTGCGGATAGTAGGTGTAGCTTACCGGCCGATCGAGCTTGGCTGCGAACAGGGTAGCGATCTTGTTCTCGAACCCCTCACCCTTCTCGTTGGAGAACGGCAGGTTGCGCGGGTCGGCGCACACCCGGAAGTTCTTGGGATCGACCAGCTCGACGGAAGCGCCAAGCCCCGGCGCCTGCGCATACGAGCGTCCGACAGGAAACACGGCCACCACCAGCGTCAGCAATGCGGTAGCGGTCTTCGGCATGGATGAGGCGTGCATGGGATCCCTCACCCCATGCAGCTGTTCTCGGCAGTGGTGAACTCGGGTGGCGTCTTGTCGTGATCCTCAGGACGGCCACGCCCCATCGCACCCGTCGAACGCGCTCGCAGATACACGTAGATCGCGTTGATGTAGCACATGACGTTCTTGTTGGCGCCGAGCGCCGGCATCACCAGGTTCTGCGACGAAGAAACGTTCTGCTTGCCGCCCGTAACGATGCCGTAGAACTCATTGAAGTCGATGGTCTTGAGGGCGTCGGTAAGGTTTGGAGCATAGGTCGAACCAAGCGCATCCGGACCATGGCACTGCAGGCAATTGGCAGAGTATCGAATATAGCCCGCGAAGGTGTAGTAGTCGACCTTTTTGCCATCAATCTTGTACGTCGGGTTGCTGTCCTTGTCCACCCACATGCCGTCCTGCTGCTTGACTGCCGCCGGATCGGTGGGCGGGTCGGCGCGGGCCATGCCGGAGCCGAATGTCAGGGCCACGCCGGACAGCAGGGCCACACGGGAAATCAGGGTCACGTCGTTCATTCCTCGGCAGTTGTGAAGATCGCCGGCGGCGATCCAGGACATGGCGCTACACACGGGAGAGGAACCCCGGCACCACATCCAGGCTGCGACAAAGCAAAAAGCCGGCGCCCGGTCTCCCGAACGCCGGCGCGACTCGAACAGGATCGATCAGTTCTTCGGGAGTGCAAACACCGTCAGCTGACCGCCAAGCGCGGTGTAGCTGTTGAGCGAAGCATACCCACCCACGGCGCCGAGACCGGCGTTCGGATCGGTCAGGCCAGCCGCGAGGCCGATGCCGGCCCAGCCGCCGACGCCGGACATGACCCCGACGAACTGCTGACCGGCATGCTCGTAGGTCATCACGTTGCCGATGATGCCGGACGGGGTCTTGAACTTGTAGAGTTCCTTGCCCGTCTTGGCGTCGACCGCCTTCAGGTAGCCCTCGAGCGTGCCGTAGAACACCACGTTGCCCGCAGTAGCCAGGGCGCCGGACCACACCGAGAACTGCTCCGGGTCGCTCCAGGCAATCTTGTGGGCCTTGGGATCCCAGGCGATGAAGTTGCCCATGTTGCTCGAACCCTTGGGCGGGTACATCGACAGGGTCGCTCCCACGTAGGGCTGGCCTGCCGTGTAGGCGACGCGGAACGGCTCGTAGTCCATGCAGACGTGGTTGGTCGGCACGTAGAACATCTCGGTCGCAGGCGAGTAGGCCGAAGGCTGCTCGTCCTTGGAACCCAGCGCCGCCGGACAGACGTCCTTCGTGTTGTTGTCCATGCCGCCGGCTTCGGTCGAATACTTCTCGACAACCAGCGGACGCCCGTAGTTCGGGCTGGACTTGTCCATCTCGACCTTGGTGGCCCAGTTCACCGCCGGGTCGAACTTCTCGGCGGAAATCAGCTCACCGGTCTCGCGGTCAAGCTGGTAGGCGAAGCCGTTGCGGTCGAAATGCTGAAGCAGGTGACGCTCCTTGCCATCCAGCTTCATGTCGGTCAGCACCATCTCGTTGATGCCGTCATAGTCCCACTGGTCGTGCGGGGTCATCTGGTAGACCCACTTGGCCACGCCGGTGTCGGCGTCGCGGGCCCAGATCGTCATCGACCACTTGTTGTCGCCGGGACGCTGCCCCGGGTTCCACGTCGAAGGATTGCCCGAACCGTAATAGACCAGGTTGAGCTTCGGATCGTAGGAGTACCAGCCCCAGGTGGCGCCGCCGCCGATCTTCCACTGGTCGCCCTGCCAGGTCTTGAGCGAGCTGTCCTTGCCGACGGGCTTGCCGAACTCGGTGGTCTTCTCCGGGTCGACCAGCATGTCGCTGTCCGGACCGGTCGAGAAGCCCTTCCAGACCTGCTTGCCGTCGGCGACATTGTACGCCGCGATCCAGCCGTGCACGCCGAACTCGCCGCCGGACACGCCGACATAGACCTTGTCCCTGACGATCATCGGCGCCTCGGTGCCGGTCTCGCCCTTGGTGGGATCACCGGTCTTCACCGACCACGCGACCTTGCCGGTCTTCGCATCGAGCGCCACGAGCGAAGTATCGGCCTGGTGCAGGAAGATCTTGCCGTCACCGTAGGCGACGCCACGGTTCACCGTGTCGCAGCACATGACGGGAATGACGTTGGGGTCCTGGGTGGGCTCGTACTTCCACAGGATCTTGCCGTCGTGGTTCAAATCGAGCGCATACACCGTGTTCGGAAACGGCGCGTTCAGGTACATCACGTCGCCGATGACCAGCGGCGCGCCCTCGTGCCCGCGCAACACGCCGGTCGAGAACGACCAGGCTGCCTGCAGCTTGCTGACGTTCTCGCTGGTGATCTGCTTCAGCTGCGAGAAGCGCGTATTGGCGTAGTCACCGGTCGGCATCACCCAGTCGGCCGGGTTCTGCTCCATCTTCACCAGGCTCTGGTCCGTCGTCTGCGCCGCGGAAGCCACGGTGACCCCCAGCGCCGTCGACAGCAGCAACGCGGCGGCAAAGCCGCTTCTTGACGCGGAACGCATAGAATTCCTCCCTTGTGATCGCAACAGACCTTCGACCAGACTCGTTACTGGGGTCGTCGGCCCGATCCGGCTTTTCGCCGGGTTACAGGAAGCAAACCATCCGACAGCGTGTCACGGGAGAGACCGCCCGGCGCCGGCGCACCGGCAGCCAAGGCAACCACCCCCTTCGAGATGATCCGCCCTCCCCGTGCGGACCGCCTAGAAGCCGGAAGCTTGGATAGCAGCTAGGCATGAGCCTCAGGGGCTTGCAATACCCATCACGGGATGTTCTGGCGCCGCCCTAGAGGAATTCGCCGCACCAGAGCCGACGTCAGGTTAGCGCAGCAACATGAGGCGGGCCGCTGCCCCCGCTCGGGGCCTGATTACAGGGCGGTTTCACGCCGGATTACGTTTGCCGGCACGACGAAGCCCGACTTTACTGCATCGCACCAAATCAGTTGTGCGGCGCAGCATGCGCGGTGGACGGATGCGCAGTTCGCCAGGAGTCGGGGCAGCCATGGCCAGCCCGCATGGCAGCGAACCGGGTGTCCCAGGCGGACACAGCTTCAAGTCGAGGTTGCGGCCCGATCAGGCGATGCGTTCGCCCTGCTTTCCTCAGTCCGCGGCAACAGCCACGCGGCCGCGATACGCATAGGCGATCGCATTGGTCCCGCCGGCGCGCTCGGCGGTCTCGACCAGGGCCGCGTGGTGCGGCGAGAGGTCGCAGGCCGGGTCGGTCGCCGCGGGGTCGCCCAGCTCCGCCATCGCCTGGCAGCGGCAACCGCCGAAGTCGATGCCGCGTCGCGCGCAGGAGCGACAGGGTTCCTGCATCCAGGCCTCGCCGCGGAAGGCGTTGAACGCCGGGCTGTCGGACCAGATCTCGGCCATCGAATGGTCTCGCACGTTCCAGAACTCGAGGTTCGGGATCGTCTCGGCGGCGTGGCACGGCAGTACCCGGCCGGACGGGGTGACATTGAGCGAGCGCCGACCCCAGCCGCCGACGCAGGGCTTGGGACGGCGGGCGTAGTAGTCGGGCAGCACCGCGTCGATGACGATGATGCCGTCGTACTGCAGGCGCAGCCGCTCGAGCGAGGCGACCGCGTCGAGCGCCTGCCGCCTGGTCGGCATCAGGGCGGCGCGGTTGCGCAGCGCCCAGCCGTAGTACTGCGCGTGCGCGACCTCGATGCGGCCGGCGCCCATCTCGACGGCCAGCGCCACCATGTCGCCCACCCGCTCGATGTTGGCACGGTGGATCACGGCGTTGATGGTCAGCGCCATGCCGCGGGCGACCACGTCGCGGGCGAGGACGATCTTGCGGTCGTAGCCGCCACGGTAGCCGGCGATGTGATCCGCACTTTCCGCCAGGGTGTCCTGGATCGAGACCTGGACGTGGTCCAGCCCGGCCGCCTGCAGGCGCGCCAGACGGGCGGCATCAAGGCCGATGCCGGAGGTGATGAGATTGGAGTACAGCCCGGCGTCATGCGCGGCGGCGACGATCTCGACGATGTCGCGGCGCGACATCGGCTCGCCGCCGGACAAATGGAGCTGCAGGATGCCGAGGCGGGCGGATTGCTGGAACACGCGGGCCCACTCGGCGGTGTCGAGCTCCCCTGCCCTGCCCTCCAGCTCGGTGGGGTTGGAGCAGTACGGGCAGGCAAGCGGGCAGCGGTGGGTCAGCTCCGCGAGCAGGCCCACGGGCACCAGCAGCGCATGGTCGCGCGACGGAGCGGGCGCGGTCGCGACGGGCACCGCGGCGAGTCCGGGTGTCGCAACGCCGGTCAGGCCACCTTGCGGCGGCGCGCCGGCCTCGGGCAGGCCGTCGGTCTCGGGCACTGCAAGGATGCCGCTCACAGCACGACCAGCTTCTTGGTGACCAGTTCGCGGATCAGGCGGACGACGTCGGTCTCGATGGTGGCGCGCGGGGCGGCGAACGCGGTGCCGAGATCGTCGATGATCGCGGCGAGCGTCGCGCGTCCGTCGCATCGACGCAGGATCTCCGCGGTCGGACCGTGCGTCTCGATGACGCGCTCGGGCGACAGCAGAACCCAGCCGCGGATCGGGTCCTGGTGCAGCCGGGTGCCGGGGGCAAGCCGCGGGCGCACCGCCTGCGGGTCGAACCCGGGGAGGGTTTCCGGCGCCGCCGCGCCCGCCGCATCGGGCGCAGAGGGCGGGACTGCAGCCGGGATGGCTGCGGCGGGCCTTGCCGCCTCGGCCGGGTTCGCCAGCCCGGCGGGTTGCCAGGCACCGGGCGGGATGAAGCCGGGCGCGACGTAGGCGAAGTGCAGCGCGTCGAGCATCGACCACAGCACATCGCACTTGAACGAGAGGGCGTCGAGGCAGGCGCGCTGCGTGGCGGCAGTGGTGGCATGGGCGAGGACGTAGGCGAGCGCGAATTCGGAGTCGCGCGCTGCCTGCGGCGGTCGCTTGGCGAAGTAGGCGAGGATGTCCGGCGTCACATACGCGTAGTGCGCGAGCATGCCGGAAACCCGCTCGCTGATGATCTGCGGCGAGAACAACTCGGTGAGCGAGGAGGCGATCGCCTCCAGCAGCGGGCGCTCGCGGACGAAGTGGATGTAGGCCTCGACCGCGAAGCGGGTGGCGGGCAGCGCCGCCCGGCCGGAGATCACGACGGAGCGGTCCAGACCGAGCCCGTCGGTCAGCGCCAGCCAGCGGGCGACGCCGCCGTCGACGCTGTCGGTGCCGTCGACGCCGTCATGGTCCTCGAGCCGGCGGCGCCACTCGCGGCGCATTGCCGGGTCGTCGCAGCGGCCGATCAGCGAGGCGTCCTTGAGCGGGATCGCCGCCTGGTAGAGGTAGCGGTTCAACGCCCAGGCCTCGACCTGCGTGCGGCTGCACTGGCCGGTATGCAGCAGCCGGTGGAACGGATGCAGGTTGTGGTAGCGCCGGGCGCCGATGTCGCGCAGCGCCGCCTCCAGCGCCTCGGATGAGAGCACGGCCGGCTCCAACCCCTGGTCAAGGCCGTCGGATGACCGGGCGGGACTGGACTCGGGCGCGAATGGGCTCACAGCCGGATCTCCATGCCGTCATGCGCCACGGCGAACCCTGCGGCCTCGACCAGCGCGCGTTCCGGCGAGCCGTCGAGCAGGATCGGATTGGTGTTGTTGATGTGCAGATAGACCCGCCGGCCCGGCAGGTCCGCCAGACCGGCGAGCGAGCCGCCCGGTCCGGCAATCGGCACGTGGCCCATGCGCCGCGCGGTCTTGGCCCCGACACCGGCGTCGATCATCTCGTCGTCGTGGAACAGCGTGCCGTCGAAGAACACCAGGTCGGCCCCGGCGAGACGCTGGCGCACCGCCGCGTCGATCTCGGCGCAGGCCGGGGCAAGGACGGCGCGACGGCCGTGCGCCTCGACCAGGGCGGCGTAGGTGTCGGCGGCCTCGGGACGGGTCGCGTCCGCCGCCTCGTGGTAGAGCGGGGTCTTGCCGGGCATGGGCAGCAGGGTGACGCTCAGGCCGTGCCCGACCGCGACCGCCTGCCCGGGCTGCACGGCGACCCGGGTTACGTCTGTCGACATCACGTCGAACACGCGATTCCGCGCGATGATGTCGAGAATCGGTTGCGGGGCATAGAGCCGGAACGGCTGACGCTCGCGCAGGCTGAGAAGCCCGGCAATGCCATCGACATCGGCGCTGATCACGACCACGGCCTCGATCGGGCTGTGGCGCGGGCCGGTGGGATGCAGCTGGGATGCAGAGAGGACCTGCTGGCGGAGGTCAGGCGAGGCGCCGACGACGACCCAGTGCTGCCCGTCGGCCGAAAAGGCGACGCTGGCCTGGGTGCGCGGCGCGGCGCGCGGATCGCCGGAGCGCGAGAGCGAGCACAGCCGGCAGGCGCAGTTCCATTGCGGGAACCCGCCGCCGGCTGCCGACCCGAGAACCAGGGCTGTCAGGCGGTCGTCAACCAATCGAACCCAGGTGCCCGGAGGAAGGCCTGCTCAGAACTCGCTGGGCATGTAGCCGTTGATCTCGAGCGCCACGCAGACTTCGCTGATCGTCGGAACGGTCCAGGCCATAGTTGTCCCCCTTGTTCACGCGCGAATTATCCCGGAACGGGCTCCGCGCTGCCATCAATATAGCAGAACACCCGTCCTGCGTCGAGGTCCGAGCCCTGAACGCACGTCAGGGGCTCAGAAGCAGCGGACCTCGCCTTCGGCCTGCGCCTCGCGCAGCTCGTCCAGCGTCTGGTTGGTCGACTGGACTCTGAACTCGCCGGCCAGGTAGCCGCCGGCCATGCGGCGCATGCGCAGTATGGTGTCGGCCTGGTCGTAGCGCTCGTAGGGCAGGATCGAGGCGATGACGTCCATCGAGCAGGAGCACGACCTGCGCGCCTGCTCGCTGCCGCCATTCACGTTCATGCAGGCCAGGATGTAGTCGTCGCGCGCCGACGCCGGATAGCCGGAGGAAGTCACCGGGTCGGGCGCGGCCGGCGCCAGCACCCGAGCTCCGGCCGGGGCGGCGGCGGGGTCCTGCCCGCCCGGGGCGTCCTGTGCGTGCGCCGGGGCGAGCATGACCCGAACCGGAACGCCGGCTGCCGCCAGAGCCAGACCGCCCGCCGCGGCGAGCAGGCCGAACGTCAGCCTCGGTATCCCCATCGCACTCCCCTCCGCGGCACGGCCTGGCGTCACGGCAGCCTAGCGCGGCAGGCGACGGCTGTCGCCGGGTGTGCCGGCGGGCCTTGCGCAGCACCTGGGCGTCGGCCCAGATGCCGCCGGGGACGGAGCGGAGGCGAGCATGGGCGAGCGGGTCGGTGCGACGAGGCGCGGGCTGCTGCGCGCGGCGGCCGGGTCCGGAATGGTCGCGGCGGGTGCGGCGCTGGCGCCGCCGCGGGGCCGGGCCGCGGCGGACGGAGCGGCACCGGTGCTGCGGCTGGGCATCCTGCAGTTCGGCACGCTGCAATGGCTCGCGGCAACCATCCACGCGCACGGGCTCGACACGGTGCACGGCTTCGACCTGCAGACGGTGACGCTGGCCAGCAACGACGCGTCCCGCGTGGCACTGATGGCCGGTGCCGCGGACGTGGTGGTGACCGACTGGCTGTTCGTGGCACGCCAGCGCAGCCGTGGCACGGCGCTGAGCTTCGCGCCGTTCTCGGCGGCGGCGGGCGGGGTGATGGTGCCGCAGGCCTCGCGGGTGGCGGAACTCGCGGACCTGCGCGGGCTGCGGCTGGGAGTGGCGGGCGGGTCCGGTGACCGGTCCTGGCTGCTGGTGCAGGCGGCGGGGCGGCGGGCCGGCATCGATCTCGCGCGTGAGGCCCACGTGAACTACGGGGCGCCCCCACTGCTGGGAGCGAAGCTGCAGCAGGGCGAGCTGGACGCCCTGCTGACATTCTGGACCTTCGCCAGCCGGCTGGAGGCCGAAGGGTTCCGCGAGGCGGTGAGCGTGGCCGGCTGCGGGCAGGCGCTCGGGCTGCCGGCGGATCTCGACCTGCTGGGCTACGTGTTCCACGAGGAGTGGGGCAAGGCGCACCGGACGGCGATCGACGGCTTCCTCGCCGCGGCCGGCGCGGCGCAGGCGCTGCTGGCCCGCGACGACGCGGCCTGGGCGGCGCTGCGGCCGATGATGCAGCTGCCGGACGGGGCGGCGGGCGAGGCGGTGATGGCCAACCTGCGGCGGCGATTCGCAGCCGGCATCGTCCGTCCCGGCGTCGCCGAGCAGGAGCACGCGGCGGCCCAGGTGCTGGCAATACTCGGCCCCGACGCCGGCGCAGCCGAGGGCCCCGCTGTCGCCGGAACGGACGACGGCAAGGCGGACGGGACGGTGCTGGCGTCGCTGCCGTCGGGCGTGTTCTGGCCGCTCGCGAACTGAGCGCGCGGGCGGCGGCAGGGCCCGCGACGGTCGACCTGCCGGAGGGCGCGGCCGCCACCGGGAGGACAATGCCGGCGGGCTGGCTCTACCGGGCGGCCTCGCTGCTGGTCCTGGTGCTGTCCTGGGCGGCCGCGGCACGGCTTGCTGGCTCGGCGCAGCTGCTGCCCGGGCCGGTCGCGGTGGCGCGCACGGCGTGGCGGCTGCTCACCGTGGGCTCCATGCTGCGCGACATCGGCGCCACGCTGCTGCGGGTGGCGGCGGCGTTCGCCTTGTCGATGCTGGCCGGGGTCGGCATCGGCGTGGCGGCGGGGCGCTCGGCGCGGGCCAACGCGCTGATCGATCCGTGGCTGGTGGTCGCGCTGAACCTGCCGGTGCTGGTGGTGGTGGTGCTCGCCTACATCTGGCTGGGGCTGAACGAGGTGGCTGCGGTACTGGCGGTGACGATCGCGAAAATGCCGACCGTGGTGGTGACGCTGCGCGAGGGCGCGCGGGCGCTGGACCAGGGGCTCGACGAGGTGGCGGCCGCGTTCCGGGTGCCGTTCGGCCGCCGCATGCTGCACCTGGTGCTGCCGCAACTGCTGCCCTATCTGGCGGCGGCAGGGCGCAGCGGGCTGTCGATCACCTGGAAGATCGTTCTGGTGGTGGAGCTGCTCGGGCGGCCGGACGGAGTCGGGTTCGCGCTGAACCTGTTCTTCCAGGACTTCGACGTCGCCGGCATCCTCGCCTACGGGCTGGTTTTCGCGGGCCTGATGCTGGCCTTCGAGATGGTGCTGCTGCAGCCGGCGGAGCGGTGGGCGAGTGCCTGGCGCGGCGCTTGAGGTCCGGCTGCTGGCCAAGCGCTACGGCGCGGCGCACGGGCTGCCGCCAGCGCCCGCCGTGCTCGGGCCGGTGGCGTTCGACGCCGCCGCGGGCGAGGTGCTCGCGGTCTTCGGGCCGTCCGGCACCGGCAAGAGCACGCTGCTGCGCGTCGTCCTGGGCCTCGACACCGCGTTTGAGGGCACGCTGCGCCGCCCCGCCGGCACGCCCGGGGTGGTGTTCCAGGAGCCGCGCCTGGCACCCTGGCTGAGTGTCGCGGGCAACCTGCGGCTGGTCGCGCCGGGCTTGGGCTCGGCGGCAATGGCGGCGCTGCTCGGTCCGCTCGGGCTGGCCGGGACGGAGCGGATGCGGCCGGGCGCGCTGTCGCTGGGCATGCAGCGGCGGGTGGCGCTGGCCAGGGCGCTGGTGCTTGCGCCGGAGTGGCTGGTGCTCGACGAGCCGTTCGCCTCGCTCGACCCCGGGCTCGCCTCTGCGCTGGCCGCGATGGTGCGGGTGCGGGCGCAGGACGGCGCGCTGGTTCTGCTGGCCACGCACGAGCTCGACCAGGCGCTGGGCCTGGCAACGCGCGTGCTGGTGCTGTCCGGGCGGCCGGCGGTGCTGGCGGCGGACCTCGCGGTGCCGGCGGGCGACCGCACGGAGCTGCGGCGGGACCTGCTGGCGCGGTTCGCGTTCCTGGGCGCCGCGGTCGGGTAGCTCGCACGCAACGCCGAAGCAGGACCAGGCTCCGGCCAGACCCCGAAGACGCCGCCTCCATCAGGCATGCCGCCCCTCGATCCCGCTCGGTCGTGGCAGAGCCTCCGGCCTCGCTTCCTGCCGGCCGCGATTGCCGCTCCCGTCGGGACGTCATAATCATGCTCACCGGCCATATGGCCAGCAGATCGGGAGGTGGCCATGGGCCGGGGTTGGTCGGTGCTCGGGGCCGCGACGGCTGCGCTGCTGGCGTTGTCCGGCGGCCACGCCGAAGCGGCCGAAGTGCGGCCCGAGCGGTTCTTCGTCTACAACCTGACCTCGTCCACCGACCTGGGCGGCGTGTTCCTGGCGCCGGCGGGAACGACGCAATGGGGACCGAACCAGGTGCTGAACGACAAGGACCACCAGGTCGAGCCGACCGAGCGCGTCGCGATGACCGGGGTCGCCCACGGAGTGTTCGACGTGCGGGTGGTCACTGCCGCCGGCCATGCCTGCGTGAAGCGCGTCGACCTGACCCGCGAAACGACGTTCGACATCGTCGACGCGGACCTGGTCTGCCGCTGATACCAACAGGCCTTGGGCATGACCGGTCAGGCAAGCAAGGCCAGAGGCTCTGCCTCTGGACTCCGCCAAAGGCTCGCCTTTGGAATCCTTGTGCTTGAGGCTTGGCTTTTGTCTCGCCTACAGGTCGATGTCCGGGGCCGCTGGTATGACACAACCTGCCTTCGACACGATGAGTGACGGTTAGCGGAGCGATGCGCGCGAGCCGGGCGGTGCCAGACGACATGCGCCTCGACGGGGCAGACCATCGGGCCCCGCAGGCGGCGGTGTTGCGCGCCGTGCCCCGGGCGGGGGAGGTCGGGCGGCTCAGCGTGGCCGATCCGACGCGAGCGCCGCTGCCGGGCGTGGTCGCGGGCCCGCTGCGCCGCTGGCCGGTGCTGGGCTCGATGCTGCTGCATGGCGGAGTGCTGGCCGCGCTTGCCGTGCTGACCGCGCGGTCGGTGCTGCCGCCGGAACCGGAGCCGTCGATCCCGCTGGTGTTCGAGGGCGCATCGCCCCCTGCCCCGGCCCTGGCTGCCGCGCCGACATCCGCTCCTCCCGTGCCGCCGCCAACCCTTGCGGTGCCGGCGACGCCGGAGCTGCCCGAGCCGCCTGCGACCGCCGAGGCGGCACCGATCCCCCCGGTCCCCGACCTGCCGCCGGCCGAAGCGCCCACCGAGGTCACGGCCGCACCGGTGTCCCCCGCCATGCCGGACTCGGTTCCGAGTGTGCCGCAGCTGGCGCGTCCCAGGCTGCCCGCGGCCCCGCCGAGCCGGCCGGTGCCGCACCTCGCGCCGCCGCGGCCGACGCCTGCGCTCCGCAACCCCGTTGCGCCGCCGCCGCTGCCGGGCACGGTGGCACGGCTGTCACCGCAGGCACCGGCGCACATCGGGCCGGCACCGGCGCTGTCTCCCGTGCCGGCCGCCGAGGCATCGGTCCCGGCGCAGCCCATCGCCGGCGCGCCAGGCAACGTGCAGCCGGACTATCCCGAAGCGGCGCGGCGCCGGGGCGTGCAGGGCCGGGTGGTGGTGCGTGCAGTGGTGTCGACGGCGGGCCGGACCGTAAGCGCCGGAGTGGCGCAGAGCAGCGGCTCGGAGGCGCTGGACCATGCGGCGGTCGACGCGGTGCTCGGATACCGTTTCACGCCGGCGAGCCGCGGAGGAGTGGCGGTGCAAGGCGTGGCCGAGCTGCCGTTCACCTTCCGGCTGCAGTAGCGAGCGGTTCAGCCATCGGCCGGGCGGGCACCGGGACGCCCAAGCCGTCGCCTCCAGGCATCGGCAGCCTCCGGTCAGGCCGGCCTCACTCCATCACCGGCGCCAGTTCGGACACCGCGTCGACGTCCTCGCCGAGCCACTCGGGGTTCTTTGCGGTTCCGTCGAAGGTGGCACTGGTCTTGAACAGCTCGAACTTGCCTTCCAACGCATAGGGGCGGCTGCGCGTCAGCAGTTCGGCGACCTCGGCGCGACCCATCGGCTGGAACGTGCGCACGGCTTCAAACGCCTGGTCGAGGTCGCGCTGGCTCTCGACCCCGGTGATGACGACCGACGTCGGCAGGTTGAGCGGGTAGTGCAGATACTCGATCGGCTGGATCGGCGCCTCGCTCCTGAGCAGCACGCTGTCGGCAAAGCTCTTCATGCCGAGCACCGCGATGCCGTGCGCGACCAGGTAGGGCAGAACCAGGTGGGCGAAGCTGCGGAAATGCGCGTCCATGACATTGAGCGGCATCTGCACCGCGTCGAAGTGAAAGCCGCGCTCGGCGGCGACGGCGAGCATCTGCAGATGGATGCGCGGGTCCTTGTGGCCGGTGAAGCCGATGTGGCGCAGCTTTCCGGCCTGCCTGGCGGCGACGAACGCCTCCATCGCGCCGCCCTCGGCGAAGATGCGATCCGGATCGTCGTAGCGCAGGATCTCGTGGTGCTGCACCAGGTCGATGCGGTCGGTGCGCATCCGCAGCAGGGATTCGTCGATCTGGCGCGCGGCGTCCTGGCGGGTGCGTCCGTCGACCTTGGTCATCAGGAACACGCGGTCCCGATAGCCGCCCTGCTGCAGCGCCTGGCCCACGCGCAGCTCGGACCGGCCCTTGTTGTAGTCCCAGCAGTTGTCGACGAAGCTGATGCCGCGATCGATGGCCTGGTGCACGAGGCGCACCGCTTCGGCGTCGCTGACCGCGGTCTTGCCGAGATGGAACCCGCCGAGGCCGATCGCCGAGATCATCTCGTCGGTGCGGCCGAAGCGTCGGTAGAGCATCTCGCCGCGCCGCTCGCCCGCGTCGGCGACGAACGGCAGCTCGGCCGGCTCGTCGATGCGGGTAACCGGAAGCGCCGGGCTCGCCAGCGAGCCGGGTGGTGCCGCCTGGATCTGCTGCATCGCGTGTCTCCTGAAGCGCTCCTAAGCGCCGACAGAACGCCGGGGTTGCGCCGACACAATCCTGCAGGAGGCCAGTCCAGGGCGGCGCGCCCAAGCGGAGTCCGGAGGCAGAGCCTCCGGCCTTGCCTGCTTCAGCCCGCCTTCACCGTGGGCGCCATCTCCACCCGGAGCGAAAGCTCGCGCAGCCGCGCCGCATCGACCGCAGCCGGCGCGCCCATCATCACGTCCTCCCCCTGCTGGTTGAGCGGGAACAGGATCACCTCGCGTATGTTCGGCTCGTCGGCGAGCAGCATGACCATGCGGTCGATGCCCGGAGCCGAGCCGCCATGCGGCGGCGCGCCGAAGCGGAAGGCCGCGAGCATGCCGCCGAAGCGGGCCTCGACATCGGCCTCGCTGTAGCCGGCGATGCCGAAGGCGCGGACCATGATGTCGGGGCGGTGGTTGCGGATGGCGCCGCTGCTCAGCTCGATGCCGTTGCACACGATGTCATACTGGAACGCCTTGATCGCGAGCGGATCCTGGGTGTCGAGCGCGTCCATGCCGCCCTGCGGCATGGAGAACGGGTTGTGGCTGAAGTCGATGCGGCCGGTCTCCTCGTTCAGCTCGTACATCGGGAAGTCGACGACCCAGCAGAACCGGAACGCGTCCGGCTCGACCAGCCCCAGCTCCTCGGCGACGCGGGTGCGCACCAGGCCGCTGAACTTGCGCGCCGCCTCGTGCGGGCCGGCGGCAAAGAAGATCGCGTCGCCGGGTGCGGCGTTGCAGGCGACGCGGATCGCCTCGGCGCGCTCGGGCTCCAGGTTCTTGGCGATCGGGCCGCGCGCCCCCTCCGCGTCGAAGGTGATGTAGCCCAGCCCGCCGGCGCCCTGCTCGCGCGCCCACGAATTCAGCTTGTCGAAGAAGCTGCGCGGCTGGCTGCCCGCCCCGGGTGCGGGAATGGCGCGGACGATGCCCCCCGCGGCCGCGATCCTGGCGAACAGGCCGAAGCCGGACCCGGCGTACTGCCCGGTGACGTCGGCGATGAGCAGGGGATTGCGCAGGTCGGGCTTGTCGCTGCCGTAGCGCAGCAGCGCCTCGTCGTAGGCGATGCGGCGGAACGGCGCGGTATCGACGCGGCGACCGCCGCCGAACTCCTCGAACAGCCCGCCGATCACCGGCTCCAGCACCGCAAAGACGTCCTCCTGGGTGCAGAAGCTCATCTCCAGGTCGAGCTGGTAGAACTCCCCGGGCGAGCGATCGGCGCGGCTGGCCTCGTCGCGGAAGCACGGGGCGATCTGGAAGTAGCGGTCGAAGCCCGCGACCATCGCCAGCTGCTTGAACTGCTGCGGGGCCTGCGGCAGCGCGTAGAACTTGCCGGCATGCACCCGCGAGGGCACGAGGAAGTCGCGCGCGCCCTCCGGCGACGACGCGGTAAGGATCGGCGTCTGGAACTCGGTGAAGCCCTGCCCGGCCATGCGGCCGCGCAGGCTGGCGATCACCGCGGAGCGCAGCATCAGGTTGCGATGGGTGCGCTCGCGCCGCAGATCAAGAAAGCGGTAGCGCAGGCGCAGCTCGTCGGGAAAACTCTCGTTGCCCGCGACCTGCATCGGCAGCACGTCGGCGGTGGACTGCACCGTGAGGGCCTGCGCGCGAAGCTCGATCTCGCCGGTCGGCAGCTTCGGGTTGACGGTCGCGCCCTCGCGGCGAACAACCTCGCCGGTGACGGTGATCACGCTCTCGACGCGAAGCGCGTCGGCGGTGGCGAACGGCGTGGTGCCCGCCGCGAGCACCACCTGGGTGAGGCCGTAATGGTCCCGCAGGTCGATGAACAGCAGGCCGCCATGGTCGCGCTTGCTGTGCACCCAGCCGGAGAGTCGGGCCTGCGCGCCGGCGTCGGGTCCGCGGAGCTGGCCGCAGGTGTGGGTGCGGTAGGCATGCATGGGCGTGGTCCTGCGGCCGGGGTGTGCGGCGCAGAACAAGCCTCGGGTCGGTGCCAAGTCAAGGCTGGCTTCCGCCCAGGACCTGCGGCGAATGCCAGCCGTTCCTGCAATACCACGACATCATGCCGCGGCTGATGTCGCAGCAGTTCGCGGGCGTGGACCTCGTGGCTGGGAACCGGTCCGAAACCCGCTCTGCCTGTTCATACGGCTTGTTCCGTGGAGATCGGTTCTTAGCTAGGGAGAAAGCAAGGCCAGAGACGCTGCCTCTGGACTCCGCTCGAGGCTGAGCCTTGAGGATCCATGTGTTCAGGCAGGACTTCTGCAACTCCGGTCCTGTCCTTTGCCGTCAGACCTTGCTTGTTCCATACCGGTCTCTGCCCGCCATTCTCGAAGCAGGGTCCTCCGACGGCCGTGGGCAGCGCTCCCGCCTTGCCTGGGTTCTTGACGACCTGCACCAATCCCTGCTCGCGCTATGCTGTCGCAATGCCGCCGTGTATGACGGTTCGATGCCCCGTATCGACCGCAGCGCCTTCCCGACCCCGGTTCTCGTGACCGACAGCGCCGCCCTGCAGGCGCTCTGCGGGCGCCTCCGCGCCGAGCCGGTGGTGACCGTCGACACCGAGTTCATGCGCGAACGGACCTACTGGCCGGAGCTGTGCCTGGTGCAGCTCGCCGGCGGGAACGATGTCGCCGTGGTGGACAGCCTGGCGCCAGGGCTCGACCTGGCGCCGCTCGGCGCGCTGCTGGCGGATCCCGCCGTGGTCAAGGTGTTCCACGCGGCGCGGCAGGACGTGGAGATCTTCCTGCAGCTGTTCGGCGCGGTGCCGGTGCCGCTGTTCGACACCCAGGTCGCGGCGATGGTGGCGGGCTTCGGCGATCAGGTGGGCTACGACGCGCTGGTGTCCTCGCTGTGCGGCGGCCAGATCGACAAGGCGCACCGCTTCAGCGACTGGGCGGCCCGCCCGCTGTCGGCAGCGCAGGTGGCGTATGCGGCGGCAGACGTGACCTGGCTGCGGGTGGTCTATGACCTTCTGTGCGAGAAGCTGGGGCGCGAGGGCCGGCTGGACTGGGTGGCGGAGGAGATGGCGGTGCTCACGCTGCCGGAAACCTATCGGCCGGACCCGGAGCGATTGTGGGAGCGGCTGCGGCCCCGGACCAGCAATCGGCGGATGCTGGGTCAGCTGCGCGCGATCGCCGCGTGGCGCGAGCGCGAGGCCCAGCGGGTGAACGTGCCACGCGGCCGGCTGCTGAAGGACGAGAGCCTGCTGGAGATCGCAGCGGTCGCGCCGTCGAACGCCGACGCGCTCGGCCGGGTGCGCGGCGTGGCGCGAGGCTTCGCCGACGGGCGCGCCGCGGCCGGGCTGCTGTCGGCGATCGCGGCGGCACAGGCCCTGCCGGAAGACGCGCTGCCGGAGGCGCCGTCGTCGCGGGACGGCCGGAAAGCCTCGCCCGCGCTGATCGCGCTGCTGAAGGTGCTGCTGGCGGCAAAAAGCGAGGAGCACCAGGTGGCGACACGGCTGCTCGCGTCGTCCGACGATCTCGACCGCCTGGCCAGCGAGGATGCGCCCGATGTGCCGGCGCTCGGCGGCTGGCGGCGCGAGGTGTTCGGCGAGGATGCGATGGCGCTGAAGCAGGGTCGGGTCGCACTGGGTGTCGCGGGCAAGCGCGTCCAGCTGATCCGCCCGTAGCAATCCATCCGCCCGCCACGCTGCAAGCAGGCACTGCGGCCGGCGCCAGGACTCGCCAGCCGCTGCACGGAGGCTACTCGGCCGCCTGGGCGTCGCGCGCCGGCTTGCGGGCGCGACGAGTGGGCTTCGGCGCGGGCTCGGTGGGTTCCGCCGGGGGCTCGTCCACGACGCCGGCCGGCTTGCGACCCAGCCCGATCGACTTGGCCAGCGCGGACCGGCGCTCGGCATAGTTGGGCGCCACCATCGGATAGTTCGCCGGCAGGCCCCAGCGCTCACGATAGGCCTCCGGCGTCATGCCGTAGGACGTCATCAGGTGACGCTTCAGCATCTTCAGCTTCTTCCCGTCCTCAAGGCAGACGATGTAGTCGGGGAAAACCGACTTCTTCAGCGGAACCGCAGGCTCCAGCTTCTCGACCGGGGCGGGCTCGGCACCCACCAGCGTCAGTGCCTTGTAGACCTGCTGGATCAACTCCGGGAGCGCGCTGGCCTGCACGGAATTGTTCGACACATGCGCGGAAACGATCTGCGCTGCGAACTCCAGAACGGAAGTATGGGGTGTCTCGGCTGACATGGATGATCCCGGTATGGACGATGAGGGTAGGCCAACAAAACTATACTGGCAGATACCACGACGACTTCATACCTGTTCGCGCAGGTTCGCGGCAGCTTGTTGTCCATGGTGCGCTGTGTTCGCCGGAACGACGGACAGGACGTGCAGCGCAACGGCCGATGATACCGTAACGGCGATCGCCGCCCGCCTGCCGTCATGACAGAAAAAACATTCAGTTACAACGGCCTAGGTAGGACTGGCCTGCACCACTCTGTCCCACCCCGCCGCTGCGCCCGTGCTCCGCAACGGCGCAACAGCCCCGCATGCGGTCGCCGCCCGTTCACGGCACCGCGTTTGCGAATCGGCAGATGCGCTGACGCCAAGCGGCTCGCCCTGGCACGCCGGCAACCCGGCCCGGCGCCTGCCGACGGCAGCTCGGCGCCCGTCGTGACCTATCGGCGGGCCTTGCGCGCGGCGTACTTGGCGTCGCGCGCTGCCTTGCGCTCGGCCTTGATCGCCTCCTCGCGGGCGAGGCCCTCCAGCCTGAGGACCTCCTGTTCGGCGGCGAGACGCTCCTGCTCGCGCAGCGCCGCCTCCTCCTCCACGCGCTGCCGCGCAAGATCGGCCTCCTTGGTCTTGGCGCGCTCTGCGGCCCGCACTTCGCGGGCATCGCTGATCGCCTTGAGCTCGGCCTGCCGTTCCAGCATGGCCGGGTCGTCGATCGCAGGCCGCGCCTTGAACTTCTCGAGCAGGGCTTTCTTGGCGTTGGCCGCCGCATCGCGCCGGTCGTTGAAGCCGGCTCCCTTGAAGGCACTCATCGTCTAATCCTGTCCTCGGTACGTGAATAAAACCCCGCTGCGCGCTCGGCGCCCCGGGTCGGTCGTTTCAGCACGGCCACTCCGCGTCGCCCGCCCCGCAGCCACCACGCGGATCATCCGCGGCAGCGGAACGGATGCGGCCGGTCGACCGGGCTCTGCACCAGCACTCGCACCATAGCACGGACCAGCCTGAAAAGCCGCCAGCAGCCGGCACGCGGTTCAGACAATTCTTCGCGGGTGCTGCAGAAAAGACCGTGTGTCCGCCCGCCACCTGTCCTGCTCCGTACGGCGGACCCAGGACGGATCATCGCGGCCGGCAGCCTGGTGCAAAGCGAATTTATGCCGGTCCTGCAACCAGTTGCCGATACGCGGGTTTGTGGCCGGGACCCGCGGCGTCCCGCCGCCGGTGTCGCAGGAGCTGCCATGTCCATCATTGTCTGGATCGTCTTCGGTCTGATCGCGGGCTTCATCGCGAGCCGCATCGTCAACAAGTCGGGCGACGGGCTGATCGTCGACATCCTCCTCGGCGTGGTGGGCGCAGTCGTCGGCGGCTACGTGTTCACCTTCTTTGGCGCCGACGGGGTCACCGGCTTCAACATCTACAGCATGGTGGTGGCCGTCGTCGGCGCGGTCATCGTGCTCGTGATCTACCACGCGATTGCCGGGCGCCGCGCGATCCGCTGATCGCCGGGCCGCCGACGCCGCTCGCGAGGCGTCTCGGCACGCGTCCATGGCGTCCGGGAACGCCGGTGGCGCCGGCCGTGCGTTCCCGCCCACCGGCGGATTCGCGGACCGCCAGGGCGGGACGGCTTCACGGTCGCGCCGAAGCCATCACCGCAAAATCCGGCGTCCGCCCGGGGCCGAGCACTGGCCGGCCAACCCCACACCCGCGCCGTCCCGGCTCAGCCGGCGCCCAGGGTAGCCCGCGCCTGGGCCGCATCCTCGGCGATCTGCGCCCGAAGGGCGTCGATCCCGTCGAAGCGGCGCTCGTCACGCAGGAAGGCGTGCAGCGCCACGTCCAGGCGCTGCCCGTACAGGTCCTCCACGAAGTCGAACAGATGCGCCTCGACCCGGCTCTGCACGCCGGTCGCGACCGTCGGCCGCCGGCCGATGTTCGCCACTCCCGGCACCTCGCGCCCGTCCGCCAGCCGCGCCACCACTGCATAGACCCCGCGCGCCGGCTCGATGTGCTCGCCAAGCGCGATGTTGGCGGTCGGAAACCCGATGGTGCGGCCGCGCGCATCGCCGTGGTCGACCGCGCCGCCGATCGACCAGGGGCGCCCCAGCCCCGCCGCCGCCCGCGCCGGATAGCCGTCCTGCAGGTCGCGGCGGATGCGCGTCGACGAGATCGGCCCCGAGCCGTCGGCCAGCGGCGGCACCAGCGTCAGACCGATGCCCCACTCCTCGGCCCGCGCGGCCAGCAGCGCCGTGTCGCCGCCCCGGCGATGGCCGTAGGCGAAGTCGGGGCCGCAGGCGAGATGCACCGCGCCGATCCCGTCGTGCAGCACCTCGGCGGCGAACGCCTCGGCGCCGAGCCAGGAGAAATCGTGGTCGAAGCGCAGCTCGTACACCACCGACACCCCGCAGGCCGCCAGCATCGTCGCCCGCTCCCCGCCATCCATCAGCCGGAACGGCGGATCGTCGGGACGGAACAGCTGCCGCGGGTGCGGCTCGAAGGTCAGCACCGCGAGCGGAGCATCCGGTCGCGCGCCATGCGCCGCCGCCAGCACGGCGCGATGGCCCAGATGCACGCCGTCGAAGTTGCCCAGCGCGACCGACGCACCGCGCGCCGCGGCCGGCACGTCGCGCCAGTCGCGGATGATCGTCACGTCAGGCATCGCACGCCTCGCTGCATCCCCCGCCTCGCGACATCGCCCAATTCGCTGCATCCCGATGGACGCCGGCGGCCGGGCTGCATAGCGCCCGTGTGGCGGGCGCGGCAAATCGCCCGACGGCAAGCGGGCCGGAGCTCTGCCTTCGCCCGCATTGCACCGGCCCAGGCAGGATGGCGGGATCGTGCGTGGGCGACCTGCCGACCCGCAAGCGGCTCCTCCTTCAGGCATTGAGACCCTCCGGGCCCCATCCCGTGGAGGCACACACCAAGGGCGGTGCCCTGATCCGTGCGGGTCCGCAAGCCCGGCCCGCAGAAGGACGCCGCTGCGAGGACACGGGGCGCAGCCCGGACCTTTGACGCCCGTAACGCGCGCTGTCACCGTTGTCCGCAAGGAAGCCGGAGGCCGGAATGGAGCAGCAGGCGCAGGCGATCGCCGCGGCGTGGCACGATCCGGGGCGTCGTCTGGCCGGCTGGCCGGGAACCATGCCGCCCGACACCGCCACGGCCTATGCGCTGCAGCGCATGGTGGCCGAGCGCCTCGGACCGGTCGGCGGCTGGAAGGTCGGCGCCCCCGTCCCGGACGCGCCGCCGAGCTGCGCACCGATGCCGCTGTCGGGGATCTCGCCCGCACCGGCACGCCTGTCGCTGCAGCGATTCCCCCAAGCCCAAGTCGAGTCCGAGATCAGCCTGTGCCTCGGCGCCGACCTGCCGCCACGCGCCGAACCCTACTCCGAGGCCGAGGTCATGGCGGCGGTGGCCACCTGCCACCCGGCGCTGGAGATCCTGCAGTCCCGCTTCCTCGACGAGGCGGCGCTCTCGCCGGCGGCGCGCCTCGCGGACCTGCTCGGCCACGCGGCGTTCGTGCACGCCGAGCCGATCGCCGCCTGGCGCGGGCTCGATTTCGCGGCACTCGGGGTGACGCAGCAGGTCTCCGGCCAGCCGCCGGTCGGCGGGCGCGGCAACCCCGCCGGCGCGATGCCGCGGCTGCTGTGCTGGCTCGCCAACACCGGCGCGCGCGCGCTGGGCGGGCTGCGCGCCGGCCAGTTCGTGACCTGCGGCTCCTGGACCGGCAAGACCGCGATCGCCGGCCCGGCCGAGGTCGAGACGCGATTCGAGCACGCTCCGGTGCTGCGCGTCCGCTTCGTGACGCAGGCGCCGGACAGCGCGGCCTAGCCGCCCCTCCGGGCGGACCGCACTCGCGTGCCCCCGCAAGCGCCGGCGCTTGACCGGCGGCGGACGCGGCTCGCATATGCCGGACGAGCGGACGCGCGCCCAGGGGCGGGCCGGGCGCCCTGGCGCCACCCCGGCCCGCCAAGTCACCCGCGCGTGCGGTCCCGTGCCGCCCGGCCTCGGGGCCTGCGGATTGCCGGCCGCTTTGCCCCGTGCGAGACCGACCCATGCCCGATTCCGCGCGCGACTACCGCGACACCGTGTTCCTGCCGCAGACCGGCTTCCCGATGCGCGGCGGCCTGCCGAAGCGCGAGCCGGAGATCCTGGCGCGCTGGGAGGCGGACGGATTGTGGCAGCAGCTGCGCCGCGACAGCCTGGGGCGGCCGGGCTTCGTGCTGCATGACGGCCCGCCTTACGCCAACGGCCACCTGCACATCGGCCATGCGCTGAACAAGATCCACAAGGACGTCATCAACCGCGCCCGGCAGATGTCGGGCGAGGATGCGCTCTACGTGCCCGGCTGGGACTGCCACGGCCTGCCGATCGAGTGGCAGATCGAGGAAACCTATCGCAAGTCGGGGCGCGACAAGGACGCGGTCCCGGTGCTGCAGTTCCGCGCCGAATGCCGGGCGCACGCGCAGAAATGGCTCGACGTGCAGGCCGCCGAGTTCCGCCGCCTCGGCGTGCAGGGCGACTGGGCCGGGCGCTACGCCACCATGGACTTCTCCTCCGAGGCGGCGATCGCCGCAGAGATCGGCCGGTTCCTGCTCAACGGCGCGCTGTATCGCGGCCTGCGCCCGGTGATGTGGAGCCCGGTCGAGAAGACCGCGCTGGCCGAGGCCGAGGTCGAGTACCACGACCACACCAGCACCACGATCTGGGTGCGTTTCCGCTTCCGTGGCAAGAGTTTCGGCGGACCTGGGAAAAGTGACTCGGCGTTCAGCAACCGGATCGCCGATCTGCTGTCGGGCGCGTCCATCGTCATCTGGACCACGACGCCCTGGACGATCCCCGCCAACCGCGCCGTCGCCGCCGGCCCAAAAATCGATTACGCGGTCGTGCAGGTGGATGCCGTGGGCGAGGGCTCGCTGGCTGTGCCCGGCGAGCGGATCGTGGTGGCCGAAGCCCTCCTTGCCCAGGTCTGCGCCGACACCGCGATCACCGCCCATACCGTGCTGCATGTGCTGCCGGGCTCGGCTCTGGCGGGCGTCCGCCTCGACCACCCGCTGCACGGCCGCGGCTACGAGTTCGACGTCCCGCTGCTGCCGGGCGAGCACGTCACCACCGAGCAGGGCACCGGGCTGGTGCACACCGCGCCGAGCCACGGCGAGGACGACTTCGCCCTCGGCCGCGCCTACGGGCTGGAGGTGCCGGAAACGGTCGGCGACGACGGCACCTTCAACGCCTGGGTGCCGATCTTCGCCGGTCTGCACGTCTACAAGGCGGCCGACGCGGTCTGCGCGGCGCTGGCCGAGGCGGGGGCGCTGCTGGCCCGCGCGAAGCTGGTGCACTCCTACCCGCATTCCTGGCGCTCCAAGGCGCCGCTGATCTACCGGGCGACGCCGCAATGGTTCATCCGCATGGACGGGCCGGAGCGCATCAGGGCGCGGGCGCTGGACGCGATCGAGGCGACGCGGTTCATCCCGGAAAAGGGCCGCAACCGCATCCGCGCGATGGTCGAGGGCCGCCCGGACTGGTGCATCAGCCGGCAGCGCGCCTGGGGGGTGCCGATCGCGATCTTCGTCGAGCGCGCCACCGGCGAGCCGCTGCGCGACCCCGAGGTGATGGCGCGCGTGGTCGCGGTGTTCGCCCGGGAGGGTGCCGACGCGTGGTACGCCTCGCCCGCCGCGCGGTTCCTGGGCGAGGGCCGCGACCCCGCCGCGTTCGAGCAGGTGATGGACATCGTCGACGTGTGGTTCGAATCGGGCTCGACGCACGCCTTCACCCTGGAGGCGCGCGGCCTGCCCTGGCCCGCCGACCTGTACCTGGAGGGCTCGGACCAGCACCGCGGCTGGTTCCAGTCCTCGCTGCTGGAGGCGGTGGGCACGCGCGGGCAGGCGCCGTTCCGTGCGGTGCTGACCGACGGCTTCGTGCTCGACGAGCACGGCCGCAAGATGAGCAAGTCGCTCGGCAACGTCACCGCGCCGGCCGAGGTCACCGAGAGCTACGGCGCCGACATCCTGCGGCTCTGGGTGATGAACTCCGACACCTCGGAGGACCTGCGCATCGGCCCTGAGATCCTCAAGCAGCAATCCGAGCTGTACCGCCGGCTGCGCAACACGCTGCGCTGGCTGCTCGGCGCGCTGGAGGGCTTCACCGCCGACGAGATCGTGCCGCACGACGCGCTGCCGGAGCTGGAGCGCTGGGTGCTGCACCGGCTGAGCGTGCTTGACGCCCGAATGCGCGCGGCGGTGGCCAGCCACGAATGGACCGGGGTGGTGCCGGAGCTGCACGGGTTCTGCGCCACCGACCTGTCGGCGTTCTACTTCGACGTGCGCAAGGACTCGCTGTACTGCGACCGGCCGGACGCGCCGCGGCGACGCGCGGTGCGCACGGTGCTCGACCAGGTGCAGCGCTGCCTGTGCGCGTGGCTGGCGCCTGTGCTGTGCTTCACCGCCGAGGAGGCGTGGGGCGCGCGGTTCGGCGACGGCGAGAGCGTGCACCGCACCCTGTTCCCCGCGCTGCCGCCCGAGTGGCGCGACGAGGCGCTGGCGGCACGCTGGGAGACGGTCCGCGAGGTGCGCCGCCAGGCGACGCAGGCCATCGAGGCGCAGCGCGCGGCCGGTACCATCAGGTCGTCGCTCGAGGCGCGTCTGTCGCTGACGTTTTCCGGCGCCGGAAACCCGCTGGATGCTGGGCAGTGGGCGGAGGTGGCAATCGTCTCCGAAGTGGAAGTCGTGTCGCACGAGACGGGCCAAGCGGAGGTCCTTGGAGGGATGAACCGGACGGCGGTCGCGCCAGGCGTGGCCCCGGCGCGCGGGAGCAAATGCGCGCGGTGCTGGCGTGTACTGCCCGAAGTCGGGACGGAGCCGACGCACCCGGCGCTGTGCCGGCGCTGCGTCGATGCGGTCGAGAGCGGCCTGACCGGACACGCCCCGCGTTGAGCCGGAACAGCCTCGCGCGCCGGGTGCGCGGCGGCTACACCCTGGCCGGAGTACTCGCCGGGGCGTCGGTGCTGGCGGCCGACCAGGGCTCGAAGTACTGGGTGCTGCACGGGCTTGACCTGCCGGCGCGCGGCACCGTGGCGCTGCTGCCGGTGCTCAACCTGACGATGGTGTGGAACCAGGGGGTGACCTTCGGCCTGCTGCGCGTCGGCACCCAGGGCGGCGCGATCCTGCTGGCCGGGATCGCGGTGGCGGTGGTCGCGGTGCTGCTGGTCTGGCTGCGCCGGGCCGAGAGCCGGGTCGCGGCCGTCGCGCTCGGCGCGGTCGCCGGCGGCGCGGTGGGCAACATCATCGACCGGCTGCGCTACGGTGCGGTGGTCGACTTCATCCACGCGCACGCCTTCGGCTGGTCCTGGTACGTGTTCAACGTGGGCGACGCGGCGATCTGCTGCGGGGTGGCGGGGCTGATGCTCGACGGCCTGCGGGCGCGGCCGGCGCATGACACCCGGCCCGGGCGAAGGCTCTGAGAGGACCGCCCACCCTCGCTTCGGCACGACCCAGGCTTCGGCACGACCAGCTTCGGTCACGCTTGAGCCGCGCCGCACGTCGCGGTATGAGGCCCGGCAGGAGACCGTCATGAATCGCCGTATCTTGTCTGCCATCCTGGTGTGCGGGTGCATCGGCCTCACGGGTTGCGGCGCCGACGAGATGTCGCGCGACTTCGGCATGACCCGCGACGCCCCGGACGAGTTCACCGTCACCACGCGCGCGCCGCTGTCGATGCCGCCCGACTACCAGCTGCGCCCGCCGCGTCCCGGCGCCAGCCGCCCGCAGGAGCTCAGCTCGCAGCAGGGCGCCGAGGAGGCGCTGGCGCCGCAGATCGCGCTCGAGGGCACCGGCGGCCGCGACAGCGCCGGCCAGGACGCGCTGCTGCGCCAGGCCGGGCGCCCGGCGCCGCGCGACGTCCGCGCCCAGGTCGACGCGGCCGGCAAGCTCGACCACCCGAGCGAGAGCTTCGCCGACCGGCTGATGTTCTGGCGCGCCCCCTACCAGAACGGCACGCTGGTCGACGCCCGCGGCGAAAGCCAGCGGCTGCGGCAGAACGCCGCCCTCGGCCAGGCCCCGCAGGCCGGCGACACCCCGATCATCGTGCAGAAACGCAGCGGCGGCTTCCTCGACGCCCTGTTCTGAGCACCACATGGCGCCGTCGCCGGCAGACGCCGGACAATGAGCGCCGGTCCGGCGGCCGAGGGCCGCATCCGCCGCCTGCCGGACACGCTGGTCAACCGCATCGCCGCCGGCGAGGTGATCGAACGCCCGGCCGCCGCCCTGCGCGAGCTGGTGGAGAATGCGCTCGATGCCGGCGCCCGGCGGATCGCGGTGCGCCTGGACGGCGGCGGCATCGCGCGCATCGAGGTCGCCGATGACGGCTGCGGCATGTCGGGCGACGAGCTGCTGCTCGCCGTGCAGCGGCACTGCACCTCCAAGCTCGGCCGCGACAGCGAGCGCGACGAGCACGTGCTGGTGCGCATCACCACGCTCGGCTTCCGCGGCGAGGCGCTGCCGTCGATCGGCGCGGCGGCTCGGCTGACCCTGGTGTCGCGCCGCGCCGACGCGGCGCATGCCAGCCGGCTGCGGGTCGAGGGCGGCAGCGTGGGCACGGTCGAGCCGGCTGCGGGGTCGCCGGGCACCCGGGTCCTGGTCGAGGACCTGTTCTTCGCCACCCCGGCGCGGCGCAAGTTCCTCAAGCAGCCGCGTACCGAGGCCGAGCACGCCGCCCTCGCGCTGCGCCGGCTGGCGCTGGCCGCCCCCGGCGTGGCGATGCGGCTGGAGATCGACGGCCGGGTGGAGTTCGACCTGCCCGTCCAGGACCGCGCCACCCGGGTGGCCGCACTGCTCGGACCGGAGGCGGCGGACTGCCTGCTGCCGGTGGACGGCGAGCGGGACGGCGTGCGGCTGAGCGGCTACGCCTGCGCGCCGCTGGTGCACCGCGCCACCGCGGCGGCGCAGGGGCTGGTGGTCAACGGCCGGCCGGTGGCCGATCCGGTGCTGCGCATGGCGGTCCGGGTGGCGTATCGCGAGCTGGTCGGCCCGGGCCGGCACGGGGTGGTGGCGCTGTGGCTCGACCTGCCGCCGGACGAGCTGGACGTGAACGTGCATCCCGCGAAGTCGGAGCTGCGCTTCCGTCAGCCTGAGCTGATGCGCAGCCTGGTCATCGGCGGTCTCGGCCGGGCGCTGGCGACCGGCGCGGGCGTCTCGCGCCGACTGTCCTGGCCGGCGCGCGGGCGGTCGCTGCCCCGCCCCGCCCTCATGCTCGCGCCGGGACCGCCGCTTGTCGGCGGGCTGGCAGAGACACAGCTGGCACTGGCGGCGCTGCCCGCGGCGCGACGGCTGGACCCGGCCCCCGGCCCCGACTACCCCGGCCCCGACTATCCCGGCCACGACTACCCTGACCATGACGCCACCGGCCGGTGGGGCGATGCACCTGCGCCGGAGCGGGACGCCACGCCCAACGCCATGCGGGACGTCCGGGATGACGGCCCGGGTGACCGCGCGGAGGCCATCGGCCCGGCCGGGGCCGCAACGGGCCACCCGCAGGCCGCGGCAACCGGACACCCGCTCGGCGCAGCACTGGCGCAGGTGCTCGACACCTACATCATCGCGGTGGCGCAGGACGGCAGCCTGGTGCTGGTGGACCAGCACGCCGCGCATGAGCGGCTGACCCACGAGGCGCTGGCGGCGCAGCACGTCGCGGGCGGGGTGAGGGCGCAGGCGCTGCTGATCCCGGCGGTGGTGGACCTGCCGGCGGCGGACGCGGCGCGGCTGCTCGACGCCGGCGCCGAGCTGGCGCGGCTGGGTCTGGAGCTCGAGTCGTTCGGTCCGGGGGCGATCCTGGTCCGGGCGCTGCCAGCCCTGCTCGGCGCCCCGGACCCGGCACCGCTGCTGCGCGACCTCGCCGACGAGCTCGCCGACGGCGCGGCATTGTCGCTCGACGCACAACTGAACGCGGCGGTGGCACGGCTCGCCTGCCACGGCAGCATCCGCGCCGGGCGCCGGCTCGGCCGGGCGGAGATGGACGCCATGCTGCGCGCGATGGAGGCGACCCCGCGCGCCGCGACCTGCAGCCACGGCCGGCCCACCTTCCTGCGGCTGTCGCGCGCCGAGATCGAGCGCATGTTCGGCCGGCGGTGAACCGGGCCAGGACTTCGCAGCGGCCGATGCGATGTCCGCAGATCCAGGCGCAGGTCCGGGCGCCGGGCCCGGGTCCTGCAGCCCACCGGCGCGCGGCCGTGCACATCCCGGCCTAGGGCTCGGCCAGGAACGCCAGCATCGCGCGGCCGAACAGCGCGGGCGCTTCGAGGTGCGGCACGTGGCCCACGTCGGGCCCGTCCATGTAGGCGATCCGCACCGGCTGGCCCTGCACGACGAGCGGCAGGAACCGCACCGGCTACGGGTACGGCCAGCCCTCCAGGCCGATGCCGAGCGGCTCGGTGCAGGTCGGACCCGGCAGGCCCTGCGCGAGCCCGCACGGCCCGCGGCCGGCCCGCAGGCTGGCGGGTCTCACGCGCCGTTGCCGCGCGCGGGCGTGGCCTGGAGCGCGCGCACGCCGATGTCGCGGCGCCAGATGCCGTCGGCATAGCCGAGCGCCGCCACCCCGGCATAGGCGGAGTCCCGCGCCTCGCCGAGCGTGGCCCCGGTCGCGCATACGCTCAGCACCCGGCCGCCCGCGGCGACCAGGGCGCCGTCGCGCACGGCGGTGCCCGAATGGAACAGCTGCACCCCGGGCACCGCCTCGGCGGCCGCCACGTCGATCGCGCCGCCGACGGCGGGCAAAGCGGGGTAGCCCCGTGCCGCGACCACCACCGCGACGGAGGCCACGTCCGCGAGCTCGACCACGGCCGCCGCCAGGCCGCCGCGGCACCCCGCCGCCAGCGCCGCCAGCAGGTCGCCGCGCAGCAGCGGCAGCAGGCACTGCGCCTCCGGGTCGCCGAGCCGGACGTTGTATTCGATCAGCACCGGGCCCGACGCGGTCAGCATCAGCCCGGCGAACAGCACGCCGCGGAACGGGGTGCCGCGACGCGCCATCTCCCCCAGCGCAGGACGGATGAACAGGTCGAGCGCCGCCGCCTGCCGCGCGCGGTCGAAACCGGTCGGCGGCGAGACGGCGCCCATGCCGCCGGTGTTCGCCCCGGTGTCGCCGTCGCCGATGCGCTTGTGGTCCTGCGCCGCGCCGAGCAGCACCGCCGCGGTGCCGTCGCACAGCGCGAACAGGCTGACCTCGTCGCCCTGCAGGCACTCCTCGACCAGCACGGCGCCGGGCCGACCCGCCGGCAGCAGCGCATCGATCGCGGCCTCGGCCTCGGCCAGGTCCTGCGCCACGACCACGCCCTTGCCCCCTGCCAGCCCGTCCGCCTTGACCACGATCGGCGCGCCCCGCCTGCGCACGAAATCATGCGCGGCCGCCGGATCGTCGAAGCGTTCGAAGCGGGCGGTGGGAATCCCGGCGGCCTCGGCCACGTCCTTGGCGAACGCCTTGCTGCCTTCCAGGCGGGCCGCTGCAGCGAAGGGACCGAAGCAGGCGATGCCGGCCGCGGCCAGGGCATCGGCGAGACCCGCCACCAGCGGCGCCTCGGGACCCGGCACGACCAGGTCGATGCCGCGCTCGCGGGCGAATGCCACCAGGCCCGCGATGTCGGTGACGGGGATCGGCACGCACTGCGCGAGCGTGGCGATGCCGGGGTTGCCAGGTGCCGCGAACAGCTGCGTCAGCAGCGGGCTGCGCGAAAGCGCCCAGGCGAGCGCGTGCTCGCGTCCGCCCGATCCGACCAGCAACACCCGCATCTGCAACCCCCTGCCCTGCCGGCCTGTCGTAGCAGAACCGGGCGTGGCGACCAGCAGGGCCGGACGGCCGTGCCGCCGGCAAGCGGCAGGCCACAGCTCCGCCGTCATGCCTGCAAGCGCGGCCCCGCCGGGACAGGGCGCGCCCTGGGCTGGCACCGGACCAGGCACCGCAGCACAGCGTGCTTTCCCCGGGCGGGTCCGGAGCTCGGAGCCGGTCTGGACGCGCCCCCGCTTCCCACGCCTTGCTTCCAAGCCCCCGCTTCCACGCACGGTGCGTTGCCCTCGGCCGTGCTCCGGAGCATAGGCATGCGCCATGAACGACCTGCCAGGCCCGGCCGAGCCGCCCGCCCCCCGACGCCGCGCCAGGACCGACAGCGAGGCCGCGGCCGGACCGGGCGCCGCACCCGGCAACGTGCCGGAATACTCCGTGGGCGAGATCTCCGGCGCGGTGAAGCGCACGCTGGAGGGCGCGTTCGGCCGGGTGCGGGTGCGCGGCGAGATCACCGAGTGCAAGCGCTACGGCTCCGGGCACATCTACCTGTCGCTGAAGGACGAGGACGCCAAGCTCGCCTGCGTGGTGTGGAAAAGCGCGGTGCCGCGGCTGGGCCTCGATCCGGAGAACGGCGTCGAGGTGATCGCGACCGGGCGGCTGACCACCTATGGCGAGCGCTCGTCCTACCAGCTGATGATCGAGCGGCTGGAATACGCCGGCGCCGGCGCCCTGCTCGCCCGGGTGGAGATGCTGCGCCAGCGCCTGCAGGCCGAGGGGCTGTTCGATGCGGAGCGCCGCCGGGCGCTGCCGCGGCTGCCGCTGCTGGTGGGCGTCGTCACCTCGGCGCAGGGCGCGGTGTGGCACGACATCCAGACCACGGTGGCGCGCCGCTTCGCCCGGCCGCTGCTGCTGTGGCCGGTGCCGGTGCAGGGCGAGGGGGCGGCGGCACGCATCGCCGCGGCGATCCGCGGCATGGACGCGCTGCCCACGCGGCTCGGGGAGGGCCGGACCGCACCGGGCCGCGCCGCACCCGAGGCGGGCCCGGTGCGGCCCGACGTGCTGATCGTGGCGCGCGGCGGCGGCAGCCTCGAGGACCTGATGGCGTTCAACGACGAGGCGGTGCTGCGCGCCGCCGCCGGCTGCCGCATCCCGCTGATCTCTGCGGTCGGGCACGAGACGGACACGACGCTGCTGGACTTCGTGGCCGACCGCCGCGCGCCGACGCCCACCGCCGCGGCCGAGATGGCGGTGCCGTCGCGCCTGGAGCTGCTTGCGGAGCTGGGCCACCTCTCGGCCCGGCTCGACGGTGCGACGGGCCGGCTGGCGCAGGAGCGGCGTGGCCGGCTGGACCGCGCCGCGGCTCGGCTGCCGGACCTGCCGTTGCTGCTGGGCACGGCACGCCAGCGGCTCGACGACCGGGCGCAGCGCCTGGCGCTGTCGGTGCCGAACCTGCTGGCGCGGCGCCGCGCGGCGCTGGCGCGGGCCGAGCGCGGGCTGCCCGACCCGCACGCCCTGGTGGCGGCACGGCGCGCCCAGCTGGCGCTGGCGGCGGCGCACCTCCGCTCGGGGCTGCGCCAGGCGGTGCGGCACCGCGCGGCGGAGGCGGGCGCGGTGCTGCCCCGGCTGTCCGCCACGCCGCTGCTGGCGATGCTGCGGGAACGCCGGGCGCGGCTCCACGGGCTGGCGGCGCGGCTCGAGGCCGGCTCGTACGCGGCGGTCCTGCAGCGCGGCTTCGCCCTGGTGCTGGCCGCCGACGGGCACGCGGTGCCCCGCGCCGCGGACATGCCGCGCCACGGCCGGGTGAGCCTGCGCTTCAGCGACGGCGAGATCGCGGTGCAGACCACGGCCGGCACGCGGCAGGGTCGTCTCGACCTGTGACCGGTGATGTGGAGCACGATGCGGACCGGGCCGCATCAAGCGGCCCGGTCCCGGGGCGCCCAAGGCCAGACCGCGACACGGGGCCCGACCCGGTCCCCTCGGGCGCAGGCCAGGCCGGAGAGGCATCGTCGCCAGGAGTAGGGCCGGCCCTCGGACCGCGCGACCCCGCCGCCGGTGCGGCGCCCGCGGCCAGGCCATACCGCGCGCCCAGCATCGGCTTCGTGCTGGTGACGCTGACGATCGACGCGCTCGGCTTCGGGCTCGTGGTGCCGGTGGTGCCGGGGCTGGTCGTGCACCTGTCGCACCTCTCGGCGTCGGCGGCGTCGATCTGGGTGGGCTCGCTGCTGGCGGCGTTCTCCGCCATGCAGTTCCTCTGCTCGCCGCTGCTGGGCGCGCTCAGCGACCGGTTCGGGCGGCGGCCGGTGCTGCTGCTGTCGGTCTCCGGGACGGGAATCAACTACCTGCTGCTCGCCTGGGCGCCGAGCCTCGGCTGGCTGTTCCTGGGGCGGCTGATCGCCGGTGCCACCGCGGCCAGCGCCTCGGCCGCCACCGCCTACATCGCCGACGTCACGCCGCCGGAACAGCGGGCGCAGCGCTTCGGCCTGGTCGGCGCCACCTTCGGCGTGGGGTTCGTGATGGGCCCGGCGCTGGGCGGCCTGCTCGGCTCCCACGGGCTGCGGCTGCCGTTCATCGCGGCGGCCGTGCTGGCCGGCGCCAACGTGATCTACGGCCTGGTGGCGCTGCCGGAGAGCCTGCCGCCGGAGCGCAGGCGGCCGCTGTCCTGGCGCCGGGCCAACCCGATCGGGCTGCTGCCCGCCCTGCGGGCGGACCGCGACACCGCCCGGCTGGCGCTGGTCTGGTGCTGCGCCTGGTTCGCGATCGGCTCGCTGCAGAGCACCTTCGTGCTGGCCAACCAGCTGCGGCTCGGCTGGGGACCGCGCGGCAACGGGCTGGCGCTGGCGGTGATCGGCGTCGGCTCGGCCCTGGTGCAGGGCTTCCTGGTGCGCCGGGTGGTGCGCCGGCTGGGCGAGCGCCGCACCGCGCTGCTCGGCTACGGGCTGGCGATGGCGGCCTATGCCTGCCTCGCCGCCGCGGTGACACCGGTGCTGGTGTTCGTCGGCCTGGTGCTGCAGTCGTTCGGCGCAATCAGCGGCCCGGCCGTGCAGTCCATGGTGTCGGCGCAGGTCGGCCCCGATCGGCAGGGCGAGATGCAGGGCGCGCTGTCGTCGCTGCAGGGGCTGACCGCGATCGTCTCGCCAGTATTCGCCGGCTGGCTGTTCGGGGTGTTCACCGGGCCTGACGCGCCGCTGTGGTTCCCGGGCGCGCCGTTCCTGGCGGCGGCGGCAGGATATGCCGTGGCATTCGTGCTGGTGCGGGGAGTGACGCGAGGCGCCAGGGCCAGGACCTGAAGCAAGACCGGAAACCCGGTCTCCTCAAAGCAACGCCTACTCCCCGAAGGCACACTGCCGGGTATCGCGCCACCGCCCCAACAGAACGGTTTCCAAAGGCCGCCGGCCTTGAGCGGGTCTGGGCAGAGCTTAGCCTTGCTTGCCACCCTTGCGACACACGCCATCTGCGGTGCCATGGACACGCCCCCCACCCGCGCCGCCGGTCTTGCCCGCCTCGCCGACTTCGCCCCCGCGATGGGCCAAGCCTACGCATCCGGCCGCAACACCGACCGCGGCCCGGATCGCCAGGGCGCCACCTCCACGCTCTCGCCCTACCTGCGCCGGCGCCTGGTGACCGAGCGCGAGACCGTCGAGGCGGCGCTCGGCGGGCCGGACAGCGCGACGTTCGTCGCCGAGGTGTTCTGGCGCAGCTACTTCAAGGGCCACCTGGAGACCCGGCCGGCGCTGTGGGACGACTACCTGCGGCGGGTGGCGCAGGACCGGCAGCGCCTCGCGTCGGAGTCGGGGCTGCGCCGGGTGTTCGACGACGCGGTCGCCGGCCGCACCGGCATCGACGGCTTCGACGACTGGGCCCGGGAGCTCGTGCGGGAGAACTGGCTGCACAACCACGCGCGGATGTGGTTCGCCTCGATCTGGATGTTCACGCTGCGGCTGCCCTGGGCGCTCGGGGCGGACTTCTTCATGCGCCACCTGCTCGACGGCGATCCTGCAAGCAACACCCTGTCCTGGCGCTGGGTGGCCGGGCTGCACACGCGCGGCAAATGCTACGCGGCGCGTGCGGAAAACATCCGCCGCTACACCGACGGCCGCTTCGACCCGCACGGGCTGGACGAGAGCCCGGAACCGCTCGAGGAGGACGCGCTGCCAGGGGCGGTCGCGCTGCCACGCCCCGACGCGCCGCCCGCCGGAGAAGTGGCACTGCTGCTGCACCTCGACGACCTGCACCCCGAGAGCCTGGATCTGGGCGCGGCGCGGGTGGTACGGCTGGGCGGGCTGGTCGCCCACGCCGACGGCGCGGTGGACGCGGTGCGGGCCTGGGACCGCGCCGCCATGGCCGACGCCCTGGCCCGCGCGTCGGCGCACTTCGGCTGCGCGGCCGGACCGGCCGAGCCGGGCGGGAACGCCGAGCCGGGCTGGAACGAAGGGCGGCCAGTGGTCGCCGCCTGGGCGCCGGTCGGTCCGTCCGCAGCCGCGCTGCCGCCCTGCCTGCGGCTGCGGCGCGGCTGGGACAGCGCGACCTGGCCGAAGGCGGGCCGCGGCTTCTTCCAGGTCAAGGCGGCGATCCCGCGCATCCTCGAGGCGGAGGAGCTGGGCGCGGGTCGCTAGGCAAGCAGGGCCAGAGGGCGCTGCCCCTGGACTCTGCCAGGGGCAGAGGCTCTGGATCTTGGCGATTCGCGCTTTTCTCGCCTGTCGGCTTCAAGCGACGCCGTAACAGGATTCTGACCGCCCGGCTCCATCGCACGACCAGGCCTGCCCACGACAGGCCCGAACTTCCGTATCCTGCGATGTTTCAGGTGATCGATTGCCAAAGGGCCCCGCCCTTTGGCGGGTCTGGGCAGAGCCCGGCCGTGCTTGGCCTGCAGGTCAAGGATCGGAGCCACCAGCCCGCGGCCGCGCCGCAGGGTCGCCCACCGCCGCCTGGACCCCCACTTGGCCCCCCGCCGCAACCACCCCCGCCGGGCTCTTCGGCCAGCGCCGATGCAGCCACAGCCAGCTCTCCGGCCGCTCCCTGACCCAGCGCTCGATCACGTCGTTGATCGACTGGGTAAGCGCCAGCACGTCGGCCTGCCGCACGCCGGAGCTCGGCAGCGGCAGCGGCGGCTCGACCACCACGCGGAACCGCGCCGGACCAAGGCGCTGCACGTGGCCCGGGATGACCCTGCAGCCGAAGCGCAGCGCGAGCGTCGCCGGCGCCGGCGCCGTCATCGCCTCGCGCCCGAAGAAGCGCGCCTCGATGCCGTCGTTCATCTTCTGGTCCATCAGCATGCCGAGGTGCCCGCCGCGCGCCAGATGGCGCACCGCCGCGCGGGCCCCCGCCGCGCCCTTGGGGAACATCGGCACGTCGCAGCCGATCGCGCGGCGGCGCATGCCGATGATCGCCGCGTCCACCGCGCGATTGGCGCTGGCACGGTAGAGGCTCGCGAACGGCAGGCCGTACCTGGCCACCATGGCTGGCAGCACCTCCCAGTTGCCGATATGGCCGGAGACGAACAGCACCGGCCCGCCGGCCTCCCGGGCCTCGCGCAGGATCTCGGCGCCGCTCACCTCCCAGCCTGGGCCGTCAGCCGTTTCGCCGAGCGCATCCAGATGCGCCAGCTCGCCCGTGGTGCGGCCCAGGCTGTCCCACACGCCGCGGATCACCCGACGCCGTGCCCTCGCGTCGAGCTCCGGCAGGGCGGCGCGCAGGTTGGCGTCGGCGACCCGCGAGACCGGCAGCAGCGGACCCGCCAGCCGGGCGATCCCGCCCGCGAGGTTCGACGCCCCCACCGGGCCCAGCGCCCGCAACACGCCGAACGCGGCGCGCAGCAGCGCGGCCTCGGCACGGTGCCGGACCGCGAGCACGCTCACCGCCGGATTCCTCGGCGCAGCACCTCGTCCAGCAGGACCTCGATCGCGTCGTCGTCCCAGGCGAGCGCCACGCCGAGCACCTCCACCCGCGCCCGGATGCCGGGCGGCAACCGCATCGCGTCCTTGGGCGTGGTGATCGGCGCCGCGTCCAGCCGGGCCGCCTCGGCGAGCACGCGGCGCAGCTCGCGCGGCCGGAACCGGTGATGGTCGGGGAAGTCGATGGTGCCGGCCAGCATCGCGCCGGCCTCGACCAGCGTCGCATGGAACTTCGACGGCCGGGCGATGCCGGCGAAAGCCAGCACCCGGCGCCCGTCCAGCCGCGGCGCCGGATCCTCCCCCTGCCCCGAAATCGGACCCGGCACCAGCCGCGCCCCGAGCACCGGCAGCAGCGGCAGCAGCGCGGCGCGGGCGCCGGTGCGATCCTCGCCGATCAGCACCGCCGCCCGGCAGCGTCGCGCCGCCGCCGCCACCGGCTCGCGCAGCGGCCCCGCCGGCAGCACCCGGCCATTGCCGAAACCCGTCGCGCCATCGACGACCAGCAGCGCGCAATCCTGGCGCAGGGTCGGGTTCTGCAGCCCGTCGTCCATCACCAGGCAGGCGGCGCCGCCGGCGATCGCCGCCCGGGCGCCGGCGGCGCGATCCGCCGAGACCCAGGTGGGTGCAGCCTCGGCGAGCAGCAGCGCCTCGTCGCCGGCCAGCGCCGCCGACATGCCCGCACGCACGCGCACCACGCCGCGCGCGCTGCCGCCATGGCCGCGGGTCAGCGCATGCACCGCCACGTCGCGCGCCGCCAGACGGCGCAGCAGGTCGAGCGCCAGCGTGGTCTTGCCGGCACCGCCCACGCCCGCGTTGCCGCAGCAGATCACCGGCACCGGCGCCTGCCAGCCCGGCCGGCGCAGCCGCCAGGCGGTGGCGGCCGCGACCACCGACGCCACCGGTGCGAGCAGGCGGGGCAGCGCGCCGTCCTCTCGCCAGAACGCGGGCGCGCGCGCGGCAAACACCGGCCAGGTCGCGGGCCTGCCGGAGCCCGTCCGGCAGCCGGCATCCGGCACGTCGCCGCGCCGCGCCGCGCTCATGCGTGCTGCCGGCCCAGCAGCGTCACCAGAGCGGCCGCGACCTGCGCCGGCAGCGCGGCGAACCCGAGCGAGGCCGCGTGGCCGGCCGCCGCCGCACCGTGCCGTGCCGCCGCGTCGCGCAGCATGCGATCGACCCAGCCGGCCAGCGCCGCCTCGTCGGCCACCACGCACAGCGCCCCGGCCGCCTGCAGCCGCAGCACGATCTCGGTGAAATTGGCGGTGCGCGGCCCGCTGGCGACCGCGCAGCCCGCCCGTGCCGGCTCGATCGGGTTGTGGCCGCCGCCCGGCCCCGCACCGGGCGCCGGCCCCACCGCCAACGAATTGCCCATGAACGCGATCCCGGTCGCGTGGAACAGCGTGCCGAGCTCGCCGAGCGCGTCGAACAGCCACAATCCGCCGGCAGGCGGCGGCTCGCCGGCCCCGTGCCGAGCCACGAGGAGGCCGCCGCCGTCCGGCCCGGACAGCTCGGCCGCGAGCGCCGCGCCACGCCCCGGGTGACGCGGGGCGATGATGGTGACCAGGCCCGGATGGGCGGCGGCAAGGCGGCGGTGCACCCCGGCCACGACCCGCTCCTCGCCCGGGTGGGTGCTGGCCGCGAGCCAGACCGGACGGCCGCCGAGCTGGGCCGCGATGCGGGCCAGCAGCGCCGCGTCGACCGGCAGGTCGGCGGCGGCGAACTTCAGGTTGCCCGGTGCCGAGACGGCCGCCGCGCCAAGTCCGCCCAGCCGCGCCGCGTCGGCCTCCGACTGCGCCAGGACCAGGTCGAAGCCGCCGAGCACCCGGCGCGCGAAGCCCGGGGCGCGCCGCCAGGACCGGGCGCTGCGCTCGGACATCCGGGCATTGAGCAACGCGGTGGGAATGGCGCGGGCCCGGCAGGCCGCGAGCAGGTTCGGCCACAGCTCGCTCTCGACGAAGGCGGCCGCGTCCGGGCGCCAGTGGTCGAGAAAGCGCCTCGCCCATCCCGGCACGTCGAGCGGGGCGAGGCGGTGGCGCACCCGCCCCGCCAGGCCCAGCTCGTCCAGCCGACGCTCCGCGAGCTCTCCGCCGGTCACCGTCGCGGTGGTCAGCAGCACCGAGAGCGTGGCGGGCAGTGCGGCCAGCACCGGCAGGATCGACGCCGTCTCCCCGACGCTCGCCGCGTGCACCCACAGCAGCAGGCCCGGCGGCCGGGCCGCTGCGTCGATGCCGCGGCGCTCGGGAAGGCGGGCCGCCACCTCCTTGCCGTGCCGCACCCGCCAGCGGAGCATCAGCCGCAGCCCCGGGGCCGACGCGCCGGCCAGCAGCGCCCACAGCCCGGCCGGCAACCCGGCGCCAACCCGCCCGCCGGGTCGCAGCCTGCCCGCCCGCGTCACCGGCGACGACCCCGGGGCAGCCGGAGCCGCCGCGCCCTCGCTCAGGCGCACAGCCGGTCCGCCTCGCCGGCCGCCAGCGTCAGCGCCGCCTCGATCGCCGGCAGCGTCGCCTGCCAGCCGGCGCGCGGCACCCGGATCGGCGGCCCGCAAACCACCACCCCGCGCCCGAACGGCAGCGGCAGCACCATGCGGTCCCAGCTGTGCAGCACGATCCGCCGCGTGGTCTGCGCCGAGAACGGCAGCACCGGCGCGCCGGTCAGCGCCGCCAGCCGGGCGATGCCGGCAGCCGCCTGGCGCCGCGGCCCGCGCGGCCCGTCCGGGGTGATCGCGACCAGGCCGCCCCCCGCCACCACCCCCACCAGGGCGCGCAGCGCCGACGCACCGCCCTTGCCGGCCGCCCCGCGCCCGCCAGGTCGTTCGGTCGAGCCATGCACCACCTCGACCCCGAACCGACGGATCAGGCTGGCGAAGAACCGGCCGTCGCGGTGCCGGCTGACCAGCACGTGCATGCGCAGCCCAGGCACCGCCCGCGCCCGCACATGCGACCACAGCGCGGGGCTCAGCGGCAGCCGCTCGTGCCAGAACGCCGCCAGCACCGGTCGGCCGGCGCAGGGCGCGGCGAGGTGCGCCTCGCCGCGCACGGTCCAGCGCGTGGTGCGCAGCGCGAAGCCGATATAGGCGCCGACCAGCGACGCGACCGCCGCCTGCGCAGCCTCGGAACGCAGCAGCCGGCTCAGCACGGCGCGTCGGGCGGGTTGGTCATCGCCGCGCGGGTTAGCACGCCACCCGGAGGAAGTCAGGATCGGCTGGAGCAGGCAGCAAGGCCAGAGGCTCTGCCTCTGGACTCCGCCGGGGGCTGAGCCCCCGGACCCGCACACGTTGGGGCACACCCGCGGCAGTCGCGTCCTGACGCCGGCGCGGCGTCACCCGAACGGGTTGCGCACGCTCCGGGCAGGCAACACCGCGCCCGGCGCCGCCCGGCGCGGCAGCCCCGGATCCTCCGACAGCACCCGCACCACGTCCGTCAGCAGCGCCAGCAGCGCCTTCGCCGCGTCGAGACCGGCCTGGTCGCGCGCGATCTCCGCGGCACCGTGCAGGCTGATCCGGTCCCGCCCGTTCTCCACGTCGAGCCCGGCGACGCTCAGCACCGCGGTGTCGTCGGCAAACGGCGAGAACTTGCTCATGGCACGCCTCCCTCCTGCTCGCGCCGCCGCCGCGCCCGCGACGGAGCGGGGTGCGGCAGGGCGATCGCGGTGATCCTCGCACCGGCGGACAGCGAGGGGAACGGGTCGATGCCGGTCAGCCTGGTGAGGTGCGCGATCGGGATCACCCGGCAGCGCGCCGCGTCGCGGTTGGTGCAGGCGTATGCGGCAGCCCCCACGCCCGGCTCCAGCACCGCCTTGAACACCGCCGACGGCACCAGCTCGCCCGCCGGCAGCGACTGCAGGGCGCGGCCGCGAAACATCGGCCCGGTCACCACATACACGCCGTCGGCCCCGCCGTCCTGCGCCAGGTCGCGCACCGCGCTCTCGATCCGCTCCCAGGCGCCGCGGTTCAGCCGCGGCGCCTGCGGCACCATGTTGGCCATGCTGAAGCTCGCGTGCTGCGACGCCGCGTCCGGCATGTCGCCCGACGGCGCCATGTGGCCGCGGTCGAAGCCGGAGCGCACGTAGTCCTCCGGGTCGGCGCGGTCCTCGAACGGCACCGCCTCCTCGGCATGGAACGCGTCCTCGCGAACCATCCCCCGCGCCGCGCCGACGCTTTCGGGGCTCAGGTGCTCGGCCGACCACAGCGCGCCGCGTGTCACCCCCGACTCCAGCGTCGCGAACGCCCCGAAGCACAGTCCGTGCGTGCGCTGCGCGAGCCGCGCGTTCAGCAGCGCCGGCGCCCGTCCACCCGCGAACACGCCAGGGCAACCCTGCTGCTGCGCCAACGCCGGCGAGGCCAGCAGCGCCCCTGCCAGCAGC
>CAXSEF010000004.1:55198-85541 GCA_964236535.1 uncultured Acetobacteraceae bacterium
GCAACCCTGCTGCTGCGCCAACGCCGGCGAGGCCAGCAGCGCCCCTGCCAGCAGCACCCCGGCCAGCAGCGCCCCGGCCAGCAGCCCCGGCAGCAGCACACCCGCGGACCGCATGATGCCGCGACGCGCAGGGCGCCGGCCGTCGTCCCGGGTCATGCCTGCAGCCGCGGGCAGAAGAACGTGCTGCGCCCGGACTGCACGATGCGTCGCACGCCGGGACAGCCGGGCGGGCCCGGGCAGCGGCCGCACGCCTCGCCCTCCCGCCCGTACACCTTCCAGGCATGCTGGAACATGCCGAGCTCGCCGTCCGGCTGCACGTAGTCGCGCAGCGACGAGCCGCCGGCGGCGATCGCCTCCCCAAGCACCGCGCGGACCGCCCGCACCAGCCGCCCCGCCCGCGGCCCCGGCACCGTGAGCGCCAGCCGCTCCGGCGAGATCCCGGCCCGGAACAGCGCCTCGCACACGTAGATGTTGCCGAGCCCGGCCACCACGTGCTGGTCCAGCAGCGCCGCCTTGATGCTGGTCCGCCGGCCGCCCAGCCGCGCCGACAGCGCCGCCGCGTCGAACGCCGGATCGAGCGGCTCGGGGCCCAGCTCGGCCAGCAGCCGGTGCCCGTCCTCCGCCGCCGTCGCCACCAGGTCGATCGAGCCGAACCGCCGCGGATCGACGAACCCCACGCGCCAGCCGTCCGCGGTATGCAGCACCAGATGCTCGTGCCGCCCCGGCGCGTCGCGCGCCGCCCCGGGCGCCGGCGGGGCAACCTCGCCCAGCACCATGCGGCCCGACATGCCCAGGTGCAGCAGCACGCTGTCGCCGCCGTCGAGCCGCATCAGGATGTACTTCGCCCGGCGCCGGAACCCCGCCACCCGCGCCCCGGTCAGCCGCCCCGGCAGCTGCGGCGGCACCGCCCAGCGCAGGTCGGGCCGGTGCAGCTCCGCGCGCGTGATCACCCGCCCCTCCAGCCTCGCGCGCAGGCCGCGCATCACTGTCTCGACTTCGGGGAGTTCCGGCATGGCGTTGCGCTACGCTATACCGGGCCGGTGATGAACCCCAATTCCGCCGGCCCCGCCCCGCACCCCCCCGCTTCGCACCCCTCGGCTTCGCACCCGCCCGCTTCGCACCCGTCCGCCCCGCGCGGCGACCCGCAGCTGCCGGCCGCCGCGGACACCGCGGACTTCGGCTACCGCCGCGTGCCGCGCGACGCCAAGAAGCCGATGGTGCGCGCCGTGTTCGACAGCGTGGCCGCCCGCTACGACGTGATGAACGACCTGATGTCGCTCGGCGTGCACCGCGCCTGGAAGTCGGTGTTCGCCACCGCGCTCCACCCCTCGCCCACCCGCACCCTGCTCGACCTTGCCGGCGGCACCGGCGACATCAGCTTCGCCTGGCGCGCCCGCGGCGGCGGCCCCGCGATCCTGTCCGACATCAACGCAGCGATGCTCGCCGTCGGACGCGAGCGCGCGGCCCGGCGCGGCATCGCCGGCCTGCGCTTCCTGGTCGCCGACGCCGAGTCGCTGCCGCTCGCGTCCTGCAGCGTCGACATGGTCTCCATCGCCTTCGGCCTGCGCAACTGCACCGACAAGGACGCCGTGCTGCGCGAGGCCCGGCGCGTGCTCCGGCCCGGCGGCCGCTTCCTCTGCCTGGAGTTCTCCCGCGTGCAGGTCGCCGTGCTCGCCCCGCTCTACGACGCCTGGTCGTTCGCCGTGCTGCCGCGCCTGGGCGCCGCCGTCGCCGGCGACCGCGACAGCTACCGCTACCTCGCCGAGAGCATCCGCACCTTCCCCGACCAGGAGGCGCTCGCGGAGATGATGCGCGCCGCCGGGCTGGCCCGGGTCGAGGTGCGCAACCTCTCGGGGGGCATTGCCGCGATCCATTCGGGGTGGCGGCTGTGAACGCAGCACGGACAGAGGCGCTGCCTCCGGACTCCGCCAGGAGCCGGGCCCCTGGACCGGCCTCCGTCAAGGCTTCCCCGCTTGGCTGAGGCTTCGCGCGTGCTGCTGATCATCGCCGGCGGCATCGCGGCCTACAAGGCGCAGGAGCTGGTGCGCCTGCTCGCCCGCGCCGGCATCGCCGTCACCTGCGTGCTCACCGAGGGCGGCGCCCGCTTCGTCACCGCGCTCAGCCTGGAGGCGCTGAGCGGGTCGCGCGTGCACACCGACCTCTGGTCGCCCACCGCGGACAGCGGCATCGGCCACATCGAGCTGTCCCGCTCGGCCGACCTGGTCGTGGTCGCCCCCGCCTCGGCCGACATCCTGGCCCGCATGGCCGCCGGCCTCGCCGCCGACCTCGCCACCACGCTGCTGCTCGCCACCGACACCCCGGTGCTGGTCGCGCCCGCGATGAACGTCCGCATGTGGCAGCACCCCGCCACCGTCGCCAACATCGCCACGCTCGCCGCGCGCGGCGTCCTGGTCGTCGGCCCCGACGCGGGCGCCATGGCCTGCCGCGAGTTCGGCCCCGGACGCCTCGCCGAGCCCGCAGCCATCCTCGAAGCCATCCTCGCGGCGATCGGGCCTGCCGACCGCCCGCCCGTGCCGCACCCGCCGGCCGGACCGCTCTGCGGCCGTCACGCCCTGGTCACCGCCGGGCCGACGCACGAGGCGATCGACCCGGTGCGCTACATCGCCAACCGCAGCAGCGGCCGCCAGGGCTACGCCATCGCCGACGCCCTGTGCCGGCTCGGCGCCCGCGTCACCCTGGTCAGCGGCCCCACCGCGCTGCCCGACCCGCCCGGCGCCGCCACGCTGCGCGTCGAGTCGGCGCGCGACATGCTGGCCGCGTGCGAGGCCGCGCTGCCCGCCGACATCGCGGTGTGCGCCGCCGCCGTGGGCGACTGGCGGGTGGAGAGTCCGGCCGCGCACAAGCTGAAGAAGGCCGGCGCCCCGCCGGCCCTGGCCCTGGTCGCCAACCCCGACATCCTGGCGACGCTGGCCCGCGCCGCGCCGTCGCGCCCCCGCCTCGTGGTGGGGTTCGCCGCCGAGACCCGCGACCTGGAGGCGCAGGCGGTCGCCAAGCGGCTGCGCAAGGGCTGCGACTGGATCGTCGCCAACGACGTGGGCGCCGGCACCACCACCATGGGCGGCGCGAGCAACCAGGTGCTGCTGGTCACCGCGGCCGGCGCCGAGACCTGGGCGCCGATGCCCAAGACCGAGGTGGCGGCCCGCCTCGCCTCACGCATCGCAGCCGCGTTCGCGGACGCCGTCGCATGACCGACGGCGGAATGCGGATCGAGGTCGTCGTGCTGGACCCCCGCCTGCACCAGTGGGGCCTGCCCGCCTGCCACTCCGCGATGGCGGCGGGCGTCGACCTGCACGCCTGCCTCGACGCCGCCCTCCGGCTGGAACCGGGCGTGCCCCCGGTCCTGGTGCCTGCCGGCTTCGCGATGCACATCGCCGCGGCGGGGGTCGCCGCGCTGATCCTGCCCCGCTCCGGCGCCGGGCACCGCCGCGGCCTCGTGCTCGGCAACACGGTGGGGCTGATCGACGCCGACTACACCGGGCCGGTCCTGGTCAGCGCCTGGAACCGCAACCCGCCCGGCGGCGCCGCGGTGGTGATCGAGCCGGGCGAGCGGTTCGCCCAGATGGTGTTCGTGCCGGTGCTGCGCCCCGCGCTGCGCCTGGTCGAGACGTTCTCCACACCGAGCGGCCGCGGCGACGCCGGCTTCGGCTCCACCGGCTGACCTCCCCGGCCCCGGCGGCCGCACGGCCCCTCGTCTCTCCCTCCGACCGGCTGCCGGTCTCGCGACCGCAGCACGGCGCGCCGTGACAGCGGGACGGGGCCTGGGCTAAAGCCCGTGCGCACCAGGAAAGGCTCGGCCATGTCAGAGACGACCTTTCCCGCCTTCGCCTCCGTCCGCCGCCTGCCCAACCTGCTCGACCTCGCCGCGATGATCGTGATCGCGGCCGGCATCATCGCGGTCGCCACCTCGGCACGCCACACCTTCGCACCGCTGAGCGCCCCCGAGGCGACGGTCATCCACCTCGACCCCGCCTACCTGCCGGCGTACGCGCTGCGCACCACGCTGCGCATGTTCGCCGCCCTGGGCTGCTCGCTGCTGTTCACCTTCACCTACGCGACCTGGGCCGCAAAAAGCCGGCGCGCCGGGCTGCTGCTGGTGCCGCTGCTCGACATCCTGCAGTCGGTGCCGATCCTGGGCTTCCTCAGCTTCACCGTGGTGTTCTTCATGGGGCTGTTCCCCGGCCGGGTGATGGGCGCCGAGCTCGCGGTGATCTTCGCCATCTTCACCAGCCAGGCCTGGAACATGGCGTTCAGCCTCTACCAGTCGCTGACCACGCTGCCGTCCGACCTCGACGAGGCCTGCCGCGGCTTCCGCCTGTCGTCCTGGCAGCGCTTCTGGCGGCTCGAGGTCCCCTACGCCATGCCCGGCCTGGTGTGGAACACCATGCTGTCGCTCTCCGGCGGCTGGTTCATGGTGGTCGCCTCCGAGGCGATCTCGGTCGGCGACACCACCTTCAAGCTGCCCGGCATCGGCTCCTACGTCGCCACCGCGCTGGAGCAGCGCGACATCGTCGCGGTCGGCTACGCGATCTGCGCGATGCTGGTGGTGATCCTGCTCTACGACCAGCTGCTGTTCCGCCCGCTGGTCGCCTGGTCGGCGAAGTTCCGCTTCGAGACCACGCAGGGCGCCACCGCGTCCGACCCGTGGATGCTGGCGCTGCTGCGCCGCACCCAGTTCCTGCGCTGGTGCGTGGACCTGGTCGCCGACGCGTTCCACGCCGGCTCCGGGATGCGGCTCTCGCTCGGCCGGTCCCCGCGCGCCCGGCGTGCGCCCAGCCGCGCCCGCTCCCGCGCGCTCGACCTCGTGTGGCTCGGCGTGCTGGGCCTGGTGATGGCCGCCGCACTCGAGCGGATCGCCCGGTTCTGCGCCGCCAGCCTGACCCCGGGCGACCTCGGCACGGCACTGCTCGACGGCTGCTTCACGCTGGCCCGGGTGCTCGTGCTGATCGTGCTGGCCTCCGCGCTGTGGGTGCCGGTCGGCGTCTGGCTCGGACTGCGCCCGACCTGGGCACGCCGCGCCCAGCCGGTGGTGCAGTTCCTCGCCGCCTTCCCGGCCAACCTGTTCTTCCCGATCTTCGTGATCGCGATCGTGCACTACTCGCTCAACCCGCAGATCTGGCTCACGCCGCTGATGATCCTGGGCACCCAGTGGTACATCCTGTTCAACGTCATCGCCGGCGCCGCCGCCTTCCCCGGCGACCTGCAGGAGGTCGCGGCCAACCTGCGGCTCGGCGGCGTGCTGTGGTGGCGCCGGGTGATCCTGCCCGGCATCTTCCCCTACTTCGTGACCGGGGTGATCACCGCCTCGGGCGGGGCATGGAACGCCGCGATCGTCTCCGAGGTCGCCTCGTGGGGCGACACCAGGCTGCACGCCAGCGGCCTGGGCTCCTATATCGCCGATGCCACCGCTGCCGGCGACACCCCCCGCGTGGTGCTCGGCGTCGTGGTGATGTCGGGGTTCGTGGTGCTGTTCAACCGCATCTGCTGGCGCCCGCTCTACGTCTACGCGACCCGACGCCTGACCCTGTGACCCGCCCCGCCGACACCGTGACCCGCCGCCTGACGCCGTGACCCGGCGGCACCCGGCGGGCCCGCATGGCCTGCGCCGGCCGCGCCACCTGCGCATCGAGAGCGCGAAAGGATGCCGAGAATGGACGCGATCGCCACCACAGAGACGCTGATCGAGGTCCGCGGCATCCGGCAGGCCTACACCAAGGACTCGGCGGCCGACCTCATCGTGCTCGACGACGTCGACCTGACGCTGCGCGAGGGCGAGATCGTCGGCCTGCTCGGCCGCTCCGGCTCGGGCAAGTCCACGCTGCTGCGCATCGTCTCCGGGCTGATCGCGCCCACCTCTGGCGAGGTGCTGTGGCGCGGCAAGCCGCTGCGCGGGCCCGCACCCGGCGTCGCCATGGTGTTCCAGTCCTTCGCGCTGTTCCCCTGGCTCACGGTGCGCGAGAACGTCGAGATCGGCCTGGAAGCGCAGGGCGTGAAGCGGGCCGAGCGCGAGGAGCGCGGCGAGTCGGCGATCGACCTGATCGGGCTCGGCGGCTACGAGGGCGCCTACCCCAAGGAGATGTCGGGCGGCATGCGCCAGCGCGTCGGCCTGGCCCGCGCCCTCGTCGTGCACCCCGACCTGCTGCTGATGGACGAGCCGTTCAGCGCGCTCGACGTGCTGACCGCCGAGACGCTGCGCACCGACCTGATCGACCTGTGGAGCGACGGCAAGCTGCCGGTCAAGTCGATCCTGATGGTCACCCACAACATCGAGGAGGCGGTGCTGATGTGCGACCGCATCCTGGTGTTCTCCTCCAACCCGGGCCGCGTCGCCCACGAGCTGCGCGTGCCGTTCCCCCACCCGCGCAACCGCCACGACGCGGCGTTCCGCAAGTTCGTCGACGACATCTACGCACTGATGACGCGCCGCGCCGCCAGCGTGCCGACGCCGCTCACCGCCGCCGAGGCAGCCGCCGCCCAGGCCCCCGTTGCGCTGCACCCGGTGTCGACCAACCTGCTGGCCGGCCTGCTGGAAACGCTCGCCGCCGACCCCTACAACGGCCGCGCCGACCTGCCGCTGCTCGCCGAGCGCCTGCAGCTCGAGTTCGACGACCTGCTGCCGCTGGGCGAGACGCTGCAGCTGCTGGGGTTCGCCGAGTTCGAGGAGGGCGACATCCGGCTCACCGACAAGGGCCGCGAGTTCGTGGGCGCCGAGACCGACGCGCGCAAGCTGCTGTTCGGCTCGGCGCTGCGCACGCGGGTCAGCCTCGCCGCCACGATCCGCCAGGTGCTCGACGAGCGCTGGAACCACCGCGCCTCGGCCGTGCGCTTCCGCGACGAGCTGGAGGACCACATGTCGCCCGACTACGCCGACGACACCCTGCGCGCGGTGATCGGCTGGGGACGCTTCGCCGAGCTCTACGCCTATGACGAGGAGGCCGACCAGTTCTTCCTCGACGACGAGGAATGAACCCGGCAACCCCGATCCTTGAGCTGTAGGCGCAGCAAGGCTGGGCTCTGCCCAGACCCGCCAAAGGCCTGAGGCCTTTGGAAACCCCTGCCTTAAGCACAGGATTCCAAAGGCTCAGCCTTTGGCGGAGTCCAGAGGCAGAGCCTCTGGCCTTGCCTGCCCGCCCGGAGACACCCCATGCGCTACCTCGACCCCCGCTCCGGCGCGACCTTCCCCCTGGACGTGCCGCTGTGGCGCGCCCCCGACGGCGGCCCGCTGATGCTGACCGACGCGCCGCCCCCGATCTTCGCAGGCGCCGCGTCCGGCGAGCGAAGCCTGTGGCGCTACCGCTCCGCGCTGCCGACGCTGCGCGGCGCGCCCATCAGCCTGGGCGAGGGCGGCACGCCCCTGGTCGCGCACCGCCTCGGCGGCTGCGACGTCTGGCTGAAGTGCGAGTGGGCCAATCCCACCGGCTCGTTCAAGGACCGCGGCGCGTCGGTCATGCTGTCGCTGCTGCGCGACGCCGGCGTGCGGGCGGTCCTGGAGGACAGTTCCGGCAACGGCGGCGCCGCGGTCGCGGCCTATGCCGCGGCCGGCGGACTGCGCGCCACCATCCTGGCGCCGGAGGGCACCAGCCCGGCCAAGACCTTCCAGGCCCGCGCGTACGGCGCCTCGGTCGAGCTGGTCCCCGGCGACCGCCAGGCCTGCGCCGACGCGGCGCTCGCCCGCGCGTCCAGCGTGTTCTACGCGAGCCACGCCTGGCAGCCGTTCTTCCTGCAGGGCACCAAGACGCTGGCCTACGAGCTGTGCGAGCAGCTCGGCCGGGCGCCGGACCACGTCGTCATGCCCTGCGGCGGCGGCAGCCTGGTGCTCGGCTGCGGCATCGCGTTCGCCGAACTGCTGCGCGCCGGCACGATCGACACCCTGCCCCGGCTCTGGGCCGTGCAGCCCGAAGCCTGCGCCCCGATCGCGCGCGCCTTCCTGGCCGGTCCGCACGCCACCCCCCAGCCCATGCCGCCGCGCCCCACCATCGCCGAGGGCACCGCGATCGCCCGCCCGGTGCGCCAGGCCGAGGTGCTGGCGGCGCTGCGCGAGTGCGGCGGCGGCGCGGTGATGCTGGGCGAGGACGAGATCGCGCAGGCGACGCTCGACCTCGCGCGGCAGGGCATCCTGGTGGAGCCGACCTGCGCCCAGGCGACAGCGGGGCTGCACCGGCTGGTGCAGTCGGGCGCGGTCGTCCCCGGCCAGACGACGGTGCTCGTGCTGACCGGCACCGGGCTCAAGGCGGCGCCGCTGATCGAGCGGCTGATCGCGGCTCAGGCCTGAGCCGGACCACGCGATCGAAACCGCCGCGCGTGTCGGCGGCTGGTACCAGCGGGCCTTGAGCATGGTAGGCCAGGCAAGCAAGGCCAGAGGCTCTGCCTCTGGACTCCGTCAAAGGCTGAGCCTTTGAAATCCCTGTGCTTAGGAGACGGGTTCCGATGGCCCGCTTGGGCCAGTGGAATGCGGGCGGAGGGAGAGCCCGGACTTGCTTTGCTTACCGGCCGATGCCGGGGGCCGCTGGCATGAGGCGAACCCGCGCGATCCGGCGGCGCTTCACCCCCGGAGCCACTCACGGCTCATGGGGTGCGGGCGATGTTGACGCGGGTGGCGATCTTCGAAGGTGCGGTCGAGGCAGGCGCGGAGGACGCCTTCTTCCGCGACGTGCAGGAGCGGCTCGAGCCGATCTGGCGGTCGTTCCCGAACGTGCTGGACGTGCGCGTGCTGCGGACGCGGCAGGCCGACCCGGGGGCGATCCCGGTGGTGATGGTGCTGGAAATGGACTTCGCGGACATGGACGCGATCCAGCAGTCGCTTGGCTCGGACATCAAGACGACGGCGCACGCGACGACGCTGGAGGTGCTCAAGCCGTTCAGCGGCCGGTTCTTCCACTTCATCGCCGACGCCCGAAGCCTGTCCGGCAAATCCGTTGCACCTTGACCAAGGCCGGTCCAGGGGCGCTGCCCCTGGCGGGTCCAGGGCAGAGCCCTGGCCTTGGCTTCCTTGCCTCTCAGGCCGTCCGGTCCCCCGCAGCCCCCAGCGCCGCCTGCGCCGCCGCCAGCCGCGCCACCGGCACCCGGTAGGGACTGCACGAGATGTAGCTCAGCCCGACCTGCTCGCAGAACGTGATGCTGGCCGGATCGCCGCCGTGCTCGCCGCAGATGCCCATCTTGAGGTCCGGCTTGCTGGCCCGCCCCTTCTCCGCCGCGAGCCGCACCAGCGCGCCCACGCCGTCGATGTCGATCGAGACGAACGGGTCCTTGGGCAGGATGCCGGCGTCGACGTAGTTCGGCAGGAACTTGCCGGCGTCGTCGCGCGACAGGCCGAACACGGTCTGCGTCAGGTCGTTGGTGCCGAACGAGAAGAAGTCCGCGGATTCGGCGATGCGGTCGGCGGTGAGTGCGGCGCGCGGCAGCTCGATCATGGTGCCGACCAGGTACTCGATCGAGGCGCCCGCCTCCTGGAACACCGCCTTGGCGGCGCGGTCGACCTGGGCGCGGGTGATGTCGAGCTCGCGCTTGACGCCGATCAGCGGGATCATGATCTCCGGCACCACCGGCGAGCCGGTCTCGCGGCCGATGGCGAGTGCCGCCTCGAAGATGGCGCGCGCCTGCATCTCGTAGATCTCCGGGTAGGTGATGCCGAGGCGGCAGCCGCGGTGGCCGAGCATCGGGTTGGCTTCCGACAGCTCGGCGGCGCGGCGGCGCATGCTCTCCACGTCGCCGCCCAGGCCGTCGGCCGCGTCCTGCATCTCGGCGTCGGTGTGCGGCAGGAACTCGTGCAGCGGCGGGTCGAGCAGCCGGATGGTCACCGGCAGCCCGGCCATGATGCGGAACAGGTCGATGAAGTCCTGGCGCTGGAACGGCAGCAGCTTGTCGAGCGCCGCCCGCCTGCCGTGCTCGTCGGCCGCCATGATCATCTGGCGGACGATGTTGATCCGCTCCGGCGCGAAGAACATGTGCTCGGTGCGGCACAGGCCGATGCCCTCGGCGCCGAATTTGCGCGCCGTCTCGGCGTCGAGCGGGGTCTCGGCGTTGGTGCGCACCCGGAGCCGGCGCATGCCGTCGGCCCACTGCATCAGGGTGGCGAAATCCTCGGACAGCGTCGGCTCGATCATCGCGACCGAACCCGCGAACACCTCGCCGGTCGCGCCGTCGAGCGTGATGGTCTCGCCGGCCCGGATGGTCGCACCGCCCGCCGACAGCGTCTGGGCGTTGTAGTCGACCCGCACCCCGCCGGCGCCGGCGACGCAGGGCCGGCCCATGCCGCGCGCGACCACCGCGGCGTGGCTGGTCATGCCGCCCCGGGTGGTCAGGATGCCGCGGGCCGCGTGCATGCCGTGGATGTCCTCGGGGCTGGTCTCGATGCGCACCAGCACCACGCTCTCGCCCTTGGCGGCGCGCATCTCCGCCTCGTCGGCGCTGAACACCGCGGTGCCGGAGGCAGCCCCCGGGCTCGCCGGCAGGCCCTTGGAGAACAGGGTGCGCCGCGCCTTCGGGTCCAGCGTGGGGTGCAGCAGCTGGTCGAGCGCCTGCGGGTTGACGCGGCGCACCGCCTCCTCGCGGGTGATCAGCCCCTCGTTGGCCATCTCGACCGCGATGCGCAGGCTGGCGGCGACGGTGCGCTTGCCGCTGCGGGTCTGCAGCATGTACAGCGTGTTCTGCTGCACGGTGAACTCGATGTCCTGCATGTCGGTGTAGTGCCGCTCCAGGGTCTCGCGCACCTTGACCAGCTCGGCGTAGGCCTGCGGCAGCGCTGACTCCATGCTCACCTCGCCCGGCTCGGAGCGCGAGTCCGACAGCGGCTGCGGCGTGCGGATGCCCGCCACCACATCCTCGCCCTGCGCGTTCACCAGGAACTCGCCGTAGAAGATGTTCTCCCCCGTCGACGGGTCGCGGGTGAAGCAGACCCCGGTGGCGCAGTCGGTGCCCATGTTGCCGAACACCATGGCCTGCACGTTGACCGCGGTGCCCCAGTCGGCCGGGATGTCGTGCAGCCGGCGATAGGTGTTGGCGCGCGGGTTCATCCAGCTGCCGAACACCGCGCCGATCGCGCCCCAGAGCTGGTCGCGCGGGTCCTGCGGGAACGGCCGCCCGGTCTCCTGCTCCACCATCGACTTGTACTCGTCGACCACGGCGCGCCAGTTCTCCGGCGTCAGCGCCGTGTCCTCGACCACGTCGGCGTCGATCTTGGCGGTCTCGATGATCTCCTCGAAGCGGTGATGGTCCACGCCCAGCACCACCGAGCCGTACATCTGGATGAACCGGCGGTAGCTGTCCCACGCGAAGCGCGCGTCGCCGGACGAGTCGACCAGGCCCTGCACCGTCGCGTCGTTCAGACCGAGGTTGAGCACGGTGTCCATCATCCCCGGCATCGACACCCGGGCGCCGGAACGCACCGAGACCAGCAGCGGCCGCGCGCCGTCGCCGAAGCTCAGCCCGACCGCCGCCTCGATGCGGGCGAGCGCGGTCTGCACCTGCGCGTCGAGGTCGGCCGGATAGCGCCGCTCGTGGTCGTAGAACTCGGTGCACAGCGCGGTGGTGATGGTGAAGCCCGGCGGCACCGGCAGGCCGATGCTGGCCATCTCGGCGAGGTTGGCGCCCTTGCCGCCGAGCAGGTCGCGCATGTCGGCGCGACCCTCGTTGTGCCCGGCGCCGAAGCTGTACACCCATTGCGTCATGACGGTCTGGTCCTCATCGGGCTCGCGCCGCGGACGGGGCCGGGCGCCTGGAGTATAGCGCGTTCGGGGCGCGGCGCAGCCTGGATGGATCAGCCGGTCGTGTCTCGGTCTGAAAAGGCCAGGGCTCTGCCCTGGACCCACCAGGGGAGCCCCCCTGGACCGGCCTCCGTTCGGGCCTGGCCTCGGACGAGGCGACCGGGCTTCATCTTAAGTATCCGGGCTTCATCTCAAGTATATGGTGTCCAGAGGCCTCCCGGCCTTTGGCGGGTCTGGGCGGAGCTGGCCAAAGGTTCCGATGGCCCGCTTGGGCCATTGGAATGGCCAGCGGAGGGGGAGCCCAGCTTTGCTTGCTCGATTTCAAGGCGAGACACCACCGATCAGCCCTCGATCGCCGAGAAGTCCGCGACGCGGCCCATCGTGTCGCGCAGCCAGGCCAGCAGCCCGAGCCGGTTCTTTCGCAGCACCGGGTCCGGGTCGTTGACCGTGACCTCGGCGAAGAACGCGTCCACCGCCGGCCGAAGCGCCGCCATCGCCGCCATCGCATCGCCGTAGCGCTCGGCATCCAACGCGGCGCCGATTGTCTCGGACGCCGCGTCGATGTGCCGATGCAACGCGAACTCCTCCGGGCGCACGAGCTTTGCCAAATCCGATCCACCCGCGCGTGCCTCCACGAGGCCGTCGCGCTTGTCCTCGATGCGCAGGATGTTGGCGGCGCGGCGATAGGCAGCCAGCAGGTCGGCGCCGTCGGGGCTGTCCAGCAGCCCGGCGACGGCATCCGTGCGCAACAGCACGCGAACCAGGTCATCCTCGCCACCCGCGCCGAGAACGGCCGACAGCACGTCGTGGCGCTCGCCCCCGGTGCGAAGCTGCACGCGCAGCCGCTCGATCAGGAACGCCATGACCTCGTCCGACGGCAGCGGCTCGCCCGCCCTGTCCGGGTCATATGGGTCCTCGCCTCCCAGGCCGGCACATGCCAGCTGCGCAGCCTCGCGCACGACCGGCTCGAGCGCCAGCCGCAGCCGGTTCTCGCGGATGATGCGGATCACCCCCAGCGCCGCACGGCGCAGCGCGTAGGGGTCGCCCGACCCGCTCGGCTTCTCGCCGATCGCGAAGAACGACACGAGCTGGTCCAGCTTGTCTGCCAGCGCCACCGCGATCGCGACCGGCGCGCGCGGCGCCGCGTCGCCCGGCCCCCTCGGCAGGTAGTGGTCGCGCACCCCGTCGGCCACGCGCGGGTCCTCGCCGTCGTGGCGCGCGTAGTAGCCGCCCATCACGCCCTGCAGCTCCGGGAACTCGCCGACCATCCCGGTCGTCAGGTCCGCCTTGCACAGCAGCGCCGCGCGCCGCGCCCGCTCGCGCGCCACCAGCAGCACGCTCGCCGGCTGCCCGGCGCACAGCGCGTCGGAGATCACGCCGGCCAGCGCCACGATCCGCCGCACCCGCGCGCCCTGGCTGCCCAGTCGCGCGTGGAAGGTGATCGCGTCGAGCGCCGCCAGCCGAGCCTCCAGCGGCACCCGGCGGTCCGCGTCCCAGAAGTGCCGCGCGTCGGAGAACCGCGCGCGCAGCACCCGCTCGTTGCCGGCGACCACCGTCGCACCCCCATCGGCGGCGGCGATGTTGGCGGCAAAGGCGAACAGCGGCGCCGGCCGGCCGTCCGGGTGGCGCAGCGCGAAATAGCGCTGGTTCACCCGCATCGACACCTGCATCACCTCGGGCGGCAGGTCCATGAACCCCGCTTCGATACGGCCGACCAGCACCACCGGCCACTCCACCAGGCCGCACACCTCGTCGAGCAGCCCCGGATCGGCGACCACCTCGAGCCCGCGCGAGGCCGCCGCCGCCGCCACGCCCTGCTCGACCATGCTGCGGCGCAACCCGGCATCCGGCTCGACGAAGCGGGCGCGCAGCATCGCGAGCCACGACCCGGCGCCACCCACCGCGACCGCACCCGGCGCCATGAACCGGTGCCCCTCGGTCAGGTCGCCGCTGCGCAGGCCGTGCCCATCGTCGGGCAGCCCGGCCGCAGCACCGTCGCCGGCGGCGTCCTCGGCCAGGGCGAACGGCACCACCCGGCCGTCGATCAGGCAGAGGATGCGGCGGAGCGGACGGACCCAGGTGAACTGGCTGGTGCCACCCCAGCGCATCGACCGCGGCCAGGCGAAGCGTCGCAGCAGCCCCGGCATCACCGCCGCCACCAGCTCGGGCGCCGGCACCGCGGCGACCACACGCTCCAGCACCCAGTAGCCGCCCGCCTCGCGAACCGCCTCGCGCGAGGCGCCGTGGCGACGCAGGAAGCCGGCCAGCGCCTGCTCCGGGGCGCCGGAGCGCGGCCCGCGCTCGCTGCTGCGGCTCGCCTCGACCGCGTCCCGCAGCGTGCAGACCAGCGCGATCCGCCGCGGCGTGCAGTACGTCGCCACCTCCACCGGCGACAGCGCCGCCAGGGCCTCGGCCACCAGCCGCGCCAGCTCGCTCGCCGCCCGCGCCTGCATCCGCGCCGGGATCTCCTCGCCGAACAGCTCGATCAGCAGCTCCGCCACCGCTCAGCCCCCGGCCGCGGCAGGCCCGGCGCCACCCGCCTGCGGCCCGCCCAGCCACGCCTCGCAGCACAGCCGGGCCAGCGCGCGCACCCGCCCGATGAAGCTCGCCCGCTCGGTGACGCTGATCACCCCGCGCGCATCGAGCAGGTTGAACAGGTGCGAGGCGTGGATGCACTGGTCATAGGCCGGCAACGCGAGCCCATGCCCGGCCAGCGCCGCACACTCGCCCTCGGCGTCGGCGAAGTGGCGCAGCAGCATCGCGGTGTCGGCGAGCTCGAAGTTGTGCGCGCTGTACTCGCGCTCGGCGCGCAGGAACACGTCGCCATAGCGCACGCCCGCACCGTTGAAGTCGAGGTCGTACACCCGATCGACATCCTGCACGACCATCGCCAGCCGTTCGAGCCCGTAGGTCATCTCGAAGCTCGGCAGGGCGACCGCCAGGCCGCCAACCTGCTGGAAATAGGTGAACTGCCCCACCTCCATGCCGTCGCACCACACCTCCCAGCCCAGCCCCCAGGCGCCCAGCGTCGGGCTCTCCCAGTCGTCCTCGACGAAGCGGATGTCGTGCACCATGGTGTCGATGCCGATCGCGGCATAGCTCGCGAGCAGCAGGTCCTGGGCGTCGGCCGGGCTCGGCTTGATGATCACCTGGTACTGGTAGTAGTGCTGCAGCCGGTTCGGGTTCTCGCCGTAGCGCCCGTCCGACGGCCGCCGGCACGGCTGCACGTACGCGGCGCGCCACGGCGCCGGCCCAAGCGCGCGCAGCGTCGTTGCCGGATGGAACGTCCCGGCTCCCATCTCCGCATCGTACGGCTGCAGGATGACGCAGCCCTGCCGCGCCCAGAACCCGTGCAGCCGCAGGATCATGTCCTGGAAGCTGGGCGGCGCGACGCCCGCCGCGGCACCGCTCACCGCGCGCAGCCGCAACGCGGCCGGCCGAGCCGCTCGGTGAGGCCGCAGGCCCGGGTCGCGTGAGGCATCGAATGGCCGTCCCAAGCTCGCGCCCAAGCTCGCGCATGATGGAGTGCGCAGTGTAGATTGTGCGGGGCAGCGTCAGCAAGGAGACCACAGCGATGTCCGATGCGGAACGCCTGGTGCGGGCCTACTACGACGCCTTCAACCGCCACGACGCCGACGCCTTCCTGGCGCTGCTCGCCGAAGACGTCGAGCACGGCGTCAGCCAGGGCGGCGCCGAGCGCAGCCGCGCGGCGTTCGCCCGCTTCGTCGCCCACATGGACCGCTGCTACCTGGAACGCATCGAGGACCTGGTGGTGCTGACCGAGCCGTCCGGCACCCGCGCCGCGGCGGAGTTCGTGGTGCACGGCCGCTACATCGCGACCGACCCCGGCGTGCCCGAGGGCACCGCGCCGGCCCGCAACCAGGGCTACGTCCTGCCGGCCGGCGCCTTCTTCACCCTGGCCGACGGCAAGGTGGCGCGCATCAGCAACCACTACAGCCTCGCGGACTGGGTGCGGCAGGTCAATGAGGCCTCCGAGCCGGTTTCGTGATGCTGCTGCAACCGCCGTCCGACGCGGTTCTCCTGCGCTCCGGTGCTCACGGCCGGATGCCGCTCCGCCCAGGTGCCCGAAACCCCGGACCAGTCGACTCGCTGCAGCGCATCTCGAGACCGGCCCTGAGCATGGACGACGCCGGGCTGCGCACGCCGCCGGCGCCGTGGTCGACGCGGCGGTCCGGCTCGGCGCCCGCTCGGTCTGGCTGCAGCTCGGCATGATCGACGTTGGCGCGGTTGCCCGCGCCCGCGCCGCCGGGCTGGTGGCGGCGATGGACCGCTGCCCGGCAATCGGGTGGACCCGCCTCGGCCTGGCGCGTCCGGACGCCTGGGCCGCCGGCCCGCAACGCCGCGCGTGGAACTTGCACCCCCCGCCCGCTTTGGGTTGTCGTCCGGAGCCCGAACTGGACGCAATTCGCAGGGACGCTTCAGCATGACCAACGAGGAACGCGACGTCATCGGCCGGTTCGTGGCCAGGGTGGGCGGCTCGCCCGTCCAGGGCTTCGGCCAGACGCCGGGCCAGCCGGGCGGCCAAGTGCCGGCACTGCCCGCCGTCGACCACGATGCGGACAGCTTCATCGCCGACCAGTTCAGCCGCTTCCCCGAAGCCCGCTACCGGGTCACCCAGATGGCGTTCGTGCAGGAAGCCGCGCTCGCCGAGGCGCAGAACCGCATCCGCCGCCTGGAATGGGAGCTGCAGCAGCGCGCCGCGCAGGCGCCGCAGCAGGCCGCCGGGGCGTCCGCCCAGGCGCAGGCGCAGCAGCCGCGCGGCTTCTTCGGCAACCTGTTCGGCGGCGGCCAGCAGGCGCAGCCCGGCGCGCAGCCCGCCGGCTACGGCCAGCAACCCCAGGGCTACGGGCAGCAAGGCTACGGCCAGCAGCCGGGCGGACAGCAGTTCCAGGCGCCCCCGCAGCCGCAATACCCGCCAGGCTACCAGCCGGGCATGCTGCAGCGGAGCGGCGGCTCGGGCTTCCTCGGCTCCGCGCTCACCACCGCGGCCGGCGTCGCCGGCGGCATGGTCGCGGGCAATGCGCTGATGGGCCTGTTCTCCGGCCACGAAGGCGGCATGGGCGGCGGCTTCGGCGGCGGCGGCGAGACGGTGAACGAGACCGTCAACAACTACGGCACCGCCGACCCCGCGGCGGGTGGCGCCGACCCCTGGGCCGGTGCCGGAGTCGCCGACCCGTCGGCCGGGCCGATGGACCAGGGCCCGCTCGACCAGGGCAGCGGCTTCGACCAGGGCGGCGTCGACCCCGGCGGCTTCGACCAGGGCGGCGTGGACCCGGGCGGCGACGGCGGCTGGGGTGGCGGCGGAAGCGACGATTCGTTCGGCGGATAACCGGCAACGCCGGGCTCCCCTCCGCCCGCGTCCCGCTGGCCCGGTCAGTCCGGTGGAGCCTCGCGCGGCGGCATCCGGACCCACCAGAGGCCCGAGACCTTCAAAACTCCTCGCTCAAGCATAGGAATTCCAGAGGCTAGCCTTCGGCGGCGTCCGGAGGCAGAGCCTCTGGCCTTGCCTGCTCGCCCAGCCGCACCATCCGATGCTGCTTCCGCCCGGCCGAAAGCTTCGCGCCGCCCTCCCCCAGATCCGCCGCCGTCACCAGCCGGTTCTCGTCGACCACCGCCGCGTCGTTCAGTCGCGCGCCGCCGCCGCGAACCAGCCGCCGCGCCTCGCCGTTGCTCGCCGCCAGCCCGGACTCCACCAGCAGCCGGTACACCGCCACGCCCGCGGCCATCGCCTCTCGCCCGACCAGATGCACCGGCAGGTCGGCCGCCTCCCCGCTCTCGAACGTCCGCCGTGCGGTCTCCGCCGCCGCGGCCGCAGCCTGCGCCCCGTGCAGCAGGGTGGTCGCCGCGGTCGCCAGCAGCTTCTTCGCCTCGTTCAGCTCGGCCCCGCCCAGCGCCTCCAGCCGTGCGACCTCCCCCAGGCCCAGCTCGGTGAACAGCCGCAGGAACCGGCCGACGTCGCCGTCCTCGGTGTTGCGCCAGAACTGCCAGTAGTCGTACGCCGAGCGCCGGTCCGCGCGCAGCCACACCGCGCCACCGGCGGTCTTGCCCATCTTGGCGCCCGACGCGGTGGCGATCAGCGGCGTGGTCAGCCCGAACACCTGCCGCCCGTCGGTGCGCCGCACCAGCTCGACGCCGGAGACGATGTTGCCCCACTGGTCGGAGCCGCCGATCTGCAGGCTCACCCCGTGCCGCCGCCCGAGCTCCCGGAAATCGTAGCTCTGCAGGATCGAGTAGTTGAACTCCAGGAACGTCAGGCCCTGCTCGCGCTCCAGCCGGGTGCGCACGCTGTCGAACGACAGCATGCGGTTCACGCTGACATGGGTGCCGACCTCGCGCAGCAGCTCGATGTAGCCGAGCCGGTCGAGCCAGTCCGCATTGTCGACCAGCAACGCACCGCCCGCAGCCGCTGCCACGTCGTCCGAGGAAAACCGGATAAACGGCTCGAAACACGCCTTTATTCCCGCCATGTTCTCGGCGATCTGCGCGTCGCTCAGCAGCCGGCGCGCCTCCTCGCGGAACGACGGGTCGCCGATCCGCGTGGTGCCGCCGCCCAGCACCACCACCGGCCGATGCCCGCAACGCTGCAGCAGCCGCAGCAGCATGATCTGCACCAGGCTGCCGACATGCAGGCTGTCCGCGGTGCAGTCGAACCCGGCATAGCCGCTGACCGGCCCGGCCGCCAACGCCTCCTCAAGCGCCGCCTCGTCGGTGCACTGGAACACGAAGCCGCGCGCGCGGGCTTCCTGCATGAACTCGCTTCGGGCCATGATCCCTCCCGGCTGCAGAGCCGCCCGGCGGCGTTGCGGCCGGCCACCCCGGGGCGGCGGGCGCGCACCCTGCCCGACTGCGACCCAGGAGACAACGATGCTGCGCACCATCGGCCTGATGAGCGGCACCTCGCTCGACGGGGTCGACGCGGCGGTGATCGACACCGACGGCGAACGCATCGCCGCCATCGGCCGCAGCCTCACCCTGCCCTACCCGCCCGAGCTGCGCGCCCTGCTGCGCACCCTGATCGACCGCGCCGCCGCCGGCCCGCTCGCCGCCGACGACCCGATGCTGCGCGACGCGACGCATCGGCTGACCCTGCGCCACGCCGAGGCGGTGGCCGCGCTCGACACGCCCTGCGAGCTGATCGGCCTGCACGGCCAGACCATCCTGCACCGCCCCGAGCGCCGCCTGACCTGGCAGATCGGCGATGCCGGGCTGCTCGCCGGCCTGACCGCCACTCCGATCGCCTGGGATTTCCGTTCGGCCGACGTGGCGGCCGGAGGCCAGGGTGCGCCGCTGGCCCCGCTGTTCCATGCGGCGCTGGCGCACGACCTGACCGGGCCGCTCGTGGTGCTGAACCTGGGGGGCGTCGCCAACCTGACCTGGCTGGGCGCCACCGCCGCGGACGGAACGCGCGCGACGCTGGCCTGCGACACCGGCCCCGGCAACGCTGCCCTCGACGACTGGGCGATGCGCCACACCGGCCAGCCGCTCGACCGTGACGGCCGACTGGCCCGCACCGGCCACGTCAACGAGGCGCTGCTGCACCAGCTGCTCGGTCACCCGTTCTTCTCAAGACCACCGCCGAAGTCCCTGGATCGACAGGATTTCGCCAGCCCGCTCGCCGAAGCTTCGCTCTCCGCCGCCGACGGCGCCGCCACCCTGGTCGCGTTCACCGCCCGCGCCGTCGCCGCGACCACGCTGCCATGCGCGCCGCTGCGCTGGCTGGTCTGCGGCGGCGGCCGGCACAACCCGGCGCTGATCTCCGCCCTGCGCATGACGCTCGGCGCCCCAATCGAACCCGTCGAAGCCGTGGGCTGGGACGGCGACGCCCTGGAGGCGCAGTGCTTCGGCTTCCTCGCAGCAAGGGTGCAGCGCGGACTGCCGCTGAGCCTGCCGACAACCACCGGCGTCCTGCGCCCGACCCCGGGCGGCCGTATCACGCGCCCCTGACCCCGGGCCGCCGCACCACTCGGTCGGCGGCAAGCGCCCCGACCGCCGCGCCACTCAGTCGGCGGCAAGTGCCATGGTACGCCGCGCCACCACCTTGCCGACATGGTCCTCGAGCGCCGCCGACACCGGCTCGGCATGCTCGGCGAACACGTGGTCGGCACCCGCGATGATACGGTAGTCGACCTGCACGCCCTTCTGGGTATTCAGCTTGTCGACCAGCTTGCGCACCGCAGGCTCCGGCACCAGCTCGTCGCTGTCGCCGTGCAGCATCAGCCCGCCGCACGGGCAGGGGGCGAGAAAGCCGAAATCATAGTGGTTTGCCGGCGGCGCCACGCTCACCCAGCCGGAGATCTCCGGCCGCCGCATCAGCAGCTGCATGCCGACGAAGGCGCCGAACGAATAGCCGGCGATCCACAACCCGCCCGAGTTCGGGTTGACCATCTGCATCCAGTCCAGCGCCGACGCCGCGTCGCCGATCTCGCCGATGCCGCCGTCGTAGCGTCCCTGGCTGCGTCCGACACCGCGGAAGTTGAAACGCATCACCGAGAAGCCGAGCTTCTGGAACGACTGGAACATCGTGTAGGTGATGCGGTTGTTCATGGTCCCGCCGTGCATCGGGTGCGGGTGCAGCACCAGCGCCAGCGGCACGCCGCTCTCCTTGGAATGGTGGTAGCGTCCCTCGAGCCGACCGTCGGGGCCTGCGAACATCACCTCGGGCATATACGAGACTTCCTTTACCCACGACCAAGGCGCGCGGGACTGTAAAACCAGGGTGCAGGGCAGGACTTCGGTCCCGCCACGTCCCGCATGAAGGCCGGGCCCCATCCCGCCGATGTGAGCCCTGCAACGCCCAAGTCACGCTGCGGGACCAGTGCCGTCGCGCACCAGGGGTGCTGGGCGCGTTCCATCCAATATAGAACGCGGCGAGGCGGTGATAACGGAATCGACGCAGACCTACGATGTTTTTGTGCACCTTCCCGTGTTGACGTCTCACAAACGCAACTTTCCTCATGGAGCGATAAATAACGTGGCCGCAACCGTGACCTATCTCGACGCGAATGCGAGCGAGCCTTTGCGGCCGGAAGCGCGCGAGGCGGTGCTGCGCAGCCTCGAACTGACAGGCAATCCGGCCTCGATCCACGCCGCCGGCCGGCTCGCCCGCCGCAGCCTGGAGGACGCCCGGGCCGGCATCGCCGCAACATTCGGGGCGGCGCCGTCCGGCGTGGTCTTCACCTCCGGCGGCACCGAGGCCAACGCGCTGGCCGCACGGCTCGCCGAGGGGCGCCGCATCCTGGTCGGGGCCACCGAACACGACGCCGTCCTGCAGTCCTGCCCTGCCGCCACCCGCATCCCGGTGCACCCGGACGGGCAGCTGAGGCTGGACGTCCTGGAGGCGCTGCTGAGCGAAGGCCCGGCGCTGGTCTGCCTGATGCTGGCCAACAACGAGACCGGCGTGCAGCACCCGCTCGCCGCAGCCGCGGCGCTGTGCCGCCGGCACGGCGCGCTGCTGCACGTCGACGCGGTGCAGGCGGCCGGCCGGCTGGAGGTGCACCTGGACCGGCTCGGTGCCGCCAGCCTCGCGCTGTCGTCGCACAAGCTTGGCGGCCCCAAGGGCGCCGGCGCCCTGCTGCTCGCCCCCGGACCGGCGCCGTCGCCGCTGATCCGCGGCGGCGGCCAGGAGCGGGGCCGGCGCGGCGGCACCCCCGCCCTGCCCGCGATCGCCGGCTTCGCGGCCGCCGGCGCCGCGGCCGAACGCGATCGCACCGGCGGCGCGCGCAACCGGGTGCGCGAAATGCGCGACGCGATCGAGGCGACGGCGGTGGCGCTCGGCGCCATGCGCTGCGGCGGGGATGCGCCGCGCCTCGACAACACCACCTGCCTGGCCTGTCCCGGCCTGCGTGCCGAACTGCAGGTGATCGCGCTCGACCTGGCGGGCGTGCAGGTCTCCGCCGGCGCCGCCTGCTCCTCCGGCAAGGTCGCGCACAGCCACGTCCTGCAGGCGATGGGGCTGGGTGACCTGTCCGGCCAGGCGATCCGGGTGTCGGTCCCCTGGAATGCGCCGGCAAGCGCCGCCGCGTCGTTCGCCGCCGCCTACGCGGCGATGCTGGCGACCGCGCGCCGCGCGGCATGCGCGGCATGAGCGGCACCCGGCCCGCCCCGCCGCGACCGGACCGACAGGTCGAAGCGGCTTAGCGGCGCGTTAATGTTTTGCAGGTGAAATACCGCCCGCGCTGATGCATAAGGTCACGATCATGATGTCACCTCCACGGACCATCGACCGTTCGCGCCGCAGCTTGGCCGCCATCGTCGCCCTGGCGGCCCTGGCGACGGCGTGTCCGGCTCGCGCCGAGTTTCTGGAGGCCGGCTCCCGTGGCGCAGGGCCCGCGCCGCAGCGCCCGGCCAGCGTCGCCCAGCCCCGGGCCGCCACCCCGTCGAACGCCGCCGCGACGCCTGCCAGCCCGGCGCGGCAGAGCGCTCCGGCTCCGGTGCGCGACGGAACAGACGAGATCGAGGCCAACTCCGCCACGGCGGCACCGGCCGCGGTCGAGCAGCGCCGCGTCGGTGCCGGCACCTCGGCGGGCAGCAGCGACGACACCCGTTTCGGCACCGATGGCGCCCTCGACGTCGGCCCGGGGCCGTTCGGCTCCCACGAGGGCGGCGAACTGGGCGAGGAGCGCACGCCGGACATCCGCTATCCGGCACGCCAGCAGGCCACGAGCCCGGTCCAGGGCGGCTTCTACACCGGCGTGCCCGATACCGCCGGCGGCAGCGTGCCCGGCACCGCCGCCGGCCCGCAATACTCGACGCAGCTGCCCGCCACGCAGGGCGTGGGTCGCCGGTAGACCGCCAAGTCCAGAGGCTCTGCCTCTGGACTCCGCCAAAGGCCGAGCCTTTGGCATCCACTTGTTTGAGAGCGCGTTTCCGAGCGCCTCAGGTCACGGGGGGATCTTGGCGTAGTTCGGGCTGGCTTGCGCCTGCAGGTCGACGCCGGTGCTGCCCGAGGCGATCACTCGACCGCGACCACCCGGAACACCAGGTCGGTGCCGTCCGGGGCCCGCACCCCGGCCAGTTCGCCCGGCCGCAGCACGTCGCTGTCCAGCACCCAGAGCGGCTCGTCCTCGCTCCGGCTGCGCCGCGCCGCCCAGAACCCGTCGCTGCCGTCGACCAGCACGATCTCCCCGCGCTGCTCCCCCTGCCCCGGCCGGCTCCTGGCCGCCGTCCACCCGCCCGGCTCTGCCATCCAGGCGGCGCGGTCGAGCTGCCCCACCGCGTTGAGCCGGACCTGCAGCTCGATCCGGTCCTCGGTGTCGCCGCCCGGACACCCCGGACCCCGCGCCAGCACCATCGTGACCCTGACCATGCCGCCGCCCCCGTCCAGCTTTCAGCCACCCGCCGCCGCGCCAGGTCCGAGGACCCGCCGCGCTAGATCGCGACCCGCACCCCGAGCTCCACCACCCGGTCGCTCGGGATCCTGAAGAACTCGGTCGCCGGCACCGCATTGCGCGCCATCACCAGGAAGAGGTAAAGCCGCCACAGCGACAGCCTCGACACCATCGCACGGACCAGCACCTCGCGCGACAGGAAGTAGCTCACCTGCATCGGGTCGTACTCGATGCCGCGGTGGCGCAGCTCCTCGAGCGCGCGCGGGATGTTCGGGCTCTCCATGAAGCCGTAGTGCAGCACGACGCGGTGGATGCCCGGCGCGAGCTCCGTCAGTTCGGTGCGCTGTTCGGGCTCGACCTCCGGCTTGTCGAGCGTCTGCACCGTGACGAACAGCACCCGCTCGTGCAGCACCTTGTTGTGCTTGAGGTTGTGCAGCAGCGCGCCGGGCACGTAGTCCGGGTTGCCGGTCAGGAACACCGCGATGCCCGGCACGCGCACGGTGCGCGACTGCGGCAGCCGCGCCAGGAACGAGGCCAGCGGCAGGCTGTCCTGCTTCCAGCGCGCAAGGATCAGGTTGCGCCCCTGCTTCCACGACGTCATCGCCGCCATCAGCCCGAGCCCCAGCGCCAGCGGCACCCAGCCGCCCTGCAGCACCTTGAGCACGTTGGCGAGGAAGAACACCGCGTCGATGACGAAGAAAGTCCCCCACACCCCGAGTGCCGCGGCCCTCGACCAGCCGAACTGCCGGCGGAACACCACCGCCGCGAGCACGCAGGTGCACAGGAAGGTGCCGGTCACCGCGATGCCGTACGCCGAGGCGAGCGCGTCGGAGGAGCGGAACGCCACCACCAGCAGCAGCACGCCGACCAGCAGCGCGGTGTTGACCTGCGGCAGGAAGATCTGGCCCTTCTCGACCGTCGAGGTGTGGGTCACCGTCATGCGCGGCAGGAAGCCCAGCTGCATGCACTGCCGCGCCACCGAGAACGCGCCCGAGATCAGCGCCTGGCTGGCGATCACGGTGGCGATGGTCGCCAGGATCACCAGCGCGAGCCGCAGCGACGGCGGGCAGAGCAGGAAGAACGGACTCTCGATCGCCGCGGGATCGCTGATCACCAGCGCACCCTGGCCGAAATAGTTCAGCACCAGGCAGGGCAGCACCAGGCACATCCAGTCGACGCGGATCGGCGAGGCGCCGAAATGCCCCATGTCGGCATACAGCGCCTCCGCCCCGGTGACCGACAGCACCACCGCGCCGAGGGCGACGAATGCCAGCCAGCCATGGTGCACCATGAAGATCGCGGCATGGCTCGGCAGCAGCGCCTGCAGCACATACGGATGCGCTGCCACCTCCAGGCCGCCCAGCGCGCCCAGCGCGAGGAACCACAGCAGCATCACCGGGCCGAACACCCGCCCGATCAGATGGGTGCCACGCGACTGCACCGCGAACAGGGCCAGGATCACCATGATGGAGATCGGCAGCACCAGTCCGCGCGCGCCCGGCACCGCGATCTCCATGCCCTCGACGGCGGAGAGCACCGAGATCGCCGGGGTAATCGCGCCGTCGCCGAAGAACAGGCATGCCCCACCCACGCCCACCAGGCCGAGCAGCGCGCGCGCCCGCTCGCCCGGCGAGACCCGCTGCGCCAGCGACATCAGCGCCAGGATGCCGCCCTCGCCCTCGTTGTCGGCACGCATCACCAGCAGCACGTACTTGAGGGTGACGATCAGCACGAGCGACCAGAAGATCAGCGACAGGCAGCCCAGCACCTCCGGCCCGGTGACCCGCCGGCCGTCGCCGAACAGGGCCAGCGTCGCCTTCAGCGCATACAGCGGGCTGGTGCCGATGTCGCCGTAGACGATGCCCAGCGCGCCCAGCATCGCCCCGACGCGCAACGGCCTCCGGCTGGCGTGCACGGCCGGGCGGGCTTCGGCCACGCCGCTCATGCGGGCTGCGACCTGGGCAGCGGTCTGGAACGGGACAGGAACGTGGGACGCCTCACGGACAAAGCACGGGGTGGGCCGTCGCGCGGTCCGTATGCCAAGGCCGTCAGGTAGGGGAGCGCACCGCGGCAGGCAAGCCCGCCGCAGCGCCGCCCGCCCGCCCGCACCCGCGCGCGCGCCGACCTGCGTCGCTCAGCGCGCGCCGAAGATCGCGCTGCCGACGCGCACCTGGGTGGCGCCGTGCAGCACCGCCGTCTCGTAGTCGCCCGACATCCCCATCGACACCACCGCGAGCCCATGCGCCGCCGCCCGCGCCGCCAGCCAGGCGAAATCCGCCGCAGGATCGGCGTCGGCCGGCGGCACGCACATCAACCCGGCCAGCGCCGGCCCGAAGCGCCGCTGGCTGTCGGCGATGAACCCGTCCGCCGCACTGCGCGCGATGCCGGATTTCTGCGTCTCGTCGCCGACATTGACCTGCACCAGCAGCTGCGGCTGGCGACCCTCGCGCTGCACCGCGTCGGCGATCGCGTCGGCAAGCCTGGGGCGGTCCAGCACCTCGATCATGTCGAACAGCCGCACCGCATCGCGCGCCTTGTTGGTCTGCAGCCCGCCGACCAGGTGCAGGCGCAGCCCGGGCACCTGCGTGCGCAGGTCCGGGAACTTCCCCGCCGCCTCCTGCACGCGGTTCTCGCCGAACACGCGCTGCCCCGCGGCGATCGCGGCTGCCACCAGTTCGGCCGGGTGGGTTTTCGACACCGCGACAAGGGTGACATCATCGTGCCGGCCCGCCCTGGCCGCGGCGGCGGCGATGCGCGCGCGCACCTCGGCCAGGGCCCGTTCAAGCCCGCCGGCCTGCCCGGCCTCCGGCATGGGCTGCGGTCGCCGGTCTTGTGCGGAGATGTCGTCCATGGACCCGAGACTCATCGCCTGGGCGCGCGCGGTCAAGGCGCGTCAGGCCCGGGCCGGAACCGGCCGCGTCCTGCCGGTGCTGTGGCTGTTCACCGACGCGCAGCGCCTGCCCGACCCGCGCGCGGCGGTGGCCGCCCTGCCGCCCGGCCTGTGCGGCGTGGTGCTGCGCCACGACGCCTCCCCCGGGCGAGCGCTGCTGGGCCTTCAGCTGGCGCGGACCTGCCGGCAGCGGCGCATCGCGCTCTGCGTCGCGGGGGACTCGCGCCTGGCCGCCCGCCTCGGCGCCGGGCTCCACCTGCGTGGCGGCCGTGTCGCGGGCGGCCGCCCGCGCGGCCTGGCACGCAACGCCGTGGTTACCAGCTCGGCGCACGACGTGGCCGAACTGCGCCGCGCGGAGCGGGCGGGCGCGATGCTGGTGTTCCTCTCGCCGCTGTGGCCGACGCGAAGCCACCCCGGCGCACCGTCGCTCGGCCTGCTGCGCTGGCGCACCCTGGCGCGCCACGCGCGGGTCCCGGCCTGCGCCCTCGGCGGCGTCGACGGCACGGGCGCCCGCGCGTTGCGGGCCGCACGAGGCTGCGCCGGCGCGGGAGCGATCACCGCCTTCGCCCGCCTCGATGCCAGGCCGTGCCCGCGCCGCTAGATCGCTCGACGCCGCGGCAGGGCGTTCGAAGCGACCGCCGGCCGGGGCGCGGGACGTGCGGCACGCCGTCATGGCCGTCGCCCGGGCGGCGGGCCCGGGCGACCGACATCAGAACGAGATACGTCCGCCGATGGTCGGGTCGATCGTGGTGTTGTTGATGAAGCCGCTGGCGAGGCCGCCGGAGACCGTGGACAGCATGGCACCCGCATAGATGTCGAAGCGGGGTGCAACGAGGTAGGTTGCCAGCAACGAATACGCATTCAGGTCGCCGCGGCAGGTCGGCAGGCTGGTATTGGTGCACCCATTGCCACTGTAGCTGCTCTGGTGCTCGCGGTAGTACGCCGCGTCGAGGTAGAGCTTCTTGGTGACCCCATACCGCACGCCGCCCCAGAATGTCTGCAGCAGCTTGTTGTCGGTGTAGGCCGTGTTGTTGACCACCCCAAGCACGTAGTTGTTGAGCCCTTGCGAGTCCACCGCCAGCGGATCCCTGGGATTGTGGTAGTAGATGTTCTCGTAGCCGAAGAACACCTGTGCCCGTCCGAACTTGTATTTGGCCAGCAGCATCAAGGTCCGGTTGTCGGAAATCGATGACGCGAGCGAACCCAGCGGGGCCGTCGGAACCTGCGCGGCGCTCAGCGCCGAGGCCGACACGGCGTCATAGATCTGGCTGTAGATCGCGTCCAGATCCAGGCCGCGGTACTCGGAGCCGAGATCGAACTGGTAGGCGTTGCGCCCGGCGCCGATGCCCGTGCCGGACGGGCTGCTGCCGTTGCCGCCGCCGACCTCGTAGAACGCGCCGCCGTGGATCGGGCCATAGTTCACGATGTACTTGATCGCCCCGTCGAGACGGCTGTCTTCCGTGTCGCCCGCTCCTGCGAACAAGCCGTTGTAGCCGATCAACGAGAACGCGTTCGAGGCATACATCGGGTCGTAGGCAATGACGCCGTCCAGGGAGAACGTGTTCTGGCGCCCGAACGTGATCGTGCCCAGGCGGTCCGAGGTCAGGCCGGCATAGGCGATCTGGAACGCCTGCCCTGCCCGGGTCGAGTCCCCGCTCGAGCTCTGCTTGTTCAACGCCACCCCGTTGTTCTGGGTCAGCGAGCCGAGATTGTTGACGATGTTGCCCGAGGTCGGCAGGAACTGGGTCTGCAGGTTGAACACCGCCGACACGCCCGAGAAGATCGGTTCCAGCCCTCTGATCCCGATGTTCGAGTAGCTGAGTGCGTTGGGTGCGAGACTGACCTGCGAGCGGTTGCTGTTCTTGGAGATCACATACTCCAGCCCCGGCCCATAGACGTCGCTGAGCGGATTGCCGTGGGTCTGGTACGAAACCCCGGTGTCGATCGCGCCATACAGGGTGACGCCCAGATAGGTCAGGGCATACGCGGCCGGGATGGGTTGTGTGCCGCCGATCGCCTGCGCGGCCGTTCCGGCGTTCCCCGTTCTCGACTCCGTCACGGTCGGCGCCTGGCCTGACGCCGTGGTGCCCCCGCCCGAAGGCGGCGGCGCCGCGCCACCGCCGAAGAAGTTGCCGATCAGTCCCGCGGCTGAGGACCCGAACGATCCGGACGTGCCCGCGGACCCGGACGTGCCTGTGGACCCGGACGTGCCCGAAGGCGGGGTGCTCGGGCTGGGGCCGAAGCCGGGGTTGCCCTGTGCGCGGCCGATCTCGTCGATCCGCTGCATCAGTGCCTGGTTCTGCTGCTCAAGTGCCGCCGCCTGCGCCTTGAGGTCCTGCAACTCGTCCGCACAAGCAACCGTCGACACGCCCACAATAGCGGTCGCGCAGATCAAGGATTTCCTCAGGCCCACCTTGGCTTTGCTCCACATCTGCGGCGTCATTGAACTATCCTGTCCTTCATCGTGAGCCGGTCGTTGCTCGAACGGTTGTGGCTGGGGCAGCATCGGCACAGCAACGAGCCGGCTCTGACTACCCGCTGCTCGTGTGCCCAGAGTCATAGAGTTGGATCACGGGTTTGTCATCCGGGTGTCATGGCGATTCGACGCCCGCTGGCCGCTCCGCCGGCGAATGTCGCCTGAACGTTGCAAAAATACACAGGGTGCTGTTGCAGAACTACGACTACGCCGGACGACGGTCCCATGTGGTGGAACATGACCGCCCGGGTTGCTCCGCCTGGTGGCAGCGGCCCCGAACATGGACCTGCAGTATCAACCGGCCTCGAAGGTGACCGGCCAAGCCAAGCCTGGCCCGGCCTCGCGTCTACCCCGCCACCGCCGACCCGAGCGCTCAGTCCGGCGCGCCGCCGTCCTGCGCGGCCTGCACCTTGAGCGCCTGCGCCGGGCTCACCGGCTTCGCAGGATGCGGCGGCGGCCGGAACTCCGGCGCCGGCGCGATCCCGGGCACCCCGGACACCACGTGCACCACCTGGCCCTCCAGCTCGCCGGCCGACGGGTCGTTGATCAGCCTGTCGTCCGCCTTCAGCCCCTCGACCACCTGGACGTTCTGCCCGAGATTGAGGCCCAGCTTGACGTCCTGCAGGTGCACCCTGTCGCCCGGACCCACCAGCGCGACCTGCATGCCCTGGGCGCGGAACAGCAGCGACTGCTCGGGCACGATCAGCACCTCGGGGTCGCCGGCCACGACGAAGCGCACGTCGGCGTAGGTGCCGGGCCATACCGAATGGTCCGGGTTCGGCACGGTCAGCTCGGTGACCACGGTGCGCGACTGCGCGTTGAACGACTGCGCGCTGGTGGCGAAGTCCGCCTTGAACGACTTGCCCGGGAACTGCGGCAGCGTCAGCGTCGCCGTCAGCCCGGACTTCAGCACGCCGGCATAGTCCTGCGGCACCGAGACGAACACCCGCATCTCGTGGATGTCGGACACCGTGAACAACGCCCCCGCGCTGTCGTGCGCGCCCGCGTCGCCGCCGTTGCCGCCCACGTAGTCGCCGACGTCGGTGTTGCGCGAGGTCACCACGCCGTCGAACGGCGCCACGATCCGCTTGAACGCCTCCATCGCCTGGTAGCGCCCGACCGTCGCCTGCGCGGCGACGACCTGGGAGTGCGCAGCCGCCGCGCCGGCCACCTGCACGTCGATCTCCTGCTGCGCCACCGCCTGCGTCCCCGCCAGCGCCTTGTAGCGCCGCGCCGTCACCGATGCGAGATCGAAACGGGTCTGCGCCACACCCAGGTCGGCCTGCGCCGAGGCGTACTGCTGGTCCAGCCCCGGCGCGTCGATGGTGGCGAGCAGCTCGCCCGCCTTCACCGTGGCGCCGTAGTCCTTGTACCACCTCTGCACGTAGCCGGTGACCTGGGCGTAGATCGGCGCCGAATACCAGGCGTTGATGGTGCCGGGCAGGTCGAGCGTGCGGGTCGGCGGCCCCTTGGCCGGCGAGATCACCTGCACCTGCGGCACGCTCTCGTCGTTGGCGATGTCCTGCAGGCTGGCGACGTGCCGCTCGCGGTCGATCACGCCCCAGGCGACCAGCCCGGCCACCAGCAGCATCGCCACCCCCGCCAGCAGCCGGCCCCGCGCCTTGCCGCGCCGCGGCGACGCCGTCGCGGCACGATCGCCCTCGCGCCGATCCGCCCCGGAACCATGCCGGGGCGTGTCGCCAGGCCCCGCCTCATCCCCGTCCGTCTGCTCCCAGACCGTCTCGTCGCCATGCCCCTGCGGCACGTCGCGGGTGATCCAGTCCGCCGCATTGCCGTCGGCCTGCGGCACGGCCGCGCGATCCCCGGCCGCGTGATCCCCGCCTGGGCGATCCGCGCCTGGGCGATCCCCGCCTGGGCGATCCCCGGCCCCCGCCCTGCCCGCACCATC
>CAXSEF010000004.1:85641-87532 GCA_964236535.1 uncultured Acetobacteraceae bacterium
CGCCTGGGCGATCCCCGCCTGGGCGATCCCCGGCCCCCGCCCTGCCCGCACCATCTCGCGCGTCGTGCACGCCGCCCCGCGACCCGCTCAAGCGTGCGCCCCCGCAGGCGCCGCGCGCGACGCGGCCTCGCCGCGCCGGTGCGGCGCGACCGGCGCTCCCCCGTCACCTTGGGCCCCCTTGCGGGCATGCCCGCCATGCAGCATCGCGAACACGCAGGGCACGAACAGCAGCGTCGCGAACGTCGCGAACAGCAGGCCGCCGATCACCGCCCGGCCCAGCGGCGCGTTCTGCGTGTTGCTGAACGACATCGGCAGCATGCCGATCATCATCGCCAGCGCGGTCATCAGCACCGGCCGGATCCGCTCGAACCCCGCCTCCGTCGCCGCCAGGACCGCGTCGCCGTGCACCGCCAGCCGGTCGCGCGCGAACGAGACCACCAGGATCGAGTTCGCCGTCGCGGTGCCCATGCACATGATCGCCCCGGTCAGCGCCGGCACCGACAGCGTGGTGCGGGTCAGGAACAGGCTCCACACGATGCCGGCCAGCGCCGAAGGCAGCGCGGTGATGATGATGAACGGGTCGAGCCAGCTCTGGAAGTTGACCACGATGATCAGGTAGACCAGCAGCACCGACAGCGCGAGGCCGCTGAGCAGCTGCGTGTAGGCGCTGCCCATGGTCTCCGCCTGGCCGCGCAGGTGCACCGTCGCGTCGTGCGGCACCTGGCCCTTCATCTCCGCCACCACCTTCCGCACCGCGTCGTTCACCGCGCCGAGGTCGCGCCCCTGCGTGCTCACGTAGATGTCGACCACCGGCAGGATGTTGTAGTGCGACGACAGCAGCGGCGTGCCGGTCTGGGTGACCGTGCTCAGCGCGCCCAGCAGCTGCGCCGAGTTGCCGGTCGGATCGCCCAGGCCCTTGTCGATCGGGATCGATTCCAGGCTGTTCATCGTCTGCAGCTCGTTCTGCGGCGTCTGGACGTTGACCAGGTGCGACACCCCCGACTTGGTGTCGAGCCAGTAGGTCGGCGCGGTCTGCCCGCTGCCGGACAGCGTCGCCAGCGCGTTCTCGGCGATGTCGGATTCCGTCAGCCCGGCGCCGATCGCGAACGACCGCGACGCCGCGACGCGAAGCGTCGGCTCGTTGAACGTCTGCTGGATGTTCACGTCGGCCGCACCCGCGATGGTGCGCAGCCGCGCCGCCAGCAGCTGGGCGTAGGCCACGTTCTCCGCCTGCCCGCGCCCGGAAATCTGCACGTCGATCGGCGCCGGCAGCCCGAAGTTCAGGATCTTCGCCGTGATGTCGCCCGGCAGGAAGGTGAACGTGGTGCCCGGGTACAGCTTGGGCAGCGCCTGGCGCAGCCGGTCGCGATACTCCGCCACTGGGGACACCGCGTCCTTCAGGCTGATCGTGATGTCGCAGTCCTGCGGCCCGATCGTCCCCGTCGCATTGTAGGCCTGGTTGATGCCGCTCGCCGGCAGGCCGCAGTTGTCCAGCAGGTTGTCCACCTTGCCGTCCAGGATCTGCCGGATCGAGCCGTTCACCAGCACCGCGATCTTCGAGGCATCCTCCAGCCTGGTGCCGATCGGCGCGCGCACGTGCATGTCGATCTCGCCCGACTTGATGCTCGGGAAGAAGTCGCGCCCGAGGAAGCCGATCAGCCCCAGCGAGCCGAACGAGGCGGCGGAGAACAGCACGATGAACGCCCAGCGCCCGTCCAGGCTCTGCGTCAGCACCCCCTTGTAGCCATCGCGGAACTGCGCGAAGCGGCGGTTGAAGCCGCGCTGGAACCGGCCGAACACCCCCGGCTCGGCGACTGCCGCCCCGGCTTGGTGCCGCGCCCGGTGCGCCGCCACCTGGGCGCGCAGCAGGAACGCCGCCATCGTCGGCACC
>CAXSEF010000005.1:0-82268 GCA_964236535.1 uncultured Acetobacteraceae bacterium
CACCTCAATCGGAACCCGCAAGTGGACACGTGTCAGTCAATGATGCCGGGCGTATGAGGCCTGCGCACAGCAGCCTAGCGAGGCGCCGCTGCCCTGCATGAAGGCTTGACGTTGCCAACCGTGGCCCGCAGAAGCGTCCCGCCAGACGGCTGGACGACCGCTGTCGCAGCACGATCTGCGGTGGAGGAAAGTCCGGGCTCCAGGGGAGTGCGGTGCCGGTCAACGACCGGCGGGGGCGACCTCAGGGAAAGTGCCACAGAAAACAAACCGCCCGTTCGCACATCGGTTCGCCGAAATGCCAACGGGTAAGGGTGAAACGGTGCGGCAAGAGCGCACCGCGCCCCTGGCAACAGGGGCGGCATGGCAAACCCCACCGGGAGCAAGACCGAATAGGGGCGTCCGGCGGCATGGACGGGCTCGCCCGGCATGGTCCGCAGGGACACTTCCGTCCCGTCGCCCGGGTTGGTCGCGTGAGGCGCGCAGCAATGCGCGTCCCAGAGGAATGGTCGTCCCGCGTCCTGCCACGCAGGTGGCACGGCGCGGACAGAACCCGGCTTATAGGCCGTCTGGCACTTACTCCTGCGTCTGGACGCGGCGGCGGGACTCGGGCCGCACGGTGACGAGAACGAATCGCAACAGTTTCCCCAGTTCAATCGTTTTGGTACCGATCCTGCGACTCAACTTGTAAGCTCTTGACCAAGGCAGAAATTTTGGACGGAGCATATCAACCAGAAGTCGTATTGTCTTTGACGCCCCATGAAATCCCATGGTATCCCATGCGAGCCCAACGCTTGCCTTGTCCTGGTAGATCGGGCTTGGGCGATCCGGCCTTCAAACCGGACGGCATCGGGGGGTTGACCGGACGGAGATGGCCAACTTCATGGGCACGCACCGCAATCGACTGGATGCTAAAGGGCGCGTCTCCGTGCCAGCGTCGTTCCGGGCGTGCCTGCCGCCCTATGGCTCGGAAGCTTGCCTCGTGTTGCGGCTGTCGCAGAATCATCCCTGCATCGAGGGCTGGCCGGCTGCGACGTTCGCGACCCTGGAAGCACCGCTGGCGACGCTCGACGTGTTCAGCCAGGACCAGGAGGACCTCGCGGCGACCCTGTATGCGGACGCCTGTCCAATGGACCCGGACCGCGAAGGCCGCATCCTGCTGCCTGAAACTTTGGTTGCCTACGCCGGGCTGAGCGACGCCGTCGTGTTCATGGGGCTCGGCCGCATCTTCCAGCTCTGGGAGCCGGAGGCGGCGGAACGGCGGCGGAACGAGGCCCGCGGCCATGCCCGGCAGCGAGGCCTGACCCTGCCCGGTCAGGCTGTGACCGCGGTCCCCGCCACAGCCGTCCGGCCCGACGCGAGTTCCGAGGCATGAACCACGTCCCGGTGCTGCTCGACGAGGTCCTTCAGCAGCTCCGCCCGCGCAGCGGCGGAGTCTATCTCGACGCGACGTTCGGCGGCGGCGGCTATGCGCAGGCGATGCTGGATTACGCATCGTGCACGCTGTGGGCGATTGACCGCGATCCCGACGCGATCGCGCGCGGCGCGGAACTCGCCGCACGCCATCCAGGCCGGCTGCATCTGATCGAGGGCGGGTTCGGCGACATGCTGCACTTGCTCGGCGAGCGTGGCGTGCTCTCGCTCGACGGCGTGGTACTCGACCTAGGCGTCTCGTCGTTCCAGCTCGACGATCCGGCGCGCGGCTTCAGCTTCCGTGCCGATGGTCCGCTCGACATGCGCATGAGCCGGTCTGGACCCACGGCCGCCGACTTGGTGGCCGAGCTGGGGGAAGCCGAGCTGGCCGACACGCTGTTCCAATTCGGCGAGGAGCGGCTGTCGCGCCGGATCGCCCGCGCCGTTGTCGCCGCCCGTGGCGTGGCACCGATCACCACCACCGGCGAGCTGGCGCGCATTATCCACTCGGCGGTGCCCAAGCCGCGGCCCGTGTCCGGGCACCACCCCATCGACACGGCAACGCGTTCGTTCCAGGCGCTGCGCATTCGGGTCAACGACGAGCTTGGAGAGATCGAGCGCGCGCTGGCCCAGGCGGTGGGACTGCTCGCGCCGGGCGGACGTCTGGTCGTGGTCGCGTTCCACTCGCTGGAGGACCGGTTGGTCAAGCGGTTCATGACCGAGGCTGCGGGGCGAACGCCGGCGCCGTCCCGGCATGATCCGGGTGGCCTCGCGTTACGGCCCTACCGAGGCTTTGCCCTAGTCGGCGCGAGGGCGCAAAGACCGTTGCCCGCCGAGCTCGCCCGCAATGCTCGTTCCCGCAGCGCCCGCCTACGCACTCTCGAGCGCAGCCCTGTGCCACTCTACGAGGCCCGTCCGCGATGATCCGTCCCCTGACCTGCCTTTGCATGCTGATGGCCGGTGGTGCCGGTCTGACTTTGTACCAGGAGAAGCACCGCACCGCGCTGCTCGATCGCGAGATCACCCGGACCATCCACGCGACCGAGGCGGCGCACGAGCGCTCCGGCCTGTTGCGCGCGGAATGGGCGCTGCTGAACGAACCGGGTCACCTTCAAGAGCTGGCTGACCGACTGTTGGCGCTGCACCCCATGGTACCGTCGCAGTTCGTGCAGATGGGCGATCTCGCGGCGCATCTCCCGACTGCCGTGCCGGTCACCGTCGCCCCGGCCGTCGCGGCGCCTCCCCCGGGCCCTGCACCGACTGAGATTCCCAGCGCGGCTCCGGAGGTTCGGCCGATGCCCATGTTTGTGGACAGCACGTCACTGGCAGCGCCACATCCCGCTGGTCGTTCCGATGCGCACGGTGACGATCGCGGACGTCCTGCACCGGCGCAGCACCCCGCCGTGGTCGCATTCGCAGTCGCCGCAGGGCCGGTGTCGGCGGCAGTGTCCGCCCTCGTCGCGGCGACGCGGCCGATCCACACCGCCCGCGCTGAGTCGCCACGCGAGCCGCGCCCGGAGGCGCCCGCCGCGTCGGTCAGGTCAGGCGCCATTCCGTATGGCGGGTTGCAGGCGGGTAGCTACGGCACTGGCCGGCTGATGGCACCCGTGATGGCCGCGGTCGCCACTCCGGTGTCGCAGCAGGCCGTCACGGCGCCTGTCCTCGCACGTACCGCGACGGCACTGGCAGTGGGCGGTCACGTTGCTGCCGGTGCTTCCTACGTCCAATCCTATGGCGCACCCACTTATGGTGCGAGACCGTCCGGCAGCCAGCCTTATCGTGCTCAGGCTGCAGCCGCCCAGTCCGGCCAGACCTCGCCCTTTGGCAGTAGGTTCGCCGGGCAGAGTTCGTCCAGCCCGACTGGCGCCTTGGTGCAAACCTCCTATTCTGGGTCGTCTCTGGGGACCGGACGCGCGTCGCTGCCGCCTCCGGTGCCGATGGGCTCCGGCGCGCAGTGAGCCGAGTTCCTCCTCTCGGTGGTCCGTGCGGCCCGCAGCACAGCCAAGCCAACCCGCCGTACTCTGACCCTGGTGGCCGGGACATCAGCGCGGAACTGCAGCGTCGCGAAGATCTCGCGGATGTCACCTCGCAGCATGGCGCCGGCGTGCGCGTGCAGACGGTGCGGGTGACCGGTCCCGATCTCGCCCGTCGCGCCGCGCTGGAGAAAAGCCGCTCTCGTCTGGTGCTGGCAGCCGGCGGCTTCGCGATGCTGTTTGGTGCGGTTGCCGCCAAGCTGACCGGTGCGACCGTATTGTTCCCGATGCGTCCGTCCAGAGCCGAGATGCAGCCGCTGGTGCCGCCGGACCCGGACCAGCCAGGTGAGCAGTCCGGGCTGGACGACAAGGTCGCCAGCGTGGTGCCGGCCGGACCCCGCGCGACGGTCACCGACCGCAACGGCGAGATTCTGGCGATCTCGCTGCCAACCGCGGCGCTGTACGCAAACCCGCGCGAGATGATCGATCCCGCTCAAGCTGCGCACCGCATCAAGTCGGTGCTGCCGCGCCTGGACGAGGACGAGGCCCGCGCCCGCCTCGCCTCGGGCAAGCAGTTTGTCTATCTCGAGCGCCAGATCACCCCGCACGAGGAGCTGGCGATCAACGCGCTCGGCATCCCCGGAGTGTACTTCCAAGACGGCGGGAAACGTCGGTATCCGCTGGGCCGGGTGGCGGCGCAGGTGCTCGGCGGAGTCGATATCGACACACATGGCGTAGCCGGCGTCGAAAAGGCCTTCGACCAGCGGCTGCGCACCGACAGTACGCCGTTGCGGCTCTCGATCGACGTGCGCGTGCAGGCGGTGATGCGCGACGAGCTGGAGCGGGCCAAGGACGAGTTTGGCGCGATCGGCGCCTGCGGCATCGTCATGGACGTGAACACCGGCGAGGTCATCGCCATGGTCAGCCTGCCAGACTACGACGCCAACAGGTTTGGTGACACCGCGCCGGACGACCGCTTCAACCGCGCCGTGACAGCCATGTACGAGCCGGGCAGCACCTTCAAGCTGCAGACCGCGTCGATGGCGCTCGACTTCGGCACCGCGCATCTGGGCGACCAGTTCGACGCGGCGCATCCCATCCACATTGGCCGCTTCACCATCACCGACTTTGAAGGCAAGCACCGCTTCCTCTATCTTCCCGAAGTGCTGGCCTACTCATCCAATCTGGGGGCCGCACACATCGCGCTCGGTGTCGGCGCGGAGCGGCAGCGCGCCTGGCTGAAGAAGATGGGCATGTTCAACCGGATCGGCATCCAGCTGCCAGAGGCCGGCATGCCGATCATCCCGCCTGCCGCCAACTGGAAGGAGGCGGTGACCATGACTGTGGGCTTCGGCCACGGTATCGCCGTCAGCCCGTTGCACGTGGTGCGCGGCACCGCGGCGGTCGCCAATGGCGGCATCGTGCTCAAGCCGACCATCCTCGCGGCTGACCCCGGCGCCCCTGCACCCGAGGGCACTCGGGTGATGGCGCAGGCCACCTCGGACACCATGCGCAAGCTGATGCATCTCGTCGTCACCGACGGCTACGGCAAGCCGGCCAACGTTCCCGGCTATTTCGTCGGCGGCAAGACCGGGACGGCGGAAAAGAACAGCGGCCACGGCTACAAGAAGCACAGCAACGTCAGCGCATTCATGAGCGTGTTCCCGATGAACGCGCCGCGCTACGCCGTCTACTTCATGCTGGACGAGCCGCACGGCAATAAGAGCACCGGTGGCTACTCGACTGCGGGCGCGGTGTCGGCGCCGGGAGCGGGTCGAGTGATCGCGCGCATCGCGCCGATGCTCGGCCTGTTCCCGCAGATGCAGAACTACGACGCCATCGCCGCGCAGCTCTACATCCCGCTGCAGCCCGGCCACTCGAGTGAGCACCAGAACAACGAACCGGGCGTGCGGCCGAAACCGCTGCCGCTCGACGAGCCGGAGGCGGTCCAGGCCTCCGCCCCGCTGCCGCGACCCGCGTCGCGCCCGCTGCCGACCGTGGTCCAGACGCCGACCGGACCGGGTCCGCTGATCCAGCCCGCGCACAGCCCGGCACTGATGCGGCGCGAGGCCGGTGCTGCTGGCCGCGACGCCGAGACCCTCGTTGCTGCTCGCTGACATGCTGGACCTTGCCTGCATTTCCCCCCCGCGGTCCGGCCCCGCGGCCGACAACGCTGTGCCTCCCGGACCGCGCGTCGACGCGATTACCGCGGACAGCCGACGTGTGCGGCCGGGTACACTGTTCGCGGCGCTGCCCGGAGCAGCCGTCGACGGCCGACGCTACATCTCCGACGCGGTGGCCGCAGGCGCGGTCGCGGTGCTCGCGCCCATCGGCACCGTCTGGCCTGACGGTGTGCCGCGCCGTCCGCTGATCGAGGATCCCGAGCCGCGTCGCGCCTTGGCCCATCTCGCCGCCGCCCATGCCGGTGCGCAGCCCGCCACTGTGGTCGCGGTCACCGGCACCAACGGCAAGACCAGTACCGTCGAGTTCCTCCGCCAGCTCTGGACGTTGTCCGGGCACCCCGCCGCCAGCCTTGGCACCCTTGGAATCATCGCACCCTGTCACGTACCGTGCGGCGGCCTGACCACGCCCGACCCGGTGGCGCTGGCAAACACCCTGGCCGGCCTGGCCCGCGAGGGCGTGGCGCATGCCGCGATGGAGGCGTCGAGCCACGGCCTGGACCAATTCCGCCTCGACGGCGTGCGTCTTGCCGCCGCCGGCTTCTGCAATCTGACCCGCGACCACCTCGACTATCATGGCGGCCTTGCCACCTATCGTGCCGCCAAGCTGCGACTGTTTGCCGAGTTGCTGCCTACCGGCGCGCCGTGCGTGGTCAATGCCGACATGGATCCTGACACGCTCGCGGCCCTGCGCGACATCGCGCGCGTGCGCCGCCTCGACCTGCGCGGGATTGGCGAGTCCGGCGACTGGCTGCGGCTGGTGCGGGCGACGCCGCGCCAGGACGGCCTGCTGCTGGACATCGTGACCCAAGGCGCCGCACGCAGCCTGCACCTGCCGCTGGCAGGACGATTCCAGGCGGAGAACGCCCTGCTTGCCGCCGCTCTGGCCGAGGCGACCGGCACCGCCGGCGCGCTCGACCGGCTTGGCCAGCTGACTGGGGTGCACGGCCGGCTTGAGCTGGTGGCCCGGGTCGGCGACGCCGCCGCCTATGTCGACTACGCGCACACGCCCGACGCATTGGCGCGCCTGCTGACGGCGCTGCGGCCGCACGCTGCGGGCCGGCTGATCTGCGTGTTCGGCGCCGGCGGTGACCGCGATCCCGGCAAGCGGCCGCTGATGGGGGCGGCCGTCGCATTCGGGGCCGACTGGGCGATCGTCACTGACGACAACCCGCGCACCGAGGATGCCGCATCGATCCGGGCTGGCGTGCTTGCCGGCTGTCCTGGTGCGGCCGAAATCGGCGACCGCGAGGCAGCGATCTCGACCGCCCTCGCCGAACTGCGGGCGGGCGATGTGCTGGTGGTCGCCGGCAAGGGACATGAGAGCGGCCAGACCATCGGCACGGCCACGATCCCGTTCGACGACGCAAGCGTGATCCGTCGCCTGGTGGCTGCATGAGCCTGTGGACCGCAGAGGCGCTGTCGGCCGCGACCGGCGGGGTGATGAGCGTGCCGTTCCATGCCGGCGGCGTTTCGATCGACACCCGCACGCTGCATTCTGGCGACCTGTTCGTGGCACTGCAGGGCGAGAACGGCGACGGCCACGCCCATGTTGGCGCCGCGATGGCTGCCGGCGCCGCGGGCTGCATGGTGAGCAGCCTCGAACTGGTGCCGGACGACGCGCCGTCCCTGCTGGTCGCCGACACGTTCGAGGGTCTGAAGGCACTCGGTACTGCCGGACGGCAGCGCTTCACCGGCTCGGTGGTTGCGGTGACCGGCAGCGTCGGCAAGACCACCACCAAGGAAATGCTGCGCGTCATCCTCGGCGCTTCCGGCCTTACTCATGCCGCGGACGCATCGCACAACAACCACTGGGGGGTGCCGCTTACCCTGGCGCGGCTGCCCGAGGACGCCGCATACTGCGTCGTCGAGATCGGCATGAATCACACGGGTGAGATCGCCCCGCTGTCCCGCCTTGCCGGACCTGACGTCGCGATCATCACCCGGGTGGCCGCCGCACATATCGGTCATCTCGGCACGCTCGACGCGATCGCCGACGAGAAGCTGTCGGTGCTCGAAGGGGTGCTGCACGGCGGCATCGCGATCCTGCCAACGGACGGTCCCCAGGTCGCGCGGATGCGCGAGACGGCCGGGCGCTACGAGCCGGGAATCGCCATCATGACCGCCGGCACCGGGGGCGACGCGTGCCTGCTGTCATGCGCCACTGACGCTGAAGGCAGCGATGTGGCAGCCCGCATCGGAGACACCGAGCACCGCTTCCGCCTCGGACAACCCGGTCGGCATATGGCGGAGAACGCCGTGGCCGCTCTGGGCGTCGCATACGCGCTTGGCAGCGACGTCGCCGCGGGTGCGGCAAGCCTCGCGCGCTTCAACGCCGGGCCGGGACGCGGTGCGCGGCGGGCGATCCTGGGCAGCACCGCGACGCTGCTTGATGAGAGCTACAACGCTTCCGGCGCCTCGGTGCGCGCCGCGCTGGGAGTGCTGGCGCTGTTGCCGGCGGCACGGCGGATCGCGGTGCTGGGCGACATGCTCGAGCTGGGCGAGCACACGCGCGCCGAGCACGAGGATCTCGCCGACCCGGTCGCCGCCGCCGCCGACCTGCTGTTCTGCTGCGGCGCGTCGATGCTCCACCTGTTCGACGCCGTCGCACCCGCCCGGCGCGGCGCCCACACCGCAGATGCCGCCTCGCTCGCGCCGGTCGTGGCCGAGGCGGTTCGGGCCGGCGACACGGTCCTGGTCAAGGGCAGCTTTGGCAGCCGCATGCGCTTGGTGGTGGCCGCGCTCGATGCGCTCGGAACGACACGCGCCGGTGCACTGCCGCAGGGCGAGGCCGCCTGATGCTGTTCGACCTGTTCCGTCCGCACGCCGAGCAGTTCGCACTGTTCAACCTGTTCCGCTACATCACTTTCCGCTCCGGCGCCGCCTGCCTGACCGCGCTCGTGCTCAGCTTCGTGCTCGGCAGCCCAGTGATCCGCTGGCTGAAGTCGGTGCAGCGCGGCGGCCAGCCGATCCGTCTCGACGGCCCGGAGCGCCACCTGTTGGAAAAGCAGGGTACCCCCACGATGGGCGGCGTGCTCATCCTGCTGGCTGCGGTTGGCTCGACCCTACTCTGGGCGGATCTAGACAACGACTACGTGGGCGCGGTGCTGCTCTGCACGCTGGGCTACGGCGCAATCGGCTTCGCCGACGACTACCTCAAGCTGTCGCGCCGCAACACCCATGGCGTGTCGGCACGCGGCAAGCTGGTGGCCCAGTTGGTGATCGGGCTCGCCGCCGCCGTCTGGATCTGCGCCTCCACCCGCGGACCGCTCGCCACCGGCCTCACCTTGCCGGTGTTCAAGGAGGTGCTGATCCCGTTCGGCCTGTTCTTCCCAGTGGTCGGCATGCTGGTGATGCTCGGCGCATCGAACGCGGTAAACCTGACCGACGGGTTGGACGGGTTGGCGATCGTGCCGACCATCATCGCCGCCGCGGTGTTCGCGCTGATCTCCTACCTGGTCGGCAACCGGGTATTTGCCGACTACCTGCAGCTCAACCCCATACCCGGTGCGGGGGAACTCGGCGTGTTCTGCGCGGCCCTGGTCGGCGCCGGCATCGGCTTCCTGTGGTTCAACGCTCCTCCGGCCGCGGTGTTCATGGGCGACACCGGCAGCCTGGCGCTGGGCGGCGCGCTCGGCGCGGTTGCGGTCGCCACCAAGCACGAGATCGTCCTGGCGATCGTCGGCGGGCTGTTCGTGGTCGAGACCGTGTCCGTCATCATCCAGGTGTTCTGGTTCAAGCGCACGGGTCGCCGGGTCTTCCTGATGGCGCCGCTGCACCACCACTTCGAGAAGAAGGGCTGGGCCGAGCCGACCATCGTCATTCGCTTCTGGATCGTCTCGATGATCCTGGCCCTCGTCGGGCTGGCCACGCTGAAGATCCGATGACCCCGCTCATGTCTCCTGCCGCGGGCGCCTTTCCGGCCGACCTTGTCGCGGGCCGCCGCTACGCCGTGCTCGGCCTCGGGCGTAACGGCCTGGCGGTAGCGCTTGCGCTTCGGGCGATGGGGGCCGCGGTCAGTGCCTGGGACGACGGCGAAGTGTCGCGCGTGGCGGCCCTGGCGGAGGGCCTGGACGTTCGGCTGCCTGCCTTCCGCCGCCCGGATATCGCCTCGAGCCGTGCCCCAGACAGCGCCGGCTTCGACGCCCTGGTCGCCTCGCCCGGGATCGCCCACCGACTGCCCGCGCCTCACCCTGTCGCCGCCGCAGCGATCGCCGCTGGCATCCCGGTGCTGTCGGACGCCGAGCTGCTGTTCCAGGCGGTGCGGGCCACGGGTTCGAAGGCGCGCTTCGTCGGCATCACAGGGACGAACGGCAAGTCCACCACGACGGCCCTGCTCGCCCATGTCCTGGCCGCGCTGGACATCCCGGTCGCCGCCGGGGGCAATCTCGGCCCTGCGGCACTCGCGCTGCCTCTGCTGCCCGATCGCGGCATCTACGTGCTGGAGATGTCGTCCTACATGCTGGAGCGGCTGCAGACTTTGCGCTTCGACGCCGCCTGCCTGCTCAATCTCAGCCCCGACCACCTCGACCGCCACGGCGACATGGCCGGCTACGTTGCCGCGAAACACCACATCTTTGATCGCATGACCCACGCCGATCTCGCCGTGGTCGGCGTCGACGACGCGGCCTCGGCAAACCTGGCAGCACAGCTCTCCGCCGGGTCCGGGCCGCAGGTCCGCCGGATCGCCGGCAAGGAAGGTGCTGCAGGCACTGCCGACATCTTCGTCCGCGACGGCCGGATGTGTGAGCCGGCCCGCCGCATTGACCTCCGGCTTGACGAGGCGACGGCGCTGCCTGCCGCGCACAACGCGCAGAACGTCGCCGCGGTGGTGGCCATGGCCGTGCATCTTGCCGGCGTGACGCAAAATGCCGGCTTCGCGCGCATTGCCGACGCGGTGCGCCGCTTCCCCGGCCTGCCGCATCGCCAACGCCGCATCGCCGAGCGAGGGGGAATCGCCTTTGTCGACGACAGCAAGGCCACCAACGCCGATGCCGCCGCGCGTGCCCTGGGTTGCTACAAGCGCGTCGTGTGGATTGCAGGCGGTATCGCCAAATCGGGCGGCATCGAACCGCTGGCCCCGCAGTTTTCCGCAGTGGCCCACGCGCTGCTGATCGGCCGCGACGCCCTGGTGCTGGCCACGACGCTCGCCGCAGCCGGCGTCTCGCACGAGATCGCCGGCACGCTGGAGGCCGCCGTGCCCCGCGCTGCCCGTGCCGCTGCCGCACTCGGCGCGGACACGGTGCTGCTCTCTCCCGCCTGCGCCAGCTTCGACCAGTTCGCGAGCTTCGAGGCCCGCGGCGAGCGCTTCGCGGAACTGGTCCACGCTCTTCCCGGCTGCAAGGCCGGCGCCACCCCGACCCGCAGCGAGGACGCCGCCTGATGCCCGCCCTGTCGCGCTCCGACAATTCCGTGCTCGGCCGCTGGTGGTGGACCGTGGACCGCTGGACCCTGTTCGCGGTCACCGCGCTGATCGGCTTCGGCTACATCCTGATGCTGGCGGCAAGCCCTGCGGTCGCCGAGCGCATCGGCCAGTCCCGCGACGTGTTCATCCTCAAGCAGGTGGTCTTCCTCGCCATCGCCGTGGTGATCGTCGTCGCGACCTCGATGCTGTCGGCGCGCTCCGTGCGGCGCCTGGCGATGGCCGGATGCGCGCTCGCGTTGCTTCTCACCTTCCTGACGCTGGTGCACGGCGTCGAGATCAAGGGTGCGCGTCGCTGGATCGCACTGCCCGGCATGTCGCTCCAGCCCAGCGAGTTCCTCAAGCCGTGTTTCGCCGTGGTCACCGCCTGGCTGCTGACGGAGGGCCGGCGCACCCGCGGCTTTCCTGGAGCCCTGATCGCCTGCGCGCTGTTCGCTCTCATCCTCATGCTGCTGAAGTCGCAGCCCGACATCGGCATGCTCAGCGTCATCACCGCGGTGTTCTTCGCCCAGGCGTTTGTCGCCGGGCTGAACCTGTTCATGGTTGGCGTGTCCGCCGCAGGCATCGCCGCCGCTTCCGTCGGCGCCTACGCCCTGTTCCCCCACGTGCGAAGCCGCGTCACCCGCTTCCTGCACCCCGACCGCGGCGACCACTACCAGGTTGACACCGCGCTGCAGGCGTTCGGCAATGGCGGCCTGCTCGGGCGCGGTCCCGGCGAGGGCCGGGTCAAGGACCTGCTGCCTGACGCCCACGCCGACTTCGTGTTTGCCGTCGCCGGCGAGGAGTTCGGCCTTGTTGTCTGCCTCCTGATCCTGGGCATCTTCGCCTTGATCGTTGTGCGTGGTTTGCTGCGCCTGCTCGCCGAGACCGACGAGTTTGTCATGCTCGCTGCGTCGGGAATCATCACCGGCTTCGGCCTGCAGGCTTTCGTCAACATGGCATCCTCGCTGCACCTGATCCCCACCAAGGGAATGACCCTGCCGTTCATTTCGTACGGCGGCTCCTCGGCGATGTCCGTGGCGCTGGCGATGGGCATGCTGTTGGCGCTGACCCGGCTCCGGGCGCGGGGAGAAATGGCGTGAGCCAAGGTAAAGCAAGGCCAGAGCCCTGCCCTGGACCCGCCAGGGCGACCCGCCCTGGATCGGCACAAATCGGCACAGCCCACGATAATAAAGTTTTGGGACGAGTCCCTGGCAGACTCCAGAGCTTGTGGCCTTGCTTGCCGCTGCCGTCCGGCATGTCGCGATGAGAGGCCCGGCCGTGCGCCCTATCGTCATCGCCGCTGGCGGCACCGGCGGCCATTTCTTCCCCGCCGAGGCCCTCGCCGCCGAACTGCTCTCGCGCGGCCACCGGGTCGTGCTGATGACCGACTCCCGCTCCGGCGGTCTGCGCTCGCCGGTGTTCGAAGGCGGCGAGAGCTTCGTCCTGTCCGGCGCCGGCATCGCCGGCCGTGGCATGGGCCGGGCTGCGCGTGCTGTCGCCGCACTCGCCGCCGGCACCGTCCAGTCCCGTACCATCCTGGCCCGACTCGGCGCGTCCGCTGTCGTGGGCTTCGGCGGCTACCCGAGCGTGGCACCTATCCTCGCCGCAGCCACGCTGCGCCGACGTCCTGCGCTCATCCTGCACGAGCAGAACGCCGTGCTTGGCCGGGCCAACCGCTGGCTCGCCGCGCGCGCGGACGTCCTCGCGCTCGGCTTCGCCGATACCACCGCCATTCCCGCCGGCACGACAACCCGCGTCACCGGCAACCCGGTCCGCCCCGCCATCCGCGTCCTCGCCGGCATCGACCGCCCTGCCCTGCAGCCCGGCCAGCTGCGCCTTCTGGTGCTCGGCGGTTCGCTTGGCGCGCGCGTGTTCAGCGATGTCGTGCCGCCTGCCCTTGCCGCGCTGTCGCCGCAACACCGCGCTGGCCTTCGCGTGGCGCAACAGTGCCGCGCCGAGGATCTCGCCCGGGTCGGGCAGGCCTACCAGGCCGCCGGCATCGCCCACGAGCTCTCGCCGTTTTTCCCCGACATCGCCGGGCACCTTGCCGACTGCGACATGGTGGTGGCGCGAAGCGGCGCGTCCAGCGTGGCCGAATTGGCGGTTGCCGGCTGCCCGGCGATCCTGGTGCCGCTGCCCTCGGCGATCGACGACCATCAGACGCGCAACGCACAGGCCTCCGGGGCTGTGGTCATCGCGCAACCGGACTTCACGTCGGAGCACCTCGCCGCACGGATCGACTGCATCCTCCGCGACCCTTCGGTGCTGGGCTTGATGAGCCGGGCCTGTGCCGCTCAGGGGCGCGTTGACGCCGCAGTCTGCCTGGCCGACCTGGTGGAAAGCCAGCTCGCCGCGAAGCAAGGGCGGGGCTCTGCTTCATGCGCTGCCGGAAGGAGCCCCTTCGCACCAGCTTCCATCCAGAATGAAACCCCCGCGGGGGTGCCGCTTGACGGAGGCCGGGGTCTGGTGAGCAACGGGCTCCCCAGCCTTGCCTTGCCTGTCATCGCCCGTCCGGAAACGCGTGCATGAGGGCCCTCCCGCTCGGAATCGGCACCATCCACTTCGTAGGCATCGGCGGCATCGGCATGTCCGGGATCGCCGAGGTGCTGCACACGCTCGGCTACGCGGTGCAGGGCTCCGACATGTCCGAGAACGCCAATGTGATGCGCCTGCGCGAGGCTGGCATTCCGGTCATGGCCGGACACGACGCCGCGAACCTCGGCAATGCGCAAGTGGTGGTGACCTCGACCGCGATCCCGCAGTCCAACTCTGAGGTCGCCGCCGCCCGTGCCAAGCTGATCCCGGTGGTGCGCCGCGCCGAGATGCTGGGCGAGCTCATGCGGCTGAAGTGGTCGGTTGCCATCGGCGGCACGCATGGCAAGACCACGACCACGAGCCTGATCGCCACGGTGCTGGAGGCCGCCCACCTCGACCCCACCGTGATCAACGGCGGAATTATCAACGCGCTAGGCAGCAACACCCGTCTGGGCGAAGGCGACTGGATGGTCGTCGAGGCGGACGAGAGCGACGGCAGCTTCCTGCGTCTGCCCGCGGTGATCGCGGTCGTCACCAACATGGATCCCGAGCATCTCGACCACTGGGGCACCGGGGAGGCGATGATCGCCGCCTACGACCAGTTCGTCTCGAACATTCCGTTCTACGGTTTCGCGGTGCTGTGCATCGACCATCCCACGGTGCAGCAGATGATCCCGCGCATCGACCGCCGCATTGTCACCTATGGCTTCAGCCCGCAGGCCGATGTCCGCGCCGAACGTGTGGTCACCGACAAGATGGGCGCCACGTTCGAGGTGCAGCTCACCGACCGGCACCGCAACACCCAGCGCCGCATGGGCCCGTTCCGCCTGCCGATGCTGGGACAGCACAACGTGCAGAACGCGCTCGCCGCGATCGCCGTCGGCATGGAAATGGAGATCGACGACGCAACGGTGCGCAGCGCGCTGGCAGGCTTCAAGGGCGTCAAGCGCCGCTTCACCAAGACCGGCGAGTCGGGCGGTATCACCGTGATCGACGATTACGGTCATCACCCGGTCGAGATCGCCGCCGTCCTCAAAGCCGCACGCCAGGCTGGTGCGCGCGACGTGGTCGCGGTCATGCAGCCGCACCGGTTCAGCCGCGTGGAGTCGCTGTTCGACGCATTCTGCTCATGCATGAACGACGCCGGCACCGTGATCGTTGCCGACATCTATGCCGCCGGCGAGGCACCGATTCCGGGCATCGACCGGGACGCCCTGGTCGACGGGCTGCGCGCGCGCGGCCACCGCAGCGTGGTGCCGCTGCCGGGGCCGGAGCACCTCGCCGAGATGGTGCACGCCATCGCTCGTTCAGGAGACTTCGTGATCTGTCTCGGCGCCGGCACCATCACCGCCTGGGCGCAGTCCCTGCCCGCCGAGCTTGGCGCGCTGCAGGGTCCGCGCAGATCGGCCCGATGACCCAGAATCGCGCGCCCGACCTCCTGCCGTCGCTACGCGGACGGCTGCAAGCCGATGCGCCACTGGCGCCGGTGACCTGGTTCCGCGTCGGTGGTCCGGCCGAACACCTGGTGCGCCCTGCCGATGCCGACGACCTCTGCGCCTTTCTGCGCGCCCTGCCGCTGGAGCTGCCGCTGACCGTGCTCGGCGCGGCGTCCAACCTGATCGTGCGCGACGGCGGCCTCGCAGGCGTCGTGCTGCGCCTGGCGCGCGGCTTTTCCGACGTCCTGGTCGAAGCCGACGGCTTGGTCGCCGGCGGCGCCTGCCTCGACGCCACCGTCGCGGAGCACGCCGCTGCCGCCGGGATGGGCGGCCTCGAGTTCCTCTCCGGCATCCCCGGCACCATCGGCGGCGCGGTGGCGATGAACGCCGGTGCCTATGGCGTCGACATGGCCAGCTGCCTCGACTGGGTGGAGATCGCGACCCGCAGTGGCGAGCTGGTGCGCGTCCCCGCCCAGCACCTCGGTCTCGCATACCGCCACTCCAGCCTGCCGGCTGAGAGCGTGGTGGTGCGCGCCCGCCTGCGCGGCACACCGTCGGAGCCTGCTAGCATCGCCGCCCGGATGGCGCAGATTCGTAACTCGCGTGAGGCGACGCAGCCGGTCCGGGCCCGCACCGGCGGCTCCACCTTCCGCAACCCGGATACCGACCTGAAGGCCTGGGAGCTGATCGATGCGGCTGGCTGCCGAGGGCTCTCGCAGGGCGGAGCGCAGGTCAGCGAAAAACACTGCAACTTCCTGCTCAATGCCGGCGGTGCCACCGCCGCCGACCTGGAAGGTCTCGGTGAAGAGGTCCGGCGGCGGGTCCACGCCGCTTCGGGGATCAAGCTGGAATGGGAGATCAGGCGCATCGGCCTGCCGCTTGAAGCGACACGGCGAGCAGGCAACGCCTGCTCGCCGTGCGCCGCGCTATGACCCGGGTCGCGGTCCTGCACGGCGGCATCTCCGCAGAGCGCGAGGTCAGCCTGTCCTCCGGCGCCCAGGTGATCGTCGCCCTGCGTTCACGCGGCTTCGACGTCACCCCGGTCGAGGTCGGTCCTGACTTGGCCGCGGTGCTCGCGGCGCTCTACCCCGCGCCGGACGCCGTGTTCAATGCCTTGCACGGCCGCTACGGCGAGGACGGCGTGATCCAGGGCGTGCTCGACTGGCTTGGCATTCCCTACACTCATTCGCCGGTGCGCGCCTCGGCGATCGCCATGGACAAGGCGGTCTCGCGCCTGGTGTTCGCCGAGGCCGGCCTGCCGGTGGCAGCTGGGCGCGTCGTCACCGTGGCCGCACTGATCGAGGCGGACCCGCTACCGCTGCCCTACGTCATCAAGCCGCTGAACGAAGGCAGTTCGGTAGGCGTGCACATCCTGCGCGAGGGCGACAATCGACGCGAAGCGCTGGCGCGCGGCTGGACGCATGGCCCGGAGCTGCTGGTCGAGGAGTACGTCCCCGGCCGCGAGCTGACGGTGGGCGTGCTCGGCGACCGTGCGCTGACAGTGACTGACATCACCGCCAGCGGTTTCTACGACTACGAGGCCAAGTACACCGCAGGCAGATCGCGCCACTTGCTGCCGGCGGCGATTCACCCCGACGCCTTCGTCGAGGCGCGACGCATCGCGCTGGCGGCGCACCGCGCCCTGGGCTGCCGGGGCGCCACCCGTGCCGATTTCCGGTACGATAATACGCGCGGCGAACCGGGGCGACTCGTGCTGCTCGAGGTGAACACCCAGCCCGGCATGACCCCGGTATCGCTGTTGCCGGAGCAGGCGGCTCTCGAGGGCATGGACTTCGCAACGCTATGCGCCTGGATGGTGGAGCACGCCTCATGCCGCGGCTGAACACCTCGCAGAACGATGACGCGCCCCGGCGCGAGCAGCCGCGCCGGGGCGGCTCCGGCGGTCGCCCGTCCGCGCTGAAGCTGATGCTGCGCCGGCGGCGCAGGCTGCTGCGCCCGATGCTGTGGGGCGCCGCAAGCTTCGCTGCAGTGCTTGCAGGCACCGCCCTAATGCACTCCGCTGCGCCCGGAGGTCGCGTGGCGACCCGCACCGGCGACAGCATCGCGACCTTGCGCGAGCGTCTGGGCCGCGTGGTGGGATTGCGTGTGGCCGAAGTGGTGATCGCCGGCCGGGCCAACACGCCGGAGCCGCTGCTGCTCGCCGCGCTCGGCGTGTCCAGAGGCGACCCGATCCTGGGCTTCTCGGTCGAGGCCGCCCGTGCACGCATTGAGAGCCTGTCCTGGGTGGAGCACGTCGCGGTGGAACGGCGCCTGCCCGGGACCATCTTCGTCCAGCTGATCGAGCGTCGCCCGTTCGCGATCTGGCAGAACCAGGGCCGGTTCGTACTGATCGACCGCGACGGACAGGTGGTCGCCGACCAGCAGGTCTCGCCGCGCGACTGGGGGCCGTTCGCGTCGCTGCCGCTGGTGGTGGGTGCCGGCGCCCCGGCACCTGCGGCCGCCCTTCTCGACAGCCTCGACGCGTGGCCCGAGATCAGGACCCGGGTGGTGGCCTCGGTGCGGGTCGGCGAACGTCGCTGGAACCTGCAGATGCGCAACGGCACGGCCGTGATGCTGCCGGAAGGCGCGGTGCCGCAGGCGCTGGCCAAGCTCGCCGAGCTGCAATCGAGCGACGACCTGCTTGACCGTCCGATCGCCAGCGTGGACCTGCGGCTCCCGGACCGCTTGGCAATCCGGCCGCTACCGGGCGCCGGCCAAGCTCCTGTCGCGGAGCAGCCGCCGGGTAATGCCGGCGCGCAGACGTCGGCGCCGGCGGCGAGGCGGCCGGCATGAACCAGATCACGCGCAAGCCGCCGCGCCAAGCGACGCTCGACGATGCGGAGACGCCACCGGCGCGGCTACGTCCGGTTCGCGCCGGCTCGTTCGGTGTGCTCGACATCGGCAGCACCAAGATCACCTGCCTGATCGGGCGCGGTGAGGCGAACGGGTCGTTCCGCGTACTCGGCTCGGGTTGGCAGCGATCGCTCGGCGTTCGGTCCGGCGGCATCACCGACCTCGCCGAAGCCGAGCGCGCCATCCGCGCGGCTGTTGGCCGGGCCGAGGAGATGGCCGACACCAGGCTGCGCTCCGTGGTGGTCAACCTCTCTTGCGGGGCGCCGGAGAGCCGACTGTTCAACGTGCAATGGCCGGTCGATGGGCGCGTCGTAGCCGATGGCGACATCCGCCGGGTGGTCGAGGAAGGCCGGCTCCGCTCGCGCGCCGCCGGACGCGAGACAATCCATGCGCTGCCGGTCGCCTTCGCGGTGGATGACGTGAGCGGTGTCGCGGACCCGCGCGGTCACCATTGCGACCAGCTCAGCGCCCGGCTGCACGTGATCGACGCGGCGGCGACCAGCCTGCGCAACCTGTCCGCGGCCGTGGCGCGCTGCGACCTCGATATCGCGGAGCTGGTTTCCGCCCCGTTCGCCGCCGGCCTGTCCTGCCTGGTCGCCGACGAGCGCGAGCTCGGCGCGACGGTGATTGATATGGGCGGCGGAGTCACGGCGATGGCGGTGTTCGCCGAGGGCCAGTTGCTCCACACCGCACAGCTGCCGATCGGCGGGCTGCATGTCTCCCGCGACCTCGCAGGCGTTCTCTCCACACCCCTCGCCAGCGCGGAGCGGCTGAAATGCATCTACGGCAACGCCGAGCCGAGCCCGGACGACGACCGCGAAATCCTCACCGTGCCGCAGATCGGCGAGGAGGAGCACCAGTTCGCCCGCGTGCCGCGCGCCATGGTGGTGGGAATCATCAAGCCGCGGCTCGAAGAGACGTTCGAGCTGATCCGCGACCGCCTCGACGGCGCCGGGCTTGGCCGGGCGGCGGGCTCGCGCGTGGTGCTGACCGGCGGCGCCAGCCAGATGGTCGGCGCCCGGGAGATGGCCCACCGGATCCTCGGCCGTCAGGTGCGGCTCGGCCGGCCAAGTCCGCTCCGCGGCCTGCCGGATGCCGCCTCTGGGCCAGGCTTCGCGACCGCGACAGGGCTGCTCGCGTGGGCCGGTGGCGCAGGCCGCGCGCTCATCGACCTCGACCTCGATGCCGCACGCCCAGCCGGGATGCTCCGGCGCATCGTCGACTTCCTTCGCGAGAGGGTCTGACGCCGATGATCATGCCCCCGATTATTGCCAAGCCGGCTCGCGTGACCCGCTCGCCACGCCGCTCTCGCACGCCGCCATGACCTTGATTTGCCGACCGCTTGCCATCCGCCACGCCATCCTTGAGGGAACGCCAGAATGACGCTGAACCTGACCATTCCGCAGCAGCTGCACACCGACTTCACGCCGCGCATCACCGTGATCGGCGTGGGTGGGGGCGGTACTAACGCCGTCGACAACATGATCGCCCTCGACCTGCAGGGCGTTGACTTCGTGGTTGCCAATACCGACGCCCAGCAGCTGATGCACAGCAAGGCGGACCGCCGCATCCAGCTCGGCCCGCATCTGACGCAGGGCCTGGGTGCCGGCGCCAAGCCGGAGATCGGCCGCGCCGCCGCCGAGGAGGCGTCCGACGAGCTGGCGCGGCACCTCGAAGGCGCACACATGGTGTTCATCACCGCCGGCATGGGCGGCGGCACCGGCACCGGCGCCGCCCCGGTGATCGCGCGCATGGCCCGCGAGCGCGGCATCCTGACGGTGGGCGTGGTGACCAAGCCGTTCACCTTCGAAGGCGGCAGGCGGGCCAAGGCCGCCGAGGCGGGCTTGACCGAACTGCAGAGCTACGTCGACACGCTGATCGTCATCCCCAACCAGAACCTGTTCCGCCTTGCCAACGAGCGAACGGGCTGGAAAGAGGCGTTCAAGATGGCCGACCACGTCCTCTACATGGGCGTGCGCGGAGTGACCGACCTGATGGTGGCACCCGGACTGGTCAACCTCGATTTTGCCGATATCCGCACCGTGATGGCGGAGATGGGCAAGGCGATGATGGGCACCGGCGAGTCCGAAGGCGAGAACCGCGCCATCCGTGCCGCCGAGGCCGCGATCAGCAACCCGCTGCTTGAGGACACTTCGATGGCCGGAGCGCGCGGCCTGCTGATCAACATTACCGGCGGCGACGACATGACGTTGTTCGAGGTTGACCAGGCCGCCAACCGGATCCGCGAGGAGGTTGCCGACGACGCCAACATCATCTTCGGCTCGGCGATCGACGAGAACCTGACCGGCCGCATCCGCGTCTCAGTGGTCGCGACCGGGATCGAGAGCCCGATCCAGGCGGCACTCGACGCGCAACGCCCGCGACTGGTCGCAGTCGGCGGCGGTGCTACAATGATGATGCCCGCCTCAGCGCTGCCGCAGCAGGGAGTCTCGAACCAGTATGCGTCAACCGGCGGCACTCCGGTGATGGCAACGACCCTGTCGGCACAGCACGCAGCCCATGGCCCGGTGCCGCTGATGGGAGCTCCGGTAGCGCCCGGAGCGCATTCCGCTCGGCAGCCAAGCCAAAATCAGGCCGGCGCTACGCAGCAAGGCGGAAGCCACGCGCCGCAGTATCAGCCCGGTTTCGCCGCCCCCGCGCCGGCAGCCCTGATGCCCGCCGCCCAGCGTCCGGTCTCCATGGAGCCGGAGCCACGCCAGGCGCCACGCTCCGGCAGTCCGGGCGCAGCCCTCGCCGCCCGCGCGGTGCCCCGCAGCCCGCTGTTCACCGAAGCACCGACCCCTGCGTCGCCTCCGCGCAGCAGCCTGTTCGGCATCGTGACCGGCGCGATTCGCCGCAGCATGCCGTTGCCGTCGACGCAGCCGCCCCGTCCCGGGCCCGACCGCTCCGACTCGGGTTCGACCGAGCGGGGCCAGGGCGGGGCAGAGCCGGCAACCGCCGGTCCGGACACCACGCCGCACGCAGTCTCGGTTCGCCCGGCGCCCACGGACGAGCTCGGTCTGGAGATCCCCGCCTTCCTCCGGCGGCAGACTTCCTAGCGCCTACGCATGCTTCGCTGCAAAGACTTGTTTATAGACAATACGCTAGGAAGAAATACTCGGAAATAAACGGTGACTCGCAGCCGAACGAACGGCGCCATAGTGTCTGTTTGTCGCTGTTCGCCGACTATTCGAATGCGGCGACAGGTCGCGAATGACTTCGGGTGCGAACGAGGCGGGGCGTAATGGACGGGATGATCGAGGCTTGCAGGATGTCCTCGCAGTTGGCGGGTAAACAATCTACGGACATGCAGCATACGCTCCGCCACTCGATCCACTGCTCGGGTATCGCATTGCATAGTGGCCAGCGGGTACAACTCGGACTACACCCTGCCGGACCAGGAAACGGCATCGTGTTCCGCCGAATCGACATCGGCGGCGACGTGAAGGCTAGACATGATCATGTGAGCGAGACGCGCTTATGCACCGTGGTGTCGGATCCTTTTCGTCCTGACGTGCGCGTCGGCACCATCGAGCACCTGCTAGCCGCACTGGCCTGTTGCGGTATCGACAACGTCCTGGTCACCGTGGACGGCCCCGAGATCCCGGCGCTTGACGGCTCTGCGGCGCCTTTCGTGTTCCTTATCGATTGCGCAGGCCGACTGGCGCAATCCGAGCCGCGCCGGACCATTGAGATTATGCGCGCGGTCAGGGTCGAGGATGGGGAGGCCTTTGTCGAATTGCGCCCTGCGCATGCCGAAATGCGCCACGGATCCTTCGGGCTGGCGATGTCGCTACGCATCGAATTCACCGCCGCGGCGATCGGTAGTCAGGCGTTGTCGTTCCGAATGTCAGAAGCCGAGTTCCGTGCCGAACTGCAGCATGCCCGTACCTTCACCCAGTCAGGCGAGATCGCGGCGCTTCGGTCCGCCGGGTTGGCCCAGGGCGGCAGTCTCGACAATGCCGTGGTTGTAGAAGGCGATCGGGTACTCAATCCAGGCGGACTGCGCATGCAGGCCGAATTCGTACGGCACAAGATGCTGGACGCTGTGGGCGACCTCTCGCTCGCCGGTGCCCGGCTACAGGGATCGTTCATCGGCTACCGCTCCGGTCACCACCTCAACAATCGCGCCTTGCGCGCGTTGCTTGTGGATCCCATGGCCTGGCGCTGGGCCGACGTGGCGCCGGTCCGCGATCTTGCATGGTCGTCCCATGCACTGGTGCCGGTCGCAGCGTGACCTGAATTGTTAGGACGCTGTGCACTCTCAACGCGTCAACCACTCCGGTGCCAAAGCCGGCATTCATGACCCTCGGCTGACCGCGCCCACGCTCACCATGGGCAGAGACCTTTGAAAACACCGACGCGGCACAACGCTCGCGACTGTGTCACAATGCTTTTTGTCCCTGGGTTCGGGGACGTAGCCTCCCGGCAGGTCGGCGTCTTAGCAGCGGAGGGCAAAGCCCTGGCCCTGCTGGACGTCGGTCCCAGCCTAAGACACTGCTGCTCCGGCCGCCACCTACCGCCCCGCAGTCTTGTGCTGTATACGCATTTGGTCCTTCGTTGCTGGAGCAGAGGCCATGCGCCCCACCTTCCAAGACCTCTGCCGCACCTTGCTTCCCGCACTGGCACCCTGCGCGCTGCTGCTTGGCGGCTGCTCGACCCTGAGCCCGTTGCTGCCCTGGAACAACGACAACCAGACCTTCCAGAAAGTCGACATCAACAAAGAACCGCCAGAGCAGCTCTACAGCAACGGGGTCGATGCGCTGGGTCGCAAGAACTACGCCGTGGCCGTAACCCAGTTCGACGCCGTGCAGCAGAACTACCCGTACTCGCCCTGGGCAGTGAATGCGCAACTGATGGATGGCTACACGGAGTATCTGCGCAACCACTACTCGGATGCGATCGGCCAGTTCGACCGCTACATCCAGCTCCACCCGGTCGGCAAGGATACCGCATACGCCTACTATCTCCGTGCCCTGAGCTTCTACGAGCAAATCGCCGACATCCAGCGCGACCAGAAGAGCACGCAGGAAGCTATGGTGGCATTGCAGGAGGTGGTCAACCGCTACCCGGACAGCGCTTATGGGCGTGATGCGCGGCTCAAGGTCGACCTGTGCCGTGACCACCTCGCGGGCAAGGAAATGCAGATCGGCCGGTGGTACGAGAAGCAACACCTGTATGCTGCCGCCATCGGGCGGTTCCAGCGCGTGGTCGACAACTACCAGACCACCAATCATGTCCCGGAGGCGCTGCATCGGCTGACCGAAACTTATCTCAAGCTCGGCCTTATCGACCAGGCGCGCAAGACCGCTGCCGTGCTTGCCTACAATTACCCCGGCAACGTCTGGTACCGCGACAGTTACCGCGAACTTGTCAACCAGGATGTAATACACGGCCGCGAGCTCACTTCTACAGAGCCGCCGCTGTCGCAGGGTTTCTTCTCCCGCCTAGGCGGGATTTTCTGACCCCGGCCTGCCAGGGCACGCAGCCGCCATGCTGACCGCGCTGTCGATTCGCGACGTGGTGCTGATCGAACGGCTTGACCTCGGCTTCGGGACGGGCCTCACAGTACTCACCGGCGAGACCGGTGCCGGCAAGTCGATCCTGCTCGACAGTCTCGGGCTCGCACTGGGCGTCCGTGCTGACGCCGGCTTGGTGCGTGCCGGGGCCACGCAGGCCTCGGTGGTCGCCAGCTTCTCGCTCCCCGGCGGCCACCCGGCGCATGCGCTGCTCGACAAGGGCGGCATTGCCGCAGAGCCGGGCGAGGAGCTGGTACTGCGCCGTGCTGTCACTCGCGACGGGCGCTCGCGCGCCTTCGTCAACGACCAGCCGGTCGGCGTGGCCCTGCTGCGCCGGCTGGGCACGCTGCTGATCGAGATATCCGGCCAACACGACCAGATGGGTCTCGCCGACCCCGCCGGTCACACCGCGCTGCTCGACGCTTATGGAGTTCCCGAGACGCTGCGCCGCGAGGTCGCCACCCGCCACCGCGTGTGGCGCGACGCCGCCCATGCGCTGCGCCAGGCGCGCGACGCGATCGCCGCCGCCGAGCGCGAGGAGGACTGGCTGCGACACACGGTCGGCGAGCTGGCCGAGCTCGCCGCCCAGCCGGGCGAGGAGGAGCAGCTCGCGCACGAGCGCAGCCGCCTGCAGCAGGGCGAGCGCCGCGGCGAGGCGATCGCGGCCGCGCTGTCCGAGCTGACCCCGCGCGACCGCCGCAACGCCGGCCCTGCCGCCGCCCTGCGCGCCGCCGCCCGCGCGCTTGGTCGTCTTGCCCCAGCTGGTGCCGAGGACAGCCAGGCCGCGCCGGCGTTGGCGGCCCTGGAACGGGCGGAGGAGGCGCTGGCCGAGGCCGAGACCCTGCTCAGCCGCCTCGTGCAGGATGCCGGCGCCGACCCGCGCGCCCTCGAACTCGCCGAGGAGCGGCTGTTCGGCCTGCGGGCGGCCGCGCGCAAGCACGCGACACCGGTGGCGGAGCTCCCCGCGCTGCTCACCACGCTGCACGGCCGGCTGCAGGCGCTGGAGACCGGAGCGGCCGGTATCGTCGCGCTGGAAGCGGAGAGCCGCGCCGCCCGCGCCTCCTACGACGCATCCGCGAGCCGGCTTACCCAGGCGCGCGAGGACACGGCGGTGCGGCTGGCGAAGTCGGTGTCGCGCGAGCTGCCGCCGTTGCGCCTGGAACGTGCCCGCTTCTTCGCCGAACTGCTGCCGCTGCAGCCCGAGCAGGCAGGGCCGCAAGGCGCCGAGTCGGTGCGTTTCCTGATCGCGACCAACCCCGGCCAGGCGCCAGGCGCGCTCGGGCGCGTCGCGTCAGGCGGCGAGCTGTCCCGCCTGATGCTGGCGTTGAAGGTGGTGCTGGCCAGCGGCTCGCCGGTACCCACCCTGGTGTTCGACGAGGTCGATGCCGGCATCGGCGGCGCCACCGCCGCCGCCGTGGGCGACCGCCTCTCGAAGGTGGCTGAAGGCGTGCAGGTGCTCGTGGTCACGCACTCGCCCCAGGTCGCGGCGCGTGGCGGCGCACACCTGATGGTGGCCAAGCGCGAGGTCGCCGGACGCACCGAAACCCGGGTCCTGCCGCTGGACGGGGCGCAGCGCCGCGAGGAAATTGCCCGCATGCTGGCCGGGGAGACGGTGACGGAGGCGGCGCGAGCCGCGGCGGACAGCCTGCTGGGGGCGGCGTGAAGCAAGCAAGGCCGGGCTCCGCCCCCCTCCTGCAACACCGGACTCACCGAACGGCAGAACCGTTGGGGAAGCATTTGCACTGGGCCTGTGGCACACGGTCGTGCAGCGTCCCGCTTTGCCTGATGTATGCGGGTCTGCGGGCTCAGCCGCCAATGGGTCTCCACCGTCAAGACATCGGGCAGGGTCCTGGCCTTCCTCCCCGATGACCCGCCCCGCCGACCAAGTCCCGCCCGACGAGCTCAACGACGAGGAGGCGACCACCGCACTCGCCGCGCTCGCGACAGAGATCGCCCACCACGACCGTGCCTACCACGACCGCGACGCGCCTGAGATCACCGACGCCGAATACGATACGCTGCGTCAGCGCAACGCCGCGATCGAGGCCCGCTTCCCGGCCCTGATCCGTCCTGACAGCCCATCGACCCGTATTGGTGCCGCCCCGGGGCAAGGCTTCGCCAAGCTGGCCCACCGGGTGCCCATGCTCAGCCTGGACAACGTGTTCGACACCGGGGGCTTCGCCGAGTTCGGCGCCCGTGCTCGCCGCTTCCTCGGCCTCAAGGAAGGCCCGCTTTCCCTGGTCGGGGAGCCCAAAATCGACGGCCTGTCGATCTCGCTGACCTACGAGGATGGTCGCTTTGTCCGCGGTGCCACCCGCGGCGACGGCAGCATCGGCGAGGATGTCACCGCCAACCTGCGCACCATAGACGCCATACCCGGCCGCCTGAACGGCCACGCCCCGAAGCTGATCGAAATCCGCGGCGAAGTGTTCATGACCAAGGCGGACTTCCTCGCCCTCAACGCAGCGCAGGCGGAGGTCGGCCACCGCACCTTCGCCAACCCGCGCAACGCCGCCGCCGGCTCGCTGCGCCAGCTCGACACGAAGGTCACCGCCGGCCGCCGTCTCGGCCTGTTTGCCTATGCCATGGGCGAGGCCGGCGAGGCCCCTGCCGCCACCCACTGGGCCTATCTTGCGCAGCTCCGCGCCTGGGGGTTCACGGTCAACCCGTTCTCCGAGCGCCTCGCCGACGAAAGCCGCGCGGCCGCATTCCAGGAGCGCATCGGCATCGAGCGCGCCGGGCTGCCTTACGACATCGATGGGGTGGTGTACAAGATCGACGATCTTGCCTTGCAGCGCCGGCTCGGCTTTGTCGGCCGTGCACCGCGCTGGGCCACGGCTTGGAAGTTCCCGGCCGAGCGCGCGGTCACGACACTCGACGCCATCCGTATCCAGGTCGGCCGCACCGGCGCCCTCACCCCGGTCGCCTGGCTGGCGCCGATCAACCTTGGCGGAGTGCTCGTCACCCGAGCCACGCTGCACAACGAGGACGAGATCGCCCGCCTTGACGCCCGCATCGGCGACAGCGTTACCCTGCAGCGCGCCGGCGACGTTATCCCGCAGATCGTCTCGGTTCTCGCGGAACACCGGCCGCCCGACAGCCAGCCTTGGACCCCGCCGGAGACCTGCCCCGCCTGCGGCAGCCTCGCCGCCCGTGCGGTCGACGAGGTGGTGCGCCGCTGCACCGGCGGGCTCATCTGTCCCGCCCAAACCATCGAGCGTCTTGTGCACCTGGTCTCGCGCCCGGCCTTCGACATCGAGGGGCTCGGCGAGAAGACCATCCGCGAGTTCCACGCCGCCGCCCTGATCACCCAGCCTGCCGACATCTTCCGGCTGCGCGACCACGAGGCCGCGATCGCGGTCCGTGACGGATGGGGCAAGGTCTCCGCCCACCGGCTCGTCGCCGGCATCGAGGCCCGCCGCCACATCGGCCTGTCGCGCTTCATCTACGCGCTCGGCATCCGCCGCATCGGCGAGCAGAACGCCCGCCTGCTCGCCCGACACTACGCGAGCTTCACCGCGTGGCGCGCCTGCATGCTCGCTGCCACCGAGGTCGGCTCCGACGCCCGCCTTCAGCTCGGCTCGATCCTGCGCATCGGCCCGGCCATTGCCGAGGAGCTGGCCGGGTTCTTTACCGAGCCTCGCAACGTCGCGACGCTTGACGCGCTGGCCGCCCAGCTCCGTATCGAGGACGAAGCGGCGCTTGCCGGCGGCGCGCTCGCCGGCAAGGTCGTGGTGTTCACCGGCAGCCTGCTGCGCATGACCCGGCCCGAGGCCAAGGCCCGTGCCGAGGCCATGGGCGCGCGGGTCACCGACAGCGTGTCGAAGAACACCGACCTCGTGGTGCTCGGAACCGACGCCGGCTCGAAGGCCAGGCGCGCGGCAGAGCTTGGGGTGAAGACCGCAACAGAGGCAGAGTGGCTGGCAATGGCGGAGGTCGAGATGCCGGACGAAGAAGCTGGCCCAGAGGCTCTGCCTCTTGACTCTGCCGGGGACTAGCTTCGGGGCCCATATGACAGCCTGGGACGGGAGTTGCTCGTGTCCCGGTCCAGGGCGGCTTGTTCCGATGGGCTGCCTCTATCAAGACGTAGGAAAGAGGCCTCGCCTCGTTTTCCACACGTTGGCCTCCGCCGGTTGAGGCCGGCCGACACCGGCTTTGCCAGCGCGCCCGCCGTGGCCGACTTGCAAAAGCGCGGCGTCGAGCCGCTGGTGGCGATCGGGCGGACACAGATGCAGCGGTCCTGCGACTTTCGGCCACCAACCCCGCCCAGGACACCACGGCGGATCACCGAGCCCTGGCGCCTGGCGATGAAGGCCAGGCTGGACCAGGACGATGCCAGAACCCTCCACAAACGACGCAAACAAACGCTCGAACCAGTGTTCGGCATCATCAAGAGCGTCATGGCTCCACCCGCTTCCATCTGCGCGGGATCCACAACGTCACCGCCGAATGGACCCTGGTCGCATTGGTCTACAACTGCCGACGTCCCGACCGATTGCTCGCCGCATGAGAAGGCAAGCAGGCACCTCCACCAAAACCTGCTCAAGCCCAACCCGACAGGCTGCTAGACTAGAGCAGGATCCGAACAGAACAGATTAGTCGCAGGGCCACAGGCTGCGTTTTCGACGGCCGATCCAGCGTCAGAAGGCCGGCAGAAGTAAGTTTTCAAGTGGGCCCTAATCTTCAAGACACGCGGCAAAGCCATGGCTTTGCCGCGTGTCCTGCCGAGCCGTCCGCCTCGCCGCAGTCCTACTTGGATAGCCATTCGCGGAACCGCTGCTCCAGCCGCGGCGCATTATCGCGCCAGAACTGCTCGTCGATCGGCAGGGCTGTGGCCAGGTTCGGCCTTGCGGCTGCGGCAGCCGGATCGTCCACCGCAGGCCGCGTCACCGCCACCCATGGTACGAGTGCCACCAGCGCCGCCTGTCGCGTCGGATCGGAGGCCACGCTCAGAAGGTGCTCGGCGTCCGCAATGTTCGGGCCTGCCTTGAGCAGCGCCCAGCTCTCGACCTCGAGCAGGCTGCGATCCCACTGGGCGCCGAGCGGGGCGTGCCCTGCCCGGCTGCTGCCCTCGATCACCCGGCTATCTGCCGATGTCAGCAGCACGGAGCCAGAGCCGATCAGGTCCGCGGCATCCGCCGCCTCGCCATACCAGACGATGTAGGGCCGCAGCTGGTCGAGCCTGCGGAACGCGCGGTCGACCCCGTCGCCGGTGCGCAGCAGGGCGTAGACGTCTCCTGGCGCCACCCCGTCGCCCAGCAACGCGAGCTCCAGAGTCTGTCTCGCCCCGCGTAGCAGCCCGCGCTTGCCTGGGTGCTTGGCAACATCCCAGAAATCGGCCCAGCTCGGCACGCCCTGGAACTTGTCGCGGTCCCAGGCCAGCACCGTTCCCCAGGCTAGCCCCGGAACGCTGCACGCATCGGTGGCGGCGACGATGAAGCGGTCACGCCCAAACATCTTGGCCACGTCAAGCCGTTCCAGCAGGCCCGCCGCACATCCCTGCTCCAGCGTGTCGCGATCGGCCAGCACCATGTCCCAGTCACCCGCGGCCTCGTGCAAGGCATCCAGCCCAGGATGCCAGACCGGCTCGGCGACGCTGAGCCCGGACTCGAGTGAGAACGGATCCAGATAGGCCTGCCGGACCGCGTCGCGCAGCACCGGGTCAACCGCGACCGTCAGTTCGCGCGCCCCGGCCACGGCGCACGCCCTGTCGCTCGCCGCCAGGACCAGGCAGCCAGCAGCGAGCCAAGTCCGCAGTCTCACGTTCTGGCCTCCTGGGCGCGCCGTCTGGACAAGACTAGCGTCGCCACCCCTCCAGCCGCAACGCCACCCGGGCGTTGCGGTCCGCGCCGGACTCCGGCCGGCGGGGTGGCGCAACCCTTGCTCCGCCAACACGTTGTCGACGCGGATTGATCAAGACAGGAGTGACCACCATGGCCTCAAGCGATATTTCCGATGACGCTCGCGCCCAGATCAAGCAGCTACGTGAGCAGGTCCAGTCCCTGATGGCCGATCGCGTTAACCCCGCCGTGTCGAATACGACGAGCCGGTTGCAAAGCACTGCATCACAGGCCCAGGAGTATGCGGTTCAGGCCCGTGATTATGCAGGCTCTGCTCGCGACTACGCCTCTGAACAAGCCGACGTGTTGTCGGATCAGGTGAAGGACCGGCCTCTGGTCGCCATCCTCGTCGCGGCGGCGCTGGGCTACCTCGTCGGCCGTATCGCGAGCTGAGGCCTTGATCCGCATCGTTCGTCTCGCCCAGGTTGCGGCACAGGCTGAAGCGTTGGTGCTGAAGCGCACGGTACGGCGTGCCGGGCGTCGCGGGGCCTATGGTGCGGTTGCAGCTGTGTTCGCGATCGCCTTGCTGGTCATGGCACATGTTGTGGGGTGGTTCGCGTTGTCCGCTCTCGGCGGAGTGACACCGTTCTGGTCCAGCGTCATAGTGCTAGGTGTTGATCTGATCATCACGGCGGTTTTCGGCGTGCTGGCGTCGGGCAAGCTACCTGATCCCGTGGAGACCGAGGCTCGTGACTTGCGCGATCGCACCTTGCTTGAGATGCGCAACACCGGGTTGCTCGCCTTGGCAATGGGACCCGCCGGCAGGGTTGCCGGGCGCGGCGCATTTGGACTTGCGAAGAGCCTTGTTGGCCGCAAGCGGCGTCGCTAATCGACCGGATTGCATCATCGCGACATAGACGCCAACGATGTGCAAGGCCCTTGGCGCTCACACTGGTCTATACACAGGCAGCCCGGTCGGAATTGGATCTTGCCCACATCGTATTTCCTGCAGTCTCGTCGAGCGACGTGCGCCCGTAGCTCAACTGGTTAGAGCTGACCGCTCATAACGGTCTGGTTACAGGTTCGAGTCCTGTCGGGCGCAGCCTCTTATCGTCTTGCGAGCAGGGCATCGGCTCTCTAGTTACGGCGTCGAGATCCGTGGGAGCCTAGCATGGCCAGTTATCAGTACGTCTACGTGATGAAGGACGTCACCAAGGCCTACCCGGGCGGGCGGGAGGTTTTCAAAGGAATTACTCTGTCGTTCCTTCCCGGCGTAAAGATCGGCGTGCTCGGTGTAAACGGCGCCGGGAAGTCAACCCTGCTCAAAATCATCGCTGGCATCGAGACTGAATACGGTGGCGAGGCGTGGGCCGCAGAGGGTGCACGTGTCGGCTATCTGAGCCAGGAACCACAGCTCGACCCTGACAAGACGGTGGCCGGCAATGTCGCCCAGGCGTTCGGTCCGTTGCAGACTGCGCTCACCCGGTTCAACACGATCTCCGAGGAGTTCGCCGAGCCAATGGACGATGAGCGGATGAACACCCTGCTGTCTGAACAGGCGGAGTTGCAGGAGAAGATCGATGCCGAGGACGGCTGGGATCTTGACCGTCGCATCGAGATCGCGCTGGACGCCCTGCGCTGCCCCGCGCCAGATAGTCCGGTCACCAGCCTGTCCGGCGGCGAACGCCGGCGCGTTGCGCTTTGCCGCCTGCTGCTGGAAAAGCCGGACCTGCTGCTGCTCGACGAGCCGACCAACCACCTCGACGCCGAGAGCGTGTCCTGGCTGGAACGCACCCTGCGCGACTACGAGGGCACGGTCATGGTTGTCACCCACGACCGCTACTTCCTGGATAATGTCACCAACTGGATCCTCGAGATCGAGCGCGGACGCGGCTACCCGTTCGAAGGCAACTATTCTTCCTGGCTTGATCAGAAGCGCAAGCGCCTGCAACAGGAGGAAAAGGAGGAAAGCTCGCGTCAGCGCGCCCTGGCCGCCGAGCAGGAGTGGATCCAGTCCAGTCCTCGCGCGCGACAGACCAAGAGTCGCGCCCGCATCGCGAAATACGAGGAAATGCTGGCAAAGTCCGCGGAACTTGCAGGTGGTACCGCCGATATCGTGATCCCACCTGGCCCGCGTCTCGGCGGGATTGTCATCGAGGCAGACGAACTGCGCAAATCCTATGGCAACCACGTCCTGATCGACGATCTCGACTTCAAACTTCCCCCGGGCGGCATCGTCGGCGTGATCGGCCCGAATGGCGCGGGCAAGACCACGCTGTTCAAGATGATCACCGGCAAGGAGCAACCCGACGCTGGCAAGCTCACCGTGGGTGAAACAGTCAAGCTCGGCTATGTCGACCAGAGCCGCGACAGCCTAGACGACACCAAGAACGTCTGGGAGGAGATCAGTGGCGGCACCGACGTGATCTATCTCGGCAGGCGCGCGGTGCCATCACGTGCATACGTCGGCGCTTTCAACTTCAAGGGCTCCGATCAGCAGAAGAAGGTTGGCATTCTTTCCGGCGGCGAGCGCAATCGCGTCCACCTCGCCAAGATGCTCAAGAGCGAGAGCAACGTCATCCTGCTGGATGAGCCCACCAACGACCTAGACGTGGACACCCTGCGCGCGCTGGAGGACGCCCTGGCCAACTTCGCCGGTTGCGTGGTGGTCATCAGCCATGACCGCTGGTTCCTCGACCGCCTTGCCACCCATATCCTGGCCTTCGAGGGCGACAGCCACGTCGAGTGGTTCGAAGGCAACTTCCAGGCCTACGAGGAAGACAAGCGCCGTCGCCTTGGTGCCGAAGCCACGGAGCCGCATCGCATCAAGTATCGCCCGCTTGCACGCTGAGCAGGCGGCGCGCCAACACGGTGACAGGAATGCTGGCCGGTTCGGGGCGCGGTCCCGCCCGGTCGTTGTTGCGGACCTCCCGGCTGATGCTGGTCCCGATACGCTGGGACGATCTAGCCGACCTGCAGTTCCTCAAGACCGACCCGGGAGCCTACGCGATGATGCTGGGCGGGATACGGCGCCTGCCGCAGGTTGCCGACGAGTTGGCAGAAGACCTCGCCTTCTGGGCCGACATGGGGACGGGCATGTTTATCGTGCGTGAGACCGGCCGTTTCCAGGGCATGGCCGGCGTTCACCACCGGCCGGACGGCCTCGGCGTTGGCCTGCGCTTCTGTCTATGGCCAGCCGCCCGCGGTCGTGGCCTGGCGCGTGAGGCGGCTTCCGCGGCTTTGCAGCACGCACATGCGTCAGGCCTGGCGCGGGTCATCGCCGTGGCGCGGGCAGACAACTTCAGCTCCCGCACCGTACTGGGCTGCATCGGCATGCACGAGCAGGAATTCTTCGAGCGCGACGGCCATCGAATGCTGGTCTACGAAAGCCTGCGTTGACAATGCGAGACCCGAAGCCGGGATTTGCCCCGGCCCGCAACAGATCCGAGCGGTACGAGATCGGCGACTTGTAGAAAGCAAGCACCGGGCTTCACCCGAGCAACGTCTACAGGCAAGATCCGCAGATTTGCCAGCACTACCGGTCCCATCCAGGCGTCGTCACCCCGCCAAGTGTCGACAGACAAGCATCGTCAGCTGCGGTCACAGGTGCCGGTCAGGGTGTTGAAGAACTGGCCGCTGTGGCAGTATGGCACGGGCGCCGCGGTTACCGTCGATTGCGCGGGAGCGATATAGCTTGTTGGGCGCCCAATCTGCGGATAGCCGCCCTGCGGGTACCCACCCTGGGGATATCCCGGCGGCGGGGGATAGCCCGGCGTGCCATATGCCAGTGGGGCCGCATAGCCTGGTGGCGGCGGAGCGTAGACCGTACCGTATAGGCCCGGATAGAATGGCGGGGGATAGGCATAGGCGTACGGAGGATATGCGTAAGGATACGGATACGGGTGGACAAGCGCCGCGCCCACCGCGGCACCGGCGGCAACCCCGACCACGGTCCCGAACAGGATCCCCCCACCCCAGGCATCTGCCGGTCTCGGAACGATCGTGCCTGCCACTGCCACGGCCAAACCAGCTGACAACAAAATCCGCATGGCAACGTCCTTTCGTGCGAAGTTCCGCTCCCAAAGGATCGCAACGGAACCGTCCGCGTCAATTTACGAAAGGTGACTGGCCCGACCGCGTCAAGCAAAGGCGATGACGCTTCGGGCCGCCGCGCGTCAGCCTGCCCGCCGAGACGTGGGTGCATGTCGGGTTGCGTGGCCGATCACGCTGGGAATAGGACGACAGGCTGCCCATTTGCGCTACAGCAACCGCGTCGGCCTTGGCCGAATCGCGTCTGGAGACTTTTACACATGGTAAAGCGACGCAAAGAGCCGGAGATCGCCGGGGTGCTGGAGTTCGAAGGACGCAGTAGCGAGGAGCCGGAGTTCCTGGAATGGATGGCGGACCACAAGGCCAAGAACGGCGGCATGATCCGGGTCAGCAAGGGCGGCACTGGCGTGCGGGTCATGTTCAGCAAGGAGGCGGACATGGAGTTGTGGCGGGTTCGGTCCGGGCTTGCAGGCAAGGCCAGGAAGTCACCCGCCGCATAGGCCGGCAGGCTGGTCATGGACGACGGCCGCATCGGCTTACGGTGCGGCCGATCTCGCCGGGGTAGCGAAGCGGCGCGACAATGCATCGACCAGTCCATGCACACGCGCACTGTTCTCGTTGCCGAACGGCACAAAATCGTAGCGGCTTTGTGAAAAAACGATTGCCCGGCTTGTCCCCGATCCAATTGGTACCGCCTGTACGACGACGATGTCTGGCATATCCAGCACCCGACTCTGCACCATCAGGAATGCCTCGCCTTGATCGGGATAGGCCACGGTCAGCGATGTACGCGGCTCCGCCAGCAACAGATCCTCCATCGTCGCGAGAAGCCGCGGCGCCGGCACCGAAAACACCGGTGTCACCAAAGTCGGCGTAGGCGTCCAACCGGCCGGAGCCGCAAGAACAGCGCTTCCTACCGGACGAACCAGAGCTGAATGCATGTCCGCCGGCAATGGCATCGGCACAGGCGCCCCGCCTCGCGCACAGCCCAAGTTCAAGACCGCAAGCAGCAGGAAAAGGGGTCTCTGCCGGGGTCGTGCCATGCCATCTACATCGACCCCCCAAGGTGAGCTGGCAAGCGGCGGGGTGGGGTGGGGTGGGGCAGCGGTATCAGCCAAGCGAAGAGGGTCCAGAGGATCGCCTCTGGACCCTAGTCAATGCAAAGTTCGCAACGTGTCTACCCTCAGGAGGCGCGCTTCATCAGGAACAGCCTTCCCGCAGACCAGGGCTAGGCTCGGCCCGGCCTTGCCTGGCGTCCAGCCTTCAGCGCGCGGCAGCACCGCCGGTGCCGCCAGGGCCGGCAGCCACCCCCGGCACCGCGGAGATCGCCCCACCGCCGGTCGGCCCGCCGCCCGGATTGTTCATGCCGACCGGCGCTGTCGGCAACCCGCCGGGTCCCGCACCGGTCGCGCTGATTCCCGAGCCGGACGGACCGCTCGGCAAGGCTGCACCTGCGCCGCCAGTAGCCGCACCGGTCATCGCACTGTTCGAGCCAACCCCTGCACCCGGGCCCGCAAGTCCGCTGCCGAGTGCGCCGCCAGCTCCCGCCGCGCCACCGCCTGCAGCCCCTGCCCCACCACCAGGGGCGCCCACCTGCGCCAGCGCCGCGCCCGACGTCGCGAGACTGAGAACCACGGCCGCAGCCAAAATCGAGGTTCGCATCGTTAATCTCCCTTGCGGCCCGTCATGGGCCGATCGGGATCAACGGACGACCAATGCGCCGGTTCGCCTGTGCTTGGCAGTGAACCGGTTCGGGGAGCGTCACGCCCGATGCGAGACTTCGTCCTGCAGTGTCGAAAGCGTGCTCATGCGAGCATAAGGCCTTGGCACCATGGCAGATGACCGGCAAGAACGAATCTCCAGGCTAGTTCTAGCCTAGGGCATAGAAGCTGATGGTGCCGTCGTAGTTCGGCCGGTACAGCACGCCGCCCGCCGCGACCGCGGTATCGAACTTGTTGAACACAAAGCTGTCCGCCTCGCGCTCGCTGTCCCATAGCACCTTGATGGCACCGTTGCCGTCGGAATAGGTGCCGAAATTCTCCGGGTCATACGCCAGCATCCGGCCGGCGCCGACTGTCTTGTTCGCGTCGCCGTACGGGATCAGCGCCCACAGCACCGCACTGCCCGGCATGTCACCGTTTGCCGACAGGCTGAGCATTCCACCCGGCATTCCGCCCGGTGGGCCGCAATCGACCGAGGCAACCTCGGCGCTGCACCCGAGATAGGTGAAGCTGAAATCGGTGTTGATCCGGAACGCCCGCAGGTTGCTGTTCTCTCCCCACAGGAAGATCGTGGGCCCTTGCGTACGCGAACGATAGAACACCGGGGTGCTGTGCATGTGGTGGGTCTTGCCGTCATAGGTCGTGGGCAGCGTCGCGAGGTCGACCGGCGCCGGGTCGGCATCCGGGTTGAAATATGTGCCCCAAATCGGCCGCGCGAGGAACTTCGCGTAGATTCCGGCCTCGATCCGCGCCGGCGCGAACTCCGCAGGCGCCGGCGAGCCCAGCGCGTTCCAGTCCGCGATATAGAGAATGCCGTGCTTGCCGGAGAACACCACCACGTCGCGGGCCAGCCCCGACATCGCCTGGGTGACCAGCAACACCCCGGACGAGCCCAGGTCCTCGTCGTCCGCCCCGTTCATGTTCGACGCAGCCCGCTTCTCGCTGCCGTCCGCATCGTAGCCGGGAATGAGCGAGGTGTCGGCGAGTGTCGGGTCGCCGCCCACCAGCCCGGTGTCGGTGAACGGCGGCAGGTAGCTTTCGCAGGCCAGTGACGCCGCGCTGCCCTCGCGTGGCGGCGTGTAGCGCAGCCGGAATACCAGCTCGCCGAATTCGGTGACTCCGTCGAACGCCCCATTGCCGGTGGTCCCGCCCACGAAGCCCCGCTCGTCCGCGCAGAGTCCCTGCCCGGCCATCCAGATCCCGCTGCCGCCATAGCGCGCACTCGACGCCCATGCGCAGGCGATCGCCGGCGCGTCGGTGGTGACGTTGACCGCGATTACCCAGCCCTGGTTGGTCCGGCTGTCCTCGTTGAACGAGCCGGCGCCGATGAATACCGTCCTGGCGCCCTCGACGTTGGTCAGCGTAAGCGCGCAGCGCTGTTTGCGCTCCACGCCGCCGAACCGCTGCAGCGGCAATCCGCCGGGTGGCTGATAGCTTGCCTGGCTCAGGTCGATGCGTTCGCCGCGCGGCGCCCCGGTCGCCACGTCCAACGCCACGAACGCCCAGCCCGCATTGGCATATGCCCCGTCCGGGCTGTGCATCGTGGTCAGGTAGATCGTCCCGGTGCCCGGATCGAGCACTGGAGTACTCAGGCTGCCCCAGTGGTCGTTTATCAGGTACGTGTCCATCTCGGACGTGCCGAGCACCGGGTTCGCCACCCTGACCTGCCACAGCGGCAGCGCCGTCCGGGCGTCCCAGGCGCACACGTAGCCGCCCATGCCCGAATGGATCAGCACGTCGTGCACCAGCCCATCGGGCATGGTGACCTCGCGCGCGATGATCGATGTCCCCTCGGTGCCGCGCGCATCCCCCGGCATAAACGCAGTCGCGATCTTCCTAAGCCCGCGCGCACGGACGCTCGCCTGGGTGAACACGGTCTCAACCAGGTTGGCGCCGGAGCGGGTGTTGCCGAACGCCCGGGTGGCGACGACCGACGACATGGCGGTCGGGGTGTCCACAGCCAAGGTCGCCGTGGCCTCGGCTGCATCCGGGTGCGCGACTCCCGTGGCGACCCGCAGCGTGGCCCCGGTCCAGGCGTCGGTGGGGCTCATGGCGATCGGTTCCATCGTGCTCATGACAGAGCTCCCTGGCTTGGGACGTAGGTAATCGTCGCCTCGAACGTCGCCCCTGCGGCCGGCATCCCTGACGCGCGCAGCACCAGTTCGTGCCAGCCCCCCGCCCCCGCCTCGCCATGTGCCGCGCCGTCGTGACCGTCCGCCCTGGCCGCGATCCGGCAGTACTCTGCGCCGTCTGGCCCGCGCAGGAACACCGCCAGCGCCGAGGCAGCCGACCACCCCGCCACTCCAAGCTGCAGTGCGAGATCGAGCCGCGTCCCGGCTGCCACCTCGAAGCGCGCGAGCACCGCTTCGCCGTCCCGCGCCGGCCCGACATCGAGATCAGCCGCGCCGAAGATGGTCTGCGTCGTCCGCAACACGGCCGGCGCGAACACCGCATCCAGCCCCGACCGCGAGAAGCACAGGTACGACTGCCCGCCCCCGAAATAGTTCGACGGCACGGTGAACGTCGCCTGTCCCTGCGCGTCGACCCAGATGTCCGGATGCCGCCCGGTGTAGTCGTGCAGCCGGACACCCGGCCCGAAACCGGTGGCACAGGTCACGTCATGCGCCTGCATCGGATCGTTGCTCACCGCGGTCAGCAGGCCCGGCCAGCCCGTTCGTTCGAACACGATCACCCGATCATCGACATGCCGCGTCACCGTCGGACCGTTCGCCAGGTGTTCGTGCACCCAGATCAGGTTGTCGATCTGCGGCTTGAGCCCATACGCCCCGGGCCAGACGTCGGGCCCGAAATAGTCCTTGCCGTAGACAAACGGGTACCCTTCGATGCTCAGGAGCACCGCATACGCCAGCAGCTTCGAGCCGACCACGTTCTGCCCCGGCGTGAGATCGGTGTCCGGGTTCTCCACGAACGTGACCGCAAGGTCCGGCCGCACCGCCGCGAAGCCTGCTCCGTCGAGCCCAAGCGCACTGCCGCCCGCACAGAACGCCTGCAGCGCAAAGTGCAGCGGAAAATCCTCCGCACTGACCCGGCCATCCATCGGCGCCCCGCCCGCCCAGGTGCCGATCGCATCCACCCCGTCAAAATACTCGCCATAGAGAAATTTGCCCGACATCGCCGCCGCGCTGGCCCACTGGCGCACCGCCTGGGGCCAGAGGCCCTTCACGTCGTCGAACCGCCCGCCATCCGCCCCCAGCGTGCGCATTCGCCAGTCGAGCGCGTCAAGCGCGTCCGCCATCGTGGTGCCGGCCGGCAAGCAGTTCTGATACACCAGCTCGTCACCGAACGAGATGTCCCAGAACGGGCTCGGCACCGCGTCGTCCAGCCGGTTCGCCGGCGCAACCCCACGGAAGCATCCGGGATCAAGCGCACCCCGACCGTCGAGCGTCCGCCCGTCCGCGCCCAGGTAGCGGTAGGTCCCCGCCCCGGCGTTGGCGCCGATGCGCTGATGCATCACCAGGTCGAGATACACCCCCATTCCCGCCGCGTGGCAGCGCGCCACCGCGCGGCGCAGCGACTCCGCAGAGCCGTATCGGGTCGGGGTGGAACCCTGCTGGGGCTTGCTGCCGATGTCGCGCGGGTCATACACCCCATAACCGTCGCAACCCGTCCCGGCGCCGCCCTGCGCCTTGCCTTCCGGCGGCAGCTGTATCGCGCTGAACCCCGCCCGGCCCAGCGCCCCCGCTTCGGCCGCCAGGAAGTCCCACAACCACGGCACATGTCGCCCATCCGTGCTCGGAGCAGGCACGGTCACCTTGTTGTTGCCACTGTCCAGGAAACGTCCCCACGCGATCAGCGCAACACCCATCGGCAGCCTCCACTATAGTGCCGACCCCTGACCATAGCTGTCCGGAGCGGAGGCGGAACTTACGGAACGCGCTGCGAATTGGTCCAGCGGAACCGGACACCTGATGGTGGGTCTGCCAATGGAGCACGCCCAGAAGCTCTGCCTCTGGACGCCGCTCAAGGCAGACCTTGAGCCTCCCCATGCTTGATCAAGCGGGATCAAAGCGCTGCGGCTCCTCTACCAGACTGGGCGCAGCCTTGGGTAAGTTCCGATGGCCGGCTCTGCCCATTGCAATGCCGAGACTGAACCTGAACGTGCTTTCGCTCCGCTCGCCGTCAGACCACGCGCCAGCCTGGCTTGTCCGGCTCGACGTAGCGCAAATCTACCGGACCAACCCCGCATATCGCGATCACCACTGGCTCCTCGGCACCACGGATAACGCCGTCGTAATGCTGCGTGCGCGCGATCCTGCGCACGAACGAACCCGCTGGCACCGGCACGCAGTGTGCCGGGTCGAAATCGGCACCGCTGTTCACCCACCAAGTTCCCGAAACCACTACACAGAGCCAGTCCGTCGCGTAGCTATGCGGGGCGCTCATGTAGCCTGGGTGCCACCTGACCAGGATGTAGTACGGCCCGTCCCGGTTGATGCCGCCTGTTAGCGTGGCGTTCTCCACGCTGTCCTTCGGCCAGTTTGTCCGCGTCTCCCACGCGATCTTATCGGCCTGGGTGACCATGGTCTGCTGCGGATCAAGCGCGCCTGCCCGCGCCTTGCCGACCCGCGCCAGTGGCAACGCCGCTACCAATGGTGCCAGCAGCAGATCGCGGCGGTGTGCCGTCCGCTCTCTCATCTGGGTGTCCCGGCCCAGTCTGCCCGGCTGCACGTCGGCATCAATCATCGCCATGCCGAACGCGCCGGCTCGACACGCCATGCGGCACCCGGTTTGGCGACCGTATGCTCCGGGAGGGCGCAAGTGGCATGGACGCTGGGCCTCATGTGGATACTCGACAGATCCCGGTTCAGACATTCTTGTAAGGCAAATGCGGGCTGCGGCGCGCAGGCCGCATTGTGCGGCTAGACGCCCGCCAGCAGATCGGCAATCGCCTGGTCCTCGGCCGGCGCCAATCCGCTGATCCCGACGCCGCCCGCAACACCGCCGGAATCCTTCAGCACTGCCCCGCCGGGCAACCCGGTGAGCCGAATATCGCAGTAGTACCCGGCCGCATGGCCCTGCGCCTGCAGCCGCTCGTGGAACGACGTCGTGGTCACGCCCAGCCGGGCCGCGCTGTACGCTTTGGCGTGCGCGATCTCGATGCTACGCACCGGCGCGCCATCCATGCGGGCAAAGGCGAGCAGGAAGCCTTGCGCGTCGCACACCGAGATGCAGAGCGGTCGTCCATAGTAGCCAGCCGCTTCTATGGCGCGTCGGGTCAAAAGCAGCGCCGCGTCCAGATCCATCATGAACTCCTCTAGTTGCCGGTCAGTAAATTGCGGGCGCTCACTGGCTGAGCGCACGTGCCGCCTGCGGCTCGGCCGCGTAAAACGCAGTCAGCCAAGTGCAGCCGGACCCTGCGCGGGCATGGTAACGCCTTTCATCAGCCCGTCCGAAAGCATCCCGTGATCATTCCCGCCCAGCTCAACCCTGGTCCGCGGGATTCCAGTCGGTATCAGGCCCGCACGCAGCCGCGCTCAGTTCAACCGCCGGAACATGCGGCTCGTCAGCAGAGAAGTCATAACCGCAGTTTGGCGGGTGCGGCCTGTTCCGGCCGCTGCCACCGCTGTCGCCCGACCCGCAGCCCGCACGCCGGACCGCGGCGGCGCGCCTATCAGGACACGAACAGCACGCCGGCGTCGAGAGCCATGCGACGCCGCACCACCGGCCCACGGCACGGCGGTGTCCGTCGCCGTGGGCACTCGTCGGCGCAGCGTGGAACACTCGAACGTGACCGTAGCAAGCTTTCCTTGGCCGCCTTCCGCGGCGAGCTCGCGCTTTGATCGCCGGAGACACGCATGGACCACCACGTCTATCCTTTCATCTTGCTGTCGAGCGTGCTGCAGGCGGTGCAAGCACCGATGAACCAGCGGGTGCGCGAGGCGGCGGCCAATCCGTTCCTCGCCGGGTGATCCTGTCTCTGGTGGTGCTGGCGGGCTGGACCGTGCTGTTCATCCTGCTGCCGCGACCGTTGCCAAACGCCGCCTCGGTGATGAAAATGCCCTGGTGGGCGCCGCTCGGCAGCCTGCTCGGCACCGTTGCGGTCTACGGCATGCTGACGCTCACCAGCCAGGTCGGCGCCGGCGCGTTTAACGGCATCCTCGTCACCGCAGGCATCCTCACCTTGCTGGTGCTCGACCATTTCGGCTGGATTGGCCTGCCGGTACACGCATTGAATGCCTGGCGCATCCTCGGCGGCACGCTGATGTTTGGCGGCATTGCCCTGATTGCCACTTTCTGAGACCGGGAAACAGCCATGGCCGACCAGCTCCACACCAACCGGATTGCCCTTGTCGCCGGCGCCGGCGGCATCATCGGCAACGGTGTCGTCCACGCCCTGAAGGCCGAGGGCTGGACCATCCGTGCCCTCGGCCGCCGCGCGATCCCGGGAGTCGACACCATCACCGCCGACCTGCTCGATGCCGCCGCGACAGCCACGGCATTGGCTGCCGCCCGCGACACCACACACTTGTTCTACGCCGCCTACACGCCTCGCCCCGACCTTCCAGCCGAAGTCGCTGCCAACGGTCCGATGCTCGAGAACCTGCTTGTCGGGCTTCGCCAGGTCGCCGCTCCGCTCCGGCATGCCACCCTCTACCAGGGTGCCAAGGTCTACGGCGTCCACCTCGGCCTGGTCACAGCGCCGTTCTACGAGGACACCCCTCGCCACCTGCCGCCCAACTTCTACTTCACCCAGGCCGATATCCTGGCCCACAACGCCCGCGAGGCTGGCTTCGCCTGGACAATTATACGCCCCGACGTCGTGGTCGGCGACGTCGCCGGCAACCCGATGAATATCGCCCTGGTCATCGGGACCTACGCCGCGATCTGTAAGGCGACCCACACCCCGTTCCGCTTTCCCGGGTCCACCACTACCTACAGCGGGGTCTTCGCCCAACTCACCGATGCGCGCCTGCTCGGACGCGCCAGCCTCTGGGCCGCCACAGCCGACGCCGCCCGCGACCAAGCCTTTAACTACGTCCACGAGCCGTTCCGCTGGGAACGCGTCTGGACCCAGCTTGCCGAAGCCCTCGGCCTGGAAGTCGGACCACCGCTGCACCTCACTTTGTCCCGGCACATGGCGGACAAGGCCCCGCTGTGGTCCGCCCTGGCGCGCGAGCACGGCCTGTCGGACACCCCCTACGATCGCCTCGTCGGCTGGGCGTTTGGCGACTTCGTGTTCAACACGGAGTTCGACCTGATCTCCGACATGGGCAAGATCCGCCAGGCCGGTTTCAACGAGACCACCGACAACGCCACCTGCATCCTCGCCGCGATTCGCCGGCTGCAGGGCGCCAGAATCCTGCCGCCCTGAGCACGCGAGGCCAGAAGCTCGGCCTCTCGGCTCCGCTAGGGCGAGCCCGCCGACGGGCCACCCCTCGGAGGCGCTGGTCCCGGCAGGTTGCCCGGAGCGGTCCGGGCGGAACCCGGCCTTGCCTGCCTGCCATCTTGCACCGAAGCCTGCGAGCACTGACCTGAGACGAGCAGGTCCCGCACCGGAGACACCCATGACCCACCCAGATAATCGCAGGCCGACGCTCTCCGTGCTCGACCTCGCCCCGATCCCCGACGGCTCAACCCCCGCCGACGCCCTGCACAACGCTCTTGACCTGGCGCAGCACGCGGAGCGCTGGGGATACACGCGCTACTGGCTGGCGGAACACCACAACATGACCGGCATCGCCAGCGCCGCCACCGCCGTCGTGGTCGGCTACGTCGCCGGCGGCACGCGCACGATCCGGGTCGGCGCCGGTGGCATCATGCTGCCCAACCACGCGCCGCTGGTCATCGCCGAGCAGTTCGGCACCCTCGAGACACTGTATCCCGGCCGCATTGACCTTGGCCTCGGCCGGGCGCCCGGCACCGACCAGCGTACCTTGCGTGCGCTGCGCCGCGACCCTGCCGCCGCCGACAGCTTTCCCCAGGACGTGCTTGAGCTGCAGGCGCTGCTCGCCCCCGAGTCGCCCGACCTCATGCCGATGCCACAGGGCCAGCGCCTGCGCGCCGTACCCGGCACCGGCACCGAGGTCCCGCTCTGGATCCTCGGCTCGAGCACCTACGGCGCCCAGCTCGCCGCCATGCTCGGCCTTCCCTACACCTTTGCCTCGCACTTCGCGCCCGACGCCCTCACCCCCGCCCTCGTCGCCTACCGCAGCCGCTTCGAGCCGTCAGCGCAGCTCGCTCGGCCGCACGCGATGGTCGGCGTCAACGTGATCGTCGCCGACACCGACGCCGAGGCGCAGCGCCTGTTCACCACCGCCCAGCAGAGCTTCACCAATCTGCTGCGCGGCACTCGCGGCCGCATGCCGGCGCCGATCACCGATATCGAAACCTACTGGTCGTCGGCCGAACGCGCCCAGGTCTGTGCCATGCTGGCCTGCTCCTGCGTCGGTGCACCGGAGACCGTTCGCGCCGGGCTTGCACGCCTGCTCGCGCGCACCGATGCCGACGAACTGCTGGTCGTCTCGCCGATCCATGACCATGCCTCCCGGCTGCGCTCTTACGAACTGCTCGCGGGTGTCGGTCAGACCCTTGGCCAGTCGCTGGAGCTGTCCCGGGCCTCCTGAAGCAGCAAGCCAGGCCGGAGGCTCTGCCTCGCGGCTCCGCCAAGGACAAGTCCTTGGAAACTGGCACTCGCGCCAGTGACACTTACCGGCCCCCTGAGGGAACCCGGACAGAGGCGGTGCAGGAACGGCTTACCCCCGGCGCTTCATGCCGCGCCCAGCTTTTCTTGAACACGCCCGACACAGGCCCGCCATGCACATAAACCCCCTTGTTGCAGCCACCAGTGCCCCGCCGATCCCCGCCGTGCAGGCCTGGATGCGCGAGCACGACACCTCGGCCGGGCCCCTGATCGACCTCTGTCAGGCGGTTCCTGGCTATGCTCCGCCGGCTGCCCTGCAGGAGCGCCTGGCGCGCGAAGCCGCTAACCCGACCAACGCCCGCTACGGCCCCATCCTTGGCGACCCTGCGCTGCAGGAGGCCTATGCCGGCCACCTCGCCGCCCTCTACGGCACTCCGCTGACCGCCGCCAACGTCGCAGTCACTGCCGGCTGCAACCAGGGCTTCTTCGCCGCCGTTAGTGCGGTCGCCGGTCGCGGCGACGCGGTGATCCTGCCGCGGCCCTGGTACTTCAACCACGAGATGACACTGCGCCAGCTGGGTATCGAGGCACGCCCGCTGGCCTGCCGCGAGGAGCAGGGCTTCGTCCCCGATCCGGTGGAGCTGGAACGCATGTTGACCGCCCCCACAGCGTCGAACGTGCGCGCCGTCGTGCTGGTCACGCCCAACAACCCGACCGGCGCTGTCTACCCCGCCGCTACCATCGCCGCCATCGCCGCCTCGTGCCGCCGCCACAGGGTCTGGCTCATCCTCGACGAGACCTACCGGGACTTCCTGCCGGCGGATCGCCTCAGGCTGCACGACATCCTCGCCGACGCCGACACGCCAGGCTCTGTTCCGCACGAGGCGGTCCGCAGCGTCTGGCCGGAGCACGTCGTCCAGCTCTACAGCTTCTCGAAGGCCTATGCCGTGCCGGGCCAACGCCTGGGCGCCCTCGCCGCCCCGCAGTCGCTACTGCTGCAGATGACCAAGATCCTCGACTGCCTGCACGTATGCGCTCAGCGCCCGGCACAGGCCGCCATCACCTGGGCGATAGACGGAGTAAGCGCGTGGCGCGACGCCAACCGCTGCGAGATGAACCGTCGCGGTGATGCGCTGAGCCAGTGCTTCGCAGCACTACCCGAGTGGCCCATCGCCTCGCAAGGCGCCTACTTCGCATACGTGCGTCACCCGTTCCGGGGTACGCCCGATTGGCAGGTGGTCGAGCACCTTGCGACCCGGCACGGCATTGGCTGCCTGCCCGGCGTGGCGTTCGGCGGCACCGAGGGCTTCCTCCGCTTCGCCTTCGCCAACGTCGACGCCGCCGGTCTGGCCGCGCTGGCCCGCCGCCTGGGCACGCTGGAACTCCGCATCCAGGCCTGAGGCGGCCACGCCGCAAGTCTGTTTCGTTCGCAGTGGGTTCAGAGAGATCGCTCTTGCGGGCCTGCCGTTCCGGGCCCGAAGCGCGGCGCCAGGTGCTCCCGGGGGATGCCTGACCGACAGCGCGTAGTCCGGACGACGCCGACCAGGGCAGCCCGACATTGCACACCAAGGCGACACCGCCCGGTCAGACCAACCTGCCGGCAGCGCACCCCGACGTGCCGGAGATCACCGTTTAAATCTTCCTTCACGCAAGATGACTAGAACTGCCAGTCGAACAAATCGGACTGGTCAGAATGGCCGCACGGCTCATCTTGATGTTCTGCCTTGTATCGCTGTTGCGGCCGTGTCTGGCCGCTGCCCAGCAGCCCCCGCCCACAACACAGGGCGCTGCAGCGCAGGACCTCTCGCCACAGACCGCCGCGCCACGGATCGAAGCCGGGGGCTGGGCACCGGAAAGCGGCAAGCTTCTGGAAACCGCCGGTGTGACACAGCTGGAAGGCGCAGGCGGCGGCGGCCTGGTGCCCTGGGCGCTGATCACCGGATATGGCACCCGCGACGCAGTCGGCGCCAATGTGCACTATACCTATGTCCGACTGCCCGATTTCAGCCTGAACGGGGCCGGGATCGCCGTCGGCCTGTATGACCGTGTGGAACTGTCCTACGCCAGGCAGTGGTTCGACACCGGACGAACCGGCGCGAAACTGGGCCTGGGCCAGGGCTTCACCTTTGCCCAGGACATCTACGGCGCAAAGATCCGCGTGCTCGGTAACGCGGTCTATGACCAGGACCGATGGCTGCCGCAGATCGCGGTCGGCGTGCAGTACAAGGTCAACGACCAGCCGGCGGTCCTGGCTGCCATCGGCGCGAGATCGGCAGAGGGAACTGACTTCTACGTTGCAGCGACCAAGCTGTTCCTGGCGCAGAGCCTGCTGCTAAACGCCACGATTCGCGCCACCCGTGCCAACCAGTTCGGGCTGCTCGGCTTCGGTGGCGATCGCACCTCCGGCTACACGCCCCAGGTCGAGCTGTCGGCCGCCTACCTGCTGAGCAGGCATCTCGCCTTCGGCGCCGAGTTCCGCACCAAGCCCGACAACCTGCGTTTCGCCCCTGAGGGCAACGCATTCGACCTCTTCGCCGCCTGGTTCCTCGACAAGCATTTCTCGGCCACGCTGGCCTACGTCGATCTTGGCCGCATCGCCGGGCAGCGGGTGCAGAACGGGGTCTTTCTCTCCCTGCAGGCCGGGTTCTGACCAGGTCACAGAGACACGAGGCAAAAGCCTCGCAGGCCAGCGCGTCAAGACAAAACAGGACAAGATGATGGATCGGATCGATGCCCCGCTGCCGAGAGGTCCAACGGGCGGATCAACATCGGCGTGCCAGTTGCGTCTCGCTCAAGCTCGCGGCATCGCCACCGGGCTGCGCTGGATGCGGGCCGCCCTGCATGCTTCTGTCCTGGCCATGACACTGGTGGTGCCGGCCGCTCTGGCCTTTGCCGGGCACACGGTTGTGGTCACGCAGCAGGGCCGCCGATTCTCGGTCAGCGAGCTAACGCTGTCGCCCGGCGACACAATCCGTTTCACCAACGACGACGAGTTCCTGCATCAGATCTACGTCAAGGCGCTCGGGTTCGCCACGGCCGCGGGACAGGAGCCGGGCGAGCACGTCGACGTGCTGTTTCCGACCGCGGGGACCTTCGAGGTGCGCTGCGAGATCCACCCGAAAATGCTGCTGACGGTCACCGCCCGATAGAGACTCGAACATTGTGTTTAGACGCCGGAAAGGTCTGCCAGGCACCATCTTTCGGTCGCGGGGCACAGCGATCGACGGCGTGTAGAGGAGCAGCATCAAGATGTCGATCCGTGCAAAGATCCTGCTCGGCTGTCTGAGCCTTACCCTGGTGACGATCGTGCTTGGGCTGCTGGCACGCTCCGCACAGATCGAGCTTGGGACGGCGGCGGCGCAGATCTACGACGAAGCGTTCATGTCCATGAATTACCTGCGATCCGCACAGAACATGCTGCTTGGCGTGTCGCGAGATCTGGCCCTTCCCGGTGCACGCCCGGAGGATCTGCGGCTGCGCGTGATCAACGCGACCGAGGACGTCGACATCGCGCACGCCCGCGCGATGTCGACCCGCGGCCGGCAGATTTCAGCCCGCCTGCGGCCGGAGATCGCAGCATTCGGCGAGATGATCGGCAACACCGATCAGAGAACTGAGGTTAACCAGCTCCACGCCATCGAAGCGGATTTCGACACTGCGGTCGAAATATACGCCGGCGACGGCTATCGGGTGCGCCACGCAGTGGACCTGCTCGTGCAAAGAACCGCCAGGCGGACATGGCTTGCCATGGGCGCATCGATCGCCGCCGCGCTCTGTATTACGGTCATGCTCAGCCAGGCGATCGTACCCTCGGTCCGCCGAGCGGTGCGGATTGCCATGTCCATCGCCGAAGGCAAGCTCGACAACGACATGAGCGGTGGCGGCCGCAGCGAGACCGGACTGCTTCTTACCGCATTAAGCACGATGCAGGCCAGCATCTCGCAAAGCCTCATCCGTATCCAGATGCTGATGGCGCAGCAGGCCTCGACCCATGCAAGCGAGACCTCGGCGCACCATGCTCGTTTCGAGGCGGCGCTTAATAACATGACGCAGGGCCTATGCATGTTCGATGAGAACGGTTGTCTCCAGGTACACAATCAACGCTTCGTCGAGATGTTCGGTCAGGCCGACGCAAATGGCACGACCTTGGACCAGCTGCCGAGCGCCTTGTTCGCGACCCAGCCAGCCGGAGGCAAGATTGCCGACACCTGGAAATCGGTGTCGTTCACCCACACGCTCGAGGATGGCCGTGTAATCGCAGTGGCACACCAAGCCATCGCGAATGGCGGATGGGTCGCAACCTACGAGGACGTGTCAGAGCGCCGCCGTGCCGAAGCCAGGCTCGCGCACATGGTGCGTCATGATGCGCTCACCGGCCTGCCGAATCGTACGTTCTTCCGTGAACGAATCGAGGAGAGCACCGGTGACCAACGATACGGTCGTCTCGCGGTCCTCACGCTCGACTTGGACGACTTCAAGTCGGTGAACGACTTGTTTGGCCATCCTATCGGCGACGGATTGCTGACCATAGTCGCGCAACGTCTACTGAGCTGCGTCCGTGAAGAAGACACCGTCGTCCGTCTTGGCGACGACGAGTTCGCCGTGCTGCAGGTTTCCGCTGAACAGCCGACCGGTGCCACCATACTGGCCGAGCGCATCATCGCCACGCTGGCCAACCCGTTCCAGGTGGACGGCCAGCAGATCACGATCGGCACCAGCATCGGCATCGTCGTGGCTGGAGAGAGGCGTCCGAGCGCCGACGCGCTGCTCAAGAACGCCGACCTCGCGCTCTATCGGGCGAAGGCCGAGGGCCGCGGCATCTACCGGTTCTTTGAGGAGGATATGAACGCGCGGATGCAGGCCCGTCGGCTGCTCGAGCACGATCTGCGCAGGGCGGTCGAGGACGAGCAGTTCGAGGTCCACTACATGCCGCTGCTGTCGATCGAACATGGCGACGTCTGCGCTTTTGAGGCGCTCGCCCGCTGGCGTCATCCCGAGCGTGGACTGGTCTCGCCGAACGAGTTCATCCCGGTCGCCGAAGAGATCGGCCTCATCTCCCGGATCGGTGCCTGGGTGATGAATCGTGCCTGCTTGGACGCGGCGCTATGGCCGGATACGGTCAAGGTCGCCGTTAACCTGTCACCGATCCAGTTCCGCAATCGCGAGCTCGCGTCCGACATCGCAGGCGCCCTCTCTCGCTCGGGGCTGCCGCCGCAACGCCTCGACGTGGAAATCACGGAGTCGCTGCTCCTTCAGGACAGCCAGGTCGTGCTGTCGATCCTCCACGAGATTCATGCGCTGGGCGTGACGATCTCCATGGATGATTTCGGGACCGGCTATTCATCGCTGAGCTACTTGCGCCACTTCCCGTTTGATAAGATCAAGATCGACCAGAGCTTCATCCGCAACCTGTCCGAACAGCCCGACTGCATCGCCATTGTACGCGCCCTGATCGGCCTTGGCCGCTCGCTCGGCATGGCCGTCGTCGCCGAAGGCGTTGAGACTGAGGAGCAGCTTGAACTTCTGCGGCAGGAAGGCTGCGGCGAGGCACAAGGGTATCTGTTCAGCGCGCCCAAGCCAGTCTCCTCGGTAATGCCGCTAATCCAAAAATTCGCTAACACCCTAATCGCGGCCTGAGCTCCTGCCGGCTTCGTGTCGCCTCGATCCTTGGCAACGCTCACGTTGAATGCTGCACTTTATGCGCGTATCAGTCAGCTGCATTGCCGATCCTCCGGCGCCATCTACGTTGTAGCGGTGCACCCAGTCTCGCAGCGTCTGGCGGTCCATGTCGCTCAGCCGCGCCGCATCCGCATGCCGGGCATCGTCTAGAACCAGAGCCAGTGCGAGTAGCCGCCATACAACTGAAGGATCGGTCGCATGCCCACATCACAGGTGCCACCAAACCACCACTCCAGCCCAAGCCGCACCTACTCATATTCGAGTCGGAGCAGGTAGCCGATGATATCAGCCGTTTGCCTCGACCGTCTCGCGCGCCTGCTTCAGCCTGTTCTTGAACGCCTCGTAGGCCAGACGGGACGCACTGTCCCCAGTATCGTATGCCCAGTGCGCAGTGTTGCTCGCATCGACCGGCCCGAACGGCGCGGCTGTCTCGAGCAACGCCAACAGGTGTGCAACGACGCCCTGCAATACCTTGTGCTCGGCCTCGAGAATACTCAGGCGCATCAAAGCATCGTCCGTCAAATCTCAACTCCCAGATCCGCTCCCCACTAGCGCGGGATGTTCTAAAACTAAGAAGTAATTGGACCGCAGCCGATCCGCACGCTGGTCCCAGAGCCTGGCCACCACTCTGCGTCGATGCCCGCAGCATATCCGTAACAGCAATGGCACAGGAGATTGTTCATCGGGGCTCTTAGTGTCTGTGTGAAATCATTGTAGTCATTGTCAATGACATACAGATCGCCAGTGCCCCGCCTGGGACGGTCGGTTGCCGGTTTACAAAGGGAACAGCACGTATCCACTGCAACTCCGTCCCTCTTCCAACGTGCTGCCATTGGCTGAAATGATCTTGGAAGGACACTTAGAGCCCGTTTGAAAATCCACTATGACGCGTTTCGGAGAGCACCAGAGCACAGCAGAAGGCCGGCAGAGGTGAGTTCCCAAACAAGCTCTTAGCGCCATCACCGTCGCTTTGTCATCCTTTGACTGCGCCCACGGAACGGCGGCGATCATTTTTTGCGCGGCCGAGACGGCTTCCGCTTGCCGAATTCCTTGTTGAGAACCTCGGATTGCACGTTACCCTTGCGCAGCATGATCCGCGATTTGGTCGGATGCATGCGCTTCACGGCGGGCATCAAGTTCCGGCGCCCCACTCCCGGCTGCCGGCTTGCACTTCGCGAGCGAGATCGACGCAGCGACATCGCCGCCTGGGTCGCAACCACACCCAACGCCAGCACCGCAACCGCGGCCCCGATCAGACGTGGCCAAGTTCCAAGACGCCCAGCTGCTGCGAGCCAAGCCAACTGCAGGACGGCCTGCGTGTCCAGCAGCAATGCGGCCGCGAACACAACGGCCACGAACAGCCCGACAAACAGGCGCATCTGCATCGGATCTCCCGTGCGGGCCAATGTGGTACCCCGGCAAGACGCATCAAGCCTGGGGCACCGACGACGTTCAAGCCGGGTCCACCAACGCGGCCGACCGCTGTAGCCCTGCCAACACACCCCGGACCAGGCATCCTCCACGAGCACAATCCCCGCTTTGCTGCATCGCTTCCGGGAAACGCCAGCCGCCTCGCGCGCTACACTCCACGCAGCGATCATCCAGGAAACCGCATGACACAGCACGTGCCGCTTGACCCGGTCGGCGTCGTAATCGCCGCAGCGGACCACGGTGCTCAACCAATGGTCGCCCACCTTGCTTGCAAGCGCTTGGCCATCGTCAACGTCGCTTTGTTTGGGCCTCCTGACGCCGGTGACCGTGGCGGGGTGCTGATGGACGCGGGCGTGGCCGATACCACCTCGCAATTTGCTGCCGCCGCGGCCAAGCGCTTTGGCACCGACGCTCTTCCGAGCTGCATCGTCCTCACCCATGGTCGCTTCGATTATGTCAGCGGACTGCCCGGCCTCGCTGAACGCTGAGACGTCGCGGTCTACGTTCATTCCCTCGAACACCCATACCTGAACGGCACCGCATCCTATACCGCGCCGGATTCAGCCGCGGGCGGCGGGCTGATGTCGCTGCTCTCGCCGCTCTACCCGCGTCGCCCGATCGACCTCGGCGACGGTCTGCGCACCCTTCCGGCCAACGGCATGGTGCCGAACATGCCCTCCTAACGCTGAATTGCCACGCCCGGTCGCTCCGCGGGCCAAGTATCGCTCCGGCGCGAGTCCAACCGCACCCTGATCTCCGCCGATGCGTTCATTTCGACCGCACGCGAAGCCGCCTACGCCGTGCTCACCCGGAAGCCGGAGCTGCACGGGCCGCCCGAAATACTGCACCGCCGACTGGGATGCGGCCCGGCGCTTCGTTGTCACACTGGACGCCCTCGAGCCAGAGCGGGTGATCACCGGCCACGGCCCGCCGCTGCAGGGCAAGACGCTGCACATCGCCCTGCATCGCCTCGCCGCGGAGTTCGACAGTCTCGCCGTGCACAACCATGGCTGTATTGTGGAACACCCGGCCCATGCCGCAGACGGCAGCGCCTACAAGGTGCCGTCCTAGCCGCCTTGCCCCCGGCCAGGACCTCGTTTGAACCACGGCAAGGCTCCACGGAGCATCCGTCCGCTTACCCGCCGGTCGCGGGGACAAGGATCGCAGCGATGCCCAAGGCCATCATCTTCGACGTGGACGGAACGCTCGTCGACTCCGTCGACCTGCACGCCAGGGCCTGGCAGGACGCCTTCGCTGAGTTCGGGCACGCCATCGCCCTCGGCGAGCTCCGCGGCCAGATTGGCAAGGGCGGCGACCAGCTGATGCCCGAGTTCCTGTCCGCGGACGAACTGCGGACAAACGGCAAGGCGCTCGACGGCCGTCGTTCCGACATCCTCAAGGAGCGCTATCTCGGGCGCATCAAGGCATTCCCCGAGGTCCGCGCCCTGTTCGAGCGCATCCGCCGAGACGGCACCCTGATCATCCTCGCCTCCTCGGCCAAGCAGGACGAACTTGCGACCTACAAGAAAATTGCGAACATCGCCGACATCATCGACGCCGAGACATCCTCGGACGACGCCGAACATTCCAAACCCGATCCGGACATCTTCAAGGCGGCATTGCGCGCCATCCCCGGGCTGCAGGCCAACGACGCTCTGGTGGTCGGCGACACGCCGTATGACGCACAGGCTGCGGCAAAGGCGGGACTGCGCTCGGTCGGGATGCTTTGTGGCGGCTTCCAGGAGGAGGCTCTTCGTGCGGCCGGATGCGCCGCGATCTACGCCGACCCGGCAGACCTCCTCGCCCGCTACGGCGATTCGCTGCTCAGCAGCTCGCCACCTGAGGCTCGTCACGTTCCGCAGGCCGGCCGCACACCGGCCAGTTGAACCGCTGGGCGGCTAAAGACCGCCGGGCCTCTCCGTCGAGCTCTATCTTGTGTCGGTCCCGCCGGTTCGCAGACCTTCTGGGCCGCCTTCACGCAGTACGCCCGGATCTGTTCTGCCGTGCTGAACACGTTGTTCATCGTGGCGGTGCACGCGTCCAGGTGTCTTGGACGCAGTCTGCCGGCGCCGAGTCGGGGGTTCCCGCCGCGCCAGCCGCGAGCCACAGGATCACCGCCGCAAGGGCCGCCTTGCGCCGTATTTCATCCTCCAGGGCCGATCACCAGCCGGCGCGCATAACGCACCGCAACGGACCCGCCGTCACTCGCCATCGCCACGTTGTCAGACCCAGCCTTGCAGCTCCCGCTGCACCACATGCTCCAGCACGTCCAGGCCGCCTGGCGAGGCGTTCAGGCAGGGAATGTAGGCATATCGCTCGCCGCCATTGTGCTCGAAGATTTCCCGGTTCTCCACACCTAGTTCCTCGAGGGTCTCCAGGCAGTCCGCGACGAAGCCCGGCGCCAGGATTGCCATCCGCCTGACGCCGGATCGTGCCAGCGCTTCTATTGTCTTGTCGGTGTACGGCTGCAGCCACTCCTCCCGTCCGAACCGCGACTGGAAGGTCGTGCGCATCCGCTCCTCGCCGAAGCCAAGGCGCTCGCGCAGCAGCCGCCCAGTCTTGACCGCGAAACAATGGTAGGGGTCGCCCTCCATCAGATAGCGCTTCGGCACTCCGTGGAACGACACCAGGACCACCTCCGGCTCGAAGTCGAGGGCCGCCAAGCCGGCGCGCACCGACGCCGCCAGTGCGTCGATGTATACCGGGTCTTCGTGCCACTGCGGCACCACCCGGATCGCCGGTTGCCAGCGCATCGTCATCAGATGCGCGAATGCCTTGTCGCATACGCTTGCCGTGCTGCTGGCCGCATATTGCGGGTAGAGCGGCACCAGCAGGATGCGCTTGCAGCCTCGCGCCTGCAGCGCGTCCAGCTTCGACGCAGTCGAGGGATTGCCGTAGCGCATGGCGTAGTCGACCACCACCCGGTCCGACACCTGGGCCAGCCGCGCCCGCAAGCCGTCCGCCTGATCCTGCGTAATCACCGCGAGCGGCGAGGCATTGCGCTCGCGATCCCAGATCGAGGCGTACTTCGCACCGCTCCGCGACGGCCGCACCGTCAGAATGACCAGGTTCAGCAGCGGCCACCATAGTGCCCGCGGCACGTCGACCACCCGCCGATCGGACAGGAACTCCTTGAGGTAGCGCCGCATCGGCCAGTAGGTGGGAGAGTCCGGGGTGCCGAGATTGATCAGCAGCACGCCCACCTGGGCCAAGCTCACCGCAGGATGCCCGGCTGGCGCGGCCAGGGGGCGTTCAATCGGCATCAGATCCGCCATCGTTTCTTGGCCTGCTCACTGGGGTCGGGGCGGCTGACCGGAACCGCCGGCATGCTGATGTGGCACGGCCGGGCCGCTCGCCCAGGTTCCCGCGCGACCAAGATCAGGGGTAAAGGCGCAATCGCGTCGTCCCTGTTCAAGCCGGCAGGCGGCGGGACACGCGCGCGGCAATATCGGCCCATCCTGTAGGCCGCGCCCACCGGGGTAGGGAACCGGCACGGCGACTGTGGCACGACGTTATAGCCGGCACGCGCCGCGAAGCCTGGCCCAGGCACGAGGCGCCGCGCCAGGCGGCACGCTACGGCTGGTCGCGGAAATAGGGTTCGACAACCCCCTGCAGCCTGATCGTCATCGGCGAGCCGTCCCGCTTCACACTCGACCCGACCGTCAGCCGCACCCAACCCTCGCTCACGCAGTACTCGTCCACGTTCGTCTTCTCGACGCCATTGAAGCGGACACCGACGCTGCGGGCCAGGACGGCCTCGTCGTAGAATGGGCTTTTGGGATTGGAGGCCAGGTGGTCGGGTGGCATGTCGGTCATCGCCTCGGCACTCGCGCAGGAAGGAGCCGCCTATCGCCTCCGCGACCTGTGCGCGTCGTGATACCCATCCGCGCAGCGACTGCCTACCCCGCAGCACCGCCGCAAGCGCCGCCGGCTCGCCCGACCGTCAAAGCACGAGGGTGCTCTGCAGCGGCGGCTCGACATCGGCCAACGCACCGGCACGACGACTGCGTTCGTTGCGCGCGGTGAACGCCATGTCCGCATTGCCGCCGGAACCTGCGAGGACCTGCTCCAGCGCCGCGTCGTCCAGCTCGCTCCAGCGCCGCCCACGCCAGGGGCCGAACGGGACCTTCACCAGCAGCGCCGGCTCGTCCGACCAGGCGAGCAACTGCGCCACGTCGGCCAGCGCCAGCATGTCGCGCAGGTGGAACGCGCTCACGTAGGCGTCGGGTCCCGCCCGGTGCGCCGGCAGGCCCGTCGCACGGTCCAGGCCTTCCGGCCGGCGCCAGTAGCGCAACCCCTGGTTCGAATGCGTCGGCGCCTCCGGCCACAGGCGCAGCGCACACTTGTAGGTACAGATCCAGCGCACGGGACGGGCCAACACCGGTTTGCACCAGCGCTGCTCGAATGCCGCCCGGTGTGCTGCCAGCGCCAGTGGCGGCGGGCCAGGCGCTGCCTGCAGCACCTCCGGTGCGGTCAGCAGCCAGGACGCGGCATCCACCACGTCCTCGTCGACAATGTGGTGGATCGCCGAAGTCGCGGGCGAAATCGCGTGCTCCGGCCGCACCAGCCGCGCCTGCGGCGTGGCACGAAGCATCCAGCCTTCGGCTTGCGCGGCGACGTCCTGCCATCCGATCTCCACCACACCGCCATCGGCGAAGCCCTGACCGGTCGTCTCCAGATCGATCACGCGAACGAAGCTATCAGGTGGCTGTGTCATGCCGCGGGTACGTGACGCGACCCGCGAAGCCAGGCCTTATCAAGCTCTCTCGTGGTGAAGAAATCCTGCATCATCGTCAGCGCCTCTACGACCATCCGGGCGGGTCCAAACCCGCCGTGATTCATCCGCGACCCGCGGCCACCCGTCGCGCAACGGTCCTTGCTCATCGGCACAGGCCCACGGCGTGCAACCTGCTCAGTCCTTCGCCTCTGCCAAATCCTTGACCTCGACCGGCCCGTCATCGCTGCTGAATACGAGGCTCCGCGTCCCTCCATCCTGCTGCGACACGCCGTTGATCCTGTGGCCCGCGCTGTCATAGACCCGGACGCTGCCTCCGGTCTCGATCACCAGCCGCCGCGGGCCCGGAAAAAACGCATAGCGCATGTTGCTCTGCGAACCGCTTGATGCAGGCACGCCGAGTCCGTCCGGCCACCATCCCTGCTCCGGCACGGCCTTCATCGGCTCCATTGGCTTCATGAGTTCCATTGGCTTCATCGGTTCCATTGCGGATCTCCGGCTACAGTCATCAATCCCAACGCAAACACCCTGACGCCACCGGTGTGCCCGCCGCTACGCAGGACGCCGTCGCACCCCGGCTGTTACTCAGACGGCCGGATAGCCGATCGCGCACAGCCGTTCCGAGAGCTCCCACAGCCGCGAAGCCGCGCTATCATCTGCCGCACGCCGCGACACCCGCGCCGGCGCGGGGTTACCCTGCATTTCGTGAAACCCGTCCGGGCCGTAGTAGCCGCCAGGCTGCGCATCGGGCGAAGTCGCCGCATACAGGATCGGGAGTGCGCCGCGAGCGGCCGTTTGCGCGAACAACGGCCCCGCCACCTGGATCAGCGTCCGCTCCAGCGAGCGACCGCCCCGCCCGATGCCGGGCCCGGTCTCGAACAGCTCGGTCATTGCAACACCGGGATGGGCGGCCACGCTGGTGATGCCCCATCCTGCCGCCTGGCTGCGCCGCTGCAGTTCGCGCGCGAACATAAGCATTGCCAACTTGCTCTGCTGGTATGCAGTCCAGGGACGATAGCCCCGCTCGCTCTGCAAGTCGTCGAAGTCGATTCGTCCGCGGCGATGTGCCAGGCTTGCCAGGCTCACCACCCGCGCCCGTCCGAGCCGCAATGCCGGCATCAACCGTGCCGACAGCGCGAAATGCCCAAGATAGTTCACGCCGAACTGGGTCTCGAAGCCGGCCGCAGTGACGAGACGTTGTGGAATGGCCATGACGCCCGCATTGTTCACCAGCAGATCCAGTTTCGGCAGCCGCGCCATCAGGCGTGCCGCGAAGCGCGTGACATCGGCAGGATCGCCCAGGTCAAGTGGCTCGAAGTCGGCCAGCCAACCCGCCCGACGGAACTCCGCCGAAGCGTCCTCGCCGCGTTGCCGATCGCGTCCAGCCAACACCACGGTGGCACCCGCTGTCGCCAGCGCCTTTGCCACTTCCAGTCCAAGCCCCCGGGTAGCCCCGGTCACCAGCGCTATACGCCCGCTCTGCGACGGGATGTCGGCCAGCGTCCAGGCCATCCTGCACATCCCCGACCGGCCACCGGTACGGCCCGAGCCACAGGGCCGACGCGAACCTAGCCCGCCATCGGGCCCAACCCGGACCCGCTACTCGGACGGTTCGTCCTGCGCCGGCACAACCTCATCGGCTGCGGGCTCGCGCGCATTTGCCGCAGAAGCCGCCGCATTGGCTTCGCGCTCACGCAGCTTGTTTTCTTTCTTCGTCTGCTTGGCCCGGGCCCGCTCAGCCTTCTGCAATCCGTAATTTACCTTGAACGCCATTCATCACTCCTTCTTCGCAGCCGAACCTGGTGCGGAATACCGCATCGAGCCCGTGCTAGCGCCCGATCAGTTCACTCTCCAGAACAATCCGTTCGTGTCCGTCCCGGTTGTTCTTCAACCTGTATTCCCGATCCGGCGAGTCGTTCGGCATCAGCCGGACCACCGTATAGAGGCTGATGAGAACCGTCTTGTCATACGGTCGACGTCTAAGCTCGACCTTGTCGCCGACGGCATACCTGTGCGCTGCCACATCCATCCCTTCACCCCCGGCCACCAGCCGACGTCCGGATCGTCCGGATCGCCGGCCAGCCCAGCGTCAGACCGCCTGCAGGTTGACGGCGGAGGTCTTGCCCTGCTGGCCACGCTCCAGGTCGAAGCTCAGCTTCTGACCCTCGTTAAGGCCGCCAAGCCCGGAACGTTCCACCGCGCTGATATGCACGAACACATCCTGCGTGCCGTCATCGGGCTGAATGAAGCCGTAACCCTTTTGGCCGTTGAACCACTTGACCGTACCGCTCGCCATTATGACGTCTTCCCTTCGCTTCCCGGGTCCGCACTGCGCGGACCAGGCTGCCCAGTGCCGCGGGAGCACCGGAAGAGACGCGTAACGCAACACACCACGGTAACCTCGGCACAAAGACTTTCGCTATATGGGACTCCTGCACGCTCGCCACAGGGGCTGCACGCCGCCCAGCCAATATTTCCGTGCGCTCACTCGAAAAGCTGCACACCGCCCTGCTGCACTCCGGCCAGGAACACCGCGCCACCATTGCCCAGCGGCACCAGCAGCCCGCCGTCCTCAGCAGTCATGCCGGACAGCGCCGCAGCTCGCTGCGTTGTCGAGACCACCAGCGCGTCGAGCCCGACGCGGAACCCCGAGATCAGGTCCGCCCCGACCGACTGGCCCTGGTCGAACACGTAGCGGTCCGTCGAGCCGCCGCCCTGCACGATGGCGTTGCCCGAGCCGAACTGCACCGTGTCGCTCACCGAGGAGGCCGCCGACAGCATCACCAGTGTCGAACCCGAGCCGGTCGCCACCAGGTCGCCGCCGGTGCCGCCGAAAACCGTGTCGCCGCCCGAACCCGCGTCCACCGTGGCCGCACCGGCCTGCAGCACCGTCAGCGTGCCGACCGCGCCGCCGACCACCAGCGTCGAGGAGCTCGCGATGCCGCCAAACACCGTGTCGGATCCGCTGCCCGCGAACACGACCATGGCGCCGCCACCGCCGACCATCAGCTGCCCTCCCGCGCCGCCCTCCAGCGTTGACTGCCCGGTGCCGCCATACATCGTGTCTGCACCTACGCCGCCCTCGACCAGTGCCTGCCCCGAACCCGCCACCACCACCGTGCTGGCGCCGACCGACGGGCTTCCCCAGACCGTGTCGCTGCCGGTGCCGGTGTAGATCACGTCCTCCCCGCCACCCGCGACGATGAAGTCGGCGCCGCTCCCGGCCGCAATCATGGTGCCCGCACTGCCGCCATAGATCGTGCTGGCCTCCCCGCCCGCAAAGATCATCGCAGCACCGCTGCCCCCGGCCAGCGTGTCGCCCACTGAACCCGGCCCGCCGGAACCGCCCACCAGCGTCACGTTGCCCGCCCCGCCCAACAGCGCGTTGCCGCCCGCCGAGCCACCCGCCAGGTAGCTTGTCCCGCCGCCGCCCGAGGCGGTCAGCGCCCCGGTGCCGCCGATCGCCACCAGCGCGCCGGCCCCGCCCAGGATCGTTGCCGCCCCGTCCGAACCAAGGAACGTCAACGCCCCTTGCCCCGCCTGCACAGAGTAGCTGACTCCCGCCGACGCCACGATGGTCTCCGGCCCGTCCCCTCCCGCCAGGCTGGTCACCGTCGGCACTCCGCCCGCCTCCACACCGCTCGCCTGGGTGACACCCGACGGTCCACTCGCCACCGCGGACTGCGCCGCCACCGTCGCCTTAATCGCGGAACCCGTTCCCTCCGCGAGCGTCAGGCCGCTGACCGAATAGGCCAGCGCATTCGGCTGCCCGAAATACTCCACCTCCGCATCGACCGACACGTTGGTCAGCACATAGTTCGCCACGTCGGTCGAGAACGGCCGCCCCCCGTTCGTGCTGTTCAGCGCGCCGATCGCAGCCTCCAGCGTCTGCGGCGTGATCTCCATGGCGAACGCCTTGGCTCCCGAATACGCGGTCCCCTGGAAACCCGTCGATCCCGCCACGTCGACGTCGTAGCGCGACGTCACGCCCGCCGTCTGCGCCACGATCGCGGCACCTGTTCCACCCACCCCGGTGTCGGCGCCAAAGAACGGCGAAGCGCTGCCGCGGCTGTCGAACAGGATCAGACCGTAGGCGATCTCGCGTCCGGTCGTGACGTCGGTCAGCCCAAGATAGAGCACGATCTGGCTTGACGAGGTCTGCGCGCCAGGCCCACCCGGGAACTCCGCGTAAGGCACGCTGAGGTCGAGCGAGGCGGTGAACCCCTGGGTCGCCGGATCGGCGAACAGCGCCACCGGCGCTGCCGCCTGCCACTGTGTCAGCAGCGCCAGCGGCCCGTCCGGCACCGCACCCCCGGCCGCAAGATCACTCGTGTCGATCATCGCGCCGACCTGCGAGCCGTCCGCCGACGCCTCGATCACGGTCCCGCTCGCACTGCCCGCCTCGACGCCGAACGTCTGGGCGCCGGCCCCGTCGGTGATCCCCAGTTCAGCTGACGGGTCGTAACCCAGGGCCTGCAGCGGGTAGGCCGTCCCGGTGTGGCTGAACAGCGCCATGTTCAACCCTGCCTGCTCGGCCGGCTTCGCACTGCCGCTGGCGATCGACTCGATCTGCACCGCAGCGTCACCCTGGCGGAACAGCACGGTCCCGCTCACGGCACACTGCCTTGTTCCAATAATCGTGCCATGTTCGTTCTCTGTCTCACAATAAGAGACATCTGAGACGAAGCGGGTTACTCGAAGCTTAGGATCCGCTGTCGAGCCATAAGGATTTCCCCGCTCGGCAAAAACAGCACACCCGGCAGGTCCCGCCGGGCACGAATCGTTTTGGTGCCACCACCCGCATTCCTCAACTCGTCAGCAAGCAAGGCTGGGCTTTGCCCAGACCCGCAAAGGGCCGACGGCCCTTTGATCCCATTTGTTTTAGCGAGTGCATTGGTGAAACTCAGGCTTTAACAAGCTCCAGTGGCAGGAACGTCGTGCATTCATATCGCCGGCAGCGGGCGGCTGGATGCTCCGTTGGCCGTCGGCAAGCTGAGGTGTTGGGGCTCAGCCCTTCAGTGGGTCCCCGTCCTGGCGGAGGGGGCGGAGCCCTGGCTCTCCTGCGCTGAAGTCGATCCTCCGACCTGCGCCTCCTACCCTCCTGGCTTGCGGAACTTCAGCACGAAGTTGTCGGCCTCCCCGACCGCCACGTATTTTGCCCGGTCCACGTCGCCCAGGGCGAGCACCGGTGGCAGCGTCCACACTCCCTTCGGCCAATCCGCGGTGTCCCTCGGGTTGGCGTCGACCTCGGACGACCCCACGAACTCGAACCCTGCCTTTTCCACCAGAGCCACCGCATAGTCCTGCCGCACGTAGCCGCTCGCGGCGTGCGGGTCTTGGGGGGTGGCGGTGCTGCCCCGGTGGTCTTCGATGCCCAGGATGCCGCCGGGCTTCAGCGCGGACCGGATTGCCGCCAGCATCTCCGGCGCATCACCCTGGCCCAGCCAGTTGTGCAGATTGCGGAACGTCAGCACGATGTCGACGCTGCCGGACGGCGCCGGCACGTCGTGGCCCGCTCCCAGTTCGGTCGCCATCACCTTGCCATAGATCGCCGGGTCGGATGCGAGCTTTGCCCGCAGCGCCGGCGCTCCCTTGGCAAACATGGCATCCTCCGGCCCGCCATCCGCCGGCGCCAGCGCCACCCGGTAGGAGCCGGCCTCGCGCAACAGCGGCGCCAGGATCTCGGTCCAGTAGCCGCCGCCCGGCCAGATCTCGACCACGCTCGAGTCGGGTTTCACGCCCAGGAAGGCCAGCTCCTCCAACGGGTGGCGATATCCGTCACGCGCGACGAACTTCGCGCTGCGCCCCGGCGTCTCGATCGCCTGCTGCAGCGCGCCGTGGTCCGGGCCTGCAGCAGCAGGTCCGGCTGCGGCAATCACCGAAGCACACAGCAAAGCCACGACGCGACGACGCATGGGCACGCTCCCTTTAATGGCACCAGTCCGCATTGTGCGGCCGGTCAGCCCGCAGGCGCGCAGCCTAGCCCCGCCACTCCCGCCAGCGAAGCAGCCCGAACATCGCTCCGATCAACAGCATCGTCAGCACCGCTCCCAGCCGCAACAGCTTGAGGATGGCGACGCTGTAGCGGCCGGTCACCGCATCGTAGTGGAAGCACAGCAGCAGTACCGGCTGGATCGCCTGCTCCAGCCCGCCGTCGCGCGCCTCGACCACCTTGGCCCGCAGGTCCCCCGCCTGGTAGCCCACCCCCATCAGCGCACCGGACACCACGCCCGCCGGCGTCGCCACCACCACCCCCGCCGGATGCAGGAACTGCTTGAGCCCGGCGTCGAACCGGCTCCGCCACCCGATCGAGGCCTCCACTGCCGCCAGCGCTGCGGGCCCGCCGGTCAGGAAATGCCAGCCCTGCGCGGCGCCCGGCGCTGGATAGCGCGCCATGTCGTCGCGCAACGCACGCTCCGCATCCGCCGGCGTCTCGGCCGGGTCGATGCTGACAAACAGCAGCGTGTAGTCACGCGAAGCAGCCAGGCCGCTGCCCGCCAGCGCGGTGAACAGGTCGTCGCGCACCACCCCGCACAGTGACGGGCAGTTGAAATACCCCAGCACCAGCAGGACCGGGCGCTCCCCCAGCAGCGTGCCCAGCGTCACCGCGCGCCCGTCCGCCTCGACCAGTGCCGCCCCCTTCGGCAGCGACGTCCCAGGCTGCGGCGAGAACCCCAGCCCCGAGACGTCAGGCCCGGCCGCCGCGCCGGATGCCAGCAGCATCAGCAGCATCGTGGAGGACGCGAACAGCCGCAACACGGACAGCATCATCGCCCAGCTATGCAACGCGGCAGGGCTCGGCGGAAATCACGTTGCACGGGAACCGTCGAAACACCTGGGTCAGGGCCTGGCTCTGGACCCGTTCGAGCGATGTCCCAAGCATCCCCATGCCCGGTCAAACGCGAACAGCGGGCGCCACGGCTTGGAAGCGGCGGCGCCTTGCGGTTCTGGGCGGAGCCCATCCGCGTCTGCTTTCAGGCCGGCATCATTCCGGCGTGAGCGGCAGCGGCCCGGACTGCGGCCCGCGATCATTCGGCGCCGGCTGACCCATCGGCGCCGAATAGGGCGAGGGCGAGTAGAACGGCGGCGCATAGGGCACCGGCTGTGGGTACGGCGTCGACGGCGCCACCCCCGCGGGCGCGCCATAGGGCGGAGCGCCAGAGGCTGGAGCACCATGGGGCGACGCCGGGACCGCCGGCGATCCTTGCACCGTCGGCGCATAACCCTGCGGGAGGGCAAGGCTGGTGGGCGGCGGCGACAGCGTTCCCGGCGACGCCACCCCCGCTGCCGCGCCGGTGCCGTCGCCATAACCGGACGCCGGCACCGACGCGCCCAAACCCGGCACCACCGGCATAGGCGTTGGCTGAACCGTCCCACGCGCCCCCGCCGCCCCGTCCAGCGGCTGAGCCGACACCCCCGTTGGCACGTCGGCGTCCGGCTGCAGCCACGAACGCAGCGAATGCCGGACCTGGTACTCGAACTCCACGTTCATGTCGTCCATCATCTGCCGGGTCAGCGCATACAGACGTGAGCGCAGGTCACCCGATCCGTCGGTGCTGGCGCGCGCCACCCGGGCCTCGGCGAAGCCGCGCGCCTGCCCGTCCGGCCCCACCACGTCGAGCCGCACCGCAAGGCTTCCGGACAGCGAGTCGCCGTGACGCTGCACGGAGGCGTCCTCGATCACGAAAACCGCCCGCCCGCCGCTGCCGCCCGGAAATACCCGGTCGTGCGCCATCTGGGTCAGCGCCTGGCCTGGCGGCACCGGCGACTCCGCTGCCACGTCGTCCGGGCCGTGCGTCCTTGCATGGTTCTCGACGTCGAGCGTCGCCACGTTCAGCCGGATCGGCCGCAGGTAGTCGTAGGCGAGCGGCGTGAACACCGGCGGCGGCGCGTCGCTGCCGCACGACGCCACAACCAGCGGCAACAGCACCGCCAGTGGCAGCAGGAGGATACGGCGGATCGGCATGGACAGCTCCTGGCAGGCGAGCCGCACGGTGGCAACGACCCGCCACGGTGGCAAGCGCAGCCGGCAAGGCCAGGGAAGCGCCCCATGTGCCGGCACGAGGACCTGCCACGCGCCGTGCCCCTGCGCCCAGCCTCCGGACCTCTTGCGCGACCCACCCCGGGGCGCCGCCAACGTGTGGGGTCTGGCGGTTCAACCCCCCGGCAAGCCGCCGCTCGAGGGAGAGCAGAGGTCCCGGCCTGGCTTTCCCCGGACCCGTCCTAGTCCGCCACCTCGCTTCCCCGCACCCCGTCGCGCGCGAACCGGAAGTCGTAGTTGCAGAACTCGCAGGTCATGACGATGTCGCTGCCCACCGTCATGTGGTCGAGGTCGTCCGCCGGGAACCCCTCCAGGATACCGGCAAGCCGCGAGCGCGAGCACCGGCACCCGTAGGCCAGCGCCCGCGGCAGGTCCGCGGCCACCCCCTCGTTGCCGAACAGCCGGTACAGCAGCAACTCGGGCGCCAGTGCGTCGTCCAGCAGTTCCGCCTCGCTCAGCGTCGCCGCCAGCGTCGTCGCCGTTCGCCACGCCTCCTCCTGCGCGGCCGTGTCGAGCTGCGGGTCCACCCCGCCCTCGCCTGCCACCTGCTCCAGAACCAGCGCCGCCGCCCGCCACCCGGCCTCGGTCCGCTTGCACGCCAGCCGCACCAGGCAGCTCATCTGCTCGCTGGTCTTGAAGTAGTGCAGCGCCATGTCCGACAGGCTTTCTCCCTCGATCGACACGATGCCCTGGTGCCGCTCCAGCTCCGGCCCCTGGTCGACCGTGAACGCCAGATACCCCCCGCCGAGCAGCTGCGCGGCACTCGGGGCCGGTTGCTCCGCCAGCAGCGCCTGCAGCCGCTCGTCGTCCGCCCGCGCATAGCCGCGCAGCGCCCCCGCCTCGGTGCAGTCGGCGAGCAGCATCGGCACCGGTCCGTCGCCCTTGGCCTGCAGGCTGAACGAGCCGCGGAACTTCAACGCCGAGGCCAGCCCCGCCGCCAGCGCCATCGCCTGCCCGGCGAGCGCGGTCACGGCAGGGTGGTTCTCATGGCGCGACAGCAGCGCGTCGGCGAGCGGCCCGAGTCGGATCAGCCGCCCGCGCACCGGACGGCTCGGCAGGAAGAAGGGAAGGATGCCGCGCGGCACGACGATGTCGGGCACGTCGGGGCGGGCGCTGTCCAGAAAGGCCGGGGTCTCTGTCATTGCGGTCAGATAGGAACACCGCGCGGGATCTGCCACCGCGAGGCAAGGCCGGGCTCTGCCCCGACCCGCCAAAGGCCGGCGGCGCTGGAAACCAGCCGCCTGAGCCTGCGGCACAACGCCCGCAACGTGCCCCAGCATGTGTGGGTCTGGGGCCTCAGGCCCCAACGGGTCCAGGGCAGAGCCCTGGCCTTGCTTTCCTGCGAACGCCCACAAAACCTCAGCGGCTCTGCCGAAGTCGCTAAGTCCGCGTCGTGATCTCGGCTTCCAATGCCTCCAGCCGATCCACCAGCCGGGCCAGCGCTGCGGCCTCCACCCCGTCGCCGCGCAATCCTTCGAGCAACACGGTTCGGCAGCGGTCATGCGCCCCTTCGACATCCCCGGTCCGGCTTGCCGCGAGGCACTCCGCATAGGCCGCCCGCTGCCCAGCCGACTGCGCTGGCAACCCCGCGAAGATCTCGTCGAGCTCCTGGTCCACCCAGCCCGGGGTCACCGCCGAATCCTCGGTGTTCGACACCTTCATCTCAGCCATCAGCGCGTCCTCCGGCCTGTTTCGTCGTGCGCCCGCTCACCGCGCGCCCAGCGCCCAGGCCAGGACGCCCTTCTGCGCGTGCAGCCGGTTTTCGGCCTCGTCGAACACCACCGAGCGCGGCCCGTCGATCACCTCGGCCGCAACCTCCTCGCCGCGATGCGCCGGCAGGCAGTGCATGAAGATCGCGTCCTCGGCCGCAAGCGACATCAACCGCTCGGTCACCTGGTACGGCGCCAGCAGGTCGTGCCGGCTGTCCGCCGGATCGTCCGACATGCTGACCCACGTATCGGCCACCACCGCACGCGCCCCGTGTACCGCCGCCGCCGCGTCCGACGTCACCTCGATCCGCGCCCCCTGCCCTCGCGCCCAGGCCAGCATGCCCTCCGATGGCGCCAGCTCGTCCGGGCACGCCATGCGGAGCGTGAAGCCGAACCGCGCCGCCGCCTCGATCCATGAGCGCGCCACGTTGTTGCCGCACCCGACCCAGGCGACCACCTGGCCGGTGATCGGACCGCGATGCTCCTCGAACGTCATCACGTCGGCCATAATCTGGCACGGGTGCGACGCCGAGGTCAGCCCGTTGATCACCGGCACCGTCGCGTGCTCGGCCAGCTCGTGCAGCTTGGCCGCGTCGTCGGTGCGCAGCATGATGGCGTCGACGTAGCGCGACAGCACCCGCGCCGTGTCGGCGATGCTCTCCCCGCGGCCGAGCTGGGTCTGCGCCCCTGACAGCACCACCACGTCGCCCCCGAGCTGGCGCATTGCGACCTCGAACGACACCCGAGTCCGTGTCGAGGGATGCTCGAAGATCATTGCGAGCGTGAGCCCAGCCAGCGGTCGCGCCGGCAGCCCCGACACCACGCCCGATCCGGCGAGCCCCCGCGCCCGGACCCGCGCCTGTTTCAGCGACACCGCCGTATCGAGCATCTGGCGCAGGGTTGCGGTATCGAAATCGCGCAGGTCGAGGAAGTGCCGCGAAGAATTGGCCGCCACATCGCGCTGCCGCAGCGCCCCCCTCATGACGCCGTCAGCTCGGCATCCGTCGGCCGCCCCGCCGGCGCCGGCACGCAGGCCAGCGCCGCCCGACGGATCATCGCCACCGCCTCGGTCAGGTCGGCGTCGCTCACCACCAGCGGCGGCACCAGCCGCAGCACGTTGTCGCCCGCAGCGACGCTCAGCAGTCCCTGGTCGGTGCACGCCTGCTGCACCTCGATGTTCGGCACGCTGCATTTCAACCCGAGCATCAGCCCCGCGCCGCGCACCGAGTCGAACACCTCCGGATGCTCGCGCACCACCGCCCCGAGCTCCTTCCAGAGCCGCTCGCCCTTGCGCGCCACCTCGTCGAGGAACCCAGGCGACAGCACCACATCCAGCACCGCGTTGCCCGCCGCGCACGCCAGCGGATTGCCGCCGAACGTCGTGCCGTGGCTGCCCGGCGTCAGGTGCTTCGCCACCGCCTCCTTCGCCAGGATCGCCCCCATCGGGAAACCGCCCGCGATCCCCTTCGCAGCACTCAGCACGTCGGGTTCGATCCCGGCCCACTCATGCGCGAACAGGCGGCCGGTGCGCCCCATGCCGCACTGCACCTCGTCCATTGCCAGCAGGATGCCGAACTCGTCGCACGCCGCCCGCAGCTCGCGCAGGAAGCGCAGCGAGGCCGGCCGCACCCCGCCCTCGCCCTGGATCGGCTCCACCAGCACGCCCGCCGTCTGCGGCCCGATCGCGTCGCGCAACGCGTTGAGGTTGTCGAACGGCACGTGGTCGAAGCCTTCGACCGCCGGCCCGAAACCCTGCAGGTACTTCGAATTGCCTGTCGCCGACAGCATCGCCAGCGTGCGCCCGTGGAACGCGCCGTCGAAGCAGATCACCCGCACCCGCTCCGGCTGCCCCGTCGAGGCCATCGCCCGGCGCATCATCTTGACCGCGCCCTCGTTGGCCTCGGCGCCCGAGTTGCAGAAGAACACGCTGTCGGCGAATGATGCCTCGACGAACCGCGCCGCCAGACGTTCCGCCCCTGGCACGCGGTACAGGTTCGAGACGTGCATCACCCGCCCCGCCTGCTCGGCGATCGCCGCCACCAGATGCGGATGCCCGTGCCCGAGCGAGCTGGTGGCGATCCCGGAGCCGAAATCGAGGAATTGTCGGCCGTCCGCCGCGAACAGCCACGCGCCTTCGCCCCGTTCGAACACGAGGTCGGCGCGATTGTAGGTCGGCATCAAGGCGGAAATCGTCACGATTGCGGCAGCCCGGGCAGCACCCCGTCCGTCTCCCCGGCCGCGGGGAGCCGCGGCCGGTCGCGGGAGCAATCGAGGAGGATGCAGTACGGGCGCGCGCGAAGTCAACGCGGTGCGCGGCCCGTCCCGAGGTCCATCGCGGCGCAACACAGGCCGCAGCGCCGGCTCTCCCTCCGCCCAGAGCCGCCGAACGGCCGGGCCCGTTGCCGCCCTGGCGTCGGACAGCGCACCTCGTCAGCCGGAGCGTGCCGACCGTCCTGGGTGCGCTGCCGGCCGGCAGCGACCATGGTGGGCAACCCGGCTAGCAGAGCGGCGAGAACGCCTCCGGCAGCGCGATCGTCGAAGTGGCCTCGGCGACGTTTTCCGGCCCGCCCACCGGGGGCCAGATCCCCCTCGCAACCGAGCGCGCACGGATCGCAGAACGCTCGTCGACGCCGGCATACGGCCAGATGTGGGTGATGCGCGGTGCACCGTCGAGCGCATACATCGCGATCACCAGGTGCGACATCGGCTCGCGCGCCGGCATCGCCGCTTCCCAGCCGGCCAGGGTCGGCAGCAGCCCGCCCGGCTTCAGCCGATAGGTCCGGAACTCGTAGACCCTGCCATACGCCCCCGGCCTGACCGGCGGCAGGAATGCGAACGGCGCGTAGCTGTCCATCTCCAGCGCGCTCAACAGGTTCCCGGCATTGAACGGGTTGGCGCTCAGCAGGGCCCGCCTGCGCTCGGCCATCAGCTCGTCCATCGAACTGAACCCGCGCAACACCAGCAGGCGGCCGAGCGTGCCGATGTCGCTCCGCCAGCACCCCAGCAGCTCGCCTCGCGCGCCTGGGGCGTCGACGAAGGCCTGTGCTCCTGCCGAGACCTGGGCAAACGACAGCAGCGGCAACGACAGCGTCGCGAGTTCATAGACGACGTTCATGAGGTCCGCCTCTCGATCCGGTGGCAGTCAGACCGGCCGGCCGCGATGGCGGCCAGGAGGCGCGAGCCGAACCCGGCAGTGCTGGCGGGACGGTCGGCAACCACAGTTTTCATGAGCGGGTGCATGACGCCAGGGCTCTGCCCGGTTTCCTGCGCGCGAGGACCCGGCACGGGGCGTGAGATCCCTGGGCAAACCGGAAGGCACAGCGGGCACGCTTAAGGGTGTCGCGCGGCGAACCCGAAGGCCATGGGCGCCAACGGGCTCACGCCTGAAGAAGTGGTCCATGGCGGGTACGGGCGTGGCCCGCGCATGGTTCCCATGGTCCGGCTGTCCGGTCGAGAATGCTGGGCGAGATCAAACCGAGCCTTCTTTGCTTTAGCCCGCTCGCGCCATCGGCCGCGGGGCGCTTTCCGCGGGCTCCGGGAAGTCCGGTCCTATGCCACATCGGCACCCCCACGCTACAACGTCACCAAACGTCCGATGGCAACGAAACCGTGCGCAACCGATCCACCCACGCCACCCTGCTCCTGGGCGGCGCCCTTGCCCTGCTGCCCGCCGCCGCGCCGGCGCAGACTGCCGCACCCACCGGCGCGCCCGCCTCGTCGGCGGCAGCACCCGCGAGCGGCACCGACACCGTGCTGCCCAACGTCAACATCATTTCCAGCACGCCGCTGCTCGGCTCCGGCGTTGATCGCGACAAGGTCCCCGCCGAGACCAACGTGCTCGGCGCCGCCGACATCTCCCGCGACGGCTACCCCGACGCGCTGCGCGCGCTCAACGAGAACGTGGGCGGCGTCACCCTCGACGAAGGGTCCGGCAACCCGTACCAGCCGAACCTGCTGTACCATGGCTTCAGCGCCTCGGCACTGCAGGGCAATGCCGAGGGACTCGCCATCTACGTCGACGGCGAACGCTTCAACCAGGCTTTCGGCGATACCGTGAACTTCGACCTGATCCCCGATGTCGCCATCGACCGCATCAACATCGAGGGTTCCAATCCGGTCTTCGGCCTCAATGCGCTCGGCGGCTCGATCAACTTCCAGCTCAAGAACGGCTTCACCTACCAGGGCGGCGAGATCGACCTGCTCGGCGGCTCGTTCGGCCAGGTCGAGACCCAGGCCCAGTACGGCGCGGCGACCGCGGACGGCCGACAGGCCTTCTACGTTGCCGGTACTGCCCTGCACCAGGACGGCTGGCGCGATCTGCAGTCGACCGACATCTACAACATCTATGCCGACTACGGCCTGCGCACCGAGAGCCTCGAAGCGCATGTCAACCTGACCATGGCCAACAACATCATCAACGGCCCGGGAACCGCGCCCACCGAGCTGCTCGATGCCGATCGCGCCGCGCAGTTCACCGCGCCCAACCTCATCGCCAACAAATACGTCAACGTCAACAGCTCGGCGAACTACACGATCAACGACCACACCTCGCTGCAGGCCCTCGCCTACTACGACTACTTCCTGCAGCGCGTCGTGAACGGCAACAGCGCCAACGACATTCCCTGCAACGACGGCTCCGGCCTGCTCTGCTCCGATCCCGGCATACCCAGCACCACCCGTGGCGGCGCGACGATCCCCGACTTCCTTAACGGCGGCCCCTACTCGGAGCTCGACGACCAGACCACCAACACCAACGGCTACGGCGCCTCGCTCGAGATCACCAACACCAACGCCGTTCTCGGCCTGCACAACCTGTTCGTCGCCGGCGGCTCGTTCGACGGCGCGCAGACCGAGTTCAGCGCCACCTCCTACATCGGCGGCCTGACCCCGGTCAGCCGCGTCTTCATCGGACCCGGCGAAGTCATCGACGAGCCGGGCGCCAACGAGCCGATCCGCGTCGCCGTCAGCGACGCCTATTTCGGCCTGTTCGCCACCGACACGGTCGACCTCACCAGCCGGCTGTCGCTCACCCTCGCCGGCCGCTTCAACAACGCCGAGATCGATCTTGCCGACCAGGGCGGCACCGACGCGCTCACCGGCCAGCACAGCTTCAGCCGCTTCAATCCCTCCGCCGGCGCGACCTACCGGATCGCCCCCTGGCTCACCGCCTTCGCCGGCTACAGCGAGGCCAACCGCGCGCCCACTCCGGCCGAGCTCTCCTGCGCCAGCGCCGCCGATTCCTGCAGCCTTGCCAACTTCTTCGTGGGCGACCCGGACCTCAAGCAGGTCGTCTCCCGCACCGTCGAGGCCGGCCTGCGCGGCCAGGTCAAGCTGCAGCCCGCCACGACGCTCGGCTACAGCCTCGAACTGTTTCATACCAATTCCGACGACGACATCATCTTCGTCAACAGCCCGGTCCAGGGCCGCGCCTTCTTCGAGAACGTCGGCCAGACCCGCCGCGAGGGCGTCGATGCAGGAGTAAGCCTGACCACCGGGCGCCTGTTCGCCTACGTCAACTATTCCTACACCGCGGCGACGTTCCAGACCGGCTTCACCGAGAGCAGCCAGAACAACCCCGCAGCGGACGCGAACGGCGACATCCAGGTCCGACCCGGCGACCGCCTCCCCGGGGTGCCCACCAACCTCGTCAAGCTCGGCACCAACTACCAGGTCACCCCGCGCTGGACCATCGGCGCCACCGCCATCGCCTCGTCCGGCACCGCCCTGTTCGGCGACGAAGCCAACCTCACCCCGCGGCTGCCCGCCTACTTCACGCTCAACCTCAACACCCAGTACCAGATTACCAAGGCCATCCAGGTGTTCGCGCTGGCGCAGAACATCACCGACCAGAAATACTACACCTACGGAACGTTCTCGCCGACCTCGTCGGTGTTCCTCTCGCAGGCACCGGGCGCCAGCAACACCCGCAGCTACAGCATCGCAGCGCCTGTTGCCGGGTTCGGCGGCTTGCGGGTCACGTTCTAGGGCGGAACCAGGGCAGGCAAGGCCAGAGGCTCTGCCTCTGGACTCCGCTGGGGCCTGAGGCCCCAGACCCGCACACGAAAGCAGGTCCCGGGGATCCTGGCGATGTCTGAGCCGTCTGGGCCAGTGTGGCGACGGCAGGCGCGAGGCCGGCGCCCTCGCCTTCCTGCGGCTTGCCTTCAGCGTGCCCTGGCAACCAAGAAACACGCCGCCCGAGGGTATCAGAACGCGTTGCTGCTGCGGACCTCACGCAGGACGGTCATCAACATGACCCTGAGGTCCAGGCCTACCGACCAGTTCTCGATGTAGAACAGGTCGCAGGCGACGCGCTGCTCGATCTGGTCGAGCGTGGTGGTCTCGCCCCGCCAGCCATTGACCTGCGCCCAGCCCGTGATGCCCGGCTTGACCCGGTGGCGCGTCGCGTATTGCTGCACCACCTCCGTGAACAGCCGATCGGCCGCCTTGGTGTTGGGCGCGTGCGGGCGGGGACCGACCAGCGACATGGTCCCGTTGAGCACGTTGAACAGTTGCGGCAGCTCGTCGATCGAGAGCCGGCGGATGATGCGGCCGACCCGGGTGACGCGCGGATCGCCGCGGCTGGTCTGGCGGTCGGCCAGCAGGTCGGTCATGTCGGTGCGCATCGAGCGGAACTTGTAGCAGAGGAACAGCTGGTTGTTGAAACCCATGCGCGGCTGGCGGAACAGTACCGGGCCGGGCGAGTCGAGCTTGACGGCCAGCGCGGTGAGCAGCAGCAGCGGCGAGAACAGGAGCAGCGCCAGCACGCCCACGCCGTAGTCCAGCACCGCTTTCTCCAGCGCCCGCCAATCCTTGAGCGGCTCCTCGCGCACGCACACCACGGGGTTGCGGCCGATGCCGGCGAACTGGGTTCGCGAGAAGCGCAGTCCGGCGAGGTCGGTGGTCAGCACGATGTCGGCGACCGTGCTGCTGAGCTGCTCCATGATGGCGTTGATCCGCGCCACCGCGCCGAGTGGCAGGGCGACCACGATCACGTCGATCTTCTCCAGGCGCGAGCGGGCGACGAGGTCATCGACGGTGCCCCAGACATCGACGCCCGCCTGGCTCTCCGGAACACGCGACAGACGGTCGTCGTAGATCCCCACGATCCGGTAGGCATTCGGCTCGTCGCGCAGCCGCTCGATGAACTCGCGGCTGAAATCGCCCAGGCCCACGATGGCGAGCTTGCGCGCGAGCCGCCCTGACGCCGTCCAGGCCCGCATCTGCCTGGCGAGCGGCAGCCGGCTCGCCGTGAACAGCACGGCCACCGCACTCGCCCAGGACAGCGGCCACAGCCGGATCGCCACGCCGCTCTGGTCGAAGGCGAACAGGCAGCCGATCGTGCAGAACGTGCCGATCAGCAGCGGCTTGGCCAGCAGCCGGATCTGCGTGGAGGCCGACAGCATTGCCGCCTGCGTGTAGGCGCCCTCGCGCGACAGGCTTGCGCTGGTGGCGACGGCGCCCAGGATCTCGGCCAGTCCGATCGGGCCGCCGGGATGGCTGCCGTGCAACCCGGCAAACAGCAGCAGGGACAGCAGGCCGGCAAGGCACAGCAGCACCATATCGGCGATCCGCACGGTCCCTGCGATGACCGCGATCGAGATGGTCTGCGCTGTCCGGCGCCCGGCCATCGTGGTGGGAAACATGGCGTCCATCACTGTCCCTCCGCTCGCGCCCGGCCGGTGCGGCTGCGCCGCGAAAATGCGTCGGGCCATGCGGCCGGGCAGACGATGCGCAACACAGGATAGCGCCGGCTGGTTAAGGAGCCGTGATGCGGGCGGATGCTGCGGCGACACCCGCGCTGTGCCGGTCCGCCTCCCCCTGCGTGGACGAGCCCTCCGCGATGCGTTGCGCCGGTGCCGGCCCCGACTGCAACCACGGCGCCCGAGCCGCTGCGCACCACCGCGCTGGTGGGCGTGGGTGCAGCGGCCTTTTCCGACCTCGGGATGCGGCTGCCGGGCGTCGACGGTGCCGCGGGCATCATCTCGTACGGGGTGTCCGGCATCGGCTTCCTGGGCGGGGGCATGATCCGCAAGGACGGCACCGACATGCGTGGCCGGACACCGCATCGACGCGGCAGTGCTCGGCCGCGGCCGGCACGCTGTCCGACCGCGGCCTGCCGACAAAGGCGGCGGCGCACGCAATCTTCGTGCTGGCGGGCAGAACGTTGGGAAAACCCTTGCCTGAGCACAGGGACTTCAGAGGCCAGGCCAATGGCCGCGTCCGGAGGCAGAGCCTCCGGCCTTGCTTGCCTGGCCGGCTCGGCCGCTAGAACATCGGCGCGCCACCGGTGACCGGCACCAGCGCGCCGGTCATGTAGCTGCCCTGCTCCGAGGCCAGCAGCACGTAGATCGGCGCCAGTTCGGCCGGCTGTCCCGGCCGGCCCATCAGCGTCTCCTGGCCCAGCGTCTCCAGCTCCTCCGGCTCCTTGGCGATCGGCTGGATCGGCGTCCACACCGGACCGGGGGCGACGCAGTTGACCCGGATGCCCTGCGGCGCCAGCAGGTTGGACAGCCCGATCGTCAGGCTGGCGATGGCCCCCTTGGTCGCCGCGTAGACCAGCATCGTCTTGTTCGCGACCTTGGCCTGCACGCTGGTGGTGTTCACGATCGCCGCACCGGGCTTCATGTGCCGCACTGCCGCCTGGCACAGGTAGTATATCGCGAACACGTTGGTGCGGAATGCCACGTCGATCTGCTCCGCGGTCACGTCGTCCATCCCCTCGTTCACCGTCTGGGCGGCCGCGTTGTTCACCAGGATGTCGAGCCGCCCCAGCGCGCCGACCGTCCGCTCGACGAGCGCGTGGCAGTGCGCCTCGTCGCGGATGTCGCCGGGCAGCAGCAGCGCGCGGCGTCCGGCCTGCTCGATCCACGACCGGGTCTCGTCCGCGTCCACCTGCTCCTCCGGCAGGTAGGAGATCGCCACATCCGCCCCCTCGCGCGCGTAGGCGATCGCCACCGCGCGGCCGATCCCGGAGTCGCCGCCGGTGATCAGCGCGACCCGGCCGGCGAGCAGCCCCTTGCCGACGTAGCTGCTCTCGCCGTGGTCCGGCTGCGGCGACATCCGCGCGCTGAGGCCGGGCGCTTCCTGCCGCTGCGTCCCGGGAAACGGCGGGGTCGGTCCGGCGCTGCGGGGGTCGCTCATGGCTCGGGCACTCCGGTTGTCTGCCGCCTCCTACGCACGGGTGCCGCCGAGGATGCTTCGCCGCAGCAAGGCAAGGCCGGGCCTTGCCCGTGGACGCGTCCGCACGCAGAGCCTCTGCCTTGCTGCACGCGCCTCGGCTTCCCTGCCCATCCCGGCCAGGGCATCCTCCCGCAATGCCGTCCGCCCGCCGCCCTGCCGGCTCCGCGCCCTCCGCCGCAAGGCTGCACGATGCGGCGCTGGCGCACCTGTCCCGCTACGCCGCCACCCGCGCCGGGCTGCTGCGCGTGCTTGTTCGGCGGATCGATCGCTGGGCCCGGGCGGCGGTCGAGGATGGTGCCGAGCCGCACGTCGTGGCCGCCGACGCCGCACGTGCACACGCCGCCGCCGCGGAGGTCGTGGCCCGGCTGGCGCAGTCCGGCACGGTTGACGACGCCGCCTTCGCTGGGAGCCGGGCGCGCAGCCTCGCCCGCACCGGGCACTCGCGGCGTGCGGTGGCAGCGCATCTTGCGGCTCGCGGGGTGCCGACCGAGATCGCCCGCGCCCTGCCCGATGCGCCGGAGGCCGAGCTCGCCGCCGCCATCGCCCATGCCAAGCGTCGGCGCCTCGGTCCGTTTGCGCCGCCAGCGGCACAGGACACGGTCGAGGACCCCGCACGTCGCCGCCGCGCGCTGGCCGGGTTCGCCCGCGCGGGCTTCAGCCAGGACATCGCGACGCGCGCCCTGCGGCTGGACCTCGACACCGCCGAACAGCTCCTGCGTAGGCTGCGCAACGCCTGAACCTGACAGGGGCGACTGCCTGCGGATCAGGCTCAGCCTGGGACCTGGACCCGCCATCGAGCGCAAGCGTGATGTCATGTGGGACGCGCTACCCCGTGGCCCCGGGTTTCTGGAAGGATAGCCTGCTGGTACCAACGGGCGTTGAGCGTGACCGGCCAGACAAGCAAGGCCAGAGGCCCTGCCTCTGGACGAAGCCACTGGCCTAGTCTGCAGCCACTGGCCTAGTCTTTGGAAACCCTATGCTTGAGGAGGGAGTCTCCGCTGCGTTTGCCGGTCGATGTCTGGGTCGCCGCTATGAGATGGCGTCACTCCGTTGCACCCGGGATCTCGCCAGACGCGGGATCAGGCCGTGCTGCTGCCTAGTAGACAACCTGCAGTTGTCCGGCGCGCGCTCCGGCATGCCGGCCACACTATCCTCTCCTGCCGGCTGAGGAGGCCATCACCCTCGCCTGTACGATGCAGGAACTGCACGAGCCTGGCCGGGCGCTTGGAGTCAGCGGTGCATCAGTCTGCTCGCCTGAGATCCCAGGCGCGAGGAAAGGATGTACAACAGCCTGAATATTGTTGCCTTGCTGAGCAGCGAATGTCTGTAGTGCTTTCCCACGAGTATCCTCAGAGCGAGCATCTTCTGTCTCGACATTGCCGCATTAAGGCAGGCTTGAGGAGCGATTCGAACCAGCAGGATGTGCCTTGCTGGTTCGTCGTCTTGCGAGAGAGGCAGGCTCTTCACGTAGGAAAAAAGAAGATGCCTGGCGTTGTTGACGTTTTTTGCCCGCATGATCGAGGTTTTGGTAAGCCGGTATTTCGACACGAACTCATTGATGAATACGAACGATCCACTACTGACCGCCAGTCCGGCGCGTATGCCGAAATCCGCGTCGACCGAGGTCCCGATCTGGTCTTCGCTCCTACATCGAACCTGTTGAGCCAGTGCAGTCTCGATCAGGTAGCAGTTATTGGGCATTTGCTGCTTCAGGCACACACGCAGGGCCGAAGACTGACGTCCTGCATCCTGGTCTCTGCGAAAATAGTCGTTGTTCAGGCTTTGCGAATGCTGCAACAGGATGTTGCCACCCTCGTCGATGACGTATTGCTTTCCATAGATGCAACGAGTACCCGGGAAGTTGGCCCAGCCATCGATAAGGAGATCAAGTCCTCCCGTGCATAGTAAATCGTCATCGTGAAGAAGAAGTAGCCTCGACCCGGAAGCGGTATCAAAGAGCAGGTTGACATTTCCGAACTGGGACAGTGCGGGATCGTTATGTTGATAGTGGACTTCCACGCCTGGTGGGGGTATCAAAGTTGATACGAGTTGCTCTGTACTATCGTTTTTCGAGTCGTCACCGATAAGTATCTCTATCGGTCGGTAAATCTGCTCGTAGCAGCTCTCAATCGCTTTCAGAAGTAGTCCGGGACGATTGCAGGTGGGAATGCAGATTGAAACCAGATTTTCCACAATAACCACCATGATCCTGGCTCGATCTCTGAGCAGCCTAGATGTTTGACATACGCCAAGCCACAAGAAATTTGTAACAAAAAGTTCACAGGATTGTCCGTATAATAAGATAATTCCCTTTACCTGGACGAATGGGTTTGGTTTTACACTCTGCAACGGCCGCGTATTGTATTTGCCGCCTCGATCGTGGCGTGGTGATGCGACGCTGGAGCTTGTCCGGTGACGCATCACCACGGACGAGCCAGCCTGGATAGGTGCCCGGTGGCCTGAGATGACAGACGACGTCTCCCGACGGTCCGCTCCGGCGCCGGACCTCGGCAAACAAGACCTTGCCAGTGGTCATCGGCAACACGTTCGGCAGCGGCGACGGCAGGACCCGAAAGTCTCGGGCCCTCGACCGCCCGGGCGGGATCGCCGCCGGGCGACGATGCGTGGCGCCCAGAGAAACGGAGTTGTCATACCACCAGGCCTTGAGGGTGACCGGTCGGGCAAGCAAGGCCAGAGGCTCTGCCTCTGGACTCCGCCAAAGGCCGAGCCTTTGGGATCCTTTTGCTTGAGGAAGGGGTCTCCCAAGGCCTCCGGCCTTTTCAGGTCTGGGTGGTGCCCGCTTGGGTCATTCGAATGCGGGCGGAGGGAGAGCCCAGCCTTGCTGCGCCTAGAGGTCAACGCCTGGGCCGCTGGTAGAAGGTGTGGCCGCAGGCCGCAGCGCCCTCCCGTTGCTCTCAGCGCAGGTAGTATCGCGCCACGACCTCCCAGGTCACGCCAGCCATCATGAACGCCGCACCGAACGGCAGCGCCAGCGCCGTCTGGGCGGACAGTATCGGGCGCCGGGGCAGCGCGGGCGCGAGCAGCAGCGCCACGGGCAGGAAGTATCGTCCCTGCAGCCCCATCACCACGCCCAGCCCGACCGCCGTCCAGGTCAAATAGAGCAGGGCGGCCAATGCGACCACCGAGGCTCCCGCCACCAGCACCGCAAGGGCCCGCCCCCAGTCGTGCCGCAGCCCGGCGTGCAGAAGCACGGCGAGGGTGCGCCCGCGCCCGGTCGGGGGTCGCGGCGCGGGCGACGCCGCCGGTTCCGCGCTCGGGTTCCGGGCCTGCATGTTGGCCGCGACCGGGGCAGCCGAAGCCAGCGCGCCCAGCAGCAGCGTGGCCACGCCCACCCGACGCAGCCAGGCCGGCAATGCCAGGTCGAGCCAGCCGAGCCGTCCGACGAACCCCTCGGCCAGCGCCCAGCCGTGGACCTGCAGCGTCGCCGCGCCGACCTGCCACACCCGCGTCGGCTCCGCCCGCAGCAGCGCCGCCTGCGCGGCCGGATCGGCGAGCCCGCCGTCGCCGCCGCCCACCAGCGCGACGTCCGCCGCCAGCGCCGACCAGCCCAGCACGCACCCCGCGACCGCCGCCGCACCCGCCAGTCGCCAGCGCCACCGCACCCTGGCCGCGAGCGGCAGCAGGGCCGTCGGCAGGTAGGCGGGTCGCGCCGTCGCCACCAGCGCAAGGCACAGGCACAGCGCCGCGAAGCCGGCCGGCGGTGGGAAGCGCCACCGCCTGTGCGGGTGCGCGGGCCGGTCCGGCTCCGGCCCGCGCAGCCGCACCAGCAGCGCCGCCGCCAGTGCCGCCACCGGGAGCAGCAGCGCGTCCTGCGACACCGAGGCCATCAGCGACAGCGACATCGGCAGCGCCAGCACGGCGAACAGCCATGGCGCCGCGGCGGCGCCCAGTCCCACCGCCAGCGCCCCCAGCCCGACCGCCACGACCCCGCCCGCCAGCCGCGCCGCGTGCAGCGTGCGCAGCACCGGTGCGCCTTGCCGCCGGCCCAGCGCGATCGCCGCCGCCGCCGGCAGATACAGGACCGGCGGGTAGACTCCGGTGTTCTCGAAATGCTGCCAGCGCCGCGTGCCGCCCCAGCCGATGCCCGCCGCACGGTCGAACATCCCCGCGGTCGCGCGCACCTCGGGGTGGAACACCAGCGGCTCGAACACCGCGTAGAGCGCGTCGGCGCCGCCGTCGAGCCAGCCCCCGGCGGTGCGCCCGAGCGGCCCGTCGAAGCGGCGGGCCAGCAGGCCGCCCAGCCCGACCTGCTCGGCGCGCAGCACCTGCGCCAGCTCGTCCGGGTTCTGGAACGGCGGCACGACCCGCGCCAGCGTCGTGACCGCCAGCAGGCCGAGCAGCGCGTAGGCGACGGCAAGCGAGCCAGGCCGTAGGCCCTGCCTCCGGACCCCGGCGAAGGCTGAGCCTTTGCAGTCCATCAATGAGCCTTCCGGCGGCCGGTCCAGGTGGCTTGTCCTGGGGGGTCCGCGCTTTCAGGTCGTGGGGCGGGACTCGGGCCTTGCATCGCCACGCCTAGTGCGCCTCCGCCCAGCTCCGCCCCTGCCCCGTCTCCACCACCAGCGGCACCGACAGCGACGCCGCCGCCTCCATCACCCGCTTCGCCAACGCGGCCACTGCGTCGGCCTCGGCCTCCGGCGCCTCGAACAGCAGCTCGTCGTGGACCTGCAGCAGCAGCCGCGCCTCCAGTCCCGCCATCGCCTCGGGCAGACGCACCATGGCCCGCTTGATCACGTCGGCGGCTCCGCCCTGCAGCGGCGCGTTGATCGCCTGGCGCTCGGCGCCGGCGCGGCGCTGCATGTTGCGGTCGGCGATGCCCGGGATCCAGCAGCGGCGGCCGAACGGTGTGGTGACGTAGCCGTGCCGCCGCGCCTCCTCCCTGGTGCGCTCCATGTAGTCGCGGATACCTGGGTAGCGCGCGAAATAGGCGGCGATGTAGGTGCGCGCCTCGCCGGGGTCGATGCCGAGCTGGCGGCCCAGCCCGAACGCGCTGATGCCGTAGATGATGCCGAAATTGATCGCCTTGGCGCGCCGGCGCGTGGCCGGATCCATCTGCGCCATCGGCACCCCGAACACCTCGCTCGCGGTGCGGGCGTGGATGTCCTGCCCGGTCGCAAACGCCTCGCGCAGCGGTGCGATGTCGGCGACGTGGGCGAGCAGGCGCAGCTCGATCTGCGAGTAGTCGGCGCTGACCAGCAGGTGCCCGTCGGCGGCCACGAAGGCGCGGCGGATGCGCCCGCCCTCCTCGGTGCGGATCGGGATGTTCTGCAGGTTCGGGTCGTTCGAGGACAGCCGCCCGGTGCTGGTCGCGGTCATTGCGAAACTGGTATGGATTCGGCCGGTGCCGGGGTCCATCTCGGCGACCAGGGCGTCGGCGTAGGTGCTCTTGAGCTTGGCGATCTGGCGCCATTCCAGCAGCCGCTGCGGCAGTTCCAGGCCCTGGTCGGCCAGGGCCTGGAGGGCGACGGCGTCGGTGCCCCAGGCGCCGCCCGCGGTGCGCTTGCCGCCGGCCAGGCCCATCTCGTCGAACAGGATCTCGCCGAGCTGCTTCGGGCTGCCGAGGCTGAAGGCGCGGCCGGCGAGGGCGTGCACCTGCGCTTCCAGCGTCTCCATCCGTGCGCCGAAATCCGCCGACATTCGCCGCAGCTCGTCGTGGTCCACCCGGATGCCGGCCGCCTCCATGCGCGCGAGGACCGGCACCAGCCGTCGTTCGACCTGCTCGTAGAGGGCCAAGGCGCGCTGCACCCGCAGGCCGGGGCGCAGGGCGTGCCACAGGCGCAGGGTGACGTCCGCGGCCTCGGCGGCGTAGGGGGTCACCCGGTCGAGCGGCGCGTGGGCGAGGGCCAGGCGGGCGCGGCCGGTGCCGGTCACCGCATCGAGCGGGGTGGGCGCGTGGCCGAGGTGCAGCTGGGCCAGCTCGTCCAGGCCGTGCCCGTGGCGGCCGGCGTCCTGCGCGTAGGACAGCAGGGCCACGTCATCGACCGGGGCCAGGGCGTCGACATTGTGGCGGCCCAGCAGCAGCAGCGCGGCCTTCGCATTGTGCAGCACCTTGAGCACGCCGGGGTCGGCGAGCAGCGGGGCCAGGTGCGCGAGGGCCACCGTGGGGTCGAGCCGGCTGTCGGAGAGCGAGGTGTCGGAGAGCGAGGCATCGGGGGACGGGGACGCCTCCGGTGCGGGCTGCGCGGGCTCCGGCGGGGCGATTCCGTCACGCGGGGCCGGACACTCGGGTTCGGAAACGGCGAAAGTGTCCGGTGTGGCCGGACAGTTTTGGCCCGAACTGTCCGGCGGGACCGGACAGTTTTCACCCGTGTGTCCGGCGAGACCGGACAGTTCCGGGGCGGTTTTGTCACGCGGGGCCGGACAGTCCTGAGCGGAGGGGTCCGACGCGGCCGGGTCGTCCGGGGCGGCTGGGTCGGATGGGGTCGGCAGCAGGCCGGGCAGTCCGGCCGCCGCTGCGGGCAGCGCGCGATGGTGCAGCGGCACGTAGCAGGCGCGGCCGGGCGCCACGGCCAGCGAGACGCCGAGCAGCTGGGCGCGCAGCGGGGGTCGACCGTCGGTCTCCAGCCCGACGGCCACCAGTCCGGACAGGCGGGCCTGGGCGATCCAGCCCTCGAGCGCCGCCAGCGTGGCGACCCGCTCGTAGCCGCCGAACGCCGCGGCGGGACCGGCGGCCGGGCCAGGGTGCTGCGGGCTGCCGGTCTCCGGGGCGGCGTGCGCGGCGGTGCCGGGGTTGCCGGCAAGACTGCCGCCCAGGCCGCCGAACGCGCCGCCGACCGGGCCGCCGCTGTCCAGGCCGAGGCGCTGGGCGATGGTGCGGAAGCCCATGGAGTCGAGGTAGGCGGCGAGGCGGGCGCGGTCGAACGCCCGGCAGGCCAGCGCGTCGAGCGGCAGCGGCAGTGGCACCGTGTCGCACAGCAGCACCAGGCGGCGCGACAGGCGCGCGGCCTCGGCATGGGCGATCAGCGCGTCGCGGCGCTTGGAGGGCTTCATCGCGGGTGCGGCGGCCAGCACCGCCTCCAGGTCGCCGTGCTCGGTGACCAGCTGTCCCGCGGTCTTGGGGCCGATGCCGGGGACGCCGGGCACGTTGTCGATGGAGTCGCCCATCAGCGCCTGCACCTCGACCACCTTGGCGGGGGGCACGCCGAAGCGCTCCATCACCTCCGCCGGGCCGATCGGCTTCTGCTTGATCGGGTCGAGCATCTCCACCCGCGGGCCAACCAGCTGCATCAGGTCCTTGTCCGAGGACACGATGGTCATGCGCCCGCCGGCGGCGACGGTGGCGCGGGCGTAGGAGGCGATCAGGTCGTCGGCCTCCCAGTCGTCCAGCTCGACCGCCGGCACGCCGAACGCCGCGGTCGCCTCGCGCACCAGGGCGAACTGCGGGCGCAGCTCGTCGGGCGGCTCCGGGCGGTGCGCCTTGTACTGGTCGTAGAGGCGGTTGCGGAAGGTCAGGCGCCCGGCGTCGAAGATCACCGCGAGATGCGTGCCGACGTGGTCGCGCATCAGCCGGGCCAGCATGTTGGTGAACCCGTACACCGCGTTGACCGGGGTGCCGTCGGCCCGGTTCATCGGCGGCAGGGCGTGGAAGGCGCGGAAGATGAAGCCGGAGCCGTCGACCACGACCAGGTGGAGGGATGGCGCGGCGTCGAGGGGCGGGGAAGCGGGCGCGTCGGCCGGGGGTGCGGCGGGTGCGCCGCCGGAGGGCGCCGGGGTGGCGGTGGTCGGCGGGGCGCCGGTGGTCAGCGGGGCGGTCAGCGGGGCGCCGGCGTCGGCCGCCACCTCAGTGCCCGCCTGCGACCGCGCCGGCCTTGAGCACGTAGACGCGCGAGCAGTACGGGCAGAACGTCTGCTCGTGCACGATGCGCAGCCAGACGCGCGGGTGGCCGAGCGCGCCGATGCCGCCGTCGCAGGCCACCACGCGGCTGTCGACCTCGAAGGTCTCGGTCGTGCCGATCTGGGGGGTCGGGCTGCTGTCGCCGAACGCCATGGGCCGCTCTCTCTGGTCTGGGGAC
>CAXSEF010000005.1:82368-85416 GCA_964236535.1 uncultured Acetobacteraceae bacterium
GGGGGTCGGGCTGCTGTCGCCGAACGCCATGGGCCGCTCTCTCTGGTCTGGGGACGGGCTGGTCTGGGGACGGGCTGGTCTGGGGTTGGGCCGGTCTGGGGTTGGGCCGGTCTGGGGTTGGGCTGGTCTGGGGACGGGCTGGTCTGGGGGCGGGCGCGATGATACGCCTGAACGCCGTGCCGACAACTCCGCTTCCGACCGTGCGACCCGAGCGCAGGACTGCCGTCGTGCGCGGCAGCGCGGTCCCGTGCGGGATCGGCGGGCGGGCGGGTGCCGCGATGGTGCGCGCAGCGATCTGCCTGGCGCTGACGGGCTGCGCGGGCGGGATGGCGGCGGACACGCCGGTGGCGGCGGCGGCGCGGGCGGATGCCGCGACGGGAGCCGGGGCGGGGCCGGCGGGGCTGGCGGCAGCGCCAGCGGCGGATTTCGCGTTCACGATGGCGGACGGGACCGTGCTGCCGGCGCGGCAGTGGCTGCCGCCGCCGGGGACGCCGGTGCGACGCATCGTGCTGGCGCTGCACGGATTCAACGACAGCCGCGACGCCTGGGTGCTGCCGGGCCCGCTGCTCGCCGCGGCCGGCTTCGTCGTGGTCGCACCCGACCAGCGCGGCTTCGGCGCCAGCCCGAGCCGCGGCCGCTGGGCCGGCACCGACAGGCTGGTCGAGGACGCGTGGAGCATGGTCGGCACGCTGCACGCGCGTTTCCCCGGCCTGCCGCTCACGGTGATGGGCGAGAGCATGGGCGGGGCGGTGGCGATGCTGGTGGCGGCGCGGCATGGGGCGCGGGATGGCGGGAGTGCGGCGAGTGAGGCTGGGGCGGGCGGCGAGAGCTACGTGCTGCTGGCGCCGGCGGTGTGGGACCGCGCCGAGATCGGGGTGGTGCTGGCCACCAGCCTGTGGCTCGCCGCCGGGGTGGCGCCGGGGTATATGGTTACCGGGGGCGAGGTGCCGATCCAGGTCGTCGCCTCGGATAACCGCGCGGCGCTGCTGGCGCTGTTCCACGACCCGCTCACCCTGGGGGCGACCCGGCTCGACGTGCTGGCCGGGCTGGTCGACGTGATGGACCACGCGGCGGCCGCGGCGCCGCTGCTGCGCGGGCGGGTGCTGGTGCTCGACGGCGGGCACGACCGGCTGGTGCCGCCGGCCGCCACCGCCGCCACCTGGGCGAAGCTGCCGGCCTCGGTGCGGCGGGCGTTCTATCCTGGCGGCTACCACCTGCTGCTGCGCGACCTCGATCGCGGGCTGCCCACGGCGGACGTCATCAGCTGGCTGGACGACCCCGATGCGTCGCTGCCGTCCGGGGCCGACGCCGCGGCCGCGGCGTGGCTCGCCGGGCACAGCTGGGAGGACGAGCCGGCGGGGTGGCTGCCGTCCGGGGTCGACGCGCTGGGCGGCCGCGAACCGGCACCGTGAGACGGTGTGACGGCAGCGGCGCGGGTATCGACCCGTAAGCACAGCAAGGCTGGGCTTTCCCTCCGCCCGCATTCCGACGGCCCAAGCCGGCCGTCGGAACCTTGCGCGGGCTGCGCCCAGACCCACCAAGGGCCTTGAGGCCTTTGGAAACCCATTTCTCAAGCAAGTGGATTCCAAAGGCTCGGCCTTTGGCGGAGTCCGGAGGCAGAGCCTCTGGCCTTGCTTGCTTGCCTGCCAACCACGCTCTTTGTTGGGGGCACGACACCGTGGCCATAGCGACAGGGGTCCGGGGAGCGACGTCCGCCCCCGCCCTGCCTGGCTGCTTCGGCCGTTTGCCCGTCCGCCTCGCGTCCCCATCTCCGCCTTGACGGACGCCCGGCCGCGGCCAACACACCGCCGGGCCTTCCACGGACTCCAAGGAGAGCAGCGGATGAAGAACCTCGCCGGCCTGATGAAGCAGGCCACCCAGATGCAGGAGAAGATGGCCGAGATGCAGGCGCGGCTGGAGGCGCTCGAGGTCGAGGGCGTCGCCGGCGCCGGGCTGGTGCGGCTGGTGATGAACGGCAAGGGCGACCTCAGGCAGGCCCACATCGACCCCAAGCTCGCCGACCCGGGCGAGATGGAGATGCTGCAGGACCTGCTGGTCGCCGCGCACGGCGACGCGCGGCGCAAGATCGATGCGCAGAACGCCGAGGAGATGCAGAAGGTCACCGGCGGCCTGCAGCTTCCCCCGGGCATGAAGCTGCCGTTCTAGGCCGGGACGCGCGGCGGTGGGCGGCCCCGAGATCGAGCGGCTGATCGCCCTGCTCGCGCGTCTGCCGGGCTTCGGACCGCGCAGCGCCCGGCGTGCGGCGCTGCGCCTGCTGATGCAGCCGCAGGCCCGCATGCTGCCGCTCGCCTCGGCGCTGGAGGAGGCGGCGCGCACGGTGCGTCCCTGCGCCGCCTGCGGCAACCTCGACAGCCGCGACCCGTGCTCGATCTGCGCCGACCCGCGGCGCGACCGCAGCCTGGTCTGCGTCGTCGAGGGCGTCGGCGACCTCTGGGCGCTGGAGCGCGCCGGGGTGCACCGCGGGCTGTACCACGTGCTCGGCGGCACCCTCTCGGCGCTCGCCGGGATCGGGCCGGAGGAGCTGAACATCGCCCCGCTGCTCGCCCGCGTGGCCGATGGCGGCATCGCCGAGGTCATCCTCGCGCTGGGTGCCACCGTCGACGGCGCTACCACCGCGCACCTGCTCGCCGACCGGCTGCAGCCGCTGGGTGTCGCGATCAGCCGGGTCGGGCAGGGCGTGCCGATGGGCGGGGCGCTGGACACGCTGGACGACGGGACGCTGGCGGCGGCGGTGCGGTCGCGGCAGCCGGCCTAGGGGTCAGGAGGGACGGGGCTCTGCGACCGGGCCGGGTATCGGCGGGGCAAGCAGGCAAGGCCAGAGGCTCTGCCTCTGGACTCCGCCAAAGGCCTAGCCTTTGGAATCCCTATGCTTAAGGGAAGGGTTTCCAAAGGCCTCAGGCCTTTGGTGGATTTGGGCGCAGCCCGCGCAAGGTTCCGACGGCCGGCTTGGGCCGTCGGAATGCGGACGGAGAGAAAGCCCAGCCTTGCGCTTGCCTCGCGCCTTGAAGGCGCGGCCTGCCGGCCCGT
>CAXSEF010000006.1:0-2818 GCA_964236535.1 uncultured Acetobacteraceae bacterium
GCGCGCATCTCCTTGCCGGTGTTGCGCGGCTGGATGCCGAGCGCCCGGTTCGCGTCCTCGAGGCCGCCCTTGCTGAGGGTCTTGAGGAACTCGTCCTAGGCCATGTTGGCGATGAAGGCGTCGGCGCCGATCGCGTCGCCGGCGACGCGCACCACCACGCCGCTCTGGCTCCCGCCCTCGCGGCAGGATAGCACCTGCACCAGCATGTCGCGCGCGGCGCCCCGGAGCTGATCGAGGTCAGAGGTTAGGTGCCCGCCCTCCATCAGCCGGCGGGCGATGCCGCCGCGCGCATCGGAACGACGCCAGGGCGTCTCGCTTGCTCCCCCGGCAGCGCTCTGCACGGTGACGTTCTGTCCGGCCAACGCCAGCACGAGCAGGCCGAGCAGGGCGGTGTCGTCGATGTCGGCCTCGCGCAGGCCCTGGTGCAGCGCGTCGGTGCGCAGGTCGCCGATGCGCTCGACGCCCTTGCGGCTGATCGGGGGCCGTTGCGCACGTGGCGCCTCGTCCCCGTCGTCACCTCCGCCGGAGCCGCCACCCATCGAGGTGGCGCGAACGATCTCCCGGAACGGGACCTCGCTGACCTTGCCGGTGCGCGGGTCGATGAAGAAGCCGATCTTGTCGCCCTCGCGCGGCTGGCCGTAGCAGCGCTCGCTGCGCGGCGGCAGCTTGGCCCCGCCGTAGCTCTCGGCCTCCAGGATCGTGCCGTTCTCCGGCAGGTTGGTCTCCAGCCACTGCTGCTGGGCGGCGAAGAACTCCTCGACGTTGCCCGTGGTGCGGTTGTCCTCGTCGGCCGGGCCGAACAGGTCCTCCACCCACAGCACCCCGTAGGTGCGGGCGATCTCGTCGTCGAAGCGGGCGTGGGTGGCCGGGATGCTGTCCTTGTGCAGTGCACGGGACACCTCGAACCACTGCACGGTGTGGCCGCGCTTGGGCTTGAGCGTTTTCCAGGCCGCCTCCTGGTCCTCCAGGGAGGCGGCGGCGATCTTGCGCAGGTTCTCCTCGCTCGGGAGGTCGTAGGCCATCCGGTCCAGCATGGCTGGGTGGATGCTCGCCAGCAGGCGCAGCTTGCGGATGGTCCGCACCGGCATGGTGAAAGCGGTGCCGATTGCCTCTTCGGTCCAGCCGCCGCCGCACAGCGCCTCGATGGCGCGCCACTGGTCCACTGGACCCATCTGGGCGCGCTGCACGTTCTCGGCGAGCGAGCGCAGCGGGTCGGCCTCGTCCTCGCCGGACGCAACAATGACGTGGATCTCGGCCAGGCCGGCGGCGATCGACGCCTTGACCCGGCGCTCGCCGGCCTTGACCACCAGCTTGCCGTCGAGCTCGCGCACGAACGGCGGCTGGATCAGGCCGATGGCCTTGATGTTGGCGGCCAGCGCGGCGTCCGCTTCGGGCGACGCCTTGGTCCGGCGGGGGTTGTCCGGGTTGAGCTTCAGCTTCCTCGGGTTGACGGCCCTGAGTTCCATGGGGTGGCTCCGGTTTGGGGTTCCTCGTCCTCTCCATTCCTGGTGAAGACCCCTCCCGGCAGCCGCACCCGCGCGACCGAGGCAAAGGCGGCGCGCAGCGCCGGGATCGAAGCCGGCCCAGCGCAGCGGCCGGCGCAGACCCACCTTTTGCCGCGGGCGCGTGGCGTGCGGCAGCCCTCCATTCCCTTGACCCCTCCATCCTCCTTCCCGGCAGATTGACCTTGTATTTCCGGGTTTCGGGGTTCTGGCGTTTCAACGACTGTTTGTGAGGTGAACGGGTTCGTGAGGCCCTGCTAGGCCGCGGCCTCCGCATCGGGCTGGTCGGCATCACGGTTGTCGTTGGCGGCGAGGTCCGCCTCTAGTGCCGTAAGCTCGGCTTCCTTGGCCTCCATCTCCGCCTGGAACCCGAACACCTCGCCCACCCGCTGGCGGTAGCCGGGCAGGCGCTGCTCGGCCTCGGCAAGCCGGCGCCGGTGCTCGGCCAGGTCCGCCTCGAACCGGTCGAGCATGTACTCGAGCCGCGAGATCAGCCCGAGCGCCGTCAGATCGTCCGACAGCTCCACCTCCTGCTCATGGCCGGTGCGCTCCAGCCATAGGTCCATGCGGTAGTGGCTCTTGCCGTAGGACTTGCCCTGGGCCCGCAGCTCGAAGCCGCCGATCTGGCCCATCGTCCACGTGCCCTCCTCCAGGGCCTTCTCGGTCAGCCGCAGCTTGCTGAGCAGGGAGCCGCCCGCCACCTTGCGCTCCGTGTGGGGCTTCTTGCCTACCACCATTGCGAAGGCATCGCCCCGGGTGCTGATCCGCACCCGCAGGTCCTCCTCGATCTGCGCGATCCGGGTGCTCGCCGAGTAGATGGCCGCCTCGGCGTTGCGGACGTTCTGGGCGATGGCGTGCTGGTCGTCGAAGTGGGCCGCGTGCAGGCGACGCAGCCGCGCCACCTCCGCCTCGATCCCCGCCTTCTGCATCAAGCGCTGGTCGCCCGACGCCAGGGCCTTGGCCATGGCGAACTGGTTGGCCTGGCCGTCCACGTCCTCCAGCCGGCGGATCGTGCGGTCGCCCGCCAGGGCCGCGGCGATGAACCGGGCCTTGCGCTCCAGCAGCTGCCAGGAGGTGGCGTCCACGCTGCCCAGCGTAGCGTAGGCGTAGAGTTCGATCTCCTCGTTCTGGTTGCCCTGGCGCTCGATGCGGCCCTCGCGCTGCTCGATGTCGCTGGGCAGCCAGGGCACGTCGAGGTGGTGCAGGGCCACCAGCCGCTGCTGCGCGTTCACGCCCGTGCCCATGGTCTGGGTCGAGCCGAGCAGGATGCGGACCTTGCCGGCGTTCACGTCGTTGAACAGGCCCTGCTTGGCCGC